>CP020563.1:5618525-6220841 GCA_002082585.1 Kitasatospora albolonga
GAGAGCTGCCGGTCTACACCCGCAACGGTGTCCCGGACTCTCCCCTGCACCTGTCCGACGCTCCGGCGGTCATCGCGGAGGTCGCGGCCCTGGTCGAACTGCGCAGGGCCGTGGGGGACACCTGGACGGTCCGGCTCGATGAGGGGTGGGTCCAGGGTGCTATCAAAGTGTCAGGCCCATATCAGGAGTGATGTGCCGAGGCATTCTCCTCCAGGACGACAGCACCCGAGATCTTCTCCGAACAACTTCTCCCTAGCACGAAGAGTGGTTCCTGCTGGCACGGAGTCCATGCATGGGTGCTTGTTCTGTAGCCTCGGGGCATCATCGCCGTGAACGGCGGTCAGGGTGGACGCTGAGCTATAGAGGGTGACAGAGGGTGCCGATGAGTGCGGTCGAGCAGGTATTTCTGGAGTGCGAGCGTGCTCGGGCAGACGGTGACTTGATTCAGCGGGTCTCCGCCAGTGACAAGGAGTACCACTTTCAGAATTGGGTGCAGGCCCGCATAGAGGCATGCAGGCTTTCGTATGATGATCCCGGCCGGAACACCTATCCGGACTTCCGGCTCATCCACCACCCGGAAGGGTACGAGGTCAAGGGCCTGGAGTTTCCCGGCCGCGAGGCCGACTATGACTCCAACTCCCAGGTGCCCACCGGTAACCACGGCGGGCGTGAGGTCTTCTATGTGTTCGGTCGCTACCCGAAGGCAGAGCGCGGCGTCGAGGAGTACCCGGTTGTCGACCTAGTGGTGTGCCACGGCAGCTTCCTCAATGCCGATAGCGAATACATTCACAAGAACAAGTCGTTCCGTGGCTTCGGCTCGTACGGAGACATCCTGGTCCGCGACCGCAAGATGTACGTCGTGCCAACGCCGTTCGCGCTGGCTTCCGGAACTGCAGGGCTCGCGACTCTGATCGTTCCTGCGGAATTCGAGCCGCAGTCGGATGCTCTTGTCCAGGTGGGTGAACTTGATCGAACCGAGGTGGACGAGGTCATCGTATCGTACGAGTTCAACCTTCAAACCAATGAGATGGTGACACATAAGGCGCCTAATCCCTATGCAGGTAAGGTCCATAGGTTCCGGGCATACCGCTCGCGTGGCGCAGGCGACTCCAAGTCGGTTTCCTTCGCGAGAGGTCGACTGTGACGCTCGTGGTACCGCAACGCACCAGCCTGGAGTCGAACTTTCCGGCGGCGATGCTCAGCGGTGTCGGAACGAAGGAATCCTGGCGCAAGGAAGTGCACCGTCCGGCCACCAGTACGCACAAGTGGTGGGCCAAGCGCCTCGGCACCGTATTCCGGGGGATCATTACGTCGGCGGCGACGCCTGCTGGAGCCGACGCCGCGGGAGCCTACGGATCGTCGCTCGATCTGGAGGGAGCGGTTGTGCTCGACCCGTTCTCCGGATCAGGTGTGACCGGTGTGGAAGCCCTTAAAGCCGGGGCCAAGGCTGTTTGTTTCGATATCAACCCTGTCGCAACGCTCGTTCAGCGCCAAGCTATTCAACCGTGGGATCTCGGTTCTCTTGAAGCTGCCTACAAGGAGGTCGAGTCGGCCTGTCGATCCGAGGTTGACCGGCTCCACTGCGCAGAGGACGGGAGGACGGTTCTCTACTACTTTTGGGTCGCGGCCCTCGGCTGCCCCGAGTGTTCCAGGAAAGTTCACCTGTTTGACTCGCCAGTTTTCTCCAAGAACGCGTACCCGAAACGAGTACCCAAAGCGCAAATTGTTTGTCCCGAGTGCCTCTCCGTCAAGGAGAGTCGGTACGACTTCGTCGCTGAGACCTGTTCGAATGGTCACACAATTTCGCAGCGCGGTGCGGTGCGGGGTCAGTCGGCGACATGCGGGAACGGTCACAGCTTCAAGGTCCTCGGCGCCCTGAACGGATCGCCACCGGTATACGAAATGTATGCCAAGCTGGTAGCCAACTCGGATGGCTCGAAGAGCTACGAAGCCATTACCGACTGGGATCGTGCACTCTACGACGAGTGTGTTGCCATGCTCGCAGAGCTATCACAGTCTGCCGTCCTTCCGAGCAGTCGGCTAGCTCCCGGAAATAATACTGACCAGGCCCTGAAGTGGAACTTTCGGGAGTGGCGTGATTTCTTCAACGCGCGTCAGCTGATCTCCCTCTCGCTGATTGCTACGGCGATTCGTGACCTGACTGGATCAGCTCCTGAACGCGAAGCGCTCTGTGCCCTGTTCTCAGGAACGCTTGAGTTCAATAACCTGTTCACATCATTCAAGGGTGAGGGGACAGGGGCTGTCCGGCATATGTTCAGCCATCACGTCCTGAAGCCGGAGCGAACTCCGCTGGAAGCGCACCCCTGGGGTACGTCGCAGTCCTCCGGCGCCTTCTCGACTCTCTTCAAGAGCCGTCTGCGGCGTGCTCACGAGTACAAGAGGAAACCCGTAGACCTCGTTGACAGGGGTGCAGGGATCGAGCGGATCTCCGGGGTGTCAAAGCCAGTGGGCACGAGCATTGCGGATTCGTGGGAGGCTTTCGTCTCCAGCGAAGGGCAGGCAGCCTATGTCGCCACCAGGAACTCGGCGCATATGGATATCCCGGATGGGTCGGTTGACCTGATCATTACTGATCCGCCCTACATGGACAACGTCCACTACGCGGAGCTCGCGGACTTCTTTCATGCGTGGCTCCAGCACATGCAGCCGTACGTCGGCTATTCCGATGCGACAACGACCCGTCGAGTGGGCGAGGTCCAGCATGCTGACCCGGTTGAATTCAGGAAGGCAATCGAGGCCGTATGGACCGAGTCGGCGAGAGTCTTGAAGCCGGGTGGTCTGCTGGCCTTCACGTTCCACCAGGCTCGGATCAGCGGGTGGGTGCAGGTAGTTGAGTCGCTACGCTGCTCCGGGTGGGTCGTGATGGCCGTCCAACCGGTGAAAGGTGAGATGACGACCAGCGTCGTCAAGGCTGGTTCCCGTGAACCCTCCAATCTCGATAGCGTTGTGGTGTGCCGCCGGGCTGTGGACGGGGCTACGAATCCTCATTCTTCGGCGGAGGAAGCTCTAGCGGCTGTTATCAGGGAGCTGACAGACCTTCGAGATGCCCAGGTCGATATCGGGGCAGGCGACATCAGATCAGTTGTCCGCGGTGCGCTTCTGGCCTATCTCGCGTCCACAGGCGTGGACCTTGATGATTCAGCCACCGCGCAGGTGGACTTCCTGGCAACAGAAAGCATTCAGAAGCTGCTTGGGTCCGATTCGGGTAGCGGCGGTCGCTGAAGCGTTTGCAGAAGTCTGGTGCTGGGCCGGTGAAGCCGGGCTCTGGTGTCGGCGTCGATGGTGACCCGCACGTTCGCGGAGAAGGGGAGGTGAGCGCTTTGTCCTGGCCGTCTGTGATCATTCTTGTCGCCGCAGAGCAGAGGCCGTCCCTTGAGGGACGAATTCGTGCCTTCGGGCTCGTGCCGGACCCTGTGACGGGCGGCGAAAGGCTGCACCGGCACGACTACGCGTACTGCCTCGACCTCTCGGGCGGCATCCTGGCGGACTACGAGCCGGACGAGCTCGGCCAGGTCACGTCCTCGATCGGCGAGCCGTACGCGGTCTACGTGTCGTGCCAGTCCCTGGACGCGGCCCGGGCGTTCCTCCGTGAGGTTCTTCCCGGTGTCGACGGCCTCGTCGACACCAACCATTTCGAGATCCTGCCGACGAGCGCATTCCTCACGCTGATGGGCCGCCACCCCGACTGGGACTGGCGTCGTCGACCGAGCACCGATCTCCGGTAGTCCGTCGTCGACGGCACACCCGCCGCCATCGGGCGTCGGAGTGATGCCGACGGAGGCGGCACGGCCGACCGGAAACTCGTTCACCGCGCGGTCCGCCGCCGAGCCGACATCATGCCGCTGCTTCCTTTGCTTCCTTTGCTTCCTTACGGAGGATGGTTGTTCGTCTTCGTGTGCGCAGGCTGTGGGGCCAGGCTGACCGTCCCGCTGTCCCAGGTCGCGCTGCCTGCCCACGCCCATCAGAAGTACGGGAACGGGGTCCAGCTCCCGGTGCTCATGGCGTCGGGCACCTTCGCCGTGGACCCGGAGCCCTCGGGGCCGCCGTGGCGGAAGTGGGAGGAGATCGGTCCGGATGAAGCAGCCGCCCGCGGTGTGTACGCCCCGGTGTCCGCCCTCTCCGACGGTGCGCCCGGCGCGATCGTCATCGCACCCGGCGACGCCGACGGCACGGTGCTGATCCCCGGGAACCGCCCGGACGGCTACTGCTGCGGCCTCGACGGTGCCGACGGCCCCAATGTTGCCTGCGCCCAGTGTTCCCTGCCCGTGGCGAGCAGGGTCGACGACTGCTCGCTCTGGCAGGCGATGTGGCTCGCCCCGGACGCGGTACGCCGCCTTCGCATCGACGGCCACGGCGCCGCGCCGCCCACCTGGACCGAGCTGATGGCGCAGAACGCGGGCACGCCCCCGTACGAGCCCATCGCCTCCTGGAGAGCGCGGACGGAGCCGGGCCACTGGGCGAACTACTGGTGGTCGTGGAGCCCCCAGTGGGAGGCAGCGGCCGGCCAGGCGCTCGCCCACCTCCTGGCGGCGTCCGGCGGTCAACCGGTGCTCGTCCCGGGCGGTTTGGCCGAGCAGGTGTTCCAGCGTGCGCTCACCGCTCTGCTGCCCGCAGGGCCACCGGCGCGGCACGCCGTCCTGGCCGGACCCGGACTACCTGCTCCCGGCGGGGACGCCCCCATCCTCCTCGTGCCGTCCCACCCCCGGACGGGTACGACCTGGGCTCCGGCCGACCCGGTGCCGTACCTGGTGCCGCTGCCGTTCGGCGTGTGGCGGTGGCTGGCCTTCCCCGTACCGGACCTGCCCGTCCCCATGTCGGGGGTCCTGCCGGCCGGGGTCCGCCACGACGACTTCGACCCTCCCGCGCCGCACCCCCCTCGCCTCTTCCGGGCCGACCTGGATGTGCTGCGGCGCACCCTGGTCCAGCTGTCGGCCGTCCGCAGCCCGTGGTTGCGCAAGATCCTCGACGACCTTACGCACCCCCGGCACTCCGGCCTCTTCTAGCCGATCGGCAGGGGTCCGTACGCCCCTCTCCCGGTTCTCGCGGGCAGCCGTCAGCTCCCGTCTTCCTCTTCGGTGCGTTCGGCGATCTCGGGGGTTCCGGGGAAGAGGTGGGGGTGTTGCCGGGCGAGGTCGTGGGTGATCGCTTCGTGGGTGGGGTCGGTGATGTCCCAGCTGTGGGGCGAGGGGTGGTCGGCGAAGAGTTCGCAGGCTTCTTTACGGGGGTCGAGGGCGAGGCACCAGGGCAGCGGGATCAGCCGGGCGCGGTGGGTGTTCCAGCGGGCCCAGACGGCGCCTCCGGTCGGGCCTCCTTCGTCCCAGAGCATGGTGGCGTGGTCGCCGGGGTGGTCGGTGGCGAGTTCGCAGAGGATGTGGCCGGGTTCGGCGGCGAGGGTGATGAGGTGGTCGGGAGGCGGCAGGAGGGCGACTGCGGTGCACTGGCGCATGGCGGGGTCCCCCGTCATCTCGGTTTGCCGGTGGGGTCGTCGGGCGTATCGCCGTTCTTGGTGCTGCCCGTGGTGACCGGTCCGGCGAGGAGGTCGCTCAGGGGGTCGGTCACGCCCCAGGAGTGGTCTCCGGTGTGCTGGGCGAGGAGCGAGCACGGCAGTACGGAGTCGGTGTCGAGGATGCGCAGGACGGCGGGGCACCACGGCACCGTGGTGATGCGGTGGGTGCGGTCCATGTCGGTGCCGGTCCAGAGGAGCCAGAGCGCGGGGCGGTGGGGTGTTCCGCCCGGGCAGAGGAGCGCGGCGTGTTCGGTGTGGGTGTCGTGCTCGCCGAGTTCGCACAGGACGTAGTGGGCCGGGGGGAGTGAGCTGAGGGGGTTGTCGGGGCCGCTTTCCATGGTGGTGAGGGCGAGGAGTACGTCGGTGAGGGGGGCCAGGGTCACGGCGGTGCACTGGAGCACGGTCGGGGGCCTTGTCTTCTGAGAGGGGTTTACGGGTGCCCGGCGGGGGAGCCGTGCCACCCGGCGAGGGTGAGGGTCAGCTCGACGGCGGGGTCGAGGACGGTGAACTGGAGCGGGAATCCGGCTTCGAGGGTGCGTATCGCGTCGTCCTGGCGGCGGCCGTCGGTGGCCCAGAACCGCAACCCTTCGGGGGCGTCGGAGCTGCGGAAGAGTACGGGGCGTACGTCGTTGGGTGCCGCGTCCCGTACGGTGCCCCCGCATCCGTGTCCGTCGGCGAGGCGGAGCGCCTGCCTGCGGAGCCAGAGGAGGACGAGTCGCCGGTTGCGTACGGTGATGCCTCCGAGCGAGGCGGAGCGGTGGCCGTGGGAGAGGGTGACCTGGGCGGCATAGCGGGTGTGGGTCATGCGGCCCGCCCGTGGTCGCCGGAGACGGAGTTGGGGTCGGTGACGAGGTGCCGGAGGTGTTCGGCCGCCGCCTCGATCGCGTGCACCACCGCCTCGCGTTCCGCGTCCCGGTCGGTGATCGCCGCGTTGAGCCGGGCGAGGAACAGGGCCCGGTAGGCGGGGTCGGTCTCGATGCGTTGCAGCTCGGCGAAGGGGGCGTCGGGGGCGGTCCGGCGGCGGGTGAACGCCCACATCAGGCGGGGGAGGTGGCGCCGCAGGTGGACCTCGGCGGCCCCGAGTGCGAGGGTGAGCCGGACCCGTAACCGGGCGAGGGTGTTCACCGGGCCTCACCCCGGCTGCTGGTGTTCATCCGCGCGGTGTGGGAACGCAGTTGCTCTGTGGGGGGTGCGGGTCGTACGTGGCGGGGGTCGGCCTCCCACTCCCGTCCGCCGCCGATGGGGCGTAGTGCCCAGTAGCAGCCGGCGAGTCCTTGGAACTCGCCCACGCGGTTGTTGCGGCTGGTGTCCACCAGGAGGGTTCCGGGGGCGGGGAGGTCGGGGGGTGGTTCCTCGGGATTCGGGCAAGCGTTCACGCCGTACACCGATCGGCTCCTCTCTGCCGCTGAACGGTTACCGAGGCGACTCAGGCTGACCTACCGTGAAGAACCCTTCAACTGGCTGAAGTTGAAGGAAGGATCAAAGGGGGCGGCATGGTCAACATCAAGCAACTGGAGCCGGAGAGCAGCCCGCAGGCGGCGTTCGGTGCCCGTATCCGGCAGTTTCGCGAGGAGCGGGGGTGGACCCAGGACATGCTGGCCCCGAAGATCGGGTACTCCAGCCAGCACATCTCGGCCGTGGAAACTGTTCGCAAACCGCCAACTCTGCGGTTTTCGCGGAAGTCTGACCAGGCATTTGGTACGACCAACACGCCCGATTCCTTCGAGCGCGAGTACGCCAAGATGAGGAGCGGGGCGCTGCTGGAGGGCTTCCCCGAGTACGTGGGGTACGAGGGGCGGGCGGTGGAGATCAGGCTCTACAACCTGGGCCTGGTTCCGGGGCTGTTACAGACTCCGGAGTACGCGCGGGCGGTGGCCTACGGGGACGTTGAACGTGGGTCCATCACCGCTGAACAGGCTGATGAGCGCGTCGCGTTCCTGGCGGAGCGGCAAGAGGCACTGGTTCGGTCGCGGCCGCCCATGGTGTTCGTCGTCATGGATGAGAGCTGTCTGCATCAGGCCGTCGGCGGGCCGGAGGTCATGGACGCCCAGCTGCAACGGCTGGAGGAGGTGGCCGCGCGGCCCAACTGGATCATCCAGGTCGCGCCGTTCAGCATGGGGGTGCGCAGGGCGTTCCATCTGCCGGTCAACCTGCTGACCATGGACGACCGCTCCATCGTCGCGTACGCCGAATCGCAGGCTCAGGGGTACGTCGAGCGTGAAACGTCATTGGTGGCGCCGATGTTCACGACCTACCATCAAATGCAGGGCGAGGCGTTGTCGAAGGCGGCGTCTGCGGCCAGGATCAGCCAGTTGCGAAAGGGCACCTCGTGAAGACCGAATCCCCCCGTTGGTTCAAGTCCTCCTACAGCTCGAACGGCGGTGACTGCGTCGAGGTGGCCGCCAATCTCGTCGCCTCGCAGGGCATCGTCCCGGTGCGTGACTCCAAGTGCGTGGACGGTCCGGTGGTCGGCGTCCGTACCGCCGCGTTCTCCGCGTTCGTCGCGGGCGTGCAGGCCGGAGCGCTCGACGCCGTCTGACGAGCCGACCCAGGACGCCCCACCGCTTGCAGTGCGGTGGGGCGTCCTGCTGTCTGGGTATGACCGGAGTCGCCGTGCCCTGACTTGCGGAGGTCGGATATGGACCCTTCTCGCCGTAGCGTGCTGGGAGTTGCCCTGTTGCCTGTCGTGCTCACCCTGCCGGATCGGCCGGACGCAGTGGGCCGTATGGAGGCCGCGCAGCTAGGAGCTCGTACGCGCATCGGCTTGTCCGACGTGCACACCGTCTCCGCCATGACCGAGCAACTCTCCTCAATGGATGATCAGTTCGGGGGGCGCGTCGCCCGCCCCCTCGCCGCAGCGTTTCTGGTGAACACGGTTGTGCCGTTCCTGCGGACCAGCGGCTCCGACGACGTACGCAGAGCGATGATGTCGGCGGCGGCGGACCTCTGCTACCTCACGGGATACATGGCGGTCGACGAAGGGCTGCACGGGCTCGCCCAGCGCTACTATCTCCAGGCACTGGAGCTTGCCGGAGCGTCGGAGGATCACCTGACGTTCTGCACCACGCTCCGAGGGATGAGCGTGCAGGCCGTGGATCTGGGGCAAGGGCCGGTGGCCATGCGCCTCGCGGACGCCGCAGCGGCTGCGTCCCCTCAGGCCGGACCCCGGATGCGCGCCTTCCTCGCCGGACAACAGGCCCACGCGGCAGCGCAGACCGGTGACCGCCGCTCAGCCCTCATGTACTTGCAGGAAGCCGAATTCGCCATGGACAAGGCTGAAGCCCGGGGAAAGACCTTCGGCTCGTACGACCCTGCGTCCCTGAGCTATCACACCAGCCAGGTGCGGTTCGAAATGGGCGACGTACACGGCGCCGTTGTCGCCATGCAGGAATCGGACCGGCTGCGGTACAGCGTCTATCGCCGTACGCGTGTGAAGGAGCGAGCGATCCTCGCCGAGCGCCAATTGTCGACGGGGCACCTCGAAGCCGCCTGCAAGACGTGGGGGTTCGCGCTGGACGACTATCCCCTGGTCAACTCGGGGCGCATCGACAAGCGCATGACCGACATGTTCAACCTCATCCGCCCGCACATCAGGAACCACGATGCCCAAGCGCTGTACGAGCGGGCTCGGGAGACCGTCCGGCCTGAGCTGATTCCGGCATGACGAACCAGGGAAGGCAGGCGTGGTACGTACTTCCAGGGTGAAGGGCTTTCAGACGTGCGGAAGGAGTGGGGGGTGGTCCGGGACTTCCAGCCGCTCAGGCGGCGCGGGATTCAGCGGCTGGCGCGTGAGCAGTGGGGGACCGGGCGCTCCGTCTGGGAAGCGGATCTCGGCGATGGCCGGGAACTGGTCGTGGACCAGGTGGAGGTGCGTGAGGGGGCTGCACCGGAGAGCGTGGCGAGGGTGCTCGGCCTTGGGGCGGGGGAGCGGGCCTGGGTCAGGAGTCGCCGGTTCGTGCTGGACGGTAAGCCGGTGCTGCTGTCGACGTCGTACCTTCCCGCGTCCCTGGTCGGGGGCTCAGCCATCACTCAGCCGGACACGGGCCCCGGAGGCATCTACGCACGGCTGGCCGAGCTGGGCCACCGGCCGGTCCGCTTCCGGGAGGAGATCCGCTCCCGTATGCCTCTGCCGGAGGAGGCGTCGAAGCTGAGTCTTCCGGCCGGGACGCCCGTCATGCTCGTCTGCCGGACCGCGTTCGCGGAGGAGGGCCGCCGTCCCGTGGAGGTCAACGACATGGTCCTCGACGCGGCGGCCTATGTACTGGAGTACGACTTCGACGCGTGAGGGCCTCACGTCGGCCAGAGGCCCTCTGGTGCCGTCCTGTCGTGCCGTGCATGGTGGAACCTCCGCCTACGAAGGGGAACTTCGCGATGACCGAGCACCCGCAGTGGTTCACGTCCTCGTACAGCGCTAACGGCGGCAACTGCGTCGAGCTGGCCGTCAATCTCGTCGCCTCGCGGGGCGTCGTGCCGGTCCGGGACTCGAAGTGCGTGGGCGGTCCGGTGGTCGACGTCCGTACGGGGGCGTTCTCCGCGTTCGTCGCAGGCGTGCGGGCCGGGACGTTCGACGCCGTGTGACACCGGGGGCCGGGGCCGGGGCTCGGTGAAGCCCCGGCCGGCGGACCCGCTCAGTGCCCGCTGCTCTCGTAATGGCGGGACTGCCGTTCCCAGAAGCGGTACGCGGCGTACATGAGCACCACGCCGATACCCGGGGCGCCCCAGGCGAGCCACTCCGGTACCGCCAGCTCCTCTCCCCGGTCCATCAGCACGGTCGCGGGCAGATAGGCGACGAAGGCCAGCGGGAAGACGAAGGTCAGGCCGAAGCCCGCCACCGGGCCGAAGATCTTCAGCGGGTAGTTGCCGAAGTCGCTGAAGATCATGTCGATGGCGAACTTGATGGGGGAGACCCGCTTCATCCGGAAGACCAGGGCCGAGGCGGCCAGTTGCAGGGCGCCTTCCACCAGTGCGCCGCCCACCACCGCGAGCAGGAGGAAGCCGATGGCTCCCGGTGACCAGTCGACCGGGGCGGAGGCCGAGGCGATGGAGAGGAGGACCACTCCGCCCGCCAGGTCGCCGAGAGAGCTCAGCCGTACCCTGCGGGTGAGGAGCTGGACCAGGGGCGGTACCGGGCGGACGAGGTAGCGGTCGTACTCGCCCTCGATGACGACCTCGTCGACGTGGATCAGCTGGTGGCCGGGGAGCAGCCACAGGCCGTGGGCGGTGAGCCTGATCCCGTACAGGAAGGCGATCTCGCCCAGTCCCCAGCCGCCGACCTGCCCGAAGCGGTCCAGCACCGCCCAGATGAAGGCCAGTCCGACGCCCTGGTAGAACAGGCCGCCGATGATGTTGATGAACAGGTTCCCCCGGTACTGGAACTCGGCGCGGAACGCCGCACCGGCCAGCAGCAGATAGACACGCGGTCCTCGCATCGTCCCTCATCCCCCCTGCGACATGACACGGCGCCGGGCGCGCGACCAGACGAACGCGGACAGCGCGCCGAGCGCGGCGATCCACGCGAGCTGGACCCCGAGGGCGACCGCGATGCCGGAGCCCTCGATCTGGCCCAGGTAGACGGCCGCCGGGGTGTACGCGGTGGCCTGGAAGGGCAGCCACTCCGCGGCCACCCGGACCGGGCCGGGCATGAACCACAACGGGACCAGGGCGCCGGAGAAGAACTGCGCGATGAACCGGTAGGCCATGAGGGCGCCGGTCACCTCCAGGGTCCAGAAGGAGACCATGCCGAGCAGCAGCCCGAGCAACTGGTTCACGAGCAGCGCGCCGAGCAGGGCCACGGGGTAGGCGAACCCCGCCGCCGTGGACGCGGGGGCCTGGCCCGCCCCGATCAGCAGCGCGAACGGCAGGGCCACCAGCAGGACCGGGACGGCGGACGACGCCCACCCGAGCTGGCCCGCGAGCATCTGCCCGGGGAAGCCGACGGGCCGTAGCAGGTCGACGGCGACCTTGCCCTCCCGTACCCGCTGGTCGATGGGGGAGGAGCGCCACGGGCTGACCAGCTGGTACTGGAGCGTGGTCAGCGTCGCGTACGCCGTCATGGTGGCGAGGCTGAGCCCGTCCACCTCCGTACGGCCGTCGTAGAGGGCCCTCCAGACCACCGTCAGCAGCCAGATCTGGAGCAGCATCATCGCGAAGGACGACAGATAGGACGTGCGGTACGTGAGGGCGGTGCGGAACTCCATCCGGGCGCAGGCGAGATGGGCCCGGAGCGGCGTCGCCCGTGGCCGTTTCGCGGCGGCGGAGGGCGGCTGAGGCGCGGCGGGGGCCGTCGGGGCGCTCATCCGCGGTCCGCGTAGATCCGGTGGATGACGCTCTCCAGCTCGGGTTCCACGATCGACAGGTCGGTCACCTGGTGCTGGGCCAGCACCGCGGCCACCAGTTCGGCGGGCGGAGTGCGTACGGGGTCGAAGCGCAGCCACACCTTGCCGTCCTCGCGGCGGACGACCTCCGCACCCTCGACGCTCTCCAACCGGTCGGTCTGCACGACGAGTTCGCGGTGCGGGGCGTAACGCGTCTTCAGCTCGCCCACCGCGCCGTCGTAGGCGACCTTGCCATGGTCGATGAGGATGATCCGGTCGCAGAGCTCCTCGACGTCGTCGAGGTCGTGGGTGGTGAGGACGACCGTCGTCCCCGACTCGCGGTTCAGCTCGCCGACGAAGGTCCGTATCCGCTCCTTGGCGATGACGTCGAGCCCGACGGTCGGCTCGTCCAGGTAGAGGATGTCCGGGTCGTAGAGCATCGCGGCGGCGAGGTCGCCGCGCATCCGCTGGCCCAGGGAGAGTTGGCGTACGGGGGTGTCGAGGAACGGGCCGAGGCCGAGCACCTCGCTGAACTGCCGCTGCCGCTCGCGGAACCGGGCCTCCGGTACGTCGTAGAGGCGGCTGATCAGCCAGAGCGAGTCGCGCAGCGGCAGGTCCCACCAGAGCTGGCTGCGCTGGCCGAAGACCACGCCTATCCGGCGGGCGTTGCGGGACCGGTCCCGCCAGGGCGTGGCACCGGCGACCGTGACCGTGCCGGAGGTGGGGACGAGGATGCCGGTGAGCATCTTGATGGTGGTGGACTTGCCCGCGCCGTTGGGGCCGAGGTAGCCGACCATCTCGCCCTGCTGGACCGTGAAGTTCACGCCGTCGACGGCACGCTTGACGACCTGCTCACGCGTCAGCAGCGTACGGATGCCCGCGAAGCTGCCCTCCTGCCGTTTGGTCCGGCTGAACTCCTTGACGAGGTCTGCCACTTCGATGACGGGCATGTACGCCTTCCTGGAGCGGGCCGAGCCCGGCCCTGTCGGGTGGGCCGATCTGAGAGTGTGCATGCCAGCGTTGGTCTAGTCCAATCATTTTTTCCGCCCCTTCCTGGAGCTCCGGCACCGTCGCCCCCCTCGCACGGTTTCGAAGCGCACCGGAGGGGCAACCGGCCGCCATGGACACCGAAGAGAGCATCGAAGGCGGCATCAAGGAGACGTCCGTGGCTCAGGGGGCTCAGGTGACTCAGGGAGCTCAGGTGACTCAGGGGGGCGAGCATCACGTCCTCCTCAGCGCGGACACCAACGGCGACGGAAAGCCCGATGTGTGGGTCACCGACACGACCGGCGACGGCACGGCGGACCTGTACCAGTTCGACACCACGGGTGACGGGACGGTCGATGTGACGGTCGTGGAAGGGGCGGAGGAGCCCGGTACGGACAGGCTCGTCGTGGAGGGGGACGGGGGGCACCCGCAGCAGGTCTAGGGGGCCATGTCCGATGCCCGATGCCCGGTGCGGCGGAGGGTGGCTGCCGGGAGGGGTGGGGGAGGAGACGGTGACGGAGGGGCGGGGATGGCTGGGGTGACGGGGGCGACCGGAGGGGCGGGGATGACCGGAGGGGCGGGGATGGCTGGGGCGACCGGGGCGACCGGGGCGACCGGAGGCGGACGTAAGCGACGGGTGCGGGCGGGGGCGGCCGGGGCGGTCCTCGCCGTGGTCGCCACGGCGGCGCTGGCGGGCTTCCTGGCGGGAGCGGTCTTCGGCGGGGAGGACGGTGTGAGCGTCCTCTCGGGGCTGCTGGTAGCCGGTTCCTTCATCCTGGCGGCAGTGGTCGGCGCCCTGATCTGGTGGCGGTGGGCGAGCCGCCGGGCGACGAAGGTGGGCCTGTCCGCCGGGCGGTACGTGCGGGTGGCCCGGCAGATCCAGCGCGGTGAGGTGCCGGACGACCCGGCGGAGCTCCCGGCCACGATCGAGATCGCCGGACGGGCACGGCGTGCGTTGGACGTCCAGCAGCGCCGATTGGTGTGGTGGCTGATGGGCGGTGCGGCGTTCCTGATGCTCACGAGCGCCGCGATCCACGTCGCGACCCGCGAGTACCTCAGGGCCTTCCAGTACCTCGCCCTGTCGGGGATCTTCCTCATCAACCCCCTGACCATGCGTCGGCAGCGCCGCCGCCTCGACGCGGTCGAGCAGGCGCTGAGCCGCCGTACGTCAGTGACGGGCACGGGTTCCCCCGGCGGTGCCGAACCGGAGGGTCGGACATATCCATCCGGCAAATGACCGTGTTGTCGCCGGAGTCGGGGGTACCCGACCGTCAGGCCGGTCCGATCGGGACCGGGTCTCGCAGCGACCGTCCCGAAGGAGCGACAGATGGCTACGCACTACACCGACCAGCCGGCCGACCGGCCGCACCGGAGCACGCCGCAGAGCGGCGCGGCCAACAACGTGGCCAGCATCTTCGCGATGGTCCTGGGTGTGATCGGGCTGCTCTTCCTGCCCGTCGTCATCGGCCTGACCGGCGTGATCCTGGCCATCATCGCGAAGACCGTCCGGCACGAGCGCCTCTCCACCATCGCCATCGTCGTGAGCACCGTCGGCATGGTGGGCGGCATGATCCTCGGAGCCGTGTTCGCCAGCATGTGACCCCGGGTGACCTCTCTGGCTGAGGGGTACAGGAGGACAGGCCCCACCGCGCTCGGCGCGGTGGGGCCTGACGCTGCTCCGGACACCCCGGGATGCGGTGCGTTCGTATGCTTGTCCGTGAGCTGCGGGTGATGGGGTGGGGCAGGTATGCGGGTACGTCGGGTGAGGAAGAGGCGTACCTTCTGGGCGCTCGGCTACTTCCTGATGGGCGGCGCCTGCCTCCTGGTCGCCGGAGTGATGGCGGCGGGCGCGGACCGGGTGATCCATCTGATCCCGGTCGCGGTCGTCGGCGTACCGGGTGTGCTGCTGACGCTGCGCGCGCCGGGGCTCGGGGTCTCCTACGGTCCGGCGGGGGTGCGGTACTCCGGGCTGTTCGGGGCGCGTTCTCATGCGTGGGCGGACATCCGGGAGGTGCGGGTGGCCGTCGTGCCGGGCACGGTCTACTCGTCCGACGTCCCGGAGCTGGTGCTGGCCTCCGGCGGGACGGACCAGCTGCTGATGCTCGGGGGCCACAGCTGGGGCCGGACCCGGAACCGGCGGGTCACACGGCTGGTGGCCGAGCTGGAGGCGGCGCGGGTGGCGGCGTCGTCCTGACGGCGGGGGAGGGACCGGTGCCTGCGGGGCTTCGGGCGGGGTGCGGGGCGAAAGTCGGGTGCGTGATGCGCGGCCCACGGCCATGATGCCGACCATGACGGCCGCCACCACCGGCTCGTCCGGCGCCCGAACTCACTGAAGGAGCTTCCATGGAACAGCACGTGGAGACCGTGCGCACGGAGAACGCCATCGCCTGGGCGCGGCAGCACCTCGGGACGACGTCCTACGCCTCCCGCTGTCTGGCCTTCGTGGAGGACGCCTACGAACGGTCCAACGAACTGGAGCTGTTCGGGGGCGACTTCGCCGCCGAGTCCGCCGCGCTGTACGCGGCGCGGGACAACGACGGGGAGCCTCCGGCCGGGGCCTTCGTGTTCTACGACTTCCACGGCGAGATGCTCGGCCGGCGGCAGAACTGGGGCCATGTGGGGCTGTGCGTGGGCGACGGCCTGGTCATCCATGCCTGGGACGAGGTCAGGACCGACCACTATCGGCAGATCCCGGCCCTGGTGGTCCCGCCGGGCTGGGACGCCCCTCGGTGGGCCGGATGGACCCCCGTACAACGCGTCCTGGAGGGCTGCCGGCCGAAGGACTGGACCCCGGAGGGCGACGCCGCCACGGCCGCGCGGCGCATGCAGGCCGCCAGATTCGGTGACGGGACGACAGCGACGGCCTGACACGACGAGGTGAAGCGGTCGCGCGATGGCGCCTCTACCGCATCACTCGCAGCGCTGCGGCCGAAGCGACCAGGCCCTCCCGCTCCAGCGAGGCGATCACATCGGACACCACCGCGTCAGGGGGCACCATCCACGCGTCCGCTATCTGTGTCAGCACCCCGTAGACCAACTGGGGCGACAGGCCGACCTGCGCTTCGATGAACGCGTCCGGATGGACAGCCTGGACGTCCCAGACCGACAACTTGTCGGCCGGGAAGTCCTTGAGGTTGAACGTGACGATCACCTGAGCCTTCGCGCGGACAGCCGCCGCGAGAACGTGCCGGTACAGAACGTCGGCGTCGTAGACGGCGGTGAAGGCCATGGCCTCAGTTCATTCTCATCTCCTGGCCGAGCTGAGTGAGCTCGTCCGCCACCAGGCGGCGATGGTGGTCGTCCTGACGCTTGTACTCCAGTAGAGAGGACGCGGTGATCCTGCGGTGTGTGCCGACGGTCCTGTACTCGATTTCCCCCGCCTCCAGCAGCCCGATGAGGAAAGGGCGGGACACGTTGAGCATGTCGGCGGCTTGCTGGGTGGTGAGTTCGGCGTCGGAGGGAACGACGGACACGGCGCGGCCGGCGCCGAGGTGGGCGAGGAGCGACGCGAGAAGCTCCACGGCCTCGCGGGGGAGGATCAGGGGTTCAGAGTTCTCCCCCTGAACGCTGACGCGGACCTGGGACGCTTCTTGATGCTCCGCCAAGTACGTCCGAACCCGCGCGAGGGCGTGGTTGGCGGCTTCCTTCTTGTCGTCCGGAAGCTTGACCGGACGAAGGTCGGTCTTTGTCATGGGGCGCCCCTAGGTGTGGGCCGACCGCCGTTGGCGCGGCGGAGAGCTGACGACGATGGCGGGCCTCATGAGTTTTGGCGCAAACATGAAGCCCACTGACGTGAGGGCAGTGGCGACGGGTCCGGTGGTGCCCAGTGACTGACCCGCTATCCGCAGTATCCGCAGTATCCGCAACAAACGCAACATCTTGAAGATGTGGATCATCTGGATGGACCCTGTGGGCGAGGGGCGGCCTCCCCGGCGCTCATCCCGCCGGGGAGGCCGCCTGTGGTGCGGCTGCCTGCTGCTCCGGGCTCAGCTGCCGCAGGCGCAGCCCGCTGCCGTCGGCTCGGGTGTCACGGTTTCGGCGGCCTCGCTCCCGCTGGTGCAGCAGGCGCCGCCTTCGGGTGCGGGGGTCTTGGTGAGCTGGTCGGCGTCGGCCTTGACGACGTAGACCTCCCACGGCTCCTTGCCGGGGCCGTGGACCCACACCTTGTCCTGGAGCGCGTAGCAGCAGGAGGTGTCGTTCTCCTCGAACGTGGCGAGGCCCGCCTCCTTGAGCCGGGTGGTGGCGGCGCTGACCTCGTCGGTGGTCTCCACCTCCACGCCGAGGTGGTCCAGGCGGGTTTCCTGGCCCGGCTCACCCTCGATGAGGACGAGCTTGAGCGGCGGGGCGGTGATCGCGAAGTTCGCGTAGCCGGGGCGGCGCTTGGCGGGCTCGACGCCGAAGAGCTGGGAGTAGAACGTGACCGACGCTTCGAGGTCGGCGACGTTGAGGGCGAGTTGGGCACGGGACATGACGGTCTCCCTGGTTGGGTTGTATCGATGTCTGTCGATGCAACCTTGTGCTCTGCATCGAAGAATGTCAACATAGAAGCATGTCGAAACAAGAGCTCGTGGTGCTCGGCCAGGACGCCGCCGCCGAGGGGTGCTGCCCCGCCCTGCTGGCCACCCCCCTGGACGAAGGCCAGGCCGAGACGCTGGCGAAGGTGTTCAAGGCCCTGGGTGACCCGGTCCGGCTGCGGCTGCTGTCGATGATCGCCTCCCGTGCGGGCGGGGAGGTCTGCGTCTGCGACCTCACGCCCGCCTTCGACCTGTCCCAGCCGACGATCTCCCACCACCTCAAACTGCTGAAGCAGGCCGGGCTCATCGACTCCGAGCGGCGCGGAACCTGGGTGTACTACCGGCTGCTGCCACAGACGACCGACCACCTCGCGGCGATCCTCACCCGGCCCGCCGGGCAGTCCCGGGCAGGGATCGCGCAGCCCGGGGCCGTACAACAGACCGGGGTCGTGGAGCCCGGGACCGTACAGCAGTCCGGGGCCGTACAGCAGTCCGGTGCTGCCCCGGAGAAGCCCGCACCCGCCAGGGGCGCCGCACCCGCCGCGGCCGCTTCATGAGCACCGGGCCCGCCGGGGTCGTCGCCGGGCGGTTGTCCTTCCTGGACCGCTTCCTGACCGTGTGGATTCTCGTCGCGATGGCCGCCGGCCTCGGTCTGGGCCGCCTCGTGCCCGGGCTGGGGGACGCGCTCGCGAAGGTCACTGTCACCGGCGTCTCGCTGCCGATCGCGCTCGGCCTGCTCGTGATGATGTACCCGGTGCTCGCCAAGGTCCGCTACGACCGCCTCGGCACCGTCACCCGTGACCGGCGCCTGCTGATCCCGTCCCTGGTCCTGAACTGGGTCGTCGGCCCGGCCCTGATGTTCGCGCTGGCCTGGATCTTCCTGCCGGACCTGCCCGAATACCGCACCGGCCTGATCATCGTCGGCCTCGCCCGCTGCATCGCCATGGTGATCATCTGGAATGACCTCGCCCGCGGTGACCGCGAGGCCGCCGCCGTCCTGGTCGCCCTGAACTCCGTGTTCCAGGTGGTCGCGTTCGGCCTGCTCGGCTGGTTCTACCTCTCGCTGCTCCCCGGCTGGCTCGGCCTGGAACAGGCCGCGCTCGACGTGTCCGTGTGGGAGATCGCGCGCAGCGTGCTGATCTTCCTCGGCATCCCGCTGGTGGCGGGGTTCCTCACCCGCCGCCTGGGCGAGAGGGCCAAGGGGCGCACCTGGTACGAGACGCGGCTGATCCCCCGTATCGGGCCGTTCGCCCTGTACGGGCTGCTGTTCACGATCGTGGTGCTGTTCGCCCTCCAGGGCGAGGCCGTCACCTCGAAGCCGTTCGACGTCGTCCGGATCGCGGTGCCGCTGCTGGTGTACTTCGTTCTCATGTGGGCCGGGTCCATGGCCGTCGGCCGCGCCGTGGGGCTCGACCACCCGAAGGCGACCACGCTGGCGTTCACCGCTGCGGGCAACAACTTCGAGCTGGCCATCGCGGTCGCCATCGCCACCTTCGGCGCCACTTCCGGCCAGGCTCTCGCCGGGGTCGTCGGACCTCTCGTTGAAGTCCCCGTTCTCATCGGCCTGGTCCATGTCGCCCTGGCCGCCCGCCGCTTCTTCCCCCGGCCCGCCCCGACGGCCGGACCGGCCCTCTCCCCGGAAAGTTCCGCCCATGTCTGAGCCCAGGCCGTCCGTGCCCAGGCCGTCCGTACTGTTCGTGTGCGTCCACAACGCCGGCCGTTCGCAGATGGCCGCCGCCTTCCTCGCCCACCTCTCCCGGGGTGAGGTCGAGGTCCGCTCCGCCGGGTCCGCACCGGCCGACGCCGTGAACCCGGCCGCCGTGCGGGTGATGGCGGAGGTGGGTATCGACCTGTCCGCCGAGACGCCGAAGGTCCTGACCGCCGACGCCGTACGGGCGTCGGACGTCGTGATCACCATGGGCTGCGGCGACACCTGCCCCGTCTTCCCGGGCAAGCGCTACCTCGACTGGCAGCTCGACGACCCGGCCGGGCTCGGTGTCGAGGCCGTGCGGCCCGTCCGCGACGAGATCGAACGGCGCGTTCGCGGCCTGCTCGCCGAGCTGCTGCCCGAACACGCCTGACGCGGGCGGGCCTGTACGGGGTGGTCGCCCGGCTCGGGGATCAGCGCGGTGCCCGCGTCCAGGGGCTTGTGAATCACGGTGCGCCGACCGGCGCCCGGCGGCCCTCTTCCGCGTAACTGCCTCGGCTGCCAGGGCTGTTCGGCCGAACCGGAATGGTCACTCATGGTGATCGAGTGAATGCCTGGAGTGATAGAAAGGGGTGTTCTTCGACGTTCCTTTTCCGAAACGGAGCAATCGTGCGCACCCCCGTGAAGTCCCTCGCCGTGCTGGCCGCAGCCACCCTCGGCCTGATCTCGCCCGTCTGGACCGCGACCGCGGTCGAGTCCGCCGAGCGGTCGCAGCAGGCCCTGCGGGTCTGTCCGGCCGTCGACCCTGAGGACGCCTCCGTCTACGCGCCCCTCGGCAACACGGCGGCCGGTTTCGCGGAGTGCAGCAACGGTGTGCCGTACGTCATGGACTGCCCCCAGGGGCTGCTGTTCAACCTGCGGCTGAACGTGTGCGACTGGCCGCGGAACGCGGAGAAGGAGGGTGCGGAGACCCGGTTGACCGCTGCCGCGGTGACCCTCTCTCCCACCACCGAACTCTCCGCGGTCGTCACCTGGGAGGACAAGCCGCTGTACCAGGCGCCGGTCGTCTTCCTCGACCCGCAGGGCAGCGCACTGTGCCACGCCGAGACCGACGACACCGGCCGCGCCGCCTGTGAGGCGGAAGGTGTCACCGAGGCCGGGTACACCGCCGCGTACGCGGGGACGGAGACGCTCACCACCGCCAACGCCAGGGGAACCGCCCGCAGCTGAGACCGCCCGCAGTGCCCGCAGGCGGGGCCGTCGGCCCCGCCCCGCCCACACGCACAGCGCCGCCCACCGTGCCGGACGCACGGTGGGCGGCGCTGTCGTGGAAGTGGAACAGGCTGCTCAAGCAGAGCCGACGGGCCTAGAAGTCGTCGTCGAACCCGACCGAGCCCTCCACCGCCACCTGGTACGCGGACGGGCGGCGCTCGAAGAAGTTCGTCAGCTCCTGGACGCCCTGGAGCTCCATGAACGAGAACGGGTTCTCGGAGCCGTACACCGTCGGGAAGCCCAGGCGAGCGAGCCGCTGGTCGGCGACGCACTCCAGGTACTGGCGCATCGACTCCGTGTTCATGCCCGGCAGGCCCTCGCCGCACAGGTCGCGGCCGAACTGGAGCTCCGCCTCGACGGCCTCCTTCAGCATGTCGGTGACCTGCTGCTGGAGCTCGTCGTCGAAGAGGTCCGGCTCCTCCTTGCGGACGGTGTCCACGACCTCGAACGCGAAGTTCATGTGCATCGTCTCGTCACGGAACACCCAGTTGGTGCCCGTGGCGAGGCCGTGCAGCAGGCCGCGCGAGCGGAACCAGTACACGTAGGCGAAGGCGCCGTAGAAGAACAGCCCCTCGATGCAGGCCGCGAAGCAGATCAGGTTCAGCAGGAAGCGGCGGCGGTCGGCCTTCGTCTCCAGGCGCTCGATCTTCTCGACCGAGTCCATCCACTTGAAGCAGAACTGGGCCTTCTCACGGATCGAGGGGATCTCCTCGACCGCGTCGAACGCCGCCGCCCGGTCGTCCGGGTCGGGCAGGTAGGTGTCCAGCAGCGTCAGATAGAACTGGACGTGCACGGCCTCCTCGAACAGCTGCCGCGACAGGTACAGCCGCGCCTCGGGGGAGTTGATGTGCTTGTACAGCGTCAGCACGAGGTTGTTCGAGACGATCGAGTCACCGGTCGCGAAGAAGGCGACCAGGCGGCCGATCATGTGCTGCTCACCCGGCGACAGCTTCGCGAGGTCGGCGACGTCCGAGTGGAGGTCGACCTCCTCGACGGTCCAGGTGTTCTTGATCGCGTCCCGGTAGCGCTCGTAGAAGTCCGGGTAGCGCATGGGACGCAGGGTCAGCTCGAATCCCGGGTCGAGCAGGTTCTTCTCTTCGTTCGTGGTGCTCATTACTGGCATGCCTCGCAGGACTCAGGGTTTTCCAGGGAGCAGGCGATGGCGTCCGCGTCGGGAGCCGTCGCCTGCTGTACGGGAATGGGGGCGGCGGCCGACGCGGCTCCGGAGGCGGCACGGGCGATCCGGGTCGCCGGGCGCGAACGGAGGTAGTACGTCGTCTTCAGCCCCTGCTTCCAGGCGTACGCGTACATCGAGGAGAGCTTGCCGATCGTCGGCGTCTCCAGGAACAGGTTGAGCGACTGGCTCTGGTCGAGGAACGGCGTACGGGCCGCCGCCATGTCGATCAGGCCGCGCTGCGGGATCTCCCACGCCGTGCGGTACAGCGCCCGCACGTCCTCGGGAATCCAGGCGAAGCCCTGCACCGAGCCGCTGGCCTCGCGCAGTGCCTCACGGGTACGGGCGTCCCACACGCCGAGCTTCTTCAGCTCGTCCACCAGGTAGCCGTTGACCTGGAGGAACTCACCGCTGAGCGTCTCGCGCTTGAACAGGTTGGAGACCTGCGGCTCGATGCACTCGTACACACCGGCGATCGAGGCGATCGTGGCGGTCGGCGCGATGGCGAGCAGCAGCGAGTTGCGCATACCGGTCTTCGCGACCCGGGCGCGCAGCGCGTCCCAGCGCTCCGGCCAGTTCAGCTCGGTGTCGTAGTGGTCGGGGTGCAGCACACCGCGCGCCGCCCGCGTCTCCGACCACGCGGGCAGCGGGCCCGAACGCTCGGCGAGGTCGCAGGACGCCTCGTACGCGGCGAGCATGATCCGCTCGGAGATCTTCGTGGAGAGCGCGCGCGCCTCGGGCGAGTCGAAGGGCAGGCGCAGCTGGAAGAAGACGTCCTGGAGGCCCATCGCGCCCAGGCCGACCGGCCGCCAGCGGGAGTTGGAGTTCCCGGCCTGCTCGGTCGGGTAGAAGTTGATGTCCACCACCCGGTCGAGGAAGGTGACCGCGGTGCGGACCGTGGAGTCCAGGCGGTCCCAGTCGATCGAGCCGTTCGCCACGAACGCGCCCAGGTTGACCGAGCCCAGGTTGCAGACGGCCGTCTCGCCGTCGTTGGTGACCTCAAGGATCTCCGTGCACAGGTTCGACGAGTGCACGACCCGGCCCGGCTCGGCGGTCTGGTTCGCGGTCCGGTTGGAGGCGTCCTTGAACGTCATCCAGCCCTGGCCGGTCTGCGCGAGGGTCCGCATCATCCGGCCGTACAGCTCACGCGCCGGCATCGTCTTGCGGGCCAGGCCCTTGGCCTCGGCCGCGCGGTAGGCGGCGTCGAACTCGTCGCCCCACAGGTCGACCAGCTCGGGGACCTCGGCGGGGGAGAACAGCGACCACTCGGTGTCCGCGTCGACCCGGCGCATGAACTCGTCCGGAATCCAGTGCGCCAGATTCAGGTTGTGCGTACGCCGCTGGTCCTCACCCGTGTTGTCGCGGAGCTCCAGGAACTCCTCGATGTCCGCGTGCCAGGTCTCCAGGTAGACCGCCGCCGCGCCCTTGCGCCGACCGCCCTGGTTCACCGCCGCCACCGAGGCGTCCAGCGTCTTGAGGAACGGCACGATGCCGTTGGAGTGCCCGTTGGTGCCCCGGATCAGCGAACCCCGGGCGCGGATACGGGAGTAGGAGAGGCCGATACCGCCCGCGTGCTTCGAGAGGCGCGCCACCTGGTGGTAGCGGTCGTAGATCGAGTCCAGCTCGTCCTTGGGCGAGTCCAGCAGGTAGCAGGAGGACATCTGCGGGTGCCGGGTGCCGGAGTTGAAGAGCGTGGGGGAGGAGGGGAGGTAGTCCAGCTTGCTCATCAGCCCGTAGAGCGCGGCGACCTCCTCCAGTGCCCGCGCCGACTCGTCCTCGGCCAGACCGGCGGCCACGCGCAGCATGAAGTGCTGCGGGGTCTCGATGACCTGACGGGTGATCGGGTGGCGCAGCAGGTAACGGCTGTGCAGCGTACGGAGACCGAAGTAGCCGAAGCGGTCGTCCGCGCCCTCGGCCAGCGTCCGCTCCACCAGCTCGTCCAGCGCCTTTGCGTGCAGCTCCACGAAAGCGGCGGTGCGGTCGGCGATCAGGCCCTCGCGGTGGCCCACCGCGACCGAGGCGGAGAAATGCGTCGCGCCCTGGCTCGCGGCCTCGTCGGCGATCGTACGGGTCAGCAGCCGGGCGGCGAGTTTGGAGTACGCCGGGTCCTCGGAGATCAGGCCCGCGGCCGCCTCGGTGGCCAGCGAGCGCAGCTCGGCCTCGTCGGAGCGGGCGTTGCGCCCGCGCAGCGCGGAGGCGGCGACCCGTCCGGGGTCGGTGTCGGGCAGATCGACGGTGAGGTCGGTCAGGGTCCGCAGCAGGGCGGTCCCGGGTCCGTCGGTCGTGCCTGCTCCGGACGTGGTGGAGGCAGCGGATTCGGTGGCTGAAACCGGATCGGCGGGCGCGATGGTCACTGGGCTTTCCCTCGCTCGGCTGGGGGCCGGCGGCGAGCGGGGAAGCCGGGCAGCGCGGTGCCCACAGGGGCAGCACTGCTCACGGCGTCCACCGGCCCATCCGCGAGGCCCGGACGTCTGCCGTCCGGTTCGGTCGAGCCGGACGTACTGTCGACAGGTCTTCGGACTTCGGGTGTGCAAAAGCACACTGATCACACCGTTGCGGGACAGTTCCGGATTCGCACCGGATTCCCCTGCGGCGACAGCGAGGTCGAGCATACATGTGGGGGGCGCTCGATGAGGAAGCCCCCACATGTTGTGTCGGCGTGAACAGATGTCGGTATGACGGTCTGGCTTCTTCGCCCTGCTTTCTTCCGGGTCCGCGGGGTGCGGAGGGGGCTGGGCGAGGGTGCGAAAAGGGGCCGCCGCGCCCCTGGAAGGGGTGCGACGGCCCCGATCGGCCGGTGGTGGTCAGCAGCAGCGGAAGCCCTCGCGGGGGTCCGCCTCGCGGGCGTCCGTGCGGCTGCGTTCGAAGGCGCGGCGGCTCATTACCGGCGTGTCCGGATCGTGGGACCTGGCGTGCGCCACATAGCGGTCGTACGTCGACTCGCCGGTCAGCTCACGGACGTACCAGCGGACGCGTCCGGCCACCCGCCGTACGTCGTCGGCGACGGTCATGACCGGCTCCCCGTCCCCGCGGTCTCCTCCTTGCGGAGGCCGCCCTCGGGGCCGACTCCGGCGGCGGCCAGTTCGGCCTTCTCCTCCTTGGTCGCGATGAGCGAGGCCGGGGCGACGAACTTCGACTGCACGAAGGGCGTCTCGTGGAGCTTGACGCTCTCCGGGTCGCGGATGGCCTTGTAGCAGACCCGGCCCGCGTCCACGAGCACGACGATGATGAGGAGCGCGAAGACCGCGCACAGCACCCCGTCGACGGTGGAGTTGGTGACGATCGTCCGCATGTCGTCCATGGACTTGGCCGGTGCCAGCACCTCGCCCGCGTCGATGCCCGCCTGGTACTTGTCGCGCTGGGCGAAGAAGCCGACCTTCACGTCCGGGGAGAAGATCTTCTGCCAGCTCGCGGTGAGGGTGACCGCCACGTCCCAGGCGAGCGGTACGGCGGTGACCCAGGCCCACTTCAGCCGCCCCGACTTCACCAGCAGCGTGGTGCAGACGGCGAGCGCGACGGCGGCCAGCAGCTGGTTGGCGATGCCGAAGAGCGGGAAGAGCTGGTTGATGCCGCCCAGCGGGTCGTGCACCCCGACCCAGAGGAAGTAGCCCCAGCCGCCGACCACGACGGCACTGGCGAACCAGACGCCCGGCTTCCAGCTGACCTCGCGGAACGGCTTGTAGGCGTTGCCCAGCATGTCCTGGAGCATGAAGCGGCCGACCCGGGTGCCCGCGTCCACGGTGGTGAGGATGAAGAGGGCCTCGAACATGATGGCGAAGTGGTACCAGAACGCCTTCATCGCGGTCCCGCCGATCACCGCGGAGAAGATCTCCGCCATGCCGAGCGCGAACGTGGGCGCGCCACCCGTCCGGGAGAGGAGGCTCGCCTCCTCGACGTCCTTCGCGGCCTGGGCCAGGGCGTCGGGGGTGATGGTGAAGCCGAAGTTGGCGACGGCCTCGGAGGCGGACTGGACGCTGTCACCGATCACGCCGACGGGCGCGTTGATGGCGAAGTAGAGACCGGGGTCGATGATGCAGGCCGCGATCATCGCCATGATCGCCACGAACGACTCGACCAGCATCGCGCCATAGCCGATCACCCGGATCTGCGTCTCCTTCTGGACCATCTTCGGGGTGGTGCCCGAGGAGACCAGGGAGTGGAAGCCGGAGAGCGCGCCGCAGGCGATGGTGATGAAGACGAACGGGAACATCGAACCGGCGAAGACCGGGCCCGATCCGCTGGAGGCGAAGTCGGTGACGGCGGGCATCTTCAGCGTCGGCAGGGCGACGACCACGCCGAGGGCCAGCAGGACGATCGTGCCGATCTTCATGAAGGTGGAGAGGTAGTCGCGCGGGGCCAGCAGCAGCCACACGGGCAGCACTGAGGCGAGGAACCCGTACACGATCATCCAGATGACCAGCGTGCCCGGCTCCAGCGTGAAGAAGTCCGCCCACGACGACTCGGCGACCCAGCCGCCCGCGACGATCGCGAGCAGCAGCAGCGCGACGCCGATGAAGGAAACCTCGCTGACCCTGCCGGGCCGCAGGATGCGCAGATAGACGCCCATAAAGAGGGCGATCGGGATCGTCATACCAATGGAGAAGACGCCCCACGGAGAGTGGGCCAGCGCGTTCACGATGACCAGCGCGAGGACCGCGAGCAGGATGATCATGATGATGAAGACGGCGACCAGGGCGGCGATCCCGCCGACCGGCCCGATCTCGTCGCGCGCCATCTGGCCGAGCGAACGGCCGTTGCGGCGGGTCGAGAAGAACAGCGTCACCATGTCCTGGACGGCCCCGGCGAAGATGACGCCGACGACCAGCCAGATCGTGCCGGGCAGATAGCCCATCTGGGCGGCGAGCACGGGGCCGACCAGCGGACCCGCCCCCGCGATGGCGGCGAAGTGGTGGCCGAACAGGACCCGGCGGTCGGTGGGGTGGAAGTCGACACCGTTGTCCAGCCGTTCGGCCGGGGTCGCGCGGTTCTTGTCCGCCTTCAGTACCCGGTTGGCGATGAACCGGGAGTAGAAGCGGTACGCGATGGCGTACGAGCCCAGCGCCGCCGCCAGCATCCAGGCGGCGGAGACCTCCTCACCCCGCGAGAGCGCGAGGGTGGCCCAGCCCGCGGCGCCGGCCAGGGCCACCAGGCTCCAGACCGCTATGGACTTCGGGGTCAGGGTCCGGCGCCCCGGTGCTGATGGAACCGGTGGTGCTGGTGTGGGCGATTCCGGCATGACGATCCGTCCCCTCGCGTGATCACTGTGTCGTAACGTGCGCGAAATCTAGGGGCTCGTGGCCGCTCTCCGGAACCCCTGTCCGCATTCCGGTCAGGTAAGGCCGGTGCTGTGCGACCCCGCACCGCTGTTGTTCCGCTGTTGCTCCATAGGTGGGGCACGGATGGGGAGAGGGGTCGGTTCACGCGGATTCAAAAGCCCGGGGCGTCAGATCCAGCCCCGGCGGGCCGCCTCCGCTCCGGCCTGGAAGCGGCTGCGGGCGTCCATACGGGCGGTCAGCTCGGCGTTCATCCGGCGGACGGTCCGCAGCGAGACCCCCAGCCTGCGGGCAGCGGTGGCGTCCGTGTGGCCCTGCGCCAGGAGGGAGAGCAGCTCGCCCTCCTGCGGGGTCAGTCCGTCGCTGTCCACGGGCGGCCGGGCGCCGAGCGGGGTGGCGGCGGCCCAGAGCCTCTCGAACAGCAGCCGGGCGACCAGGACGGCCCCCTTGCTGCGCAGCTCCAGCGCGCCGGCCCGGCCGTTCTCGGGGTCGAGCGGGACGAGGGCCACCTCGCTGTCGACCACGACCATGATGAGCGGCAGAGTGGGTAACGTACGGCTCTCGGCGCCCAGTCCGCCGATCCAGTTCACGTACCGCAGGGTGTCCGGGTCGTTGCGGAAGCTGTCCTGGTAGATCGAGCGGATACGGACGCCCCGCTCCAGGGCCTGCTGGTCGAGCGGCTTGCTGGCCGCCAGGGTGTCGGGGGCCTGCGCTCCGCCGGGCAGCAGGGAGAGGCACTCGGTCCTGGCCAGCTCGGCGAGTTCGGTGAGCCGTTCCCGTACGGCGTCGAGCCCCTCCAGCCGCTTGATGACGTCGAACCCGCGCCGCTCTCCCCGGCCGCGATGGGCCGTGAGCGCGGAGACCGCGTCCCGGGCGACCTCCAGGCCCCGTTGCTGGCGCGCCAGTTCCGCCTCCCGCCGGGAGAGCAGGAACGGCAGGCTGGCGGCCGGGTCCAGGGCGCGGAAGACCGGCGGGTCACCGTCGGTGGAGCGGTCGTCGCGGTTGTCCAGCAGGCAGAGTTCGGCGAGCCGGTCCAGGGCGTCGCGCACGTCCTGCTCGCTGCGGCCCAGCCGCGCGACGATCTGGTCGAGCCGCAGCTCCGGTTCCTCCAGGACGAGCCGGTACACGAGCTCCGTCCGCGCGTCCAACCCCAGTACCTGAAACATCTCTGGCTCCCCCACCGATGTCACGCCGCGCCTGAACGCCGATGCCGGGCCGGGACCCCTCATCGGCACCGGGCGCGAGTGTAGAGCGCGGGGGGCGGATAGGTATAGACCAAGTCCATGGGGTGGATACGGGACACGGTCCGGCCGGATTCTGCCCGGAGTGTGGACATCCAGTGGTGAAGGTGTGGCCTCTTGGTGCCTGGTCACCGGCTGCCAGTACGGCGTCGCCGCAGGTGACAGGGGCATTTGCGGGGTGGCGGGTGCTGGCAGCCTGCTGCCCGTAACTCCCGGCCACCCGCAGGGCGTGACCCCCGGACCGCCGCGACGCCATGCTCAGGCCGTGCCCAGACATTCACACGCTGTTGATGAGATGGAGCCCCGCATGCAGACCTTCCGTACGCTCTCCCTCCGCATCGCCCTGGCCTGCGCCCTCGCCCCCGTCCTCCTGGCCGTGGCCGTCCCCGCCACCCGGAGCGGCTTCTCCTGGGGGTGACCCCGGGAGAAGAGAACCTCCTCCGTGTACCTGGTGACCGCGCTGCTGGTGCGGGCCGAGCCCCCGGAGCCCGCCGCCTGGACCGCCCGTGAACTGGCCGGGCGGCTGCGGGCCTCGGGCGCCGGAGCGAGGACGCGGTGCCCCGGCCCGGACGGTCCGGGCCCGGCCCACCTGTACGCAGCCTCGTACCTCGGCCGGACCGTCCGCGCCGCGCTCTACATGGAGGACTCCGACCCCCTCCACGCCGAACTGGCCGCCCTGGACTTCCTCCTCGCCTCCCTGGCCGCCGACCCCGGCGCCAGGGGCTGGCACCTCGCGGTCCTCGGCCGCCCGGACCTGCACCGACTGCCCGAACGGAAAGGACCCGACCCGCCATGTCACGGGAGCACCCCACCGTGTCCGTGATCATCCCGAACCACAACTACGAGAAGACCCTGCGGGCCTGTCTGGAATCCGTCTTCGCCCAGACCCTGCGCCCGCTGGACGTGGTGGTCGTGGACGACGCCAGCACCGACTCCTCCCGCGACATCGCCCGGGAGTTCCCCTGCGTCCTGGTGGCCCGCCCCGACAACGGGGGCGTCTCCGCCGCCCGCAACCTCGGCGTCGCCGCGTCGCGCGGCGAGGTCCTGTTCTTCCTCGACTCCGACATCGCGCTGGCCCCCGACGCGATCGAGAACGCGGTCGCCCTGCTGGGCGCCGACCCGGAGACCGGCTGCGTCCACGGCGTGCTCGACCCCGAACCGCTCTACGACGACGGGCCGGTGGAGGTCTACCACTGCCTGCACGCCCACTTCTGGCGCCGCCGCAGCGCCGGGATCGTCGGCACCGCCTTCTTCGCCCTGGCCGCGATCGAACGCCGTGTCTTCGAAGCCACCGGGCCCTTCGACGAGAACCTGCGGGACTCCGAGGACGTCGAGTACAGCGACCGCCTCGCCGCCACCCACCGCATCCGCCTCAGCGAGCGGGTGACCGGCCGCCACGACGACGTGGACCGGCTGCTCCCGATGCTCGCCGAGCAGTACCGCCGCTCCCAGCTGCTCGTCCCGGTCGCCGCCGTCGAGCGCCGCCGGGGCGGCGGGCTCCGGGCCAACCGCACCCGCGGGGTCCTGGCCGCCGCCCTGGTCCCCGCCACGCTCCCGCTCGCGCTGCTGACGCCCTGGCTGCTCGCGGTGCCCCTGGCCTGCGCGCTGGCCTTCGCCCTGGCGGACGTGGAGCTCTCCCGCTTCGTGGCCCGCCGCGAGGGGTGGCCCTTCCTCCTCCGCTTCACCGCCCTGCACTTCGCGGTGCACCTGGCCCTGGTCCTCGGCGCGGTCCACGGGGGCGTCCGCTGGCTGGTGGACCCGGGCTTCGGCCCCTCCGTCCGACGCCGCCGGGACCGGCCGTCGGCCGTGGTCGCGCCATGAGTACGGCTACGCGGGACATCGGTGAGGGGGGTGCGGGTGCGGCCGGGAGCGGTGGGACTGGTGGGGCTGGTGTGGCTACCGGGGCTGCTGAGGCCATAGGGACTACTGGGGCCGTTGAGGCCGCTCCGGGCGACGGCGCCTCCGGAGCCGTTCCGGGTGACGGCAGCCCCGCGAACGCTCCGGGTGACGGTGTGCCCGGAGCCGCCCCCGTACGGCCGTCCCGGCGGGCACGGCTGTTGCGGTGGGTCGCCGCCCTCGTCCTGATCGCGGCCACCTGCTTCGCCGTGGGCGGTGCGCTGCGCGGTGCCGGTACGGAGGTGGCGCAGGCGGCCGGACGGCCCGGGGGCGTACTGCTCCTGGGGGCCGCCCTCCTCGCCAACGCGGCCGGACTCGTCCTGTCGATGCTCTCCTGGCGGGTCCTCGTCGTGGACCGCGGAGTCGTGGACGGCGGAGCCGGGGACGGCGGCGCGGGCGAGGGCGGTGGCCGTGGGCCGAAGGCCCGTACCTCCGACATCGCGCGGATCTTCTTCATCGGCGTCATCAGCAAGTTCGTCCCCGGCCGGATCTGGGGCGTCCTCGCCCACATCCAGCTCGGCAAGGCCCTCGGCATCGCCCCCGAGCGGATGATCGCGGCCTTCGGGCTCGGCCTCGTCATCGGGATGACCACCGGCGCCGCCGCCGGACTCCTGGTCGCCCCGGCGGTGTTCGGCGCCCACGCCTGGGTCTTCGCCCCCCTCGTCCTGCTCGCCGCCGCGGCCGTGGCCCGGCCCGGCTGGGTGGGCCGGCTGGTCGCGTGGACCATGCGGCTGGCCCGGCGCCCCGACCGGTCCGCCCCGTCCTCGCCCCGGGCCCTGCGGATCTCCATCGGCTGGGCCTGCGCCTCCTGGGCGGTCTCCGGGCTCCACCTGTGGGTCATCGCCGTCCTCCTCGGCGCCCCGCCGCTGCTCTCCCTGCCCGTCTGCGTCGGCGGCTTCGCCCTCGCCACCGTCGCCGGAAGCCTCGCCTTCGTCCTGCCCGACGGCTGGGGCGCCCGCGAACTCGTCCTGCTCGCCCCCCTCAGCGCCGTCATGCCGCTCTCCGCCGCCGCTGCCGCCGTCATCGCCAGTCGGCTGGTCTGCGTGATCAGCGAAGTCGCCGCCACCGGCGGAGCGCTGCTCTGGGCCCGTGCCGCGGGCCCCCTCCCCACACCCCGACCCGCGCTCCAGGAAGGAGCCGCATGACCACCGACGCAACACCCCCGCCCTCCGACACCACGCCCCCGGCCACCGGTCTGCCACCGCTGATCACCGTGGACGAGTGCGAGGAGATGCCGCTGCGCCGGGTGCACGACCTCTATCGGTCGCACGTCAACAAGAGCCAGGTCTCCCTGATGACGTCCTTCGGCTTCGGCCGGGAGCTCGTCAGCCACGCCGAGGGCTCCTGGATACACACCCGCGACGGCCGCCGCGTCCTCGACTTCACCGGGGGCGTCGGCGTCCTCAACCACGGCCACAACCACCCCCGCATCCTCGCCGCCCGCCGCCGCTTCCAGGAGCAGCGCCGGATGGAGGTGCACAAGACCTACTTCTCGCCCTACATCGCGGCCCTCGGCCACAACCTCGCCCAGCTCCTCCCCGGCGACCTGAACATGTCGTTCTTCCCCAACTCGGGCGCGGAGGCGGTCGAGGGCGCGGTGAAACTCGCGTACAAGTACCACGGAGGCAAGCGGCAGCAGATCCTGCACGCCGACATCAGCTTCCACGGCAAGCTGCTGGGCTCCGGCAGCCTCACCGGCAGCGCCCAGAGCACCTTCGCCTTCCCCGGCATCCCCGGAGTCTCCGCCTTCCGCTACGGCGACCTCGACTCCGTGCGCGAGAGCGTCGCGGCGGCCCGGGACGCCAAGGGGCGCTGCGATGTGTACGCGATCCTCATCGAACCCTTCTCCGCCTCGACCATGACGGAGTGCTCCGAGGAGTTCCTGCGCGGGCTGCGGGAGCTGTGCACCGCCGAGGACATCGTGCTGATCTTCGACGAGATCTACACCGGCTGGGGCAAGACCGGCAGCCTCTTCCACTTCATGCGCCACCCCGGGCTCGTCCCGGACGTCGTGACCACCTCGAAGTCGTTCGGCGGCGGCAAGTCCTCCATCTCCGCCTTCGTCGCCCGCGAACCCGTCTTCCGCCAGGCGTACGACAGCCTCGGCGACGCGATGCTCCAGTCGACCAGCACCACCTACTACGGCTTCGGCGAGGAGACCGCCACCGCGCTGGAGGCCGTCAACATCGCGGTGGAGGACGACTATCCGGCCCGCGCCCGCGCCATCGAACGCGTCCTCGCCCCGGGCCTGGAGCGGTTGCGCAAGCAGTACCCCGACATCATCGCGGACGTCCGGGGCGCCGGAGCGCTGTACGGGATCTTCCTCGACGGCGGCCCCCGGATGCTCGACCTCGCCGCCAAGCTCGCCCCCGGAGGGCTGGCGCGCGACCCCCTTCTGCGGACGAAGGTCATCACCTGCGCGGTCGTCAACGCGATGTACCAGGAGCACGACGTGTACATGTACTACACGCTCAACGGGCGCAGCCCCCTCGTCGCGGCGCCCTCCCTGGTCGCCGGGCCCGAAGAGGTGGAGATCTTCCTCGACGCCTTCGACAAGACCCTCGCCCGGGGCATGAACCGGCTCCTCGCCGCGTTCCTGAAGGACAAGGCGGTGTCCCGATGGGCCGCCTGACCATCGCCGTGACCGGAGCGGCCGGAATGCTCGGCTCGCACCTGGTGGCCCGGCTCGCCGCCGACGGGCACGACGTCATCGGCATCGACCTCCGCGACGACCCCCACCCGCCCCCGGGCGCCCGGCACGTGGTCGCCGACATCCGGGACGGCGTGGTGCTCGGCCGCGCCTTCGCCGGGGCCGACGCGCTGGTGCATTGCGCCGCCGCCCTGCCCAGCTACCCCGTGGACCAGATCCGCTCGATCACCGTCGACGGCACCCGTACGGTCCTGAGCGCCGCCCACCGGGCCCGGGTGCCCCGGGTCGTGCACATCTCCTCCACCGCCGTCTACGGGCTCCCCCAGCAGGTCCCCACCCCGGAGGAGCACCCGCGCGAACCCGTCGACCCGTACAGCAGGGCCAAGGCCGAGGCGGAGGAGGTCTGCGAGGAGTTCCGGGCGCGCGGGATGTGCCTGCCGGTGCTGCGCCCCAAGACCTTCCTCGGGCCGGGCCGGATGGGCCTGTTCGCGATGCTCTTCGAATGGGCCGAGGAGCGGCGCAACTTCCCCGTCCTGGGCCGGGGGGACGTCCGCATCCAGATGTTCGGCATGGCCGACCTGGTGGACGCGGTGGTGCTCGCCCTGCACGCCGAACCCGAGGTCGCCAACGACGTGTACAACCTGGGCGCCGCCGAGTTCGGCACCCTGCGCGAGGACTTCCAGGCCGTCCTGGACGCCGCCGGACACGGCAAGCGGGTCGTCCCGCTGCCCGCCGCGCCCGCGCTCGGCGTCCTGCGCCTCCTGGAGCGCACCAAGCTCTCCCCGGTCTACGGGCGGCTCCTCTTCAAGCTCCTGGACGACTCGTACGTGGACATCAGCCGCGCCACCGAACGGCTCGGCTTCCGTCCGCAGCTCTCCAACCAGGACGCCATCCTCGGCACATACGCCTGGTGGCGCACCCAACGGCAGGGCAGCGCACCCGCTCCCGGGGCCGGCCGGACCAGCCGGGACCCGTGGCGCCAGGGCGCGCTGGGCCTGGCCAAGGTCTTCTTCTAAAGACGCGGGAGCCCTGCCGTGGACATCACCCGGTCCTCACCCGCGCCGATGCGCGTGGTGACCGCACCGCCCGAACCCCCGGATCTCACCGTCCTGCCGACCCCCGGCCCGCTGCCCGGGCCCCCGGAACCCGTCCTGCCCACGACCGCCCCGCAGCCCACCCCGCCGAACGCGGTGCCGGAAGCCACCGGGACAGCGACCGCCGCGCCCCCCACCACCCCGCAGCCCGCCGCCCCCCACCGCGGCCTCGCCCGGGACCTCCTCGCCCTCGTACGCCCCGGCCAGTGGGTGAAGAACCTCGCCGTGGTACCGCTCGCCCTGCTGGACGTCCGGCCCTGGCACCCCGCCGCGTTCGGGCGGATCGGGTGGGCCGTGCTCGGCTTCACCCTGGCCTCCGCGCTCGTCTACGTCGTCAACGACCTCGCCGACCGGGACCGGGACCGGCTGCACCCGGTCAAACGGAACCGCCCGATCGCCTCCGGCCGGGTCTCCACCACCGCGGCCACCGTCCTGACCGGCCTCATCGCCGCCTCGCTCACCTGCTGGGCGGTGGCCGGGCCCGCCTGGCAGTGGTGGCCCACCGCGCTCTACCTGGTGCTCTCCGTCGCGTACAGCCAGGGCCTCAAACACGTACCGCTGGTGGACGCGTTCATCGTGGCGAGCGGGTTCGTCCTGCGCCTCGTCCAGGGCGCGCTGCTGGTGGGCGGCCGGGTCTCCGAATGGCTCGCGCTCTGCGTCTTCGCGCTCTGCCTGATGCTGGCCCTCGGCAAACGGCGGCACGAGATGACGGCGGCCGGACGTGCCCACCGCCCCGCCCTGCGCGGCTACACGCTCGCCTTCCTGGACCACCTCGTCGTCCTGGTCGCCGTGCTGACGGCCGTCTCCTATGTGCTCTACCTCCGCGACGACGCCGCCCTCGCCGCCGGAGCCTCCTTCGTCACCCTGCTCTCCGCCCCCTGCGCCGTCTTCGGGCTGGCCCGCTATCTGCAACTCCTCCTGGTGGAGGAGGGCGGCGCCAATCCGGTCCACGTCCTCTTCCGGGACCGCGCGACGCTCGTCAACGCGACGCTGTGGGCCGTGCTCGTCTCCGTAGCCCTCCTCCTCTCCCGACTGTGACCACCCAGTTCCTCCGACCGCCCGAAGGTGCGGCCCCCATGAACCAGAAGAAGACACCGTTCGTCTCCGTCGTCATCCCCAACTACAACTACGGCCGCGCCCTGGAGCTCTGCCTGCGCGCCGCGCTCGCCCAGACCTACGCCCCCATGGAAGTGCTGCTGATCGACGACTGCTCCACCGACGACTCGGTCGCCGTCGCCGAGGCGTGCGGGGTGCGGGTCATCTCCACCGGGGTCAACAGCGGGGTCGCCACCACCCGCAACACCGGGGCCGCCCACGCCCGGGGCGAGATCGTCGTCTTCGTCGACTCGGACGTGGCGATGGAACCGGACGCCATCGCCAACGCGGTCGCCCTGCTCACCTCCGACCCGAAGATCGGCGCCGTCTGCGGCACGTACGACGCCGAACCCCTCATCAGGGACAGCCTGATCGAGGAGTACCGCTGCCTCCACCAGTACTACTGGCTCGCCGAGACCGAGGGCCGCATCGGCACCCTGCACACCGCGATCTGCGCCATGCCCGCCCATGTCTTCGCCGAGATCGGGCCCTTCAACCCCCGGCTGCGCCACACCGAGGACGGCGACTACGCGGCCAGGATCTGCCGGAGCTACGAGGTCCACAGCTCCACCACCGTGCGCGGGCGCCACGACCACGACGACACCTGGCGGGTCGTGCTCCGCAAGGTCTTCCACCGCACCCGGCTGCACATCCCGCTGTACGTGCGCCGGGGCGACCTCCCCGGCGGCATCGCCACCGGCCCCCGCGCCGGTGCCAGCGTCGCGGCCCTGCTCGCCGTGCTGACCCTGCCGCTGGGGTTCGCCGCCGCGCCCTGGCTGCTGCTCCCCGCCGCCCTGCTCGCCCTCGCCCTGCTGGCCGACACCGCCCTCTACCGCTTCGTCCTGCGCCGCCGGGGCCCCCTCTTCACCGCCTACTTCGCCTTCGTGCACTCGGTGGTCAACGCGGTCATCGCGGCGGGCGCGGGCGTCGGCGTCCTCCAGTGGCTGGCCTCCCGGCGCTTCCGCAGGCTGTACGAGCCGGGGGAGCACCTCACCGCCGTACGGGCCACGACGTGACCCACGTACACGACCCCGACGCCGCTCCGGGCACGCGCGGCGCCCCCAGGGCGTGGCCCGGCCGCCTCCTGCTCGCCGTCGCCCTCCTCTGGGCGCTGTTCGTCGCCGCCCGCGCGGTCCTCAGCGGGCGGTGGTGGGCGTGGAACGGCATCGGCCTCGCCCCGCCCGTCGCCCATCTGCTTGTCCCGCTCGCCCTGCTGGCCCTCGCCGCCCTGATCCGGCGGGGGAGACGGCTCGCCGTGGGCGTCGCCCTGGTCTCGCTGCTCCTCGGCTCCTGGCAGACGGGGCTGCACCCCGGGGCGCTGCTGCGCGGGCAGCCGGCCGTGCCCGCCGACGCCCTCAAGGTGGTCAACTGGAACACCTTCTTCTGGGACGAGGACAGCGACACCGACGACTTCTACGCCTACCTGAAGAGCCACTCCGCCGACGTCTACCTCCTTCAGGAGTACCAGAACCGCCGGGGCGACGAACCCGCGCCCATCGACGACCTGGCCAGGCTCCGGGCCGAGTTCCCCGGCTACCACCTCGCCACCGAGGGGGAGTTCCTCACCCTGTCGCGCTACCCCATCACCTCCGTAAGGGCGTTGCGGCCCCAAGGGCTCGCCCCGCCGGACACCTCCTGGGCCGACTACTGGAACATTCGCGTCCTGCGCACCGACATCGACGTGGACGGCCGGACGCTCTCCCTCTACAACGCCCATCTGCCCGACCTGCTGAACGTCGACCGCAACCCCCTCACCCCCGCCTACCACCGCTCGGTGAAGCAGCTCTCCGACCGGCGGGAGATCCACTTCCGGGCCCTGCGCGAGGACCTGGACGCCAACGAGCACCCCGTGGTCCTCGCCGGGGACCTCAACGTGCTGCCCGGCACCGGGGACCTGCGCTGGTTCGACGGGCTCCGGGACGCCGCCGGGCTCGTGGGCCCGGTCCACCCGGCCACCTTCCCGGTCCGGGGTCCCGCCCTCTGGCGGCTCGACTGGGCCTTCGTCTCGCCCTCCGTCCGGCTGCACCGGCAGTCCATCGAGGACCCGCCCGCCGAACACTCCACCCACAAGCTGATCGACCTCCGCCTCTCCCTGCCCGCCCCCGCGAACTCCGCCCCGCCCACCGAGAAGGACCGGCCATGACCAGGCGCCCCGCCCACCGAGAGGGCCCGGCCGCGACCAGGCGCGCCGCGCCCCCGCCCCGCTTCGACGTGGCGATCGTCCTCACCTACTACCTCCCCTACACCAGCGGCCTCACCGAGGTGGCCCGCACGGTCGCCGAGGGGCTGGCCGCCCGGGGCCGCCGGGTCGCCGTCGTCGCCTCCCGCCACGACCCGGCCCACCCCGCGCGGGAGACCGTCAACGGCGTGGAGGTCTTCCGTGCCCCGGTGGCGGCCCGGGTCGGACGCGGGGTGCTCAGCCCCGGGTTCGCCCCGCTCGCCGGACGCGTCGCCCGCGCCTCCCGGGTGGTCAACATCCATCTGCCGATGCTGGAGGCCGGGGCCGTCGCCCGGCTCGCCGGGAACACCCCCGTGGTGAGCACCCACCACGACGACGTCTGGCTGCCGCCCGGCAGGCTCGCCCCGCTCCAGGTGAAGGTGGTCGACGCCTCGGTCGGCGCGGCCCTGCGCCGCTCGGCCGCCGTCGTCGTCAACAACGTGGACCACGCCGAGCACTCCCGCCACTGGCCCCTCATGCGCGGGCGCACGCTCCTGGCCATCGCCCCGCCCTGCCGCCAGCGCGAACCCGCCCCCGCCACCTTCCGGGAGACGGCGGGCCCCCACGTCGGCTTTCTCGGCCGGATCGCCCACGAGAAGGGCCTGCACCACCTGGTGGACGCCTTCCGCACGCTCCCCGACCCCGAGGCCCGGCTGCTCATCGCGGGGGACTACTCCAAGGTGGCGGGCGGCAGCGTCGTCGGGGCGCTGCGCACCCGGGCCGGCGACGACACCCGTATCCGCTTCACCGGTTTCCTGGACGACGCCCGGGTCCCGGAGTTCTACGCCTCGCTGGACGCCTTCGCCCTGCCGTCCGTCGCCGAGGAGTCCTTCGGCATCTCCCAGGCCGAGGCCATGATGCTCGGTGTCCCCTCCGTCGCCAGTGACGCCCCGGGCATGCGGGTGCCCGTCTCCGAGACCGGGTTCGGGCGCCTCTTCCCGCCCGGCGACGCCCACGCCCTGGCCGCCGCCCTGACGGAGGTGGCCGCGTTCCCGCCGGAGCGGCGCGCGGAGGGGGCGCGCGCCACGAGGGCCCGGTACGGGACGGACGCCTGCCTCGACGCGTACGACGCCCTCTTCCAGGAGGCCGGAGCCGTTCGCGGGGCCGCCGCGTGACCGGGGGGCCGGTGCTGTGGGCGGCGGTGGCCTGGGCGGTCTTCCTCGGCGCCCACCTGGCCCTCAACGGCCGCTGGTGGCTGTGGCTGCTGCCCTCGCTGCTCCCGCCGCCCCTGTTCGCCGCCGTCCCCGCCGCCCTGCTGGTGCTCGCCTGGGCCGCGGGGGACGGGGCCGCCGGGGCGGTGGCGGGCGGTGCGCTGCTGCTCGGGGCGCGCCAGTGCGGCCTGGTGCCCGGCGCACTCGTACGCCGACCGGCCCGGCCGCCCGAGGAGGGCACCGTACGCGTCGTGTCGTGGAACACCCAGCACTGGTGCCAGTCCACCGACCCCGACCCGTTCTACGCCTTCCTGCGCGAACTGGACGCCGACGTCTACCTCCTCCAGGAGTACCACCACGACGAGTTCGACGGCACCTACCGCCTGATCGACGACGAACGGCGGCTGCGCGCCACCTTCCCCGGCCATCGGGCCGTCATCGCCCGGGGGCTGATCACCCTCTCCCGGCTGCCGGTGGCCGCCACCGTGGAGACCGCCGCCCGCCGGACCCTGCGGGTGGACCTCGAACTGCCCGGCGGCCGGGGGCGGCTGGCCACCTTCAACGTCCACATCCCGGTGCAGCTGCGGCTCATCAGCCCGCTGCGCGCGGAGTTCTACCGCGCGGTGCGCACCCGGGCGGGGGACCGGGCCCGGGAGTACGCCGGACTCGCCCGCGATGTGGCAGGCTGCCCCCATCCCGCCCTGATCGCGGGGGACTTCAACACCACGGCGGCGATCGGGGACGCCCGGCACATCGCCCGGCTGGGCGCCGACGCCGTACCCCTGACCGGACGCCTCTGCCCCACCTCCTGGCAGCCCCGCCCCGGACTGCGCTGGTGGCGCCTGGACTGGGTGCTCACGACCCCCGGCGCCCGGGTGCACAGCTACCGCTTCCGCGATCCGCGCGGACTCTCCGACCACAGCGTCCAGGAGGTGACCGTGTCCCTCACCGGACCGGGCCCCCGGACCCCCGCCGACACCCGACTCCGACCCCGACTCCACAGCGAAGGAACCTGACCATGCGCTACCGCTACCTCGGAAAGACCGGCCTCAGGGTCAGCGAACTCTGCCTGGGTGCCATGACCTTCGGCCGCGAGGCCGACGAGCGGACCAGCCACGCCCTGCTGGACCGCTTCACGGAGGCGGGCGGCACGTTCGTCGACACCGCCGACATCTACTCCGCCGGAGCCTCCGAGGAGATCCTCGGGCGCTGGCTGAAGGGGCAGCGCCGCGACGACGTCGTGGTCGCCACCAAGGTGCGGTACGGCACCGGGGAGGGCCCCAACGACCGCGGACTGGGCCGCAACCACCTGATCGCCGGGGTGGAGGCGAGCCTGCGCCGCCTGGGCACCGACCACATCGACCTCTACCAGGTGCACGCCTGGGACCCGGGCACCCCGCTGGAGGAGACCCTCGCCACGCTGGACGCCCTGGTCACCTCCGGGAAGGTCCGCTACATCGGGGCGAGCAACTTCTCCGGCTGGCAGCTCCAGAAGGCGGTGGATCTGAGCCGGGCGCACGGCTGGGAGCCGTTCACCGCTCTCCAGCCGCTCTACAACCTGCTGGACCGCTCCGCCGAGTGGGAGCTGATGGAGGTCAGCCGCAACGAGGGCCTCGGCGTGATCCCGTGGAGCCCCCTGCGCGGCGGCTGGCTGAGCGGCGCGATCCGGCGCGGTACGACGGCACCGCCCTCCGGCACCCGGGTGGAGACCGCCGAGCGGCTCGGGTGGGGCGAGTCGTGGAGCGCGTACGAGGGTGACGAGCGGACCTGGCGGGTGCTGGACGCCCTGCACGAGGTGTCCGGGCGCACCGGTCTCGCGGTGCCCGTCCTCGCCCTCGCCTGGCTGCTCGGCCGGCCGGGCGTGACGGCCCCGATCGTGGGCGCCCGCACCCTGGAGCAGCTGGAGACCAACCTCGGCGCCGCCGACCTGGACCTCGACCCGGCCGACGCGGAGCTCCTCACCGAGGCGAGCGGGCAGGTGCTCCCGTACCCGTACAGCGTCATCGAGACGGACCCGGAGCTGCGCTGACCCGGGACCGGTCCGGCCGGTGATGTGACAGCGGTCCGGCCGGTGACCTGACCGGAAACAGCCGGTGGCCCGGGGGTGCGTCCCCGGGCCACCGGCTGTCGGTGTTTCCGCCGTCCCTCAGTACGTCGGTCCGTACGTCAGTCGGTCGGCCGCTTCAGGCGGGCCACGAACTTGTACCGGTCGCCCCGGTACACCGAACGCACCCACTCCACGGGTTCGCCCTGGCCATCGATGGAATGGCGCGAGAGCATCAGCATCGGCAGCCCCACGTCCGTCCCCAGCAGACCGGCCTCGCGCGGGGTGGCGAGCGAGGTCTCGATGGTCTCCTCGGCCTCGGCGAGGCGGACGTCGTACACCTCGGCGAGCGCGGTGTAGAGCGAGGTGTACTTCACCAGCGAGCGGCGCAGCGCGGGGAAGCGTTTGGCCGAAAGATGGGTGGTCTCGATCGCCATCGGCTCCCCGCTGGCGAGCCGCAGCCGCTCGATGCGCAGCACCCGGCCGCCCGTCGAGATGTCCAGCAGCCCGGCGAGCGTGTCGTCCGCCGTGACATAGCCGATGTCGAGCAGCTGGGACGTCGGCTCAAGGCCCTGGGCGCGCATGTCCTCGGTGTACGAGGTCAGCTGGAGCGCCTGGGAGACCTTCGGCTTGGCGACGAAGGTCCCCTTGCCCTGGATGCGTTCGAGCCGGCCCTCCACGACCAGCTCCTGGAGCGCCTGGCGCACGGTGGTGCGCGAGGTGTCGAACTCGGCCGCCAGGGTGCGTTCGGGCGGCACCGGGGTGCCCGGCGGCATGGTGTCGGTCATGTCGAGGAGATGCCGCTTGAGCCGGTAGTACTTCGGTACGCGCGCGGTGCGCGCACCGTTGCCGGTCTCGCTCCCCGAACTGCCCCCGTCGGCACCCATGGCCCGCCTTCCCGACGCTTGCGTTGCTGCCGTCACCGGCTCCTCCGTCTGTCGCGGCTCACATGGTGGCACGGTCCGGTCACGGGTCGTCGCCCTCCCTTAGGTGTCGGTCCTATAACGGACGCGAGTGCACTTCTTATACACCCTTGACACCCCTAAAGGTCTAGGCCAAGCTCCCGGTACTGGTCTAAACCATTAAAGACCAGGTCCCAGCCCCAGCAGAACTCGTCGAAAGTCTTCGCGGTGGGTGGGGTTGCAGCATCCCTGAGGAGGGTTTGACGTGAAGCGCAAGCTCATCGCGGCTATCGGTGTCGCGGGCATGTTGGTTTCGGTCGCGGCGTGTGGTTCGGACGACAAGGCGTCGTCGCAGGACCCGAAGGACCGCAAGGAGAACCTGACCGTCTGGCTCATGGGCGAGGCCCGGTCGACCTGGCCCGAGCTGGTCAAGGACGTCAACGCCGAGTTCAACAAGAAGTACCCGAACGTCAAGGTCAAGGTTCAGTACCAGCAGTGGGCTGACAAGGTCAAGAAGCTTGACACCTCCCTCGCCGGTGACAAATTCCCGGACGTCGTCGAACTCGGCAACACCGAGACCATGCAGTACATCCTGAATGGTGCGCTCGGGGAAATCGACCCCAAGAAGTACGAGAACTCGGACACCTGGATCAAGGGTCTTCAGGACACCTGTTCCTTCGAGGGCAAGACGTACTGCGTTCCTTACTACGCCAGTGCCCGTCTGGCCGTCTACAACCAGGACATGCTGAAGGCCGGCACCGGCAGCGACGCCCTCCCGCAGACCGAGGACGAGTTCCTCGCCGCGATGGACAAGGTCGCCGCCGAGCTCGGCAAGAAGGACAAGCGCGCCTCCACGCTCTACCTGCCGGGCCGCTACTGGTACGCCGCGATGTCCTACGTCGCCGCCTACGGTGGCAAGATCGCCGAGTACGACGAGGGTGCCAAGGAGTGGAAGTCCACGCTCTCCACCCCGGAGGCGCAGAAGGGCCTCGAGCACTTCATCAACCTGGTCAAGAAGTACAACAAGGGCGACCAGCTGAAGGACGAGCAGGACCACGCCAACGTCATGGCCAACGAGAAGGCCGCCGTGATCTACGGCCAGGCGTGGGAGGCCGGCAGCGTCACGGGTGGCGAGAACGGCAACCCGAAGCTCGAGGGCAAGATCGCCACGGCCGGTATGCCCGGTCCCGAGGGCAAGGCCCTCCCGTCCTTCATCGGCGGCTCGGACCTCGCGACGATCTCCAAGTCCAAGGTCCAGGACCTCGGCGAGGAGTGGATCTCCCTCTTCACCAACGCGAAGTCCATGGAGGTCCTCGCGTCGAAGAACATCCTCCCGAACAACGAGAAGCAGCTTGAGCCGCTGAAGGCCAAGCCGGAGACGGCCGCCATCGCCAACGCGGTGCCGGACGCCTGGTTCACGCCGATCGCCCCGGGCTGGGCCTCCATCGAGAAGGAGGAGATCCTGGAGAACCTGCTCCTGGAGATCCTCAAGGGCTCCTCCGTCGCCGACGCCACCAAGAAGGCCGACGACAAGGTCAACGCTCTGATCAACAAGAAGTCCTGACCTTCCGGTCGCCAGGCGGGGGTCCGGCAGGCATGCCGGGCCCCCGCCCCCTTCTCGCCAGTGAACGCCGTGAATTCCGGGGCCCGCCTCGGACCCGCGATGGAAGGTCAGCCACGTGTCTGCCGCTGATACCAAGGCCGTCGGGCCGCCGGTCCCCGTACCACCCGACCCGCAGCCGACCGGGAAGTCGTCCGCCGACGACAGCACCCCCCGGGCACAGAAGAGGAAGTGGAAGAAGGGCGAACTCCTCCCCTACTTCCTGATCCTCCCGGCGATCGTGGCGATCGCCGCCGTCTACCTCTACCCGCTGAGCAAGACGGTCATCATGTCCTTCCAGGACATGGGCCGTCGTGAACTGTGGTCCGGAGAGCCCGCCCCCTGGGTGGGCTTCGAGCAGTTCACCAACATCCTCGGCGACTCCGAGTTCTGGTGGGTGACCTTCCGCACGGTCGCCTTCATGGCCATCTGTGTGGTCCTGACCATGGGCATCGGGCTCCTCGTCGCCCTGCTCATGCGCAAGCTCTCCACCTGGGTCCGGCTCGTCCTGACGGTCGCCCTGATCGCCGCCTGGTCGATGCCGCTGATGGTCGCCGCCTCGATCTTCCGGTTCATGGCCGACTCCGACTACGGCCTGATCAACACCCTGGTGGCCAAGGTCGTCGGTGAGGACTGGCTCGGACACAACTGGTACGTCAACCCCGTCCAGGGCTTCGGCATCATCACCCTGCTGGTCGTCTGGGGCGCCATCCCGTTCGTGGTCGTCACCCTGTACGCCGCCCTCACCCAGGTTCCCCAGGAGCTGGAGGAGGCCGCGGCGCTCGACGGCGCCAGCGCCTACGGCATCTACAAGTTCGTCACCTGGCCGGTCATCAAGCCGGTCTTCACCATGGTCGCCACCCTCTCGGTGATCTGGGACTTCAACGTCTTCGGCCAGATCTGGCTGCTGCGCGGCAACAAGCCCGAGCCGGAGTACGAAACCCTCGGCCTCTACTCCTACTCCAAGGCGTTCGAGTCCACCTCCTTCAGCCAGGGCTCCGCGATCGCCCTGATCACGGTGCTGCTGCTGTCCGGTGTGGCCGTGTACTACCTGCGCCAGCTCATGAAGACAGGAGAGGTCGAATGAGCAGCACGACCGAGACACAGGCGCTGCGGCCCGACCGCAAGAAGAGCCGGCTCCACCTCGACATCATCGGCCTCGGTATCGCCGCGGTCATGATCTTCCCGGTCTACTGGCTGGTCATCAGCGCCCTGCGGCCCAACCGGGAGATTCGCAGCTACGACCAGACCCTGTGGCCCTCGTCGATCACCTTCGACAACTTCGAACGGGCGATCAACCAGCCCAACTTCGCCACCGCCATCCAGTCCAGCCTGATCGTCGCGGTCACCGCGGTGGTCGGCGGCATGATCATCGCCACGCTGGCGGCCCTCGCGATCGGCCGGTTCCGTTTCTTCGGCCGCAAGCCGCTGCTCCTGATCATGATCCTGGTCCAGATGCTGCCGCCGACGGCGATGCTCATCCCGATCTACGCCCAGCTCAACGCGATGGGCGGGATCGACGAGTACTGGGGCCTGATCGTCGTCTACCTGGTCTCCACGCTGCCCTTCGCCACCATCATGATCCGCGGCTTCGTCGTGAACATCCCGGTGGAGCTGGAGGAGTCCGCGATGGTGGACGGCTGCACCCGCTTCCAGGCGTTCCGCAAGGTGATCTTCCCGCTGCTGGCCCCCGGGCTCGCCGCCGCGTCGATCTTCGCCCTGGTGAACGCGTGGAACGAGTACCTCTTCGCGTACATCCTGATCAACGACAACTCCAAGTACACGCTCAACGTGTGGCTGATGACGTTCACCACCGAGCGCGGAACGGACTACGGCGCGCTCATGGCGGCCTCGACCATGATCGCCCTGCCCGTCGTCATCTTCTTCATGATCATCCAGAAGAAGATGGCCGCGGGGCTCACCTCCGGCGCTGTGAAGGGATAGTGCGGGCCGATGACCACCCTCGTTTCCACCACGGACACGCTGACGCGCGACGCGCTCGCGGTGCTCCAGCCCGGATTCACCGGAACCACCGCACCGGACTGGCTGCTGCGCCGCGTCGGTGAGGGGCTCTCCTCCGTCGGACTGTTCGGCCGCAACATCGAGACGCCCGAGCAGCTGGCCGCCCTCACCGCCCGGCTGCGTTCCGAGCGGGACGACGTCCTCGTCGCCATCGACGAGGAGGGCGGGGACGTGACCCGCCTGGAGGTCAACGAGGGCTCCTCGTTCCCGGGCAACTTCGCCCTGGGCTCCGTCGACGACGTCGACCTCACCCGGGCCGTCGCCCAGGAGCTGGGGCGCCGGCTCGCCGAGTGCGGCGTCAACCTGAACTGGGCGCCGTCCGCGGACGTCAACTCCAACCCGGGCAACCCGGTCATCGGCGTACGCTCCTTCGGCGCCGACACCCGGCTGGTGGCCCGCCACACCGCCGCGTACGTGGAAGGGCTCCAGGCCGCGGGCGTCGCCGCCTGCACCAAGCACTTCCCCGGCCACGGCGACACGGCGGTCGACTCGCACCTCGCGATGCCCCGGATCGATGTGGATCTCGACACCCTGCACGCCCGTGAGCTGGTGCCTTTCCGGGCTGCCATCGCCGCGGGTTCCAAATCGGTGATGAGCGCGCATATCCTGCTTCCCGCACTCGACCCGGACCGCCCGGCCACCCTGAGCCCGCAGATCCTCACCGGTCTGCTCCGCCAGGAGCTGGGCTACGACGGCCTGATCGTCACCGACGGCGTGGAGATGGAAGCCATCTCCAAGACCTACGGCATCGAGCGCGGATCGGTCCTCGCGATCGCCGCGGGCGCCGACGCCATCTGCGTCGGCGGCGGGCTGGCCGACGAGGAGACAGTGCTCGCGCTGCGCGACGCCCTGGTGGCGGCGGTACGCAGTGGGGAGCTGTCCGAGGAGCGGCTCGCGGACGCGGCCGCCCGAGTACGAGCCCTCGCGTCCTGGACGCAGGGGGCCCGGGGGGTTGTCCCGGAGCCGGGCGCGGCAGTGCAGGAGGGGACCGCGCCCGGCACCGGAGTCAGCTCCGACATCGGCCTGGTGGCCGCCCGCCGCGCGGTCCGGGTCACCGGCTCCGGCGACCGGCTGACCGAGCCGGGGCACCTGGTGGAGTTCGCCACGGAGGCGAACATCGCGGTCGGCGACGAGACCCCCTGGGGCATCGCCGCCGGGCTGAGCGCCGCCCTTCCCGGGACCACCACGGCCACGTACACCAGCGAGAGTGCCGACCCGGCGGCCGACGCGGTCGCGGCGGCAGGGGAGCGGCGCATCGTCGCCGTCGTCCGCGACGAGCACCGGCACTCCTGGATGGCCGAGGCGCTGGACGCCCTGCTGGCGGCCCGCCCCGACACGATCGTGGTCGAGATGGGCCTCCCGGAGGCCACCCCCCGGGGCGCCCTCCACGTGGCCACCTACGGTGCCTCCCGCGTCTGCGGCGAGGCGGCGGTGGAAGCGGTCACGGGCACGAAGGCGTAGGGCGGGCACAGCAAGCCCGTCCGGCGTTTGAGGACGAGGCCGCAAGGCCGAAAACGAGCCCGTCCGGCGATTGAGGACCAGCCTCTCGCCGGACGGGCGGCACAACGGGAAGGGCCAGGACACCGTGAGGCGTCCTGGCCCTTCCCGCATGCACGGCCCCGTACGGACTACAGCCCCTGCCACCCCGGCTTCGCCGCATACGTGGCGCGGAAGTAGTCCGCCAGCTTCAGCTTCGACGCGGCGGCCTCGTCCACCACCACCGTCGCGTGCGGGTGCAGCTGGAGCGCCGAGGCCGGTACGACCGAGGCGACCGGCCCCTCCACGGTCTGGGCGATGGCCTCCGCCTTGCCCTCGCCGGTGGCCAGCAGGATCGGGTGCCGGGAGTCCAGGATGGTCCCGATGCCCTGGGTGATCACGTGGTGCGGCACCTGCTCGATGTCGTCGTCGAAGAAGCGCGCGTTGTCGACCCGGGTCTGCTCGGTCAGTGTCTTGATCCGGGTGCGCGAGGCGAGCGAGGAGCACGGCTCGTTGAAGCCGATGTGCCCGTCGGTGCCGATGCCGAGCAGCTGGAGGTCGACCCCGCCGGCCTCCGCCAGCGCCCGGTCGTACGCCTCGCACGCGGCCTGGACGTCCTCGGCGGCGCCGTCGGGGCCCATGAAGGACGCCTCGGAGAGCCCGAGCGGCTCGATGACCTCACGGAGCACCACGGAACGGTACGACTCCGGGTGGCCGACGGGCAGGCCGACGTACTCGTCCAGCTGGCAGACCCGGGCCCGCGAGGCGTCGACGGCCCCGGAGGCGACCTTGGCGGCCAGCGCGCGGTAGATGGGCAGCGGGGTGGAGCCGGTGGCAACGCCGAGCAGGGCGTCGGGCTTGCGGCTGAGCAGGGAGGCGATGGCCTCTGCGATCAGTTCGCCGCCTGCCGTGGCGTCCGGGACGATGACAACTTCCACGCTGTGCCTGCCGATCTGGTGAGGGGAGCCGTGTGGTATAGACCAATCAAGGGCTCAATCTAGCAGAATCGGGCAGCCGTGCGGTGAACAGCCCACGCATCGGTCACCCCGCCCGGTCCGGCTGGCGGACCCCGGGTTTGCCTGGTCGACTTGTCCGGTACGGAACCGGCGGGGCGGTCCGCGGAAGGCGCCGTACACGACCGGTCCGCGGGAGGCCCCGCACCGGGGCCGGTCCGCAGGAGACCGCCGTACACGACTCCGTACGCCACCGCCGACGACACCGCCATGGGAGGCACCCCACATGTCCGCCACCCCTCCGCCCGGCCCGGACGACCAGAGCGATGTGCCCGGCCGCATCATGTCCGGCGAGATGGCCGAGCAGCCCGCGATGCTCCGGCGCATCCTCGACCAGGGCGCGCCCCGCATCCGCGAGGTGGCCGCCGAGATCGCCGCCAGGAAGCCCCGCTTCGTGCTGCTCACCGCGCGCGGCACCTCCGACAACGCGGCGCTCTACGCCAAGTACCTGCTGGAGATCCGGCTCGGCCTGCCCTGCGGCCTCGCCTCCATGTCCACCACGACGGCGTACGGGGCCACGCCCGATCTGCGGGACGTCCTGGTGATCACCGTCAGCCAGTCGGGCGGCTCTCCGGACCTGGTGGCCTCCACCCGGGCGGCCCGGGAGGCCGGTGCGGTCACCCTCGCGGTCACCAACAACCCGGACTCCGCCCTGGCGGCGGTCTCCGAGTACCACATCGACATCCTGGCGGGCCCGGAGAAGGCGCTCCCGGCCACCAAGACGTACACGGCCTCCCTGCTCTCCCTCTACCTCTTCGTGGCGGGCCTGGGCGGCGGTGACGGTACGGAGGCGGCGTCGGTCCTGCCCGATCTGGCGGGCGCGGTCCTGGGCCGCCGGGCCGAGGTCAAGGCGCTGGCCTCCCGCTACCGCTTCGCCGAGCGCATGGTGATCACCTCGCGCGGCTACGGTTACCCCACGGCCAAGGAGGCCGCCCTCAAGCTCATGGAGACGAGCTACATCCCCGCTCTCTCCTACTCGGGCGCCGATCTGCTGCACGGCCCACTGGCCATGGTCGACAACATCTCCCCGGTGATCGCCGTGGTCACCGACGGCCGGGGCGGCGAGGCGCTCCAGCCGGTGCTGGACCGGCTGCGGGGGCGCGGCGCCGACCTCTTCGTGGTCGGCCCGAAGGCCCAGGTGGAGGCGGCGTCGGCGGGCTTCGCGCTGCCGACGTCGGGGGTGCCGGAGGAGCTGCAGCCGATCCTGGAGATCCTGCCGCTCCAGATGCTCGCGTACGAGGTCACCATCGCCCGCGGCCAGGACCCGGACTCACCGCGCGCCCTGGCGAAGGTCACGGAGACCCGCTAGGAGCTCGTACGGCCCCGGAAACACCCGCGGGCCGCGGCGCCGGGATGGGACCCTCAGCCCATCCGGCACCGCAGCCCGGAGCTACCTGGCCGGCGGTGTGCGGTGCCTCCGGCCACATGAGACACCTTGCGCAGTCAGGGCAGAGAGCGCCGGGTGCCTCGGTCCGTTCTCCTGTGCGGGGAGAACGGAGGTCTTGGTGAACTCATTGTGGACTAGACCAATTGCCCGTGTCCATCCATGTGCACGACATTCTCCGGCCGTACACCGCGCGCTGTCCATCGCCTTCCGGCCGCCCCACCCCACCGCACGGCCCGCCGGGCCGATCGGTTCGAACACGTCCGTTCACCCCGGGTACGCTCCACAGGTGCCCTCCATGAACGATCTCGTCCGCCAGCACACCGCTCTGAGCGACACCGACCTCGAGTGGCTCCATCTGCTGGTCTCGGAGTGGCAGCTGCTCTCCGACCTCTCCTTCGCCGACCTCGTGCTGTGGGTCCCCACCCGGGACGGCACGCGGTACGTCTCCGTCGCCCAGATGCGGCCCAACACCGGCCCCACCTCCTACCAGGACGATATGGTCGGCCACCTGGTGCCCCGTGGCCGCCGCCCGCTGCTGGACGCGGCCCTGGACGAGGGCCGGATCGTGCGCGAGGGCGACCCGGAGTGGCGCGAGGAGGTCCCCGTACGGGTCGAGTCCATCCCCGTACGCCGTGAGGGCCGGGTCCTCGGCGTCATCGCCCGCAACACCAACCTGCTCACCGTGCGCACCCCCTCCCGGCTGGAGCTCACCTACCTCCAGTCCGCCTCCGACCTGGCCCAGATGATCGCCGCCGGGGCCTTTCCCTTCCCCGGCCAGCAGGTCGACATGGACGCCTCCCCGCGCGTCGGTGACGGCCTGATCCGGCTCGACGCGGACGGGGTCGTCCAGTACGCCAGCCCCAACGGCCTCTCCGCCTACCACCGCCTCGGCCTCGCCTCCGACCTCGTCGGCCACCACCTCGGCACCACGACCGCCGAACTGGCGCCCTCCCGGGGCCCGGTGGACGAGGCCCTGGTCAAGGTGGCCAGCGGGTACGCGCCGCGCGAGTTCGAGGTGGAGGGCGAGGGCGGGGTGATCCAGCTGCGGGCCATCCCGCTCAAGCCCAAGGGCGTCCGCATCGGCTCGCTGGTCCTGCTCCGGGACGTCACGGAACTCCGCCGCCGCGAGCGAGAGTTGATCACCAAGGACGCGACCATCCGGGAGATCCACCACCGGGTGAAGAACAACCTCCAGACGGTGGCCGCCCTGTTGCGGCTCCAGGCCCGCCGGATGGATTCCGTCCAGGGGCGCGAGGCGCTCAACGAGGCGGTGCGGCGCGTCGGTTCGATCGCGATCGTCCATGAGACGCTCTCGCAGAATCTCGACGAGCGCGTCGAGTTCGACGAGATCGCCGACCGGGTCATCGCGATGGTCTCGGAGATTTCTCCCGGCAAGGTGACCTGCCGACGCATCGGACGCTTCGGCATCCTGGACGCCGAGGTCGCCACCCCGCTCTCCATGGTGCTCACCGAAGTTCTCCAGAACGCCCTGGAACACGCGTTCACGGTGGCGGACCAGGGCACGGTGGAGGTCTCGGCCGTACGGGGTGGCTCACCGTCCGACGCCCGGCTGCTGATCACCGTCACCGACGACGGGCGCGGTCTGCCCGAGGGGTTCGACCCGCAGCAGGCAGGGAATCTGGGGCTCCAGATCGTACGGACGCTGGTGGAGGGGGAGTTGGGCGGCACGTTCGGCATGGTCCCGGCGCCGGAGCGCGGCACCCAGGTGGTGCTGGACCTGCCGGTGCGCGGCGCCAAGTAGGAGCTGCACACAGCAGAGCGGGCCCGGACCGTGGTGACGGTCCGGGCCCGCTCCGTGCTGCTCACGATGCGATGCGCTCCGGGGTACTGCGCGCTGCGACTCGAAGGCGGGGCTGTGCGTACGCTCTGTACGCGCCGCCGGGCTGAGGCGTGTTCGTGGGGGGCGTCGGTCAGGCGCTGGCGTTGCGCGCCCGGTTGCGAGCGGCACGGCGCTTCATCGCGCGGCGCTCGTCCTCGCTGAGGCCACCCCAGACGCCGGAGTCCTGGCCGGACTCGAGCGCCCACTGCAGGCACTGCTCCATGACGGGGCAGCGACGGCAGACGGCCTTGGCTTCCTCGATCTGCAGCAGCGCAGGACCGGTGTTGCCGATGGGGAAGAACAGCTCGGGGTCTTCCTCACGACAAACGGCGTTGTGACGCCAGTCCATGGCTGCTACCTCTCCTTGGTATTACACGCTTGTTGCTTGTGAATGTGAACGCTTTCACGAATCCCCCCGCAGATGACGGGCCGACCCCCAGGAGGACTGGGTGTGGTCTGTGATGGTGAGGAGGGGTTCTGGCTCTCAGTGGAGGCCGGTGTTGCGGGCCGTCCCGATCGCCATGTAGAGATTCGCAAACCTCGGCGGCGGATACAACCCCTTCTGGAAAGTTTTTTTTGATTCCTCGGTGTCGACTAGGTCACAGGCGCACTTCTTAGGGGTGGGACCCAGGCCAAACGTTCGAGTTAAAGGACTTTCGGCCCTTCCACTCACACAATCACACGCAGTGCACGGCGTACGCCTGTGAACGTCACGCTCGTACGCAGTCCCAGGTGGTCGCCGTCCATCTGGAAGGGCAGTGGGACCTTTGAATGCAAGGTGAAGTCCGTGAGGTCGTGGCGTGAAACGGCATGCTTCCCCCGGGGCCCTCTTTCAGGGCTCGAAGTAAGCAGCTGGGTGCCGTACAGGGCCACCGCCGGGGTGGACAGACGCTTCAGTCCGAGGACGTCCAGAGCGGTGTCGAAGGAAGCCTTCGGAGACGCGTACACCGGACGATTCCCCAGGTAGGTCCAGGGGGCGGTGTTGCAGATTATGGAGAGCGCGAGGTCGGTGACGGGCTCCTGGCCGGGCACGTCGAGCGTGATCTGCCCGTGCCTGCGGTGGGCCTCGTTCAGGAACTGGCGCATCACCTGGCGCACGTACAGCGCGTGCGTCGAACGCTTGCCGCCCTCGCGTTTCTGTTCGACCCGGCCGACCACTCCGGCGTCGAAACCGAGACCGGCACAGAAAGTGAACCAGCGTTCCGGTACGGACTCGTCCTCGGTGCCCGGGGTGCCGGCCGCGAGCCCCAGACCGACCGTGCGCTCGCTCCGGTTCTCCAGGGCGTCCAGAATCGCGCCGGTCGCCTCCACGGCGTCGTTGGGCAGCCCCAGGGCGCGCGCGAAGACATTGGTGGAGCCGCCGGGGACCACGGCGAGCTTCGGGACACCGTCCGGGTCCGGCCCCCGGTGCAGCAGCCCGTTCACGACCTCGTTGACCGTGCCGTCACCGCCGAGGGCGACCACCAGGTCGATGTCGTCGCTGTCGGCCGCCCGCCGCCCCAGATCCCGCGCGTGACCCCGGTACTCGGTGGTCACCGCCTCCAGCTTCATCTCGCTGGCCAGGGCGTGGATGAGTACGTCCCGGGTACGCGCACTGGTGGTGGTAGCTGCCGGGTTGACCACGAGGAGTGCGCGCATGCCCGCCAGAGTACCTACCGGGCGGTTCGGCACCGAAGCCGCGGTTCACCGGGCGCCCGCCCGGTCACGTTGAGTCACCGGTGCCTGTACGTGACATGCGCCGCGCCCGCGCACCCCGGCTTCACTTCCGGGCCCCCGGGATGCCAACCTGAAGGGCGTGAGCACTGAAGCGACCTCCTCCACCCCCTCGCCCGCCGTGACGGAGCGCCCGCGAAGGATCACGATCCTCGCCGGGATCAACGCCCTCGAAGGCGCCGCGCTCGCGATCGGCGGGCTCTACCTGCTGGTCATGGGGGTGCTCGGGCGCCCCGAGAGCCCGCAGCAGGCGGAGACGGTCGGCATCACGCTGATCGCGCTGGGCGCGATCCCGCTCGCCGCCGCCCGGGGTCTGCTGCTGCTGCGCGGCTGGAGCCGGGGCCCGGCGCTGATCACCCAGATCATGGCGCTGCCCGTCGCCTGGACGCTGCTGCGCTCCCAGGGCGCGCTGATCCCCACCGGGATCGTCGTGGCCGTGATCGCCGTGACCGGTCTGGCGCTCGTCCTGAACCCCGAGACCACCCGGACCCTGGGCCTGCGCCGGGGCGCCGGGGCGGACCCGGGGGCCTGAGCCCCTTCAGGGGGTGAGCCCCGGGGGCCTGGCTTCGGAGGGCGAGCCCCGAGGCCCGGCCTCGCAGGCGCCCCCGGGGCGGTCGGCGGTCCGCTCCCGGGCCGCCCGCTCCCCGCTCCTCGGCGGTCTACTCCTCGACGAGCAGGCGCTCGCGCAGCTGGGCCAGGGTGCGGGCCAGCAGCCGGGAGACGTGCATCTGCGAGATGCCGACCTCCTGGGCGATCTGCGACTGGGTCATGTTCCCGAAGAACCGCAGCAGCAGGATGCGCTTCTCGCGCGGCGGGAGGTCCTCCAGGAGCGGCTTGAGCGACTCCCGGTACTCCACGCCCTCCAGCGCCTCGTCCTCCGAGCCCAGCGTGTCCGCGACCGCCGGGGACTCGTCGTCGGTGTCCGGCACGTCCAGCGAGAGCGTGCTGTACGCGTTGGCCGACTCCAGGCCCTCCAGGACCTCTTCCTCGGAGATGCCGAGCCGCTCGGCCAGCTCGTTCACGGTCGGTGAGCGGCCGTGCTGCTGGGAGAGCTCGGCGGTGGCCGTGGTCAGCGAGAGCCGCAGCTCCTGGAGGCGGCGCGGCACCCGCACCGCCCAGCCCTTGTCCCGGAAGTGGCGCTTGATCTCGCCGACGACCGTGGGGGTCGCGTACGTCGAGAACTCCACGCCCCGGTCCGGGTCGAACCGGTCCACCGACTTGATCAGCCCGATCGTGGCGACCTGGGTCAGATCGTCCAGCGGCTCCCCCCGGTTGCGGAAGCGCCGGGCGAGATGCTCGACCAGCGGCAGATGCATCCGCACCAGCCGGTTGCGCAGCTCCGCCTTCTCCGCCGAGCCGTCGGGAAGCTCCCGCAACTCGATGAACAGGGCCCGTGCCCCGCTGCGGTCGTGTGGATCGTGGTGCCCGTGCTCGCTCATCTGGCCCGCCCGCTCTGCCTGCGACTGCTCCACCGCGACGTTGAGGCTCTGCGACCCGTCCGCTCCGTCCACCGGATGCGGCCGGGCCTGTTGCTCCGGGATGCCCGCAGGGCGCACCACCCCGGATCGGATCGTCTCGTCCCGCACAGGACCGTCCCCGTTCCCCTCGCTCACGCCGGCCCGGGGCCCGCGCCGCGCTGTTTGTAGAGGCTGATGCTGACCGTACGGTCGTCGGCGACCGTCGACTCGACCTTGCCGGCCAGTGCGGAGAGCACCGTCCAGGCGAAGGTGTCCCGCTCGGGCGCGCGGCCGTCCGTCGTGGGGGCCGACACCGTCACCTCGAGAGAGTCGTCGATGAGCCGGAAGACGCAGCTGAGGACGGAGCCGGGCACGGCCTGCTGAAGCAGGATCGCGCAGGCTTCGTCGACCGCGATGCGAAGATCCTCGATCTCGTCGAGGGTGAAGTCCAAACGCGCTGCGAGACCGGCCGTGGCCGTTCGCAGCACCGACAGGTAGGCACCCGCAGCGGGCAGCCGGACTTCCACGAAGTCCTGATTCCCGGGCTCGCCTGCGATCTGGGACACCCTCACCTCCAAGGTGGCACAAACTCTTTCGAGGTTCCGGGAAGGGTGGCCCGGAGCCATGCGGTCGGTCGACGGTTCTCAGCTCGGCGACGCTATCGGATCAATGATGCAGTGTCGTCCGCACCCCATCCCCCGACCGTCACTCATGGTAAACATATGAGCACGCACAGTGGCTAGGGGGTTGCGGCGTCCAATTACGAAGAACCGGCGCCGGATTGACGTACCCAGACGTCAGACGATCGAACCGTCCTCGAAGCACCAGCGCCAGTTCTCGCCCGGCTCGAAGCTCCGCATCACCGGATGACCGGTCTCCCGGAAGTGCCCGGTGGCGTGCCGCAGCGGTGAGGAATCGCAGCAGCCGACGTGCCCGCAGGTCAGGCAGAGCCGCAGCTGCACGGGGTGGGTGCCCGCCGCCAGGCACTCGGGGCAGGTCTCCCCGAGCGGGTCGGGCTCGGGGCGTGGCAGATCCGCTACGTGCGCGCACTCGCTCATGATGGGCAGGTTACGACGGATGCGAGGACGGTGGGATGGACGCGCTGCCGCTGGTGGCGCTGGTCGCGGCCAGTGCGGCGGTCGCCGGGGCGGCGCGCCGCACCCCGGTCCCCGCCCCGCTCGTCCTGGTCGCCGTCGGCCTCGTGGCGGGCCTGGTGCCGGGCGTTCCCACGTACCACCTGGACGCGCATGTCGTCCTCCCGCTGCTGCTGCCCCCGCTGCTCCACACGGCGGCCCTGGACAGCTCCTACCTGGACCTGCGGGCCAATATCCGGCCGGTCGCGCTGCTCTCCGTGGGGTACACCCTCTTCGCGACGGTGGCGGTGGGCTGGCTGGCGCACCTCGCCATTCCGGAGCTGCCGCTCACCGCCGCACTCGTCCTGGGGGCCGTCGTCGCCCCGCCGGACGCCGTGACGGCCGCCGCCATCGCCCGCCGGGTGGGGCTGCCCGCCCGGGTCACGACCATCCTTCAGGGTGAGTCCCTGGTGAACGACGCCACCGCGATCACCGCCTTCCGGGTGGCGCTCGCCGCAGCTGTCGGGGAGGGGATGACCTGGGCCGCCGGGATCGCGGAGTTCCTGCTGGCGGCGGTCGGCGGGGTCGGCGTCGGCCTCCTCCTGATGGTGCCGCTGCACTGGCTGCGCACCCACCTGAAGGAAGCCCTCCTCCAGAACACGCTCTCCCTTCTGATCCCGTTCGTGGCGTACGCGGCGGCCGAACGGGTGCACGCCTCCGGAGTCCTCGCCGTGGTCGTCGTCGCCCTCTACCTGGGACACCGCTCCTGGCAGGTCGACTTCGCCACCCGCCTCCAGGAGGCGGCCGTCTGGAAGATGGCCGCCTTCATCCTGGAGTCCACGGTCTTCGCCCTGATCGGGCTGCAACTGCCCTTCGTACTGAAGGGCCTCGAAGCGGGCGGCTGGGCGGCGGCCCTGGGGTACGCGGCCATCGTGTTCGCCGCCGTCGTCGTGGTCCGCTTCGTCTGGGTCTACCCGGCCACCTACCTGCCGCGACGGCTCTCCAGGCGGGTACGGGAACGGGAGCCGGGAACCGACTGGACCGCACCCCTGATCGTCGGCTGGGCGGGCATGCGCGGGGTCGTCTCGCTCGCCGTAGCCTTCTCCATCCCGCTGGTCACCCACGACGGCGAGCCGTTCCCGGCCCGCAACCTGGTGCTGTTCCTGACCTTCACCACCGTCATCGCCACGCTGGTGATCCAGGGGCTGACCCTGCCCGTACTCGTTCGCGTACTGAAGCTGCCGGGGCGCGACCCGCAGACCGAGACGCTCGTCGAGGCACAGGCCCAGAGCGAGGCGTCGGCAGCCGCCGAAGCCCGCCTGGAGGAGCTGCTCGCCGCCCCGCACAACCGCCTCCCGCCCCCGCTGGCCGACCGGCTGCGCAGCGTCCTGGACCGCCGCCGCAACGCCGTCTGGGAGCGCCTGGGGGCGGCCGACCCGGTCACGGGGGAGTCGGCGGACGACACCTACCGCCGGCTCGCCCGCGAGATGATCGAGGCCGAGCGGAAGGTCTTCGTCCGGCTCCGGGACGAGCGGCGGATCGACGACGAGATGATGCGTACGCTGCTGCGCAGGCTGGACCTGGAGGAGGCCGCCGCCTACCGGGAGACGGACGGGCCCTGAGAGGTTTCCGTTACGGGGACGGGGCGGCCGGTGCGTCAGGGGTGCCCGTGATCACCGCGCTCACCCGGCTCCCCGGCGCGAACGCCCCCTCCTGGGCCAGGGCCGTCAGCGCGTACAGCAGTTTGGCGACGTAGACGCGCTCCACCGGCAGCCCGTGGCGGTCCTCGAAGTCCGCGGCGAAGGCGTCCAGTTCCGGGGTCGTACGGGCGTAGCCGCCGAAGGTGAAGCGCTCGTCCAGCGACCAGTGGCCGGCCGGTCCGCCGAACGCCTGTTCCTGGAGACGGGCGACGGTCTCGCCCAGGAAGCCGCCGCGCAGGACGGGTACGCCGAGGGCGCGCTGTCCGTCGTCCAGTCCGGCCGCGAGCCCGGCCAGGGTGCCGCCGGTCCCGCAGGCCACGGCCGCCACATCGGTCTGCCCGCGCAACTCGCGCCCCAGCGCTGCGCAGCCCTGTGCGGCCAGGGCGTTGCTGCCGCCCTCCGGGATGACCTCCACGTCCCCGAACAGGCTCAGCAGCCCCTCCAGGACCTCGGACGAGCCCTTCGCCCGGTAGGTCGTACGGTCCACGAAGTGCAGCCGCATCCCGTCGGCGGCGCACCGGGCGAGGGACGGGTTCAGCGGCCGGTGCGCCAGCTCGTCACCGCGTACGACCCCGACGGTGGGGAACCCCAGCAGCCGCCCGGCCGCGGCGGTGGCCCGCAGGTGGTTGGAGTAGGCGCCGCCGAACGTCAGCACGGCCCGTCCGGCGGCGGCCTCCAGGTTGAGGACGAGCTTGCGGAACTTGTTGCCCGGGAGGTCGGGGTGGATCAGGTCGTCCCGCTTGAGGAGGAGCGTGATCCCGTGCCGGGCGAAGCGGTCGTCCCGGACCTCCTGGAGCGGGGACGGCACCCGGGGGCGCAGGAGGGTCTCGGGGCGGTTCACGTGCCCATTGTGGCCCGCCCCGGTCCGGGCGCCCGCTCAGGCGCTCGCCAGCCAGAGGTCCGGGCCGAACACCTCGTAGTGGATGTCGGCCGGGCGGACCCCCGCGTCCAGCAGCCGGGTGCGGACGGTGCGCATGAAGGGGAGCGGGCCGCACAGGTAGGCGTGGGTGCCGGGGAGGACGGTGATGCCGTTCAGGTCGACGAGGCCGGTGCGGTGGGCCGGGTGGCCGTCCTCCGGGGACTCGTACCAGAAGTGCGGCTCGGCCTCCGGGAGCTTCTCCGTCAGCCGGACGTGGTGGGTGCGCAGGGCGTGGTCGGCGGGGGAGCGGTCGCCGTGCACCACGGTGACCGGGCGGTCGTGGCCCTGCTCGGCCAGGTACTCCAGCATCGACAGCATGGGCGTGCAGCCGATTCCCGCCGAGGCCAGCAGCAGGGGCGCGTCCAGGTGGTCGAGGACCAGGTCCCCGTAGGGGACGGAGACGCGCAGCCGGTCGCCCGCGCGGGTGTGCTCGTGGAGGTGGCGGGAGACCTCGCCGTCCGGGGCGGCCTCACCGCGCACCCGCTTCACCGTGATGGAGCGCAGCCGGGAGCCGGGGGCGGAGGAGAGGCTGTACTGGCGTATCTGCCGGGCCCCGTCGGCCAGTTCGACCTGTACGGAGACGTACTGGCCGGGCCGGAAGGCGGGGCCGTCACCGCCGTCCGCCGGGCGGAGGTGGAACGTGGCCACGTCCTCGGTCTCCTCGATCCGCGCGGCGACCTCCCACTCCCGCCACACATCGCCCGCCACCACGCCCTGCTGGGCGTAGAGCCGCGCCTCCATGGTGATGAGCGCGTTCGCCATCAGCCAGTAGACCTCGTCCCAGGCGGCGGCGACCTCGGGGGTGACCGCGTCGCCCAGTACGTCGCCGATCGCGGCGAACAGGTGGGTGTGGACGACCTCGTACTGCTCCGGGGTGACACCGAGCGACGCGTGCTTGTGGGCGATCCGGTTCAGCATCACGTCGGGCCGGGTGCCGGGGTGCTCGACCAGCGCGGTCGCGAACGCGGCGATGGACCCGGCCAGCGCTTTCCGCTGGTCGCCGGAGGCTTGGTTGCCCCGGTTGAAGAGGTCGCGGAGCAGCTCCGGGTGGGCGGCGAACAGCTTCTTGTAGAAGAGGTCGGCGATGTCCCCGATGGCCGCGCCGACGGCGGGGAGGGTGGCACGGACGGTGGCGGTGGACCGGTCGGAGAGCATGTGGACGGGCTCCTTTTAATTGGTATTTGATGTGCGTATTTTTGGGCTGACGGAACCCGCCCGTGGGTGGGGGCGGGTTCCGTGCGGGGGTCAGTCCTGGGGTGGGCCGCTGCCGATGCCGAGCAGCAGGGGGCCGGTCGGGGCGGCGACGAGATCGGTGACGGTGATCGGGTCGAGCGTGGCGTAGAAGGCTTCCTGGGCCTGCCGCAGGGCACCGCGCAGCCGGCAGGCGGAGCGCAGCGGGCAGGGGGTGGAGCCCTCGCACTCCACGACGTCGTCCGTGCCCTCCAGCTCCCGTACGACCGCGCCGATCGAGGCGGAGTGCCCGGCCGTGGTGAGGGTGAGTCCGCCGCCCCGGCCCCGGCGGGCGTCGAGCAGCCCCAGGTGCTGGAGCCGGGCGACGACCTTGGCCGCGTGCGTGTAGGGCACCTGCATGGTGTCCGCCACCTCGCGGGTGGTCGGCGGGTCCGTGCCCTCGGCGACCGCCAGCCGCATGAGCACGCGGAGCGCCACATCGGTGAATCTGGTCAGCCGCATGGCTTGATCCTAGATAAGTGGCATCTCTGATGCAAGTTATGGGGACCGCAGGGCGACGGAGGCAACCTGCCCCGCCCGAAGGCCGATTAGTCACACTCTTTTGTGTAATGGCGGGCCGAGTCCTCCGCTGAAAGGCTTCTCCAGCAGGTCAGCCCAAGATCGAGAGGACGTCAGATGTCCGTTGGTGAAGAGGTTCGCGACACGCAGGCGCCGCCGCAGCAGAGTCTGGGGACGGCAGCTGCGCGGAACCTCGCGACGACCACCAAATCCGCGCCGCAGATGCAGGAGATCACCTCGCGGTGGCTGCTGAAGATGCTGCCGTGGGTGCAGGTACAGGGCGGTACGTACCGGGTGAACCGTCGGCTCAGCTATTCGGTCGGTGACGGCCGGGTGACGTTCGTCCAGACCGGGGACCGGGTGGCCGTGATCCCCGCCGAGCTGGGGGAACTGCCCGCTCTGCGCAACTTCGGGGACGAGGAGGTCCTCGCCGAGCTCGCCCGCAGGTGCGAGCAGCGGGACGTGGCGGCGGGGGAGGTGCTCGCCGCTGCGGGGGACGCGGCGGACCGGGTCTTCCTGCTGGCCCACGGCAAGGTCGAGAAGATCGGCTCCGGACTCTACGGGGACGAGACGGAGCTCGAAGTCCTCGCCGACGGCGCGTACTTCGGCGACCAGAGCCTGGTCGACGGTGACGCCGTCTGGGAGTACACCGCCCGCACCGTCACCGCGTGCACGCTGCTCACGCTCAGCCGCGCGGACGTATTCAACCTGGCGGAGCGGGCCGAACCGCTGCGCGCCCATCTCGCCGGTCTGCTCACCATCCCGCACCAGCGGACCAACAAGTACGGCGAGGCGGAGATCGACCTCTCCGCCGGTCACGTGGGCGAGGCCGTCGTCCCGCACACCTTCGTCGACTACGACGCCGCACCCCGCGAGTACGAGCTGAGCGTCGCGCAGACGGTGCTCAAGGTGCACAGCAGGGTCGCCGACCTCTACAACCAGCCGATGAACCAGACCGAGCAGCAGTTGCGGCTCACGGTCGAGGCGCTGCGCGAGCGCCAGGAGCACGAGCTGATCAACAACCGTGAGTTCGGCCTCCTCAACAACTGCGACTACGGCCAGCGGCTCCAGCCGCACGACGGGGTGCCCAGCCCCGACGACATGGACGAACTGCTCTCGCGGCGGCGCGGATCGAAGCTCTTCCTCGCCCACCCGCGCGCCATCGCCGCCTTCGGCCGCGAGTGCAACCGGCGCGGACTGTCCCCGGAGAGCGTGGACATCGGCGGCCACCACGTGCCGGCCTGGCGCGGGGTGCCGATCTTCCCGTCCAACAAGATCCCGGTCACCGAGGCCCGCACCACCTCCATCATCTGCATGAGGACCGGCGAGGCCGAACAGGGCGTCATCGGCCTCCAGCAGACCGGCATCCCGGACGAGATCGAGCCGAGCCTCTCGGTCCGCTTCATGGGCATCGACGAGCAGGCGATCATCTCCTACCTGGTGACTGCGTACTACTCCGCCGCCATCCTGGTACCGGACGCCCTCGGCGTACTGGAGAACGTGGAGGTGAGCCGCTGGCGCTGACCCCGTGTCACCCCCGGTGGCCCGGTCGGCCGACACCGGCCGGGCCGCCGGGGCCCCGCCCCATCGCACCGCCCCAGGGAGTGACCGTGACCATGACCAGTACGGACGCAGCGACGGAAGGGCACGAGGCCGCGGCGCTGCTGGAGCGCACCCGCGCCATCGTCGACCCGCATCTGCGAACGGCCGTGGAATCGCTGCCCGGTGGCATACGCCGGATCGCGATGTACCACTTCGGCTGGGAGAACGCCGACGGAACGCCCGCCGCCGGACAGGCGGGCAAGGCCATCCGGCCGGCCCTCGTGCTGGCCGCCGCCCGGGCGCTGGGCGGCGATCCGGAACGCGCCGTGCGCGCCGCCGTCGCCGTCGAGCTGGCGCACAACTTCACCCTGCTCCACGACGACGTCATCGACGAGGACACCACCCGCAGACACCGGCCCACCGCCTGGGCCGTCTTCGGCGTCCCGGACGCGATCATCACCGGCGACGCCATGCTGGCCCTCGCCCAGCGGCTGCTGGCCGAGGACACCCACCCGGCCGCCCAGCGGGCCGCCGCCCGCCTCTCCTCCTGCGTCATCGAGCTCTGCGCGGGCCAGCAGGCCGACTGCGCCTTCGAGGAGCGCGGCCCGGACGAGGTCACCCTCGACGAGTGCCTCACCATGGCGACCGCCAAGACCGGCGCCCTGCTCGGCTGCGCCTGCGCGCTCGGCGCCCTCTACGCCGGGGCGGAGGACCGGGCGGTCCGCGCCATGGACGGCTTCGGCCGGGAGGCGGGCCTCTCGTTCCAGCTCATCGACGACCTGATCGGCATCTGGGGCGACCCGGCCCGCACCGGCAAGCCCGTCGGCGCCGACCTGGCCGCCCACAAGAAGTCGCTCCCCGTGGTGGCGGCCCTGACCTCCGGCACCCCGGCCGCCGAGGAGCTCGCCGCGCTCTACCGGGGCCCCATGGCCACCGCCGCCGATGTGGACCGCGCGGCCGACGCCGTGGACCGGGCCGGTGGCCGGGACTGGGCCCAGGTCTGCGCGGCCGACCGGATGGCCCGGGCGGTCCACCACCTCTCCCGGGCGGTCCCCGACCCCGACGGAGCCGGTGATCTGCTGGCCCTGGCCGAATTCGTCACCCGCCGGACCAGCTGACCGGCCTCCCCAACTCTAGTATTCCGGAGGTTGATTGAGAGCCGAAAGCTGACAGCCGAGAGCTGGGAACAGCGGGCGAAGGGGCGGAAGCCGGTCATGGGCATACGGATACAGCGGGCGGAACAGGGCGACCGGGGGCTGGTCGTGGCGGTCATGGAGGAGGCGTTCCACCACGACCCGGTCAGCAACTGGGTCTTCCCCGACGAGGCGCACCGGCTGGCCGTGCACGGCAAGTTCCTCGGCGTCTTCGTCGACGTCGCCCTGGCCGAAGGCCGTATCGATGTGGCCGAGGACGGCGCCGCGGTGGCCCTGTGGCTGCCGGTGCCCGCCGGTGCGCCCGAGGAGGAGGACCCCACGCCCGCCCTGATGCGGCAGACCGCCGACCCCGACAACGAGCGGTGCGAACTGGTGGGGAGGCTGACCGGCACGGTCCACCCGCACGACCGCGCCCACGCCTACCTGCTCATGATCGGGGTCGTCCCGGGGCGCTGGGGCGAGGGCATCGGGACGGAGCTCGTCCGGGCGGAGCTGGAGCGCTGCGACCGCGACGGCCTCCCCGCCTATCTGGAGGCCAGCAGCGCCCGCAGCCGTACGCTCTACGAACGGCTCGGCTTCCGCTGCCTGGAACCCACCGTCCAGCTGCCGGACGGTCCCACGATGTGGCCCATGTGGCGTGAACCGCAGGCGGGTTGACCGCTCGCGGCATGTGACCGCGAGCGGCCCGGCCGCTCGGCGGACGGCCGCGCGGGGGAGGCGCGAGAGCGGTACGGGGGCGGTGCGGGGAAGCGCGGGGGCCGTGCCGGGCGGGCACCCGGGCAGGGGCTACAGTCCCTGCTCATGACAGATGAGTCGTGGGCCGGCTGGTACCGGGACGGCAACGGTTCCGATGCCGTCGTTCTCACCACGGACGGACAGCAGCTCCGCATCCGGATCAGAGGGGTCGACTTCGAGGGCGAGAGCTTCGACCGCCTCCTGCCCGTCCCGGACGCACCCCCGGAGAGCGGGATGTTCGCCCTCGCGGACGGGGCGCTCACCGACTGCGTACTGGAGTGGGACCTCCCGCTGCCCGTCCTCGTCGCGGGCGCCCCGCGCCAGGCCACCCTCGGCTGCCTGCTCTCCCTGCGCCGGGCCGACCCGGACCTCCACCTGGCCCTCCATCTGGACGGCGCGGTCTACGAATCCGCCCGCGCCGAGAGCGACTTCGCCGCCGCGCTGACGGCGATCCAGCGCACCCTTCCGGACGGCATCCGGCTCCAGACCTGCATCGCCTGCGCCTTCTCCGACTACTTCCCGGCCGCCGGCCGCGGCCTCTCCGGCACCCTCGCCTGCTTCCGCGGCGCCAAGGACGCCTACCGGGGCACGGCGGGCGAGGGCGCGGTGCTGGACCTGTGGGACCGGCGGACCGGATCGGTCCAGGAGGTCTGGAGCTGCAAGGAGTTCGAGACGCGCCCGGCCGAGGGCGCCGGAACCGGCCACCGGGGCGCCTTCCCCCAGCAGCCCCTGGACTCCGTGGAACCCCTCGAACCCGCCTGAACCTGCCCGGCGTCACCCCGCGCCCGACGGACTGCCTTTTCTGCCCCGTACCGCAACTCCGGTACGGGGCAGACCTGTTCCCGGACCGAAGGATGGGCCCCGCCGCCATTGCCCCGCCCCCGATTGTTCTACTAACATGCGAACAACGGAGGTTTTCATGACACGCAAGAACCTTGGCCGCGCCACACTCGCGGCCCTGCCCTTTGTCCTCGCCCTGCTCCTCGAACTGATCCTGTTCATCGCCCTCAAGGACCGTCTCCCCACCCGCCTGGCCAGCCACTTCGACCTCTCCGGGAAGGCCGACGGCCACATCGACCGGAGCGCCTACGTCCTCGTCACCGCCCCGCTGCTGCTCCTGCTCGGCGCCCTGTGGGCCCTGATGGCGGTCGGCGGGAGGTTCTACGGGCGCGCCCACCGATGGCTGACCGGCGGCGGCTGGGCCGTGGCCGCTTTCCTCCAGTACGTGCTGAGCGCCACCCTGATCGTCAACCTGGACGCCCCGGAGGGAGGGGCGGCCACCGACTTCCCGATGTGGCACCTCGCCGTGGCCCTCGGGGCGGCCGTCCTCGCCGGAGCGGTCGGGCTGCTGCTGGCCCGGCTGGTCCCCGCGCCGGAGGACCCCGACGCCGGGAAGAACCCCGAGGACCGCGAGCGGATCGCGCTCGCCGACGGTGAGGTGGCGGGCTGGGCGCGCACGACCGGTGCCTGGTGGCTGCCGCTGAGCGCCCTGGTGATCGTGGCCACCGGAGCGGTGCTCGGCTACGAGACCAACTGGTTCGCCGGTGCTCCCGTGCTCCTCCTCGGCCTGCTGGTGCTCACTTTCAGCCGCGTCCACGTCACCGTGGACCGGCGCGGCCTCACCGTCTCCGGGCTGCTGCCCCGGCCCCGGGTCCGGGTCCCGCTGGAGCGCATCGAGGCGGCGGACAGCCGGCCGGTCAACGCCGTCGCGGAGTTCGGCGGCTGGGGCTACCGCATCCGCCCCGGCCGGACCGGCTTCATCGTCCGCTCGGGCGAGGCCGTCGTCGCCCGGCGGAGGGGCGGACGCGACTTCGTGGTCACTGTCGAGGACTCCGCGACCGCCGCCGCCCTGCTCAACACCCTCGTCGACCGGCACCGGGCGGGGCGCTGACCATGCTCTTCCGGGTCGACCCCGCCTCCACCGTGCCGCTCGGCGACCAGATCGCGGCGTCCGTACGCCGCGCGGTCGCCGAGGGCGCGGTGATCCCGGGCGAACGGCTCCCCGCCGCCCGGGTACTCGCCGAATCCCTCGGGGTGAACGTCCACACCGTGCTGCGCGGCTACCAGCGGCTGCGCGAGGAGGGACTCATCGAACTGCGCCGCGGCCGGGGCGCGATGGTCACCGGGGCCGCCTCCCCGCGCCGGGCCCAACTGCTGGAGCGGGTCCGCGAAGTGGTCGCGGACGCCCGGGAGCTGGGCCTGACGGAGGAGGAGCTGCTGACGCTCGTCCGCGCCGAACTGGGCTCCTGACCCGGCCCCTTCCTCCCGGTCCGAGACGGACACCTCGGGAGTTCCCCGTTCTGCTGACAGCATGCGGGTGTTCCCCGGGGCGGTGCGGCCGGGCAGGCTCGGACCATGAGGCTGCTGATGCTGGGCGGTACGGAGTTCGTCGGACGGGCCGTCACCGATGCCGCGCTGGAGCGGGACTGGGAGGTCACCGTCTTCCACCGGGGCCACCACGCCCCGCCGCCGGGCGTGCGCGTGCTGACGGGCGACCGTACGGGCGGGAGAGAGGGGCTCGCGGGGCTGGCGGACCACCGGGGCGACTGGGACCTGGTGGTCGACACCTGGAGCGGGGTGCCCACCGCCGTACGGGACAGCGCCCGGCTCCTGGCGGACCGCGCGGGCCACTGTACGTACGTCTCCAGCCGCTCGGTCTACGCCTACCCGGCACCGGCCGGGCTGGACGAGGACGGACCGCTGGTGACCGGTGCCTCTCCCGACGAGGGCGGCGGGGCCGGTGACGTGCCGTACGACCGGGCCAAGCGCGGCGGTGAGCTGGCCGCCCTCGACGCCTTCGGCGACCGGGCGCTGCTGGCCCGGGCGGGGCTGATCATCGGCCCGGGGGAGAACATCGGCAGGCTGCCCTGGTGGCTCACGCGGATCGCGCGCGGCGGCCCGGTGATCGCCCCCGGTCCCCGTACCGCGGGGCTCCAGTACATCGACGCCCGCGACCTGGCGAGCTGGCTCCTGGACGCGGCGGCGGCCGGGCTGCACGGCGCGTACAACACGGTCAGCCGCCCCGGCCACGCCACCCTGGGCGAACTGCTCGACGCCTGTGTACGGGTCACGGGTTCCGGCGCCGAGCTGCGCTGGACGGACCCGGACACCCTGCTCGCCGCCGGGGTCGAACCCTGGACCGGGCTGCCGATCTGGCTGCCGCCGGGCGAGCTGTACGACGCCATGTACGCGGGCGGCCACGGCAGGGCCGAGGCGGCCGGACTCCGCTGCCGGCCGGTCGGCGAGACCGTCGCCGCCACCTGGTCCTGGCTGTGCGGGCGCGGAGGCACCGCGCCCCAGCGGCCGGACCGGCCCGCCGTCGGCCTCGATCCCCGGCTGGAGGCGAAGCTCCTGGCTCTCTGAGCCCTCCTATAGGTCTACGTATGAGGGCAAGTCCGGCGTGTCATAACAAATGACTAGTATTAAAGATGCATATTGCGCGGCATGGAACAACAGGCGCGCAGGCGCGGCAACACAATCCGGGCAGCAGTGACAGTGGCCACGGCCGCGGCGATGGTGGGCATGCTGGCCCCGGCCGCTGCCGCCGATCCGTTGCCGGGCGGGCTGGGTCCCTGCCTCGGCAGCGAATGCCCGTCCGTATGGAACGACCCCAACAACGGACCGGTCGCCGGTTACGACGAGAACATCAACATCTACGTCGGCGGGGACTTCCTGGTCAGGGAGGCCGCCGCCGAGGCCGAGGGGAAGATCGTCACCCTCGGCCGGTTCGACATGGATAAGCGGGACGGCGTATCGCAGATCTACAACATCGGCATCGTGGGCGTGGGCTCACGAGTACCGCCCCCGAACGGTTCCGACTACCTCTCGGTGGGGGGCACTGTCAGCATCGCCGACGGTGAGCGCCTGATTGCCGAGGAGGGTTCGAACTCCGGCCAGGTCGCCCACGCGGGCGCCCTGACCGGCACGGTGAACCCGACGACCGCCCCACGCCTCGACCCCGACGCGGTCACCCCGTTCACCGGCCTGCGCCCGCAGCTCACCGAGGCCAGCCAGTGCTACGCGTACGACGGCGACGAGCACCGCACCGCGACCGGCACCTGGGAGAGGGTCGGCGACACGTTCACGTTCACCGGGGACGGTTCCTCGGCGATCCAGATCTTCGACGTGGACGCGGATCTGACCACTGCGGGCGGCGGCAACGTGGGCTTCACCTTCAACGGCATTCCCGCCGGGGCGACCGTCCTGGTCAACGTCTACGGGGACGCCCGTACGGTCGCCACGTTCATGGGAACCCTCCCGAACGCCGGGCTCCGTGAGCGCCTGCTGTGGAACTTCCCGGACGCGACGGACCTGACGCTGTCCGGTCCGGCCCAGTTCCAGGGCAGCGTGCTGGTCGGTCAGCCCACCAGTACCACCACCCTCTCCATGAGCGGCACCAACGGTCGCTTCTACACGGCAGGCTCGCTGACCCACACCTCGGGCGCCTCGGGTGGCCAGGAGATCCACGCGTACCCGTTCGACGGCGACCTCCCGACCTGCGGCCCGGACCCGACGCCGACTCCCACGGACCCGACGCCCACGCCCACGGACCCGACGCCCACGCCGACGGACCCGACGCCCACGCCGACGGACCCGACGCCGACGCCGACGGACCCGACGCCGACCCCGACGGACCCGACGCCGACCCCGACGGACCCGACGCCGACCCCGACGGACCCGACGCCCACGCCGACGGACCCGACGCCCACGCCGACGGACCCGACGCCGACCCCGACGGACCCGACGCCAACCCCCACCGACCCGACGCCGACTCCGACGGACCCGACGCCGACTCCCACGGACCCGACGCCCACGCCGACGGACCCCACTCCGACTCCCACGGACCCCACTCCGACTCCGACGGACCCGACGCCGACTCCGACGGACCCCACCCCCACCCCGACGGACCCGACGCCGACGCCCACCGACCCGACCCCCACCCCCACCGACCCGACCCCCACGCCCACCGAGCCCACCCCGGGTCCCACCGACACACCGACGTGGAAGCCGACCCCGTCTCCGTCCCACCCGGGCCAGCTGCCCGACACCGGGTCGCGCGGCGGTGAATGGATCATCGGGTCCATCGCGGCAGCGCTGGTGGCCGCCGGTGGAACGGTCCTCGTGGCCACGCGCAGGGCACGGCGCCGCACCTACTAGCAGCGCCCGCTAGCGTGGTTCGATGACCGAACTGCTGCTGCACCTCGCCGAAGCACCCTTGTGGGAGGCGGCCCGCGGGTCAGGGACGTACGAGATGTCCACCCGCGGCCGCACCCTCCAGGAGGAGGGCTTCATCCACCTCTCCCTTCCCCACCAACTCCCTGGTGTGGCAAGGATGCTGTACGGCGACGGAGGCGGGGACGGGGACGGCGGCCGGGACCTGGTGGTCCTGGTCGTCGACCCCGCCCGCCTCACCGACCCCGTCCGGTACGAGGCGATGAAGCCCGGCGGCGAGGAGTTCCCGCACCTGTACGGACCGCTCCCGGTGGAGGCGGTCGTGGAGGTGCGGCCCTGGCCCGCGGTTTCCGGAGCCTCCGGAGCTCATGGAGTACGACGAGAGGAAGACGAACCCCAGTGACCGGCCCCCTCACCGCGGTGACCGGAGCGAGCGGAGCGGTCGGCGGCCGGGTCGCCGAGCGGCTCGCCCGCACCGGAGTCCCCGTACGCCTCCTCGGCCGTGACCCGGCCCGCCTCCCCGACCTGCCCGGCGCCGACCGCGCCCCCGCCGCCCCCTACGGCGACGCGGAGGCGATGCGCCGGGCCCTGGAGGGGGCGCACACCCTGTTCCTGGTCTCCGCCCACGAGAGCCCCGACCGGGTGCGCGAGCACATCACGGCGGTGGACGCGGCCGTGGCGGTGGGCGTGGAGCGGATCGTGTACGTGTCCTTCCAGGGCGCGGCGCCCGACGCCACGTTCACCTTCGCCCGCGACCACTGGCACACCGAGGCGCACATCCGCACGGCGGACCTGCGCCACACGTTCCTGCGGGACAACTGGTACCTGGCGGGGCTGCCCGCGATGGCCGGTGCGGACGGGGTGCTGCGCGGTCCGGGCGGTGACGGCCGGGTCGCCGCCGTGGCCCACGAGGACATCGCGGACGCGGCCGCCGCCGTCCTGCTGGACGAGTCCACGGCCCACGACGGCCGGGGCTACGACCTCACCGGACCCGAGGCGTTCACCCTGGCGGAGGCCGCCGAGGAGCTGAGCCGGGTCACCGGACGCTCCATCCGCTACGTCCCCGAGACCGTCGAGGAAGCCTACGCCTCCCGGGCCGGGTACGGGGCGCCGGAGTGGGAGGTGGCCGGCTGGGTCACCTCGTACGAGGCGATCGCGGCCGGTGAACTCGCGGCCGTGTCCGACGCGGTGCCCACCCTGACCGGCCGCCCCGCCATGAGCTTCGCCGACTACCTCGCGGAGAACCCGGACAGCTACCGCCATCTGCTGCCCGGCGTCTGAGCCCCGAAGCCTTCAAGGCCGTTGTCCCAGGGGCGGTTTCCCGGGGCCGACGGCCCGTGGGGCTGCCGGTGGCGGTCAGGGACCGGTCGGCCGCACCAGGGGCCCACTGACAGCGAAAGACCGCACCCGGTCCGCATGGACGCCGTGCTCGGCGGCCTGCGGACCGGGTGCGGTCAGGTAGGGAGTCCGACCGGCGAAACCGTGGGTCGGACGGCCCAACCGGAGATCAAGCCTTCTTGGTCTCCCAGAAGATCTTGTCGATCTCGGCGATCAGGTCCAGGGCCTTCTGGCCCGTCGCCGGGTCGTTCGAGCCCTTGGCCGCGGAGAGCGCCTTCAGGGTGTCGTTGATCAGCTGGTGCAGCTCCGGGTGCTTCTCGAAGTGCGGGGGCTTGAAGTAGTCGCTCCAGAGCACCGAGACGTGGTGCTTCGCGAGCTCGGCGCGCTGTTCCTTGATCAGGACCGCGCGGGTGCGGAAGTCCGCGTCCTCGTTGGCCTGGTACTTCTCCTGGACGGCCTTGACCGACTCGGCCTCGATACGGGCCTGGGCCGGGTCGTAGACGCCGCAGGGCAGGTCGCAGTGGGCGCTGACCTTCACCTTGGGGGCAAACAGGCGGGAAAGCATGGAGCTGTCCTCCTCGTGATCGTCTTCTCAGGTGGGACATTACTCCGTGGAGCGCCGCTTTCCGTGGCTGCCCCAGGGGCTTAGGTCAAAAGTCCGGGGTGGGAATCGGGCCGTCGGCCGAATGTACGGAGCCGCGGTACGCGCGGAGCGGCGTCCGGGGCGCGGTACGCGTTACGGTGCGGCGGAGGAGGACCGGGAGGTGGCCGAGATGCCGGAGCGGGGCCGGGTGTCCGGAGGCGGGCGGGGTGCGCGGCGGCCGTGGCGGGTCGTGGAGGTGACGGGGCCTTCGATGGTGCCCACGCTCTACCACGGGGATCTGCTGCTGGTGCAGTACGGGGTGCCCGTGCGCCCCGGTGACGTGGTGATCCTGCGTCACCCCTTCCAGCAGGACCTGCTGGTGGTCAAGCGGGCGGTCGAACGGCGGCCGGGCGGCTGGTGGGTGCGGGGCGACAACACGTTCGCGGGCGGGGACAGCACGGACTACGGGGTGGTGCCCGAGGAGCTCGTGCTCGCCCGGGTGCGGGCCCGTTACCGGCCTCCGGCGAAGACGCCCAGGGGTCAGCGGTCCGCGACCGAACTGCTCGGCTGGGCGGTCTCGGCCGTGCGGCCCGTCCGGTCCGCCTCCGCCCGTTTGCGGGCCCGGTAGGCCGCCACGTTGGCCCGGGTCGCGCACCGGTCCGAGCAGTAGCGCCGGGAGCGGTTGGTCGAGGTGTCCAGGTAGGCGTTGCGGCACGGGGCCGCCTCGCACAGGCCCAGCCGGTCCACGCCGTGCGAGGTCAGGTGGAAGGCGAGGCCCATCGCCGCGATGGCCGTGTAGCCGGCGGTCGCGTTCGAGGGGTGGTCGGCCAGGTGCATGTGCCAGTCCGGGCGGCCGTCCTCGTCCCGTACGTCGTGGCCGGAGATCTGCGGGCTCACCGGGAACTCCAGCAGCAGCGAGTTGAGCAGGTCCACCGCGAGCGTCTCGTCCCCGCCGTCGGCCGCCTCGAAGACCGCGCGCAGCCGCCCCCGTACGGAACGGAAACGGGTCACGTCCGCGTCCGTCGCCCGCCGCGCCGCCTGCTGGTTGGCGCCGAACAGCTCCCGGACCGCCTCGACCGAGGTGAGGGCGTCCTTGTTACGGGCCGGCTCCTCGGTGTTGACCAGGCGCACGGCGTAGTCCGAGTAATAGGCCAGTTCCACTTGTAGTCCTTACCGGGTCGGTCTAGGGTCGGGGTGTCGGTCAGTGTAATGGGTGGCCGACGTTCAAGAGGCTTACTTGGAGGTTGGCGTGACGGAGACGGGGACGAGCACCGACTGGCGGTCCTGGCAGGAGAGCTGGGACCGCCAGCAGGAGTGGTACATGCCCGACCGCGAGGAGCGGTTCCGGGTGATGCTGGACATGGTCGAGGCGGTCGTCGGCCCCGCGCCCCGGGTGCTCGACCTCGCGTGCGGTACGGGAAGTATTACGGACCGGCTCCTCAAGCGGTTCCCGGACGCCACGAGCACCGGGGTCGACCTCGACCCCGCGCTCCTGGCCATAGCGCGCGGCACCTTCGAGGGCGACGACCGGGTCACCTTCGTCACCGCCGACCTCAAGGACCCGGAGTGGACGGTCCGGCTGCCGCACACCTCGTACGACGCCGTCCTCACCGCCACCGCCCTGCACTGGCTGCACAGCGAGCCGCTGGCCGCCCTGTACGGGCAGCTCGGCAGGCTCGTCCGGGACGGCGGGGTCTTCATGAACGCCGACCGCACCATCGACCCGGCCACCCCCCGGATCAACGCCGCCGAGCGCGCCCACCGGCACGCCGCCATGGACCGCGCCAAGGCCGCCGGTGCCCTGGACTGGGCCGAGTGGTGGGCGCTCGCCGCCGCGGACCCCGTACTGGCCGGGCCCACCGCCGAACGGTTCGCGATCTACGGCGAGCACGCGGACGGCGACATGCCCTCCGCCGACTGGCACGCCCGCACCCTGCTCGCCTCCGGCTTCGGTGAGGCCCGCGCGGTCTGGGCCTCGCCCTCGGACAGCCTCGTCCTCGCCGTGAAGTAGGCGGCACCACACACGGGAGAGGGCGGTACGGACCCGTGTCCGTACCGCCCTCTCCTGTCGAGCCCGTCGAGCGGGTTACAGCACCTTCGACAGGAACGCCTTCGTCCGGTCCTGCTGCGGGTTGGTCAGCACATCGCGCGGGTGGCCCGACTCGACCACCACACCGTCGTCCATGAAGACCAGCGCGTCACCGACCTCGCGGGCGAAGCCCATCTCATGGGTGACGACGATCATCGTCATACCGTCCTCGGCCAGACCGCGCATGACGTCCAGGACATCGCCCACCAGCTCCGGGTCGAGCGCGGAGGTCGGCTCGTCGAAGAGCATCAGCTTCGGCTCCATCGCCAGCGCGCGGGCGATGGCGACGCGCTGCTGCTGGCCGCCGGAGAGCTGGGAGGGGTAGTTCTTCGTCTTGTCGCCGAGGCCCACCCGGTCCAGCAGCTTCTCGGCCCGGGCCCGGGCCACCGCCTTGGCCTCGCCCTTGACCTGGATCGGGGCCTCCATGACGTTCTCGATGGCCGTCATGTGCGGGAACAGGTTGAACCGCTGGAACACCATGCCGATGTCCCGGCGCTGGAGGGCGACCTCGCTGTCCTTGAGCTCGTAGAGCTTGTCGCCCTTCTGCCGGTACCCGACCAGTTGGCCGTCGACCCAGAGCCGGCCGGCGTTGATCTGCTCCAGGTGGTTGATGCACCGCAGGAACGTCGACTTGCCGGAGCCGGACGGGCCGACCAGGCAGAACACCTCACGCGGGGCGACCTCCAGGTCGATGCCCTTGAGGATGTGGGCGGCGCCGAAGGACTTGTGGACGCCCTCGGCCTTCACCATGGGGGTGGTCATGCGGAGACACCTCCGGAGGGCCGGTTGCTGAACGAGGCGAGGTTGACCTTGACGCGCTGCCACGGGGTGAGCGGCAGCGAGCGCAGGGAGCCCCGGGCGTAGCGGCGCTCCAGGTAGTACTGGCCGACGCTGAACACGCTGGTCATCACGATGTACCAGATGGACGCGACGAACAGCATCTCCATCACCGCGTACGACGTGGAGCCGATCTGCGAGGTGGAGCGGAGCAGCTCGTTGTACGTCACCGCGTAGACCAGCGAGGACGTCTTGAGCATGTTGATGAACTCGTTGCCGGTCGGCGGGATGATCACCCGCAGCGCCTGCGGCAGGACCACCCGGCGCATGGTCTTCGCCTGGGTCATGCCGAGCGCGTGGGACGCCTCGGTCTGGCCCTCGTCGACCGACTGGATACCGGCGCGGCAGATCTCCGCCATGTAGGCGGCCTCGTTCAGCGCGAGCCCCAGCAGGGCGCACATGAACGGGGTCATGACGTCCGTCATCTCGTCCTTGTAGATGAACGGGATGTTCAGGATCGGGAAGATCAGCGCCAGGTTGAACCAGAGCAGCAGCTGTACGTAGACGGGGGTGCCCCGGAAGAACCAGATGTACAGCCAGGCGACCCAGCTGGTGACCGGGTTCTTCGAGAGGCGCATCACGGCCAGGATCACACCGAGGACCACGCCGAGCACCATCGCGAGGACGCTGATCAGCACGGTGCGTCCGGCCCCGGCGAGGACCGTGCTGTCGAACAGCTTGTCGCCCACCGCGTGCCACTGGATGTTGCCCTGCGAGAAGGCGTACACGAGCGCGGCGAGGAGGCCGAGGACGACGACACCGCTGATCCAGCGGCCGACATGCCGGACAGGGATGGCCTTGATGTTCTCCGGGGCCGTGGTGGAGCCCTTGGAGACGGACACCGGTCCGGCCGGTGAGGCGGCGGGTGTCTTGTCGAACTTGTCAGTCATGGTGACTGCCCTTCAGTGAAGCGTCCGGTCACTTGCCGCCGTTGATGGCGGCCTTGTCGATCGCTCCCGTGCCGGCGCCCCACTTGTCGAGCACCTTCTGGTACGAACCGTCGGCGATGATCGCGTCGACGGCCTCCTTCAGGGCGTCCCGCAGCCCGGTGTTGTCCTTCTTGACGGCGATCCCGAACGGGCCCGCGTCGATCTGCTCGCCGACGACCTCGAAGGCGTTGCCCCCGTCGGCCTTGCGGGCCAGGTCGACCGCGACCGGGTAGTCGTTGACCCCGGCGACCGCACCGCCGGACTTGACCCGGGTCTGGGCCTCGGTGTCGTTCTCGAACGACTCGATCTTGATGGCCTTCTCGCCGCCGTCCGTACACGCCTTGGACTGCTTCTTGAGGGCCTCTTCGTAGGTCGTGCCGCGCTGCACGGAGGCGGTCTTCCCGCAGAGGTCCTCGATGGACTTGATGTTCTGCGGGTTGCCCTTCTTCGTGTACACGGCGGTGCCCGCGAGGAAGTAGTCGACGAAGTCGACACCCGGACCCAGCTTCTTGCCGGAGTCGTCCAGGCCCTCCTGGCGCTGCTTGTTGTCCGTGATGGACGACATGGCGATGTCGTGGCGGCCGGAGTTCAGGGCGGTGATCAGCCCGTCGAAGTTGCCGGAGGTGAACGTGAACTCGACACCGAGCTTCTTGCCGAGCTCCGCGGCGATGTCGGGGTCGACGCCCACGATCTTGCCGTTCTCGACGGACTCCATCGGGGCGTACTCGGCGTTCGTGCCGACCTTGATGACACCCGACTTCTGGTACTTCTCCGGCAGCTTCGAGAAGAGCGGGGCACCGGCCTTGGTGGCGGTGCTGTCGCCGCTCCCCGCGGACGCGCTGTCGGTCTGGTCGCCACAGGCGGTGAGCAGCAGGGTGCCGGCGACCGCGATGGCGCCGACCGCCGCAATCCGGGACTTGGCGGTCTTGCGACGCGTGATGCTTGCGGTCATGTCGGGAACCTCCGGCAGGTGAGGGATGAAAGAGAGAGTGGGGGGCTTTCAGGAGGCTTGGCACGCACCTTCGAGTGTCGGCACCTCGTTTGATGACGGCATCCTGCCATTCGGACCAGCCGATTCAGGGGCCCAGTCATGTCAAAATCGGATAACGGGCAACACCCGAACTCGCGTGACCGATAGGTCTGGACCGGACCTTCTGTGGTGAACCGTCCCCAGCGCCGAAGAATCTTCGGTGGACCTGGCGCATCGGACGGCATTTGTGCCGGTTTGCCGACTTGTCCAGATATTCGACTATGAGTCACGTCACCGCATCGGAATGGACTCGTGCGTAACAGGGTTGGTCCGGTAAGAAAGACGTTTACACCCCTCATCCGGGGCTCAGGGCGCGTGTGCGGCGCGCCCGCGCGTACGTACCTCTCCCTGCCGGGGCGGGCCAACCGCCCAGTGCGGGGCACGTACGCGGTGCCCGCCCACCCCTCCTCAACCAGGAGTGGCCACCCTCAAACGATGAAGACTTAAGGGGTCAACACCATGGCAGCGGAGATCGTCAATCCTCGCAGCGACAGCACTACCGACAGTGACATCCGGCGCGTGAGCGCGACGGATGCGGAGACCGGGGCCGACGAGCCCTTCGATCCGGCCTTCGCCCTCCACCGGGGAGGGAAGATGGCCGTGCAGTCCACCGTCCCGATCCGGGACAAGGACGACCTTTCCCTGGCCTACACGCCCGGCGTGGCGAAGGTGTGCAGCGCCATCGCCGACAACCCCGAGCTCGTCCACGACTACACCTGGAAGTCCCAGGTCGTGGCCGTCGTGACGGACGGCACCGCCGTGCTCGGCCTCGGTGACATCGGGCCCGAGGCGTCCCTCCCCGTGATGGAGGGCAAGGCCATCCTCTTCAAGCAGTTCGGCGGCGTGGACGCGGTGCCGATCGCGCTCGCGACCACCGACGCCGACGAGATCGTCGACACCGTCGTCCGGCTCGCCCCCTCCTTCGGCGGGGTCAACCTGGAGGACATCTCGGCGCCCCGGTGCTTCGAGATCGAGCGCAAGCTCCAGGAGCGGTTGGACATCCCGGTCTTCCACGACGACCAGCACGGCACCGCCGTCGTCACCCTTGCCGCCCTGCGCAACGCCGCCAAGCTCTCCGGGCGGACGCTCGGCGATCTGCGCGGCGTGATCTCCGGCGCGGGCGCGGCGGGCGTGGCCATCGCCAAGTTCCTGCTGGAGGCCGGTATCGGCGATGTCGCCGTGGCCGACCGCAAGGGCATCGTCAGCCGGGACCGGGACGACCTGACCGAGGTCAAGCGCGAGCTGGCCGAGCTCACCAACCGGGCCGGGATCTCCGGTTCGCTGGAGAAGGCGCTCGCCGGCGCGGACGTCTTCATCGGTGTCTCCGGCGGTACGGTCCCGGAGGCGGCGGTGGCGTCGATGGCGCCGGGCGCGTACGTCTTCGCCATGGCCAACCCGAACCCGGAGGTCCACCCCGAGATCGCGCACAAGTACGCGGCCGTGGTGGCGACCGGGCGCTCGGACTTCCCGAACCAGATCAACAACGTGCTGGCCTTCCCCGGCATCTTCGCGGGGGCGCTCCAGGTGCGGGCCTCCCGGATCACGGAGGGCATGAAGATCGCCGCGGCGAACGCGCTGGCGGACGTGGTCGGCGATGAGCTGGCCGCCGACTACGTGATCCCGTCGCCGTTCGACGAGCGGGTCGCGCCCGCGGTCACCGCCGCGGTGGCCGCCGCCGCGCGGGCCGAGGGCGTGGCCCGGCGCTGATGCCGCGCGGGTGCGGGTGACGCATGTGCGGGTGACGCGTGTGCGTTCGGTGGTGGGCGGGGCCTGTCGGTACGGGCCCCGCCCCCCCCTTTTTTCGGCCCCGGAGCGCCGGGGGACAGGCACTTGGTGTGCGTCACACACGGATGCGGTTACGCCGTCGCCCCGCCCCGCCTATCGTCTAGCCATGTTCGCCGCCTACGCAGCCCGCATCGACCCCGACCGGCCCCTCGACGGCCTCGAGCTGGGCGAGCGCCCGGCCCCCGAGGCGCGTCCGGGGTGGAGCACCGTCACCGTCCGGGCGGCCTCCCTCAACCACCACGACCTCTGGTCGCTGCGGGGCGTGGGGCTCTCGCAGGACCGGCTGCCGATGATCCTCGGCTGTGACGCCGCCGGTGTCGACGAGTACGGCAACGAGGTCGTCCTGCACTCCGTGATCGGGCAGTCCGGGCACGGGGTGGGGCCCGAGGAGCCGCGCTCCATCCTCACCGAGCGCTACCAGGGCACCTTCGCCGAACAGGTCACCGTGCCCACCTGGAACGTGCTGCCCAAGCCGAAGGAGCTCACCTTCGAGGAGGCCGCCTGTCTGCCGACCGCCTGGCTCACCGCGTACCGCATGCTCTTCACCAACGCCGGGGTGCGGCCGGGGGACTCCGTGCTCGTCCAGGGCGCGGGCGGCGGGGTCGCCACCGCCGCGATCGTGCTCGGGAAGGCCGCCGGGCTCCGGGTCTACGCCACCAGCCGCGACGAGACCCGGCGCAAGCGGGCGGTGGAGCTGGGCGCGCTGGAGGCGTACGAGCCCGGGGCGCGGCTCCCGCAGCGGGTGGACGCCGTCATCGAGACCGTCGGGGCCGCCACCTGGTCCCACTCCGTCAAGTCCCTGCGGCCCGGCGGCACCCTCGTCATCTCCGGGGCCACCAGCGGCGACCGGCCCTCGCACGCCGAGCTGACCCGGATCTTCTTCCTGGAGCTGAAGGTCGTCGGCTCCACGATGGGGACCAAGGACGAGCTGGAGGACCTGCTCGCGTTCTGCGCCACCACCGGGGTGCGGCCCGTCATCGACGAGGTGCTGCCGCTGGACCGGGCCCGTGAGGGGTTCCAGCGGCTGGCCGACGGGGAGCAGTTCGGCAAGATCGTGCTCCGGCCGACGGAGTAGCTCCACAGAAGTCGTCACCACCCCATACTTGAATAAGTGTCAGCTTTGCTGATGGGATGCCGCCCATGCGTATGGGCAGAGCACTCATAGCACTTGTCGTCGCGTCCGTCCTCGCGGCGGGGGCCCTCGCTCCCGCCGCGACGGCCGACCCCGCACCCGCCCCCGTCTCCCCGGCCTCGTACGAACGCTCCATCCCGCCCCTCACCGACAGCCGGGGCCGCACCCTCACCCTGCGCGGCTGGAACGTCGAGGACAAGGCGAACCGGGGCGAGGCCGCGCTCAGCGCCATCACCGAACGCCACTTCCGCGACCTGCGGGCGAACGGGTTCAACTTCGCCCGGCTGCTGGTCTTCTGGGACGACCTGGAGCCCCGGCGCGGCCAGTACAGCGCGCGCTACCTGGGCAAGATCGAACGCATCCTGGACTGGGCGCGCAAGCACCGCATCCATGTCCTCATCGACGCCCACCAGGACGTCTTCGGGCCCGCGTTCGGGCACCGGGGCATCCCGGAGTGGGCCACCCGGACCGACGGGCTGCCGTTCACCCCGAACCCCGACGACTGGTTCTCGGAGTACTTCGAACCCGCCGTCCAGCGGGCCTTCACCCACCTCTACGAGGACCCCGACCTGCGACGCGCCCAGGCCGCCATGTGGCAGGTCCTCGCGGAGCGCTTCCGCGACCACCCGGCCGTCATCGGCTACGACCTGATCAACGAGCCGATGGGGGAGCTGCGCGAGGGCGAGGACCTGGCGACCGCCGCCCGCCGCATCGAGGCCGAGCACCTCACCCCGATGTACAACCGGCTCGCCCGCGCCGTCCGCGCCAAGGACCGCTCCACCTGGCTCTTCGTCGAGCCGACGCCGATCGTCGGCGAGGGCGTGCCCACCGGTCTCGGCCGTATCCACGACAGCCGGACCGTGTACGCCCCGCACTTCTACAACACCGCCATGGAGGCGGGCGCCGACTACGACCCGGACGCGGGCTGGATCGAGGCGTACGAGGCCGCCGTCACCGCCTACCCGGCCCGCCACCGGATGCCCGTGGTCGTCGGGGAGTGGGGGCCGCTGAACAACTCCCTCCCGAACATGGGCCGTTTCTACCGCGAGGCCGTGGCCTCCCTGAACCGCTACAGCTCCGGCTGGGCGGGGTACGTCTGGTGCTACGGCGGCGGCTACTGCGCGGTGGACGAGCGGGGCCGCTTCCGTACGAACAAGGAGCAGACGGCGACCCCGTACGCCCCCGCCGTCGCGGGCACGGTCCGCTCCGACACGTACGACGCCACCACCCGCTCCTACCGCCTCGCCTACCGGGCCGCCGCCCGCCCCGGCACCACGGAGCTCTCCCTCCCGCCCTCGTCCCGGGGCTGGCGGGTCTCGGTGGCGGGCCCGGCCCGGGTTCTCGGCCGGGCGCCGCACGGGGGCCGGCTGACCGTGCTGGCGTGGCCCGGGGCGGAGGTGGTGGTGACGGTCCGGGAAACTGGCCCGTATGGATGAACTGACCGCACCGGAAGGGTTCTTGCTGCGGCCCTGGCTTCCCTCCGACGCCTCGGCCGTGCTCCGCGCCTTCGCCCCGGCCGAGATGGACCGCCAGACGGACCGGACCATCTCCGGCGAGGCCGACGCGCTGGGCTGGATCGCGGACCGCACGCGGGAACGGGACACCCGGACCGGTTACTCCTGGGCCGTCGTGGGGGAGGGCGGCGAGGCGCTCGGCTGCGTCGCCCTCAACGCCGTCAACCCGGTTCACGGCACGGGCTGGGTCTCCTACTGGACCACCGGGGCGGCGCACGGCCGGGGCGTGGCGACCGCCGGAGTCCGGGCACTGGCGCGGTGGGCGTTCGGCCCGCTCGGCCTCTACCGGCTGGAGCTGGGCCACCGCACCGACAACGCGGCCTCCTGCCGGGTCGCCACCCGCTCGGGGTTCGCGCCCGAAGGAATCGACAGGAGGAAACTGCGCTACGGCGACACCCGGTACGACGTCGAACGGCATGCCCGTCTCGCGGACGATGTTGTCAACTTTGATTGACGGGAGGGTGGTGTCAATGTAAGTTGACATCATGACCGAAGCAACGGATCTGGCCGCACGTGCCGGTGACCGCGACCCGCGCGTCGGGCTGCGGGCGGTGGCCGCGCTGCGGCGGCTGCTGGAGCAGCTCGAAGCCGTACAGGTGCGCAGTGCGCGTGTCCAGGGGTGGTCGTGGCAGGAGATCGCCGCCGAGCTGGGCGTCAGCCGGCAGGCCGTGCACAAGAAACATGGGAGGCGCTGATGTTCGAACGGTTCAACCGAGGAGCCCGCGCGACCGTGAAGGGCGCCGTGGCGGAGGCGGAGCGCGTCGGGGCCGGATCGGTCACCGAGGAGCACCTCTTCCTCGCCCTGCTGGACCAGAAGGGCGACCGGGCCTCCTTCGCCGTCGCCTCCCTCGGCCTGCTCCGCCGCCGCGCCTCGCTGGAAGCCTCCTTCGCCGAGGCCCGCCGCCGGGGCGGGCTGACGAAGGCCGAGACCGACGCCCTCGCGGGGATCGGCATCGATGTCGGCGCCATCGTGGACCGGGTCGAGGGCGCCCACGGCGAGGGCGCCCTCGCCGCCGACCGGAGCAGCCGCCGGTGGTGGTCGGGCCACCGCGCCTTCACCCCGGGGGCGAAGAGCATCCTGGAGAAGTCGCTGAGGATCGCCCTGGGGCGCGGCGACCGCTTCATCGGCCAGGAACACCTGCTCCTGGCCCTCACCGCGACCCCCGGCACCGTCGCCGACACCCTCGCCGAGCACGGAGTGACCCACACGGCCGTACACCACGCGCTGTACGGGCCCGAGGCCGACGGGGAGGGCCACGCCGAGGCCGGGTGAGAGGGGGAGGGGCGGGTGTGGTTGGAGGCGGGGCCAGCCCCGCCTTCGGCTCGGCGAGTGCAGGCCCCGTGCACAGCCTTCGGCTCGGCGAGTGCGGGCCCCGGCCTCAGCCCGTCCCCGGCCCTCCCGGGGTCCCTCAGCCCTGCCCGCTCCCCTTCTCGTCCTCCTCCGGCGTCAGCAGCGCCTCGATCCGTGCCGCCGCCGTGCCCAGGTGGTGGCGGGCCTCGGCCAGCTGGGCGTCCGTCACCCCGTGGTCGCGGGCCGCGTCCCGGACGGTGTCGCGGAACCGGTCCAGGAGGCGGTCCAGGTCGCGCGCCGGGTCGTCCGTGACCGGGACGTCCTGGCCCCAGGGGGACGGGGGCTCCGGAGCGGACCCGGAGGGCTCGGCGGAGCCGGTTGCCCCCGTCGCCCCGGACTCGGCAGGGCCGGGCTTGCCGAACGGGGGCCAGACACCCGTACGGGCGAAGCCGCCGAGCTGTCCGGTGATCTCGGCCAGCCCGTCCCGTACGCCGGAGGGCCAGTCGCCCCGGGCGAAGTGCTCCTGGACCTGGCGGGCCGCGTCCCGCATCTGCTCGCGCGCCCGGTCCTGGGCCTCCTTGGCCTGGCGGCGGGCCTGCTGGGCCTCCTCGCGGGCGCGGCGGGACTCGTCCTTCGCCCGGCGCGCCTGCTCCTTCCATTCTTGCCTGGCCCGGCGCAGCTCCTTCTTGGCCGCGCGCCACGCCTCGCTGTCGCCGAAGTCGCCCAGCTTGCCGAAGTCGCCGAAGTCGCCGAAGTCACCGAAGGGGGAGGACGGTTCGGTCTTGGCGCCCGCGTCGGCGCCGCCCGTACCGTTCCTGGTCTCCGAGGCCGCCGCCCGCATGTCGCTGCGGAGCCGGCCCGCCGCCCCCCGCACGTCATCGCGTATCTCGGCGGCCAGTTCGGCGAGGGAGTCGCGGATCTCCAGCTCCAGATCGGCCAGTTCACCGCTGCGGCCCGCCAGTTCCTCACGTCCGGCCTCGGTGATCGAGTAGACCTTGCGCCCGCCCTCGGTGGCGTGGGTGACCAGGCCCTCGGCCTCCAGCTTGGCCAGCCGGGGGTAGACGGTGCCCGCCGAGGGGGCGTACAGACCCTGGAAGCGCTCCTCCAGCAGCCGGATCACCTCGTAGCCGTGGCGCGGCGCCTCGTCCAGGAGCTTCAGCAGATACAGGCGCAGTCGGCCGTGGGCGAAAACGGGGGCCATGTCAGAGAACCTTTCCGGTCGGCTCGGCACCGTATGTGCCGTCCTCGGCGGGGGGCCTGCGCAGCAGGGCGATCGAACCGGAGACGGTCGTCGCCTTCAGCGTCCCCGTCCCGGCGCCGAGCGTGCCGGTGATCTTCTTCGCGCCCCACTGCCCGCCGACCCGCAGGTCCTCGAAGGCGTTGGAGACGGCCCCGCTCGCGGTGTTGGCCTCGACCCGGGCGTCCGCCGGGTGCGGCAGCCGGATCGCGATCTCGCCGGAGACCGTCGTCAGCCGGATGTCGGTGGGCCTGCCCGAGGGGTCGACGTCCAGCACCATGTCACCGCTGACCGAATCGGCCCGGACCGAGGCGCCCGCCCCGTCGACGACCGTCAGGTCCCCGGCCACGGAGTGGAAGCGCAGGTCGCCGGTGACGCTCTGGGCCTCCAGGCTGCCCGAGACGGACTCGCCCCGGACCGCTCCGGTCAGCCCGACGAGGGTGATGTCCCCGGTGATGCCGCGCACCTCCGTGCGACCGCCGATCCCGGAGACCACGGCCCCGGCCCCCACCACACCGACCTCCACCGAGGCGGCGGCGGGCACGGTGAGCGAGACCACCGCCGAGCGGTGGCGCCCCTTGGGGTCGAGCCAGCGCAGCAGGTCCTGCCAGGGGAGGTCCTCGTACGCCACGGTCAGCCGGCCGTCCTCGTGGGTGACGACCAGCGGCGGCCCCTCGACGGCGGAGACCTCCAGCCGGGCGCCCGGCTCGTCGGTCCCGACCACGTTGACCGTGCCGCCGACGATCCGTACCTGGAGCGCGGTCACCGGGTCGTCGAAGGCGAGCTTCTGCGGCTCGGCGACCGTCCGCTTCGACACAGCCATGGATGTGACCTCCCGGAGAGCAGGGCAGAGCAGGGTGACGCAACATATCGCGTCTCGTACAGAACACGATATATCGCGGATGGGGGAAGTCAAGCGCCACCTGCGGGTTCTGTGGTGGGCGAAAGGTCATCGAAGTCGGGCAAATTGCCCTAGCGTATGGCCCATGAACGCGACATCCACGGGGGCGCTCCTGCTGTGCCGCGCCGACCCCGAGACCGTACGGCCGCTCGCCCACCTGCTGCGCGAGCAGATGCTGCTGACGCGGGCGGGCGGGGAGTGGAGCGTCCTCGTACCGGAGGGGAAGCCCTGGCGGGGCGCTGGGCCCTCCGGCGGCGACCCCGAGCCCGTCGACCGGGTCATCGGCGGCTGGGCCACCGCCCTCGCCGTCGGCTCCACCTGGCCGGTGCTCGCCCTGTGGTGGGACGCGGACCGGGCGGGGTACACCCTCGCCGCCGGATTCCGCCGCCCCGTCGGCTACACCTGGCTGGCCGACGGCACCCCGGCGGGCGAGGACGAGGCGATGCGCACCTTCGCTGCCCGGCTCGGGCTCGACCCCGTACTGGACCTCCAGGCCCTGGAGGAGCTGACCCGGCCCGACCCGGACGCGGACGCCGAGGCCCGGCTGCGCGGACTGCTCGCGGTCCTGACCCGTACGGGACTCACCCTGCCGACCGGGCTCGGCCCGGGCGAGAGCGCCGACCGGCTGCGCAGCGTGGCCGCCGTGCAGCGCGGGGCGGAGCGCGTCGAGTGGGCGGGGTGGCGCGATGCCGTACGGGTCGAACTCGACGCCGTCGAGAGCGGCAGCCTCGGCCCCTGGGTGCGCGGGCCCCGGGCCCGGGCCATCGCCGCCGCCCAGCTCGCGGCCGGGCTGCCGCTGCTGCTGTGGGGCGCGCGCCGCCGCAGCGGGGGCTGGGCCGCCGCCGGGGCCGTACTCCTGGCACAGGGCGCGCTGGGGCTCGCGTACCACCGGGCCAGGGCAGCTGCCGAGACGCGCTGACGGGCGCCGGGACTACGCGTCCTCGTCGTCCTCGTCGTCCAGCCGGGCCAGCCAGGTCGCCAGGCGCTCGACCGGCACCTCGAAGTCGGGGTTGAGATCGACGAACGTACGCAGCTGCTCGGCCAGCCACTCGAAGGTGACCTCCTCCTCGCCGCGCCGCTTCTCCAGTTCCTCGATGCCACGGTCCGTGAAGTACATGGGAGAAGGATATCCAGCGGGGAAAGCGCCCGGACACGCCGGAGGCCCGGCCCCGCGACGAGCGCGGAACCGGGCCTCCGGATGTTCAGCGGTGCGGTCCTCAGGCTTCGAAGACCTCGTTGACCAGCTGCGTCTGCTCGGCCTGGTGGCGCTTGGCCGAGCCGACCGCCGGGGACGAGCCGTGCGGACGCGAGATGCGGCGCAGGCGCTCGCCGTGCGGCACGTCCGCGCCGACGGCCAGGTCCAGGTGGTCGATCAGGTTGAGCGCGATGAACGGCCACGCACCCTGGTTGGCCGGCTCCTCCTGGGCCCAGAGGTACTTCTCGGCGTTCGGGTACTTGGCGATCTCGGCCTGGATCTCCGCACCCGGCAGCGGGTACAGCCGCTCCAGCCGGATGAGCGCGGTCTCCGTGTCGCCGCGCTTCTCCCGCTCGGCGTCCAGGTCGTAGAAGAGCTTGCCCGAGACGAAGACGACCTTGCGGACGTCCTCCGCCTTGACGCTGTCGTCACCGATCACCGGACGGAAGCCGCCGCTGGTGAACTCCTCGATCTTCGACGCCGCCGCCTTCAGACGCAGCATCGACTTCGGGGTGAAGACGATGAGCGGCTTGTGGTGCGGGTTGTGCACCTGCCAGCGCAGCAGGTGGAAGTAGTTCGAGGGGAGGGTCGGCATCGCGACCGTCATGTTGTCCTGCGCGCACATCTGGAGGAAGCGCTCCGGGCGAGCGGAGCTGTGGTCCGGGCCCTGGCCCTCGTAGCCGTGCGGCAGCAGCAGCGTGACGCCGGAGGTCTGGCCCCACTTCTGCTCGGCCGAGGAGATGAACTCGTCCACGACGGTCTGCGCGCCGTTGACGAAGTCACCGAACTGGGCCTCCCAGATGACCAGCGACTCCGGGCGGGCCAGCGAGTAGCCGTACTCGAAGCCCATCGCCGCGTACTCGCTGAGCAGCGAGTCGTAGACGTTGTAGCGGGCCTGGTCCTCGGTGAGGTACAGCAGCGGGGTGTAGTCCTCGCCGGTGACCTGGTCCACCAGGACCGCGTGGCGCTGGCCGAACGTGCCGCGGCGGCTGTCCTGGCCCGCGAGCCGGACCGGGGTGCCCTCCATCAGCAGCGAACCGATGGCCAGGGTCTCGCCCATGCCCCAGTCGATCGTGCCGTTCTCCACCGAGGCCGCGCGACGCTGCATCTGCGGCATCAGACGGGGGTGGACGGTGATCGACTCGGGGATGTTGACCTGGGACTCGGCGATCCGCTTGACGATCTCCGCGGAGACCGCCGTGTCCACGGCCACCGGGAACGCGGCCTGCGGCTCCGGGACGTGCGGGGCGGCCGGCTGCGAGGTGGCCTCGCGGACCTCGGCGAAGACCTTCTCCAGCTGACCCTGGAAGTCCTGGAGCGCCTGCTCCGCCTCTTCCAGCGTGATGTCGCCGCGACCGATGAGGGACTCGGTGTAGAGCTTGCGCACCGAGCGCTTCTTGTCGATCAGGGTGTACATCTGCGGGTTGGTGAACTCCGGGTTGTCGCCCTCGTTGTGACCGCGGCGGCGGTAGCAGATGAGGTCGATCACGACGTCCTTGTTGAACGCCTGCCGGAACTCGAAGGCGAGCCGCGCGACGCGGACCACGGCCTCCGGGTCGTCACCGTTGACGTGGATGATCGGCGCCTCGATCATGCGCGCCACGTCGGTGGCGTACATCGAGGAGCGCGAGGACTCCGGGGCGGCGGTGAAGCCGACCTGGTTGTTGATCACCACGTGCACGGTGCCGCCGGTGCGGTAGCCGCGCAGCTGCGACATGTTGAGCGTCTCGGCGACGACGCCCTGGCCCGCAAAGGCCGCGTCGCCGTGGAGCGCGACCGGCAGGACCGTGAAGTCCGTGCCGCCCTTGTTGATGATGTCCTGCTTGGCGCGGGCGATGCCCTCCAGGACCGGGTCGACCGCCTCCAGGTGCGAGGGGTTGGCGGCCAGCGAGACCTTGATCTGCTCGCCGTCCAGACCGGTGAAGGTGCCCTCGGCGCCCAGGTGGTACTTGACGTCGCCGGAGCCGTGCATCGAGCGCGGGTCGAGGTTGCCCTCGAACTCGCGGAAGATCTGCGCGTACGACTTGCCGACGATGTTCGCCAGGACGTTCAGGCGGCCGCGGTGGGCCATGCCGATGACGACCTCGTCGAGGCGGGCCTCGGCGGCGGAGTCGATGACCGCGTCGAGCAGCGGGATGACGGACTCGCCGCCCTCCAGCGAGAACCGCTTCTGGCCGACGTACTTGGTCTGGAGGAAGGTCTCGAACGCCTCGGCCGCGTTCAGCCGCCGCAGGATGCGCAGCTGCTCCTCGCGCTCGGGCTGCTGGGCGCGGGGCCGCTCCACCCGGTCCTGGAGCCACTTGCGCTGCTTCGGGTCCTGGATGTGCATGAACTCGATGCCGGTGGTGCGGCAGTACGACTCACGCAGCACACCGAGGATGTCGCGGAGCTTCATCATCGACTTGCCCGCGAACCCGCCGACCGCGAAGTCCCGCTCCAGGTCCCACAGGGTGAGGCCGTGCTCGGTGATGTCGAGGTCGGGGTGCTTGCGCTGGCGGTACTCCAGCGGGTCGGTGTCGGCCATGACGTGGCCCCGGACCCGGTAGGAGTGGATCAGCTCGAAGACCCGTGCGGCCTTCGTCACGTCGTTGTCGTGCGACGCGTCGATGTCCGTGAGCCAGCGGACCGGCTCGTACGGGATGCGCAGGGCCTTGAAGATCTCGTCGTAGAAGTCGTTCTGGCCCAGCAGCAGCTGGCTCAGGACGCGCAGGAACTCACCGGAGGCCGCGCCCTGGATGACCCGGTGGTCGTAGGTCGACGTGAGCGTCATGACCTTCGAGATGCCGAGCTTGTTCAGGGTGTCCTGGGAGGTGCCCTGGAACTCCGCCGGGTAGTCCATCGCGCCGACGCCCATGATGAGGCCCTGTCCGGGCATCAGGCGGGGCACCGAGTGGACGGTGCCGATGCCGCCGGGGTTGGTCAGCGAGGCGGTGACGCCGGTGAAGTCGTCCATGCCGAGCTTGCCGATGCGGGCGCGCCGGACGATGTCCTCGTACGCCTGCCAGAACTCGAAGAAGTTGAGCGTCTCGGCCTTCTTGATGGCCGCGACGACCAGCTGGCGGTCACCGTTCGGCTTCACCAGGTCGATGGCGAGACCGAGGTTGACGTGCTCCGGCTTGACCAGGGTCGGCTTGCCGTCCTTCACCGCGAAGGAGTAGTTCATCGACGGCATGGCCTTGAGGGCCTGCACCATCGCGTACCCGATGAGGTGCGTGAAGGAGATCTTCCCGCCCCGGGCGCGCTTGAGGTGGTTGTTGATGACGATGCGGTTGTCGAAGAGCAGCTTCACCGGGACCGCGCGGACGGACGTGGCCGTCGGCAGCTCCAGCGAGGCGTTCATGTTCTTCGCGACGGCGGCGGAGGGGCCGCGCAGCGTCACGTACTCGGGACCGGCCGGGGCCTCGGTGGCCTCGGACGCCTTGGCGTCCGCCTTGGCCTCGGCCTTCGCGGGCGCGGCGGCGGGCTTGGCCGGGGCGGGCTTCGCGGGGGCCGGGGCCGGGGCGGCCTTGGCCTCCGCGGGCTTCGTTTCGGTCTTCGCCTGCGCCGGGGCCGCGGCGGGCTTCACCGGGGCCGCGGGCTGCGCCGGGGCGGTGGCGGCCGGGGCCCCGTCCGCCGCAGCCCCCGAGGCTGCGGCGCCGGGAACGGGCTTGTCCGCCGCGCCGGAGGTACCCGGCTTGTAGTCGGCGAAGAAGTCCCACCAGGCGCGATCGACCGAACTGGGGTCCTGGAGGTACTGCTGGTAGATCTCGTCGACGAGCCACTCATTGGCGCCGAAAGCGGCGGCCGGGTTGGTGCCCGGGCTGGCTTGGTCGGTCGAGATGCTCGAGTTACTGGGGGACTGAGACGACACGGCGGCAACCGCCCTCTTCCGCTTCACAAGGTGATGGACAGCGGAAATCAAGGCTACGCCCCCCAAACCGTTCCTTGCAGACCGGGCCGGTGCTTCGTCGTGCACATCACATCGCAACGCGGGTTTCGGCGCAGGAAATGGCGGGAAACAAGCGAGGTTCCACTGCACTTCGGGTACGCAGGACCGTGGATACGGTCGTCCGACCGTATCTCTTAGAGATCCCCTTCGGGGAGGACACGGAGAACGTGCCCTTCCGGTTCGAACCCTATGTCAACGGGGCCGTCAACCGCGTCGCTCGGACATCCCCGGAAGCGTGACCTGGATGCGGCAGCCCCGAGCGGATTCGGCCACACCGATCCGGCCGCCGTGCAGATCCACCGCCCAGCGGGCGATCGCGAGCCCCAGCCCCGTACCGCCGTCGCTGCCCGGACCATGCGGCGAGGGGGCCTGGCCCCGGTTGAACCGCTCGAAGACCCGGTACCGCTCCGCCTCCGGGATGCCGGGGCCCTCGTCGATGACCTCCAGCTCCAGCGACTCCGGGTACGCCCCGCGCCGGGCCAGCACCGTCACCCGGCCGTGCGGCGGGCTGTGCTTGACCGCGTTGTCGATGAGGTTGGCCACCACCTGGTGCAGCCGCTCCGCGTCCGCGTGCGCGGTGAGCTCCGGCGGCGAGACGTCCAGATGGAGATGGACATCCGTACGGGAGTGATTGCCCGACCCCGAGGACAGGCGCCGCTGGGACGCGGCGAGATTGGCTTCTTTCAGTACGCCCGAAAGGTACGGCCACACCTCGAAACGGCGGGCCTTCAGCGTCACCACCCCGTTGTCCAGCCGGGACAGGTCCAGCAGCGTCTCCACCAGCCGGCCGAGCCGCTCCGTCTGCTTCAGGGCCGTACGCATCGTCTCCGGATCGGCGGCCGACACCCCGTCCACCACGTTCTCCAGCACGGCCCGCAGCGCCGCGATCGGCGTCCGCAGCTCGTGCGAGACATTGGCGACCAGCTCCTTGCGGTGCCGGTCCTCCGCCTCCAGGTCGTCCGCCATGCGGTTGATCGTCTGGGCCAGGTCGCCCAGCTCGTCCCGCCGCCCGGCCCCGCTCACCCGGCGCGTGTAGTCGCCGTGCGAGATCGACCGGGCCACGGCCCGCATCTCGTCCAGCGGCGCGGTCAGGCCGTGCGCCACGAACTGGGTGATCAGGAGCGTCGCGATCACCGAGAACACGGTGATGAACTGGAACTCGGTCCGGGTCCGCAGGGCCACGATCAGCAGCCCCGTGGTGATGAACACCGAGACCACGACGAGCGTGCCGAGCTTGGCCTTGATGGAGAAGGGCCGCATCCCCGACCCTGGCCGGGTCATGGGGCCGGGGTCTCCAGGGCGTAACCGACGCCGTGCACCGTACGGATGCGCTCGGCGCCGATCTTGCGGCGCAGCGCCTTGATGTGGCTGTCGACCGTACGGGTCCCCGACGCGTCCGCCCAGTCCCAGACCTCGGCCAGCAGCTGTTCCCGGGAGAGCACCGCGCGCGGGGTGTTGGCCAGGCAGACCAGCAGGTCGAACTCGGTCGGCGTGAGGTGGACGTCCTCGGCGCGCACCCGCACCCGGCGCTGCGCGTGGTCGATCTCCAGCTCACCGAGGCGCAGTATGCCGCTGCGCGGCGTGACGGCGGCCAGCGCGGCCCGCTCCACCCGGCGCAGCAGGACGTGCACCCGGGCGGCCAGCTCCCGCATGGAGAACGGCTTGGTCATGTAGTCGTCGGCGCCGACCCCGAGCCCGACCAGCATGTCGGTCTCGTCGTCGCGCGCGGTGAGCATCAGCACCGGCACCGGGCGCTGCGCCTGCACCCGGCGGCAGACCTCCAGGCCGTCGAAGCCCGGAAGCATGATGTCGAGCACCATCAGATCGGGCTGCCACGCCTCGGCCGCGTCCACGGCGGCGGGCCCGTCCAGCGCGGTCTGCACCAGGAAGCCCTCCGCCCGCAGCCGGGCGGCAATGGCGTCGACGATCGTGGCGTCGTCCTCGACCACCAGCACCCGGCGCTGCGCCCCTGGGGTGGCCGCGACGCCGTTGTGGGTGGTGTGTGTCTGTTCCATCGCCCCGCCCCTGCCCGTTCTCGCGGGGGGCGAACCCCCGCAAGGCACGGTCTTCGCTCGTGGATTTCGTGGGTGATCCCTTGTACCGGTCAGCAGCGTAAAGGCAGCGGAGGGCTCCCGGCTACGCAGGGTGTTCTCCGGGCGGTCCGCTCCCGGGCCCCTCACGGCGCCGGACCGCCGCTCCCGGACGGGGTGAACCGTGCCACCACAGGGCCCCGCATACCGGGAGGGGGTTCGGAACCCCTCGCCGGTCCTCGGCTCAGTGAGCCTTCGATGCGAGATGGACCACGTCCGGAACACCTCGGGCAACGGCCACTTCTTCCGTCCCAACCCTGCTGAACCCGGCATTCCGCAACGCCTGTTCGAAGGCCGGTGACGGCTGCGCGGACCAGACGGCGAGCACGCCGCCCGGGGTCAGCCGGTCGTGGCAGTGGGCGAGCCCGGTGGGGGAGTAGAGGCTCCCGTTGTCCTCCGTGACCGTCCAGTCGGGCCCGTTGTCGATGTCCAGACAGAGCGCGTCGTAACGCTCCGTGGCGGTACGGAGGTGGGCGACCAGATCCGTGTGGAGCACCTCGGTCCGGGGATCGGCCAGCGCCGCCCCGGAGATCCGCCCCAGCGGCCCCTCCCGGTGCCAGTCCACGATCGCCTGCTCCCGCTCCACGACCACGATCCGCCCCCACCGCTCCTCCTCGGCGGCCCGCACCAGCGAGAACCCCACGCCGAGACCGCCGATCAGCACGGAGGGACCGGTCCGGCCGACGGGCAGGGCGGCCAGCGCGGCGTCGATCAGCAGCCGCTCGGAGCGCCCGTCGGAGGTGTCCATCAGGAAGCAGCCGTTGGCGATGATCTCGAAGGTCTCCAGGTGCTGCCCGCTCCTGCGCAGGACGACCTCGCCGAAGGGGCCCTGGCGGCGGTCGAGGGTGACGGGGGCGGGGGGAATCATGGCGCAGGTGAAGGTCTGGGTGTCGGGCTCCATGGGCCGGATTGTAGGAGGGCGGGGGATGCGGCCCCAGCTGTTTTCGATCTTCGCTGTCACGTCACCGGTGCTTCCGTACGCACGTCACCCCGCGCGCGACGCCCCCGGTACTCCGCCGGTGACGGTCAGCGCTCCGGGCGGGGCCCGCGCAGGACCAGGAGCGCCGCCCCCACCACGTACGCCGTCCCGGCCATCGCCCAGGCCGCCGCCTCGGGGCCCGGCTGCATCGGCCAGGCCCAGTACGCCGCCGCCCCGCCGGGGGTCCGGGGCGCCGCCAGGTAGACCGCGCCGCCGTAGACCGTCATCGGCAGCCAGCTCGCCCGGGCCCCCAGGAGGGCCGCCGCCGCTGCCGTCACCCCGGTCGCGCCCACCACGTTGCGGACCATCGCCGGGGCGCCGAACCGCTCCGGGTGCCCCGGTACCGCGAGGGCCAGGGCGCAGGCGGCCAGCGCGGTGAGGGCCAGCAGGTACGCCAGCCGCCTCGGCCACCAGGGGCGGACGGCCGTGCGGTCCAGCTCCTCGGTGTGCGAGTGGAGGCCGGTGCCGATCGCGGCGGCGGCGAGCAGCGGGGCGAGCGCCAGGACCGGGACGCGGGCGGTGTGGTCGAAGCCCGGCTGGTCCTGTAGCCAGTCGGCCGCCCAGGCGGCGAGCAGGGCGGTGCCCGCCAGTGTGGCCAGGGTCGTGGGGAGGGCGCGTGAGCGCAGATGGAGGACGGCCTGCCGGGTACGTACGGTGGCGGTCACAGCGCGGGCACCGCCTTCGGGTCGCAGACGGTGCGGGTGGCCAGGTAGCGGCCGAGCCAGGCCCGGCGTTCGGCGTCGCCCATGGCGGTGAGCCGCTTCAGGTACGCGCCGCCCGTCTCGGGGAGCAGCTCCGGGCCGGCCGAGGGAACCAGCCAGTGCGCCACGGCGTCATCGGTCTCCCACATGCGCTGGGTGGCGCTGTCCTCCGCCACCAGCACGGACAGGGGGCAGTCGCGTGCGGAGAGGCCGTCGGCCGTGGCGTAGGCGTACGAAGCCGGGTCGGCGAGCCGGTCGCGCACCACGGTCCAGCCGCGCATGTGGTGGGGCAGCGGGGTGGCACCGGCCGGGGGCCGTCCGCCCTCGGGCACCTGGACGTACCGCAGCGGAGCCCCCGGGACCCCCTCCAGCCGGGCGTGCAGCCCGGTCAGGGCGTCGGACGTCTGGGACAGCAGCGGGCCGTTCAGCCCGCTCACGCAGACCTGCGGCACGGCGTCCGTGCAGATCAGCCTCCGCGCCACCGGGTCCTCCCGGAACAGATCCTCGCCGCTGTTCACGATCAGGGGAGCGACAGCGGCGGCGGCCACCAGCGGTACGAGCGCGAGGAACCGGCGCCGCACGGCGTACCCCGTCACGAGGGCGAGCGCGGGCCCGCCCAGCCAGAGGACCATGACCGGCGCGAACCACCCCACCGGCACCCGGCCGTCCAGGTAGTACTGCTCGGCGGGGTTCAGGAAGCGGAGGCCGGAGGAGAAGTACGTGGGGACGCCCAGGGCGAGGTACGTGGCCGCCGCCAGCACCGGAGCGGCCAGCCGCCACCGCCATACGCGCCCCACCACGAACCCGGTGAACGCGGCGCACACCAGGAACCAGGCGTCCACCACGATCATCCCGGCCGAGGGCCGGCCCGCCCCGGTGTACGGCCAGGTGGCCGCGAACACCGCGGCCACGGCCACCAGCTGCCCGACCACCGCCCACACCGCCACCGGCAGGGCGGCCATCACCAGCCGCGCCGCCCGCCCCCGGGGCACCGAGAGCCACAGCCCGCCGGTCCCGCGCCGGTGCTCCCTGCCGCCCTGCCAGCACCCGGCGGCCGCGACCAGCGGCCCGCCGAGCAGCGTGGCGGTCGAGTGCAGCAGCTCCTGCGTATCGCCCCAGCCGCCCTGCCACTGGGCGGTCTTGCTGATCATCGGTACGGCGATGGTGAGGGCGACGGCCGGGGCGGTCCAGGGGACGATCCCTCGTCTCAGCTCGGCCCGGAACGCGGCCCGCGCCGGGTGGCGGACCAGCTGCCGGGCGGCCCGGGGCTCCGCCGGGCTCAGGGTGCCGGTCACGCCCCCACCGCCGTACGGTGCGCGCGCAGGGCGGCGGTGTAGCCGCGCTCGATCGGGTTGCCGCCGGGGCCGCGCTCGGCCGGACCGCCGTCGGCTTCGTCCACCGTGCCGCCCGTGGAGGTCTGCCCGGCGCCGCCGCCACCTTCGTCCACCGTGCCGCCCAGCTCGACGAGATCGGCGGTCGTGCCCCGGTAGGCGACCCGGCCGGCCTCGATCAGGGTCACCTCGGTGCAGGCCGCGGCGACGTCCTCGACCAGATGTGTGGAGACGATCACGGTGGAGGACCGGCCCAGCTCCCGCAGCAGGGCCCGGAACTCGACGCGCTGCTCCGGGTCGAGACCGGCGGTCGGCTCGTCCAGCAGCAGGAGGGCGGGCTCGTTGACGATCGCCTGGGCGATGCCGACCCGCCGCACCATGCCCCCGGACAGGGTCTTGACCTTGGCGTCGATCCGGTCGCCCAGTCCGACCCGGGCCACGGCCCGCTCCACCGCCGCCTCGACCCGGTCCCCGTCCATCTCCTTGAGCCAGGCCACGTACCCGACGAACTCGCGGACCGTGAAGCCGGGGTAGTAGCCGAACTCCTGCGGCAGATAGCCGAGCCGACGGCGCACGGCGGCCCGTTCGCGGTGGTCGGAGGGCCGGCCGACCTCGCTGCCGAGCAGCTCCACCCGCCCGGCGTCCGGGGCCGAGACCGTGGCCAGCACCCGGATCAGCGAGGTCTTGCCCGCCCCGTTGGGCCCGAGGAGCCCGTGCACGCCCGGGGTGAAGTCCAGGTCCACGGAGTCCAGGGCGGTCTTCTTGCGGTGCCGGACGGTCAGCCCGGCGACTTCGGCGGTCACAGTGTCTCCAGATGGTCGAAGGATCGGCGGCGGGCGGCGAGCAGCAGGGCACAGGCCAGCGCCCCGGCCGCCCAGCAGCTCTGGACGGCGGGCCCGGTGAAGTAGGGGGCGGCCCCCGCCATCAGCGCCGCCCCGTCGGGCCCGGCGACGGTGGCGGGGCCCACGACGAACACCAGCCAGGCCCCGCCGACGGCTGCCGCCGCCCGGCGGCACCCGGTGAGACTGCCCAGCGCGAGGGCCGCGAGCGTCAGCGCCAGCCCCGGCAGCAGCCAGGCGGCGGCCCCCGGCCCGTCGGCCGACGGGGGCAGCACGGCCCCCGCGAGGGTCAGCGACGGAACGCTCACCGCGAGGACGGCGGCGGTCCGGGTGAGCAGCAGCCGCAGCCCGCCGGACGGGGTCGAGGCGACGACCTCGTACAGCGGATCGGTGTGCCGCCCGTAGGACAGGGCGACCCCGGCGAGCGGCAGCACGGGCGCGGTCACCAGCAGCAACGGCCGTACGAAGGCCCCGAGCCCGGCCCCGTACGACAGCACGACGGCCCCGAGAGCGACAGCACCGAGCGCCATCAGCCAGGCCCCTCGGAGCGCGGGCCCGGCGGCCCGGAGGACCCATGCGGTCCTCCGGGGGCCTCGGGGCATCCTGCGAGGGTCCCGGGGCGTCCTGCGAGGAGCCCGGGACAGACGCGGGGGCACCCCCGTGGTCCCCGCGTCCGTCTCCGGGTTCCGGGCGTACGAGGGTGAGTCGGCGCCCGCGTGCGCTTCCGGGCTCTCGGCGTACGCGGGTGCGCTGACGCCCGCGTGCACTCCCGGGACTTCCGCGTACGCCCGTGCGCCGACGCCCCCGTGCGCCTCCGCCTCCGCTGTCGCCAGCACCGCCGCGCGGATGCCGTCCAGCACCGGGCCCGTCTCCGCCCCCGCCCGGACCGCCGAGGAGACCAGGGCGGCGCAGGCGGCGCACGCCTCGACGTGCTTCTCCACGGACCAGGCATCGCTCTCGGCAGCCGAACCGGCCGCATAGCGCGCGGCCAGCGCCCCGTCCACGTGCCACTCCGGACCGCCGGGACCTCCGAGCCTCATGCCGTACCTCCCAGTGCCCCGCCGCACGCCCCGCCGTCCGGGGCCAGCCGTTCCAGCGCGGCCCGCAGTTCGCGCCGGGCCCGCATCGCGCGGGTCTTGACCGTGCCCTCCGGGATGCCGAGCAGCGCGGCGGCCTCCCGGGTGGAGAGCCCGTCCACGACCGTGGCGCGCAGGACGTCGCGCAGCTCCGGCGAGATCCCCGCCAGCGCGGTGCCGACGTCCCCGTACTCCAGCCCTGCCAGCACCCGTTCCTCGGCGGAGGGCGCGAGCACCTCCGGGGCGGTACCGGGGAGACGCTCGACGCGTGCTCCCGCCCGCATCGCGTCGACGAGACGGCGGGAGGCGATGACCCACAGCCAGCCGCCGACCTGCGAGCCCCGGTGCGAGGCGGCGGAGCGCCACACGGTCACGAAGGTGTCCTGGAGCACTTCGCGTACGGTCTCCGCGTCCGCGCACCGGCGGCCGAGCCGGGCGTGCAGCCATCCGGCGTGCCGGTCGTAGAGCGCGCCCAGCGCCTCCGCGTCCCCGCCCGCCACGGCGCGCAGCAACGCCGCGTCGTCCTTCTCCGTACCGTCATCCCGGTCCTCCCCCGCAGGGCGCAACAGCCTCACACCCTCTCTATCGCCCGCCGGACCGTATCCGGTTCACCCGTCGGGCGCCCCGGTCACGGCCGGGGCGCCTTCTCCCCGTGCACCGCCGTGTACTCGGCCGCCAGCCAGGGCCCCAGATCGTCGAGGAACAGGCGCAGCAGGGCCGGGTCCGGGGAGGGGGCGAGGGCGGCGGCCGCGGTGGTGCGCATCCGGTGCGCGTGCTCGGGGTAGTAGTGGCCGAACACCTCGGCGGACCGCTCCAGGTCGCTCGTCCAGCCGCCCCAGCGGGGCATGACCAGCGTGAACCCGGTACGGACGAGGCGCCGGGCCACGCCGCGGCAGAGCCGGGTCCGGTCGGCGTCGGTGCGGCCGTCCGCCGCCCGCGCCCGCCAGCGGGGCAGGACGAGCGCCAGATCGCCGTTCGTCTCCCGGGCGAGCAGCGGGGTGGGGCGGTAGCGGGGGAGGGCCGCGGCGAGGTCGGGCCCGAGCAGCGGGGTGCAGAGGCAGGCGACGAAGAAGCCGAGGTCGTGCCGTTCCCGTTCGCTGAGGACCGTGCGCGCCCGGACAAGCAGGATGCCCGCGGTGTCGATGGCGGGATGGGCGCCGTCCAGCTCGGCCGCCATCCGGTCGGCGTCGGCGCGGTCGGCGTCCGTGGGCTCGCCGTGCAGGGCCAGCAGCAGGTCGAGGTCGGAGCGGCCGGGAACAGCGGTTCCGCGCGGGATGCTTCCGTAGACGTACGCGCTGTGCAGGCGCCGGCGCTCATTGGCGAAAGCGGTGGTGATGCGTGCGCGGGCGTCGGCCACGACCGGGGCGAATGCCTCCGGAACGCGGTCCAGGGCCCCTTCGCGGGCGATGGTTCCGTCCTCGGTCAGACCTTTTTCGTTCATGAGGTCACTGTCGTGGTCCGGCGGCGGGGCAGGGCAGGCAGGAGACCCGACCCGATCGGCTGATCGCTCAGAGCGAACATCCTCGGGGGAACATTCGGCAGCTCATAAGCATTGAGTCCACATAGCTCAACTTGCCTGCCGAAGGGGAGATCATGACTAACGAGTCCAAGGCGTTCACACCGATCGACCTGCCCGTGCTGCCGCTCGACGACGAGGTCGTCCTGCCCGGCATGGTGGTGCCGCTCGACCTGTCCGACACCGAGGTGCGCGCCGCCGTCGAGGCTGCGCAGGCCGCCGCCCGCGGTGGGGGTGGAAAGCCCGAGGTGCTGCTGGTTCCGCGGATCGACGGGACGTACACGGGGACCGGTGTCCTCGGGACCGTCGAGCAGGTCGGACGCCTGAGCGACGGTGATCCCGGGGCGCTCATCCGGGCTCGTGACCGGGTGCGGATCGGGGCCGGGACCAGTGGGCCGGGGCGGGCGCTCTGGGTCGAGGGGACCGTGATCGACGTCGTCGTGCCCGACCCTCTGCCGGGGTCCGCCGCCGAGCTCGTCAAGGAGTACAAGGCGCTCGCCACCAGCTGGCTGAAGAAGCGCGGCGCCTGGCAGGTCGTCGACCGGGTGCAGCAGATCGACGACATCTCCGCGCTCGCCGACAACTCCGGGTACTCGCCGTTCGTCACCACCGCGCAGAAGGTCCAGCTCCTGGAGACCGTGGACCCGGTCGCGCGGCTGAAGCTCGCCGTCCAGTGGCTCAGCGAGCACCTCGCCGAGCAGGACGTGGCCGAGTCCATCGCCAAGGACGTCCAGGAGGGCGTCGACAAGCAGCAGCGCGAGTTCCTGCTGCGCCGCCAGCTCGACGCCGTACGCAAGGAGCTCTCCGAGCTCAACGGCGACCCGGAGGGTGAGTCCGACGACTACCGGGCCCGCGTCGAGGCCGCCGATCTGCCCGAGCACGTCCGTACGGCCGCGCTCAAGGAGGTCGAGAAGCTGGAGCGGGCGAGTGACCAGTCGCCCGAGGGGTCCTGGATCAGGACCTGGCTGGACACCGTTCTCGAGCTTCCGTGGAACGAGCGCACCGAGGACGCCTACGACATCCGCGGCGCCCAGGCCGTCCTGGACGCCGAGCACGCCGGTCTCGCGGACGTGAAGGAGCGCATCACCGAGTACCTCGCGGTGCGCAAGCGGCGTGCCGACCGGGGGCTGGGTGTGGTCGGCGGCCGCCGTGGCGGTGCCGTGCTCGCTCTCGTCGGGCCGCCCGGGGTCGGCAAGACCTCGCTCGGGGAGTCCGTCGCGCACGCCATGGGCCGCAAGTTCGTCCGGGTCGCGCTCGGCGGGGTGCGGGACGAGGCGGAGATCCGGGGCCACCGCCGTACGTACGTGGGTGCGCTCCCCGGCCGGATCGTGCGGGCCGTCAAGGAGGCCGGTTCGATGAACCCGGTCGTCCTGCTCGACGAGATCGACAAGGTCGGCTCCGACTTCCGGGGCGACCCGGCCGCCGCCCTCCTCGAAGTTCTCGACCCGGCCCAGAACCACACCTTCCGCGACCACTACCTGGAGGTCGAGCTCGACCTCAGCGATGTCGTCTTCCTCGCCACCGCCAACGTCCTCGAAGCCATCCCCGAGGCCCTGCTCGACCGCATGGAGCTGGTCCGGCTCGACGGCTACACCGAGGACGAGAAGGTCGTCATCGCCCGGGACCACCTCCTCCCGCGCCAGCTGGAGCGGGCCGGACTGGAGAAGGACGAGGTCACCCTGGAGGAGTCCGCGCTGCGCAAGCTGGCCGGGGAGTACACCCGCGAGGCGGGCGTACGGAATCTGGAGCGGTCCATCGCCCGGCTGCTGCGCAAGGTCGCGGCCCAGCACGAACTGGGCGACCGCGCGCTGCCGTTCACGGTGACGGACGAGGACCTGCGCGGTCTGATCGGGCGCCCGCACCACGTGCCCGAGTCCGCCCAGGACCCGGCCGAGCGCCGCACCGCCGTGCCGGGCGTGGCCACCGGGCTCGCGGTGACCGGGGCGGGCGGTGACGTCCTCTTCGTCGAGGCGTCCCTCGCCGACCCGGAGACCGGGGCCTCCGGACTGACCCTGACCGGTCAGCTCGGGGACGTCATGAAGGAGTCCGCCCAGATCGCCCTGAGCTTCCTGCGGTCGCACGGCGCGGAGCTGGAGCTTCCGGTCGGCGACCTCAAGGACCGGGGCGTGCACGTCCACTTCCCGGCGGGCGCGGTCCCCAAGGACGGCCCGAGCGCGGGTATCACGCTCACGACCGCCCTGGCCTCGCTGCTCTCCGGACGGCTCGTCCGTACGGATGTGGCGATGACCGGCGAGGTCTCGCTGACCGGGCGGGTGCTGCCGATCGGCGGCGTCAAGCAGAAGCTGCTGGCCGCCCACCGCGCGGGCATCACCACCGTGGTGATCCCCCAGCGCAACGAGGCCGACCTGGACGACGTCCCGGCCGAGGTCCTGGAGAAGCTGGACGTCCACCCGGTCACCGACGTCCGCCAGGTGCTGGAGATCGCCCTCACCCCGGCTTCCGCCCGTACGGAGGAGAAGATCCCGGCCGTGGCCTGACCACCACGCGGTGACGGGCGCGGTATCAGGTACGCGGCCGGTACGGACGGCCCGCTTCCCGAGTCAACGGGGGCGGGCCGTTCCGCATGCCGGGAGGGGCGGTCGGGAGGCGGGCTGTTCCGTGTGCCGGTCGGGAGCGGGCCGTTCCGCGTGTACGCCGACAGGGTGCTCAGGGGCGGTAGACCGTGCCCGGCTCCGGCTCGGCGGGGGCCATCAGCTCGGGCACGGTCACGAAGGTGTACCCGTCCTTCTGGAGCGCGTCGATGATCCCGGGCACGGCGGGCACGGTGCCCTTGTAGATGTCGTGGAGCAGGATGATGCCGTCCTTGCCCGCCTGGTCCAGTATCCGCTGGGTGATCAGCGCCGAGTCATCGGTCGCGTAGTCCTTCGCGGTGGCGCTCCACAGCACCTGCGAGAGCCCCAGCTCCTTGCTGACCTCGGAGACCTTGTCGTCGGTACGGCCCTGCGGCGGGCGCATCAGCCGGGGCCTCTTCCCGGTGAGCTTCTCGATCGCCACCTGGGTCTTCTCCAGCTCGGCCCGTATCCCGTCCGGCTCCTCGTCGGTCAGGATCTTGTGCGTCCAGGTGTGGTTGGCCACCTCGTGGCCCTCGTCCTGGATGCGCCGCACGGTCTCGGGGTGCTTGAGGACGTGGTGCTTCCCCAGCAGGAAGAAGGTGGCGTGCACCTTCTTCTCCTTCAGGATGTCCAGCAGCTCGGGGGTGTCCTTGCCCGGCCCCGCGTCGAACGTGAGGGCGATGCACTTCGCCTTGCGGCAGTCCGCCCGCCCGAAGGAGCCCTTGGCGTCGGACGCCGCGTCCTGCCGTGCCGAGGCCGGAGCCGTCGTGTCCATGGAGCAGCCGCCGAGCGCCAGTGTGAGGGTGGTCACCAGGGCGGCGGCCAACCCGCCGCCGAGCAGGGTCGTCTTCTTTTCGAGCACGGCACACACCACTCCTCGGCGCGGAGAAATCCGCACGGGTGTGCGGTACGCCGAGGACTATACGTAGTGTGTATACGTCGAGTGCATAGTGGGGCTCGGGTCACCGGGAAGCGTCGGCGGGGGCCGACTGCGAAATACTGGCCGGGCCGCGGCGTCGACCGGCCGTGGCGGAGACGTTCATCGGCGGGAAGCCGTATCAGGAAGCCGTACGAGGAGTGCTGACGTGCACGGGAGCGAAAGCGCGCGCGAACCGGGCGTGGTTGCCGGAACCGGTGTGGACCACGAGTTCCTGGCGCTGGAGCGCGAGCTGGCGGTCTTCCTGCGCCGGGCGCGGGCCAGCTCGGGGGAGATGGCCCGCGAGGTCCACCCCGAACTGGAGCCCGCCGCCTACGGCCTGCTCGTCCGCCTGGAGTCGGCGGGCCGGCAGCGGGCCACGGAGCTGGCGGCCTACTTCGGCGTCGGCAAGGCCACCATGAGCCGTCAGCTGCGGGCCCTGGAGAACCTCGGGCTCGTCGACCGCGAACCCGACCCGGCGGACGGCCGTGCCTGGCTCGTCCGGCTGACCGACGAGGGCCTGGCCCGCTTCCGCAGCGTCCGCGACGCCCGGCGCGGGCGGTACGTCCGCAAGCTGGCCGACTGGGACCGGGCCGAGGTCGCCGAGCTGGCCCGGCTGCTGCACCAGTTGAACTCCCGCGCGGAGGAGTGAGCAAGGGGAGCGAGACCGCCCTCGGCCGGTGCGGCGGCCCCCGGGTTGCGGCCCGCGGCTCACAGCTCCACGAAGACCGCCGCCGCGTCGTCGTGCGTCTTGCCGCGCCGCAGCCGTACGCGCCCGGCGGCGGCGTCGGCCCTCTCCAGTTCCCGTACCCGGTCGATCAGCCCCTGGGGTCCCGCCTTGCGCAACAGCCCCAGTGCGGCCGTCCAGTCGCCCTCGTGGAACACCTCCGTCCAGCGGGTCGCCCCGTCCGTCAGTGCGGCCAGCGACCGGACCTCGGCGGCCGGGACGCTGCCGGTCACCGCGCGTGAGGCCACCGAGGGGTCCGCGGCGGCCGTGAAGAAGCCGCCCTCCTTGTTCCGCAGCCGGGTGTCGACGGTCGCCGCCGAGGCCAGGGAGCTCGGTGGCAGCCGGTCCAGCCGGTCGTCCAGGACCGCCCGGACCGTACCGTCCGGGCCCTCCAGCAGGAGCGCCGAGTCGGAGAGCACCAGGTACTCGACCGCGTGTTCGTCCCAACGCACCAGCACCACCGTCGCCTGAGGCGTACGTACGTGAGAAAGGTCACAGGTCGCCCGGTGGGCGTCGGCGGTGCGCCGGATGGACGCGGACAGGACATCGGCCAGGGCCAGATCCCGCCGTGAACCGGACAGTTCCGCCAGCGCCCCGCCCAGCCGTGCGGTGAACCAGGGCACCGGGTGGACACAGCCGTGATCGTCCGGGGGCGGGGTGACGCCGTCGAGCAGGACCAGGACGCCACCCTGGCCGGACGCCGGAAGGGCTGCGGAGATCCAGTCCTCGTTGGGGCGTTCGGGACTCCCGGGGGCGGTGGCGAGTTCGATGCGCATGGCGCCAGTCTGCACGAGCCCTTCACGATCCCCGCACCGGGCCGGTTCCGGCCGTACCAGCAGGTCAACGCGCCACCGTTGGCCGGAAGGGAGGGCTCCGAACCGAGTGCGGGCGGGCATCCTGCCAAAGGCCGCGCCGAAGTTCCAGCCCGCGCCCTATGCATGGTCAGGGGCGCGCCTGGGGAGACTTGTTCGTCAACTCAAGAGTGATGTTCACTCGTTCGAGTGGCGGAGCGGTTGATGCGCGCCCCCCTCTCAAAAGCACTGGAATGGTCAGAAGCCGTACCAGGAGCGGGGGGTCCTTCTACGTGACCGAGCGTCACCTCTGCTTCAAGGGTGGACGAGTCAAGATTGCGAGCACCGGTGCAGAAGAAGCGGCCGCGGAGCAAGGGCAGCATGGGCGACGGTTCCGGGGCGACGCCTCCGGCTCCGGGCGCCGACAAGCGGACCGTACGGGTACGGAGCCGGCTGATCGCCGGGGTCGCCGTCGTCGGGATCACCGTCATCGCGGCGGGCGCCCCCGCGGCGCTGAGCGCGTCCGCCGATCTGGCCGAGTCCCAGCGGCTGGTGACCCTCGCCGAGCTGAACCAGCAGGCCGTCACCCTCGCGCACTCCCTCGCCGACGAACGGGACGCCGTCACCGCGTACATCGCGGGGGGCCGCGCCGACGACGGCAAGAGCGGTGAGGAGAGCCGCCGCACCCGGACCACCCGTGTCGACCAGCAGATCGACGAGATCCACGGACCGGCCCCGGCCGCCCTGCGGCGCGACCTCTCCACCGTGCCCTCCCTGCGCCGGGACGCCCTCACCGGCAAGGGCTCGGCGCTGGAGGCCCACCAGGCGTACTCCGAACTCATCGCCAAGCTGCACGGCATCTCCGCCGAGCTGGCCGAGAAGACCCCGCCGCGCGCCGCCGAGGCCACCCGCGCCCCGCTCGCGCTCGGCGGAGCCGTCGAGCAGGCGTCGGCCACCCGCTCCCTCCTCCTCGCCGCGCTCGCCGTGCCGAGCCCCGAGCCCGCCGCTCCGCGCACCGACCCCTTCACCGGGCTGCCGGTCGAGACCCAGGACGACGAGAGCAAACGGGCGGACCGCGACCGGGACGAGCTGAGCGCCGCCGCCCAGCAGGCCCGGGTCCGGGAGCTGGCCCTGCTCGCCGAGTTCGACCAGGCCGCGAACCCCGTCGCCCGCGACAAGCTCTCCGCCACCGTCACGGGCCCCGAGGTCAACAACGCGGAGAAGTACCTCACCCGCCTCACCGACCGGCCCGAACTCTCCGCCGACGAGCGCAACACCAGCGCCAAGAAGCTGGAGGCCGCGCTCTCCGCCCGGGTCGAGCGGATGCGCAGCGTCGAGTCCGCCCTCGGCACCTCCCAGGTGCAGCGCCTGGAAGGGCTCCGCGACGACGACGTCACCGCCCTCGAACTGAGCATCGCCCTGCTCGGCGGCTGTTTCCTCATCGCCGTCGGCGTCTCCACCGCCGTCGCCCGTACCCTGACCCAGCCGCTCGCCGTCCTGCGCATCGGCGCCGCCCGCCTCGCGGAGGACCCCCAGAACGCCGACCCGGTCCGCTACACCGGCCGCAACGACGAGTTCGCCCAGGTCGTCCGGTCGATGAACGCCCTGCACGCCAAGCTCACCGGGCTCCAGCAGGAGTTCACCGGCCGCTTCGAGAGCCTCGGCACCGAGCGCGCCGAACTGATCGCCGGACGCGAGGCGCTCACCCTCCAGCGCGCCGAACTCCAGGTCCAGACCGCCGAGCTCGCCACCCAGCTGGAGCAGTTGAAGAACACCGTCCACCACACCTTCGTCAACCTCTCGCTCCGCAACCTCGGACTCGTGGAGCGCCAGCTCGCCGTCATCGAGAGCCTGGAGGAGCGCGAGCAGGACCCGGAGCGGCTCGCCACCCTGTTCAAGCTGGACCACATGGCCACGGTCATGCGCCGCCACAGCGAGAACATGCTCGTCCTCGCGGGCGCCGAGCACGGCCACGGCCACGCGGGCCCGATCCCGCTGGTCGACGTGGCCCGCGCGGCCGTCAGCGAGATCGAGCGGTACGAGCGGGTCACCATCCAGTCCCTGCCGCCGCACGCCCAGATCGCCGGGTTCGCCGCCGACGACCTCAGCCACCTCCTCGCCGAACTCCTGGAGAACGCCACCTCGTTCTCCCCGCCGGACTCCCATGTCGAGCTCTCCGGCTGGCTGCTGGAGAGCGGCGAGGTGATGCTCTCCGTGCAGGACGAGGGCATCGGCATGTCGAGCGTCCGGATGGGCGAGCTCAATGCGAGGCTGGCCGACCCGGCCTCCTTCGAAGTGGGGGAGCAGAACGCCGATGGGGCCGGACTCGGGCTCCAGGTCACCTCGTTGCTGGCCGCCCGGCACGGCGTACGGGTCCAGCTGCGCGAGCAGAAGGGGAGTGGAGTGACGGCCGTCGTCGTCCTGCCGCAGACCCTGCTGCCCAACTCCCTGCCCGCCTCCTCACCGCCCGCCGTGCACCTGCCGGGCGAGGCGCCGACGCTGAACCTGCCGGGTTCGGTCGCCGAGGCCAACTCCAACGCCCTGCCGGGGCGTACGCCGACGCCGCCCGCCGCTCCGGCCGGGACCTCCGCCGACCCGGTGGCGGAGCCTTCTACGGAGCCCGGGGCCGCCGGGGAGGCCGGACGGGCTTCTGAGCCGCTGTCCGGTTCCGCCGCGGAGGCCGAGCGAGTCGCTGAGCCGCTGCCCGGGCCCGCTGCGGAGCCCGAGCAGGCTCCCCAGCCCCAGGCCCAGCCCCACCAGGCCACCGAGCCGACGCCGTCGGAGCCCCAGCCCCAGCCCCAGCCCGAGACGGCCGCCGCCCCCGAGCCCGCTCCCGCGCCCGCCGTCGACCCGATGATCGCCGCCGCCGAGCGGGTGATCCGCGAGGCCAACGCCGAGGCGTCCGAGCCGTCCGTGCCCTCCGAGGGGCCCGAAGCCACCGTCGTACCGCAGCGGAAGCCCGAAGCGGAGGCCGAGGCTGAGACGGCTCCCGAGCCGGAGACGGCGCCCGAGCCTGAAATGGCGCCCGAGTCGGACTCCGAGATCACGATGCAGGTGCGGCTGCCGAAGCCCCCGATCGACCCGGCCGACCCGGTGCCCCCCACCGACCCGGCGACCCCGGCCCCTCCGGCCACCCCGACGGCCCCCGTCGCCCCCGCAGTCCCCGAGAGCCCGGCCTCCTCCGAGGTCCCGCAGCCCTCAGACCCGTACGCGATCGGCCCCGACCGCCACGAGCGTCCGGCCGAGAGCGGTCCGGGCGACCAGGACGGCCCCGACGGCCCCGCCTTCCGTCCCGCGCCCCACGCCGAGACCGCCCCCGAGGCCGCCGCCGAGACCGTGCCCGGTCCCCGGAGGCCGGAGGCCCAGCGGGTCACCGACAAGGGGCTGCCCAAGCGCACCCCCAAGGTGGTCCGGTCCGAGGGCGCCCCCGCCACCGGGCGCACCGGCAGCCTGGACAAGGACGACCTCCGCCGCAGGCTGGGCAGCTTCCACCAGGCGGCGAAGGAGGGCCGGCGCGATGTCGAGGCCGAGATCGCCGAGTCCACCGGTTCCGTCGCGCTCGCCGACCACGAGGGCGTACCCACCGGCCGTACAGGGCACGAGACACCCACCGCCCCCGCCACGGGCGCCACGACCACCGCACCCACCGCCCACACCACGGGCACCGCACACATCGCACACGACACACGTACCGAGCAGACCGGCGCCCGCGCGGCGGACCGCCGAAACGGAGAGACGGGGGACACAGTCGAGGAGGCACGCAGTTGACTGCGCCCAGCACGTTCGGGCTGAGTACCGAGGCCCGGAACCTTCACTGGTTGCTGAGCAATCTCGTGGAGGAGGTGCCAGGGGTCCACTCGGTCACCGTCGTCTCGTCCGACGGGCTGATGCTGCTCTCCTCCGACCCCGGCCATCACGCGGCGAAGGCGGCCGGACCGCCCGAAGGCCCCAAGGGGTCCAGCGCCGACCTGGCCACCATCGTCTCCGGCATCGGCTCGCTGACCGTCGGAGCCGCGAAGCTGATGGACGGCGGCGGCGTGAAACAGACGATGGTCGCCATGGACGAGGGCAGCGTCTTCGTCATGTCGATCAGCGACGGCTCCCTCCTCGGCGTCCACGCCACCCCGGACTGCGACATGAGCGTCGTCGCGTACCACATGGCCCTCTTCGTCGGCCGGGCCGGACACGTCCTCACCCCCGAACTCCGCAGTGAGCTGCGCAAATCGATGGAGAGTACCCAGTGACGAGTGCCGCCGCGGAGCCCGCCCCCCGCCTCCCCGTCCGCGGGGCCGACAAGCGACCCGCCCGGGTCCGCCCGTACTCCCTCACCGGAGGCCGCACCCGGTTCGGGCACGTCCTGCTCGTCGAGACGTTCGTCGCCGCCCTCGAAGCACCCGAGGAGCGCCGCGAGCTCACCAACGGCAACCTGGCCTCGCGGGTCATGCCGGAGCTCCAGGCCATCGTCGAAATCTGCCGCCGGATGCGTACGGTCGCGGAGATCTCGGCCCTGTTGAAGATGCCGCTCGGAGTCGTCCGGGTGCTGCTCAGCGACCTGGCCGACCAGGGAAAGATCCGCGTGTACGGAACCGGTCACGGCACCGGCCAGCCCGACCGCGCACTGCTCGAAAGGGTGCTCAATGGACTCCGCCGTCTCTGAGGCGCCGCTCTTCGCCCCGCGCCAGCCGGGGCCCGGTGACCAGCCGTCGCTCTCCCCGGACCAGCCGGAGGAGGCTCTCCAGCCCTGGCAGCTCGACCACACCCGCGCGCCCACCGCGACCAAGATCGTGGTGGCGGGCGGATTCGGCGTCGGCAAGACGACGTTCGTCGGCTCGGTCTCCGAGATCACACCGCTCCAGACCGAAGCGCTGATGACCCAGGCCAGCGAGGAGACCGACGACCTCTCCGCGACGCCCGAGAAGACCACCACGACCGTGGCGATGGACTTCGGCCGGCTCACTCTGGACGACGACCTCGTGCTGTACGTCTTCGGCACCCCGGGCCAGCAGCGCTTCTGGTTCATGTGGGACGACCTGGTGCGCGGCGCGATCGGCGCGATCGTCCTGGCCGACACCCGGCGGCTCGCGGACTGCTTCCCCGCGCTGGACTACTTCGAGAGCTGCGGGCTGCCGTACATCGTGGCGGTCAACCACTTCGAGGGGACGCCCGGTTACGAGGCGGAGGACGTCAGGGAGGCCCTGACCGTACCGCCGCACGTACCGATAGTGATCATGGACGCGCGCAACAGGATCACGGTCGTCGAGTCGCTGCTCGCCCTGGTCGGCCACGCTCTCGACGTAGCCCCCGCCTAGTCCTCCTCGAACTCTCAGAGACAACGGAGAAAGCCGCGATGCGGAAGATACTCATAGTCGGAGCCGGGCAGTCCGGGCTCCAGCTGGCCCTGGGGCTCCAGTCCAAGGGCTACGAAGTCACCCTGATGTCCAACCGCACCGCCGACGAGATCCGCACCGGCCGGGTCATGTCGACGCAGTGCATGTTCCACACCGCGCTCCAGCACGAGCGGGACTACCAGCTGAACTTCTGGGAGTCCCAGGCCCCGAGGATCGAGGGCCTCGGCGTCTCGGTCGCCGCCCCCGACTCCTCCCGGGCCATCGACTGGGTCGGCAGGCTGGACGGATACGCCCAGTCGGTCGACCAGCGCGTGAAGATGGCCGGGTGGATGGAGACCTTCGCCCAGCGCGGCGGGCAGCTCGTCATCCACGGGGCGGCCGTCTCCGACCTGGACTACTTCTCCCGCACCTACGACCTGGTGATGGTCTCGGCGGGCAAGGGCGAGCTGGTCTCCATGTTCGGCCGGGACGCGGCGCGTTCGCCGTTCGACGCCCCGCAGCGCGCGCTGGCCGTCGCCTACGTCCACGGGATGGGCCCGCGCCCCGAGCACCCGGAGTTCGACGCGGTCCGCTGCAACCTGGTGCCGGGCGTCGGCGAGCTGTTCGTGATGCCGACGCTCACCACCTCCGGCCGCGCCGACATCCTCTTCTGGGAGGGCATCCCGGGCGGCCCGCTCGACGCCTTCCAGGGCATCAAGGACCCCTCCGAGCACCTGGCGAAGACGCTGGAGCTGATGGAGAAGTTCACGCCGTGGGAGTACGCCCGCGCTACCAAGGTCGAGCTGACCGACGCCAACGGCACCCTCGCGGGCCGGTACGCCCCCACCGTCCGCAAGCCGATCGGCCGCCTCCCCGGCGGCGGCCTCGTCCTCGGTGTCGCGGATGTCGTCGTGGCCAACGACCCGATCACCGGCCAGGGCTCCAACTCCGCGTCCAAGTGCGCCAACTCCTACCTGGACTCGATCCTGGAGCACGGCGACAAGGAGTTCGACGCGGCCTGGATGCAGTCCACCTTCGACCGCTACTGGGAGACCGCCCAGCACGTCGTGAAGTGGACCAACGCGATGCTGGGCGTCCCGCCGGAGCACGTCCTGAACCTGATCGGCGCGGCCGGTCAGCTCCAGCCCGTCGCGGACCGCTTCGCCAACGGGTTCAACGACCCGGCGGACTTCGACAACTTCTTCTTCGAGCCGGAGAAGACGAACGCGTACCTGGCCTCGGTCTCCGCCGCCTGACAGGCGTCCGAACGGTGGCCGGACCGCACTGCGGGTCCGGCCACCGCACCTATCCGGACGCCTCGCCCGGTGCGGTCTCCACGCCGTACCCCGTGTCCGAACCGTCGCGGGCGCCCTCGGGGAGTTCCGGGCGGGTGTACGTGGACAGCGGTACGCCGCCGGGGTCGGGGCGGACCGCCCCCAGCAGCGGGTTGGAGGCGATCGGGGAGACCTTCACCTTGGCGCCGGGGCGGGGTGCCTGGACGACCAGGCCGTCGCCGATGTAGAGCGCCACATGGGTCGCCTTCGGGAAGTAGACCACCAGGTCGCCGGGGCGCAGCGAGGAGATCGGCACCTTCGGCAGCTGTTTCCACTGCTCCTGGGACGTACGGGGGACCGGCCGCCCCGCCGTCGCCCACGCCTGGGAGGTCAGCCCGGAGCAGTCGTACGCGTCCGGGCCCTCGGCGCCCCACACGTACGGCTTGCCGATCTGCTCGATCGCGTACGCGACGGCGTCCCCGCCCTGCCGGGTCGGCGGCCGGACCGTGCTGAGCGCCCCGGAGGCGACCAGTTCGCGCTGGGCCGCCGCCACGTCCCGCTGCTCCAGGCCCGCGAGCTGGGCCAGCTGCTCGGCGGAGAGCGTCGCCAGCAGCGCTTCCACCTCCTTCAGTTTGCCCTGGACCGTGTCGCGCTGCTTCTTCTGTTGCGCGGCCAGCTTCTTCTGCTGCTCGACCGCCTTGCGCGAGGCGGCGGCCAGGGCGTCGGCGCGGCGGGCGTCGGCGGTCAGCCGTTCCACCGTCGCCGCGCGGCCCGCCGCCACCCGCTCGATGACATGGCTCTGGTCCAGGGCGCGCAGGGGGTCCCGGGCCAGCAGCAGCTGGAGGTAGGCGGAGAACTCGGTACGCCCCTGGTACTGCTCCCGGGCCAGCCGCCCGGCGTCCCCCCGGCTCAGCTCCAGCGCGGCCCGGGCCTTCGCCAGCTCCGCGTTCACCTTCTTCGCCTGCGCGGTCCGCTGCTTCAGCTTCTCGGCGGTGGCGTTGTAGGTCTCGCTCGCCTCCTCCGCCTCCTGGTAACGCGTCTGCAACTCCCGCAGGAGGGTCACGACGTTCCTGGGAGCCCCTGCGGCGGGCCCGGCTCCCGGCCCGGTGAAGGCGGTTTCTGCGTCGACCTCTTCCGCGTCGTCCTCCGGTGGCGCCGTGTCCTCGGACGGTACGGGGCCGGGCTCGGCCGGTGCGGCGGTGGCGGGGGCCGTGGCGGGGGAGAGCGCGAGAGCCGCGGCGATCGCGGTCGTGCAGACCACGCGCAGGAGCCTGCCTGACACGACATCACCTCCGTGACGGAGACGGGGCCCGGAAGGTTCGGGCTCGTCACCAGTGAGCAAGTGAGCGAGTTAATCCGATTAATCCGGTCACTCGGTGTCAGGTGATGCAAGCACCGCACGGCGTGCCGTCCGGGGCGTCCCCCGGACGGCGTACCGACGGGCGATACGGCCGGTCAGCTTCGGCTTCGACTTCGGCTCAGGCCACCGGGAAGGCGTAGAAGGCCCTGTCCCGCTGGACGATGACGTTCTTGCCGATGGCGAAGGCCCGGTACGAGGCGCTCACCGTGGCCCCCTTCGGATCGGCCACCCCGATGTCCTGGAACTTCCACAGCCGCTCCCCGTCGGCCGCCGAGAACGCGGTGACCTGGGTGGCGTCGGAGGCGAACAGCGTCTTCCCGCTGCTGCTCAGGGCCAGGGTGGGGGCGCTCCCGATGCCCGGCACCTCCGTCGAGCGCCGCCAGACGAGGCGCCCGCTCTCCCGGTCCACCGCGCCGACCTGCTGGCTGCGCTCGGTGGTGTGGAGCAGCGGTCCGGCCACCAGCGGGGAGCCGAAGAGCGAACCCGCCGTGCCCGCCACCCGCCACAGCGGCTTGGTGGTGTCCGCCTCGAACGCCTGGAGATCGGCGCCGACCGCCGCGTACAGGGTGCCGCCCTCGTCGCCCGCGATACCCGCGTCGGGGGTGACCGTCCCGTACTGCTTGACCCACACCAGCTTGCCGGTCGTCCGGTCGAAGGAGCGGACGGAGCCCTTCCCCTTGGCCGCCTTGACCTCGGCCGCCGTCAGGGTGACGGAGTCCTGGCGTACGAGGAGGTCGGCGGCGCGCTCGGCGACGATCCGGTACAGGGGCGTGCCGGGGGCGCGGCCCGCCGGTACCGGCGTACGCCAGAGCTCGGTGCGCCGGACGATGTCGTACGCGAAGAAGTACGCCTCGGGGACCTGCTTGTCCGGCGCCTTCTTCTTGCCCTTCTTCGGCTTGGGGGCCTTCACGGTGACCGTGCGCGAGCCGGTGAAATAGACGACCGGACCGGAGTGGCCCGCCAGGCGTCCCACCTGAAGGTCCGGCAGGTCGGTGAACCCGTCCGCGTACCGCACACGGTGGACGACCGCGCCGTCCTTCGGCGCCAGCCAGAGGAACTCCGTTGGGCTCGCCACGAAGCACAGGTCGCCCGCTGCCAGCGCGGACTGGCCCTTGGCGGCGTCCGCCCGCTGCCAGACCCGCTTGCCGGTCCGCAGGTCGACGGCGCTCGCCTGGCTCTCGCTGGTCACCACCAGCAGCCGGTCCCGCCAGAGCGCGGTGGTCAGCGGGGCGGACTCGGAGGCCGGGTGGGAGTAGGTCCAGCGCGGCTCGGGGGGCTGGCCCGGCAGCGTACGGCGCGGCTTCGGCGTGGGCTTGTCGTCCGTGGCGGCCACGCTCTCCCCGCCACTGATCGCGGCGATCGACCCGCCGCCCACGACGAGCCCGCCGACCGCTGCCGCCGCGACGGCGATCAGGGTCCGGCGCTTGGCGGTGGGACCGGCAGGAGGAGCGGGCGCGGGCGGCAGGGGCAGCGCCACCATGGGGGAGCCGCCCTGACCGCCGTTGCCGTGGCCCGGGGCAGCGTAGGGGGCGGGGAGGGGGTACGTCTGCTGGGCGCCAGGGTGAGGGGCCGGGACCTGGGGCGGGGGAGGCTGGTGGGGGACGGCGAACTGGGCGGTCGTGCGGTCGGTCTGCGGCGGCTTGGGGCCGGTGTTGAGGAAGCGGGTGGTCCCCCGGTCCTCCCCGATGTCGCCGTTGCCGGTGTCGGTGGTGTTGCTGGGGGCGGGTGCGGCTGCCGTGGTGGTCGCGAGAGGGATGCGGGGGTCGGCCGGGGGCTTTGGGGCGGCAGGTACGTCGGCGGGTGTGCCGGTGAGTGTGCCGGTGGGCGGACCGGCCACCGCGTCGGCGGGAGCACCGGCCACCGCGCCCGTCGGCCGGGCGTCCTCCGGCTCGGCGTCGGGGCGGGCGTCCTCGGGGGCGGCGGAAGCCGGGAGCGTGTTGTTCCCGGTGTCACCGGGCCCGTTGGTGCTGCTGGCCTGGGGGCTACCGGACCCGTTGGTCCCGCTTGCCCGGGCGTCACCGGACCCGTCCGTCCCGCTGCGCTCCGCATCGCTGGGTGCAGTGGTCCCGCTGCCTTCGGCGTCACCGGCCCCGTTCGTACCACTGCCCTCGCCGTCACCGGACCCGTCGGCCTCCTCAGGCCCCTCCACCGGCCCCTCCAGCCCCCGTACCCGCGCCTCCTGCTCCGCGACCGCCGCCGCGAGCGGTTCGGGGAGCCAGCCGCCCCGGGCGAGGCCCGCCGCGCCCTCCAGGGCCAGTTCGGCGGCGACCGTGCCGGCGGTGGGCCGTTCGGCCGGGTCCTTCGCCAGGCAGCCCGCGATCAGCTCGCGCAACTCCTCCGGTACGGCGTCCAGTTCGGGTTCCGCCTCGGCGATGCGGCGGGCGGCCTCCTCGGGCGGGCCCTCCGTGAACGGGGTCGTTCCCGTGGCCGCGTACGCCAGCAGCAGCCCCAGCACGAACAGGTCGGACGCCGTCCCGGCCTCCTTGCCCGCGACCTGCTCCGGCGTGAGGTAGCCCAGCCGGACCGAGAGCTGGCCGCCCGGCTTCGCCTCGGCCGCCGCTGCCGCGCCCAGCGGGCCGAACGCGGTGAGCCGGGGGCCGTCCTCGGCCAGCAGGACCGTGCCCGGGGCGAGCCCCTGGAGCGCCGAGCCGCCCGCGTGCACCCGGGAGAGGATCTCGGCGATGCCCGCGCCCAGTATCCGCAGGGCGCGCTCCGGCAGCGGGCCGGCGATCCTGATCGCCTCGGCCAGCGGCAGCGCGGGGACGTACTCGCTCGCGGTCCAGAGGAGTTCGTCCTCGCTGGTCTCCAGGGGCGGCGTCACCCAGCCGCCCGCGAGGCGTTCGGCGGTGCGGGCCTCGGCCTGGAAGCGGCGCCGGAAGGCCGGTACGGCGGCGAGCCCGGGGTGCGCGGCGGTGATCACGGCGATCTCGTCGTCGTCGGTGTCCCGCGCCACGTACTGCACGGCGCTCGCGGCCTCATGGAAACGGGCCAGCACGGTGAAGCGGCCGAATCGGCGTGGATCTTCCCTACGCAGCGCCTCCATGGCGCACCCCCCTTGTGACCGTCCTGCGGTGCCCGGGCGACCCGTCCCCCGGCACCTGACCGTCGATCTTAGGGCCTGCGCCTGCGGGAGCCCGTGTTCAGGGCTTCGACCAGGGCCACTTGAGGGCGCGGCGGGTGCGGCCGCCGGGCGCGTACTCGTACACCCAGCCCCGCTGGAGCCCGAGCCGCTTCGTGTAGCCGGCCGGGACGCGCTCGTAGGCGTACACGGTGGGCGGGGAGCCGTCGGAGGACGGCACGGGGACCTCGTACCACTTCGGCGGATGGCCGGTCGGGCCGACCAGGACGGGCAGCACGCGGCCGTCCAGGGGGCCGCCTCGGAAAGGGGTGTTCTCGCTCTTCACCCGGTCAGTCTGCCGCAGGGGCGGGCGTCAGCAGGTGTGCGGCATCGGCGACGACCGGGATCACCAGCTCCGCCAGCCGTCCGGCCGGTCCCTCCGGGTTCTCCAGGGCCAGCAGATCACGTACCACCGACGCGGTCTCCTCGTCGGTGGCGGCGGTCGCGGCGAGCAGGGCGATGAGGTGGTCGACCAGCCAGCCGCGCAGTTCGGCGGCCGGGGGCTGCTTCCCCTCGTCCAGCCAGATCAGGGAAGCCGCCTCGACGGCCGCGATCCAGCTGCGGACCATCATCCGCAGCCTCGGCCCGGCGCTCCGCGCTCGGGTGCTCTGCGGCCCGGCGGTCCGCTCCCCGGCGCTCTGCTTCCCCGCGTCGGCGTCGGTGTCGCCGATCCGGCCGAGGTGGCTGAGGATCTCCTCGGCCGCCGCCCGCCGGACGCCGTCCACGATCGTCGTCGTACGGGAGGTCTCGACCACGCTGCCGCCGCGCAGCAGCGCGCTGAAGCCGGTGTCGTGCTCGTCGACGAAGCGGAGATAGCGGTCCAGGACCCGGGCGACCCGTTCGGTGGGCGGGCCCACCGGCGGCTCGGTGAAGCAGAGCTTCAGCTCGTCGGCGGCCGAGCCGAGCGCGGCCTCGTACAACTGCTGGCGGCCGCCCGGGAAGTAGCGGTAGACCAGCGGCCGGGAGACCCCCGCCGCCACCGCCACCTCGTCGAGCGAGACCTCGTCGGGGGCCCGGTGGGCGAAGAGGCCGAGCGCCGCGACCAGGAGCTGGGCGCGGCGCTCCTCGACACTGAGCCTGCGGTACGCGCGGGGCGGCGGCGGGGCTGCGGCGGTGGACTTCATGCCCCTGAGCGTAAGGGGTGTGCCGCCGGGCCCCGGAGGGGTGCTGCCCGGGGCTTCCCGCCGGTGCGGGCTCAGGCCAGCAGCCCGGAGCTGCGCCAGAGCCTGCGGCTGACGCCGTTCAGCAGCCCGATGTCGTCGAAGAAGTCCGTCAGCCGCTTGGAGCCTGTCTGCATGACCTCCCTGCGGTGGCCGCTCGCCTTCACCTGGGCGACGGCCTCGCGGCGGTCCAGGCCGACGTTCTCGTACACGCGCGGGTTGACGAAGCAGACGGAGAAGACCCGGGCCGCCTCGCCGCAGCTGAGCTTGGTGAGTTCGCGCTCCCAGCGCGGGGCGGTCACCATCTGGCGGCGCAGCTCCTCGCGGGCGTACCGGACGTGCCGGGCCTCCTCGATGACATGGATACGGGTCACCCCGCGCACCAGGGTCTGCACCCGCTCGTCCGGGAACGTCAGCCGCTGCATCCAGTCGAGGATCTCCTCGCCGAGCAGGGTCGCGGCGAACGAACCGGGTGTGGTGGAGACGGTCTTCAGGACCCGGGCCAGATTGTGGTAGACGCGCGGCACCTCGTACGTCGGTGCGCCGCCCCAGTCGATCATGCGGCCGAACATCATCGAGTGGCGGCACTCGTCGGCTATCTCGGTGAGGGCGTAGCGGACGTGGTTGCTGGTGACGGGCTTGTCGTAGACGTGCCGGACCAGCAGCTGCATCAGGATGATCTCGAACCAGATGCCGAGCGAGGCGAGCGCGGCGCCTTCGTGCCGGGAGAGGTCGAGGCGCTGCTCCTCGGACATCCGGTGCCACATCGGGGTGTCGTAGAGCGAGAGCAGCTCCGGCGGCCAGAACCACTGGCCCTCCTCGACGGCCGCGTCCCAGTCGAGTTCGGTGTCGGGGTCGAAGGAGTGCTTGGCCGAGGATTCGAGCAGACGGGCGGCGACCTGCTCACGGTCGCGGAGCGGCCCGAGCGCGTCGCGGAGCGCGGTGACATCGAGACCGGCGGCAGCGTGATCGGTGGTATCGGGACCGGTCGCAGCGGGACCGGTGGCAGCGCGATCGGTCGCGGGGCTGCCGGTGATCGGCACGGTCGTCATGGCGGGAGCACCTCACACAGGGATGGCCGGGCACCGGAGTTACCGGCGGTCACCTCTTATGAGACCGCTCGTCAACAAGGCCGTCAATCCCTTGTGTGCGACTTGTTGACCCGCCGTCTACCAACGTGTGAACCTGCGGGGGAGGCGGCGGGCGGGCGCGCCCAACTGCTGCCGGAGCCACGGAACTTGTCAAGCCGTTCGATCCGGTCGAGGCGAAGGAGCCGTCCGTGTCCACCCATGATCTCTACATCACGCCGCCCGCCGAACCCCTCTGGCAGGTCCCTGCCACCGGGGCGGCCCGCTTCAGCTGGGACTACGACGACGGCCGCGAACGCCTCCTCGCCCTCTACCAGAAGGGCAAGGACAAGCAGTGGGACGGCAACAAGCGCATCGACTGGTCCCTGGAGGTCGACCCCGCCGACCCGCTCGGCACCCCCGACGAGGCGCTGACGCTGTACGGCACCCCGCACTGGGCGAAGATGACCGAGAAGGACCGGGGCGAGCTGCGCAAGCACTACACCTCCTGGCAGTTCAGCCAGTTCCTCCACGGCGAACAGGGCGCGATGGTCTGCGCGGCCAGGATCGTGGAGTCCGTCCCCGACCTGGACGCCAAGTTCTACTCCGCCACCCAGACCATGGACGAGGCCCGGCACGCGGAGATCTACGGCCGCTTCCTGCACGAGAAGATCGGCATGCTCTACCCGGTCAACGACAACCTCCAGGGCCTGCTGGGCGACACCCTGCGCGACTCCCGCTGGGACATGCCGTACCTCGGGATGCAGGTCCTCATCGAGGGCCTCGCGCTCGCCGCGTTCGGCATGATCCGCGACACCACCACCAAGCCGCTGCCCAAACAGATCCTCGCGTACGTCATGCAGGACGAGGCCCGGCACGTGGCCTTCGGGCGGATGGCGCTGCGCGACTACTACAAGCAGCTGAGCGACGCCGAACTGCGCGAGCGCGAGGAGTTCGTCATCGAGGGCTGCTACCTGATGCGCGACCGGCTCAGCGGTGTCGAGGTCCTGGAGAACTTCGGCATCGGCAAGCAGGAGGCGAAGGATCTCTCCGAGCACTCCGAGTACCTCCAGCTTTTCCGCAAGCTGCTGTTCAGCCGGATCGTGCCGTGCGTCAAGGACATCGGCCTGTGGGGCCCGCGCCTTCAGAAGGCGTACGTCGACATGGGCGTCCTCGAACTCGGCGACTCCAACCTGGACCTGCTGATGTCCCAGGACGAGGAGATAGCCGAGGAGCTGGACCGCCAGCGCTTCGCAGCCGAGGAGCAGGCCCGGGTGGCGGAGGTCGCGGAGGCGATCGGGGAGGGGCGGGGGGAGGCGGCGGCCTGAGGCGCCGAGGGGGGCGGGAGGCGGAGGCGGCGGCCTGAGGCCACGCGGGGGGCGGGGGCTTCAGCGACGTACGACTGCCCGGCCGATGAAGTCCAGGACCAGCCCGGCCACCCGCTCCGGCGCCTGGAGCAGCATCGCGTGACCGGCCGCGATGCCCTCGACGGTCACGTTGGGCCGCCGCGCCGCCAGCTCCGCCAGGTCCCGCTCCAGCCCTTTCCCGTACGCGTCCAACAGGTCCCCCAGCCACTCCAGCCCGGGCATCGGCCCGACCCGCTCCTGGGCCCGGACCAGCAGCAGCGGACAGCGGACGCGCCGGAACGCCGAGAACAGGTCCAGCCCGTCCATCGCGTCCAGCATCTCCACCGCGCCCGGCAGCTCGGGCAGCAACTGCCATTCACCGTGAGGCAGTTCGCGCGCGCTGGCTCGGCAGACCGCTTCCGCCAGCGCCGCCGGGATGCCGAGGGCGACGCTGTGGTCCACCTGGCCCGCCAGATACCCGGCGGGCATCCGGGCCCCCGCCGACGCCCGGGACATCGCCCCGATCTCCGCCAGCCGCCGGGCGGCCTCCTCCGCGGGCACCCCCACGTACTGGTCCGGCCGCCCCCACCCGAAACCGTCCAGGTTCACCACCGAGGCCACCCGCTCCGGACGCGTCCCCGCGTACACCGAGGCGACCATGCCGCCCAGCGAGTGCCCCACCAAGCTCACTTCCGCCTCCCTTCCCCCTTCCGCTGCGAGGGTGTCGTCCAGGTCGGCGCAGACCGTCGCGAGGTCCCAGGAGGCGGCGGGGGCGCTGCGGCCATGGCCGGGCAGATCCACCGCGAGCACCCGGTGGCCCTGCGTCAGATGGGGTACGACGGCGGCCCAGTCGGCCGACGAGCGGCCCGCGCCGTGCAGGAGAAGGAGGGGCGGGCCGTCGCCGCCGTGATCGTGCAGGTGAAGGGCTGTCATGCGCACCACGGTAGGCGGCCGGAACGCCCTCAAGATCGTCCGCCGGAACGATGGAATGCGGCGGTTCCCAGGCCGATAATGGATATACGCCGCCGGGTTCCGCGACAACGAGCGGCAACGCATCGGTCCCTATCCCTCTGGTCCTGCGAGCGCAGGTTGGCCCCTGCCCGTCACGTGGACAGCGGCGGATGCCGCCTGCGGACAAGACTCCCGCTTCCGATGCTTCCTGGAAGACGTCGGCCTGTCCTGCGCCACGGCCGTGCCCAAGTCCCAGCAGGCCCAACTGCCCGCCGCGTCCAGTCCCATGACGCTGCCGTGGGCGGAGCGAAGATCTACGGACACCTACGCTCGTCACCGAAGGCCAGGTCATGGGATACGGAGGAGGCGGCCATGGGGGTCTGCACTTACACCAACGTCGTCAGGGACCAAGAGACGCTTGGCAGCTACGACTTCGACGGGAGCGCGCACTACCTCCACGTGGGGCTGGAGGCGCTGGGGCTCGACGGCGACGAGATTGTCCACGGGGTGGGGGGTCCGGACGGCGTCGACGCGGAGGAGGCGGAGGAAGGATTCCTCGGCCGGCTCACCCCCGATCAGGTCAGGGCCTTCTGGGAGCGCCTCTCGCCCGTCACTGTCGAGCAGTTCCTGACGGGCCTACGGACGACCGAGAACGTCAACGGCGACGACGAGGAGTACTGCGCGCTGTACTTCGCCGACCTCAAGGAGATGTACGGCGCGGCTGTTCGCGCGGACGCGGGTATGACCATGTCCTGGTACTGACGGTCCGTACCAGTGCCTGAGCCGGAAGGTTCTTGGCAGTTGCTGGTCTTCTCTGCTGAGTTGGGAGCTCTGGTGAGTGCTCCGGCTGCAGACCGTGATTCTGATCGCGGATCAGTCGTGCGTTGAGAGCCCTCACCATAAATGATGAGGGCTCTCAAAGTGGCGGTATCCGGGCGTGGCCCGAATGCGCCCGGCCAGCCAGCGCGGCCGACTCACAACGGAGTCACCTCAAGTGAGCGCCCGTAAATCTCCCGGGCTGTCGAGTTCGATCGGTAGGGGCGCAGGAGGGGGCAATCCTTCCCACGAGTTCGTCGATGCGGCCGGAATGAATGTTGGGGTAGGCATCAAGAACGAGGCCCCACGTTGCGCACGCTGCCTCAAGGTGTCCGATCTCAAGTTGCCTTTGAGCCAACATGGCATTGAACTTGATTTCCGATCTCTTGCTATCGGTCGAATCGCGCAGGCGAAAGTGGTCGCTTAGTGATTCAACGCTTCCTTTGACGTCGCCCAAGGCATATCGGACTTCGGCAGTTGAGTACGCCAATGTAGCCGAGCTGAAGCCGCCAAAGGTGCCGACCTGGCTCTCTGCCTGATTAACCGCCCGCTCCGCCTCGCGCAGAGCCGTGAGCGCGTTTGTCTTTTCGCCGGCCAGGGCGTAAGCGTGTGCCTGCTGCCCGGCCATAAAGGCCCGCATGCCAGGGGTGGATTCAGGCGCTGCTTCAGCGGCTGCGTTCGCGAGCCTTACGGCAGGTGCCCCATGGCCGAGGTCCGCGGCCTGCACGGACATGCCACGCAGGACACGAAAGTACGTGTTGTGGTCCCCGCTTGCATCTGCAAGCCCCAGAGCCCTCACGTAATATTGCTGCGCTCTCCTGTGGGCACCTTCGTCTACCGCCATCCATCCGGTCAGGTAGCAAAGAAATGCTGCTGCGGAAAGCATTGATTTCCGCGTCTCGGTGGGCGAATCAGCTGTGAGGTAAGGGCTGACAGTGTTCACGAGGAAGTCCGCAGCCATGGGTCGAGCGTAGCGTCCACCGAAATCGTCGTCGAGTTCTGACAGGCGCTCAGTCATTGCCGAGACGGCTTGAACCTCTGCCGACCCGATGCGCATTTTCGGATTCTCCCTGAAAGCCTCCATGCGTCCGACCACATTTTGCCAGCCCGGAACGGTGAGGGCGACGGAGAAAAGCCCCGCTCCCAGGACGCTGCGGCGTGAGGGGTCCATGTCCTGCCTCCCGAGGTCGATCAGCCCTTCCACGGTAGTCGGGCGTCTGTTCAACATGAACCCGCTTCACGGCAGTCCGTGGCGAAGGTATCCAGTTCCGGGGGTGTACGGGCGTAGCCGCCGAAGGTGAAGCGCTTGTCCGGCGACCAGTGGCCGGCCGGTCCGCCGAACGCCTGTTCCTGGAGGCGGGGGACGGCCCCGCCGAGGAAGCTGTCGGTTCCGCAGGCCATGGCCGGCACATCGGTAAGCCCACGAAGCGGTCGTCCCGCACTCTTTTCAAGAGGGAGCGGCCGGGTTCGAAGGGCGCGGGCAAGGTCTACGGGCGGGCTCACCCTCCCAAAGTGGCCGTGCGTACGCGCCGCGCTGTTACGGCGTTTGTGGTACGCCCCGGTACCACAGCTCATCGGCGTGCTCCGCGAACCGGTCGAACATTCCGCCGTCTCCCTGGCGACGCAGGTGCAGGAGGGGTGAGTCGTGGCCGACGAGCCGCGCCAGATGGGGCGTCACGAGCGCGTCGTGATCGAACCTGAACACGGAGAGGGACACATGGTTCACGGCGTCCTCCGGGCTGCTGAAGCGCGTCTCCAGGCCGTCCAGGGGGCCGAGGCGTCCCAGGTGCTCCAGGCTGATCCGGATGCGTGTGCCGACGTTGAGCGCGACGTCTTCGATGGCCTCACGCTGTCGGGTCACCTCTCCATCAGGATCACCCAGCAGGAAGCGCACACGGCACCCCGATGCGATCTTGCGGCGCAGCGTCTCGATGAACGCCGGCTGCTCCAGCCAGACGAAGTAGTTCGTGTACCCGGCGAAGAAGATGTCGGTGGAGGCCCCTGCGATCAGCTCGCCCCACACGGTCGACGGGCAGGCGGACCGGTAGGGGTAGGCGTGGGCCAACTCGCGGTCATGGCCGGTCTTCACCCGTTCCTGAACAGCCTTGGGCCAGATCATGTCTTCATCCACCTTCAGCGCCCGGCACGCGTCGACGCGGTTTCTTGCATGTGGTAAAAGCTCGGCGTCGGCCAGCCACCGTTCCACCGTCTTGGGTGCCACGCCGATGCGGGTGGCAAGCTTTCGGGGCGTGAGCTTGGCGTCTTCTATAGCTGATCGTAGAGCGGCGTTCAAGACTTCCCCCTGCGACATTTGGGCGTTCTTGAACCGTAGTGCTCAACGGTACAACTGTCCCTGATTCGGGGAGAGATACGTCCTTCAGGGGCTGCGACATTTGGGCGTTCTTGAACCGTAGTGCTCAACGGTACAACTGTCCCTGATTCGGGGAGAGATACGTCCTTCAGGGGCATGGAGCATCACGTCCATGACGACTCCAGACACGACCATGGACCCGCCTGCGCATCTCATGTCCGTCCCGGAGCCTCCGAAGCCGGTGGAGGGCTGCGACGTGTGCCAGGTGTTGGATGCCCAGCGGCGGGAGGCCGGAGGCCGGGGCGACTACTCGGCGGCGACGGACGCGAACGTGGAGATCCGGCGGCACCCGCACGCGACCCGGAAGCGCCGATGATCACGCAGGGGGCGATGGCGGTGGAGATGCAGCAGTGGCGCGACGGCCGCAAGGCGGCGGAGAACGCGACCGAGGCGCTCAGCGGGGCGTTGGTGGCGCTCGGGATCGATACCGAACGAGTCAGCCACCTCCGGCCGATGGTGGCCTATTCGGGGAGGCCGTACGTCCACATGGGAGCCATGCCCGCAGACCTGGTGGAGCGTATGGCCGAGGCGCTGAGGTGCGACGGGCCGCCCCTGCCGGAGCGCCCTGTGAAGACTCCGGGGCGCTGCTCGGGAACCCTGGCGCGTTGGGGCCGGAGGGTCGTGAGTGTGTTTGGGCCAACGTTTCTGTACGTGTTCAAGAGCGCGCCCGCGCCGCGCCGTGGGGGGTGAGCCGGACCGCCGCCTGTGGCTGTCCGCCGAGAGCCCGCCGCATCACCGTAAGCGGGTCCAGCTCGGGAAAGCGCTCCTGTACCTGCTGCTGCGCCTGAGCGATCAGTTCATCGAGCAGGACGGGGGCAGCACCCCAGAGCACGCCACGCAGGTACGGCACCACCTCGGAAGGGTCGGGCGGCAGTTGCAACCCGACGGTCAGCGGGGCGTTCTCGCTCTTGTAGCGCCTCGCGGGCAGCCCGACCTTTTCGGGGTGGACGCAGACCGGGGTCCCGTCGCTCAAGTACCTGTGTCCGTCAGCCTTGTTGAACGGGCACTCGGGAGTCGGTCGCTCGAACACGTCGAACTCGCCGACAGGGTGCACCCGGGACGGACAGATACCGCACGCGCGGTGGTGTACGTCGCCGTTCACGAAAGGCTCGGGCATGGACCGGAGCCTAGCTCCCACCAGCACCACAGACGCCCGTTCCCGACCGCACCCGCCCCCTTCGGGTGAAGCGGGTCGGGGCGGGGTGCAGGACCCGCTGCGGGGCCGCCAGGCGCGTTCCGCGGCGGAAGCGGGGGGTGTTCCGGCTGCGCCGACAGCGGCCTGAACCCCCCCTGACAGGCATGGTCAGCCGCCCGATCGCGTTACCGCCCAGACAGCCGCTCGGCGGCCCGGATGATGTGACGGGCCCGGCCGCCGAGCGGTTACCCCTCCGGCGCGGAGCTGTCGCCTCGTACCTGACGCGAGCCCCCGAAGCCCCGCGCCGGGCCCCTTGGCCCCGTTGAGAAGGAGAACTCTGTGGACATCGCAAGCACCACAGGTACGCAGGAGAGCCCGGAAGAGCAGCAGTTGCGCAACACGCTCGCGCGGAACCTCATCGAGGTCGGGGCAGCTCGCAGTGTCCCAGTGGTGGCTGCCTTCCGCGCCGTCCGCCGGCATCTGGCCGCCCCCGAAGCGGACATGGGCAGCACGTACGAACCCGAGACCCCGACGATCACCAAGACGGACGAGCATGGGGTGCACATCAGCTCCGTGTCCGCTCCCCGCATTCAGGCCATGCAACTGGAGCAGGCCGAACTGGAACCCGGCATGAGCGTGCTGGAGATCGGGTCGGGCGGCGTCAACGCAGCCCTCATCGCCGAGATCGTCGGCAAGAGCGGCCATGTGGTGACGATGGACATCGACCCCGATGTCACGGACCGAGCCCTCCGCTTCCTCAAGGTGACCGGTTACCAGAACGTCACTGTCCTCACGGACGACGCCGAGACCGGCGCTCCCGAGCGCGGCCCGTTCGACCGGATCATCGTCACCGTGCAGGCCGCCGACATCCCACCGGCCTGGCGCGACCAGCTCAAGGACGGCGGACGCCTCGTCGTACCGCTGCGGATGCGGGGCATGACGCGCACCGTGGCCTTCGTCCGCAACGGCGAGAAGCTGGTGAGCGACGGCTTCGAGCTGTGCGGGTTCGTGCCGATGCAGGGCCTGGGCGAGAACCGTGTCCGGCTCGCCGTCCTGCATGACGGCAAGAAGGAGCAGGTCGGGCTGCGGCTGGACGGCCACCCCGAGCCGGACACGGCCGCGCTCGCCACGTCCCTGACCCTTCCGCAGGCCAAAGTCTGGTCCGGGGTAACGCTCGGCGGCTCCGAGTCCAGCGAACATCTCGACCTCTGGCTGACCACCGCGCTCGACAACCTGCCGCTGATGGCGGCCGAACCCGGCGCCCGCACACGGGGCCTGGTCGCTTCGGCCTCGCCCATGGGCATTCCCGCGCTCGTGGACGGCGACTCCTTCGCCTATCGGACCGTACGGGCCACCGACGAGGAGGACCGCTATGAGCTGGGCGCCATTGCCCACGGGCCGCGCGGCGAGCAGGTCGCCGAGCGCCTGGTCGAGGAGATCCGCACCTGGGACCGCGACCACCGCAGCCACCGAGCACACATCGAGGTCTACCCGGCGGGCACGGCGGACGACCGGCTTCCCGCCACCGGCCGCCGCATCGAGCGCCGACACACGCGGGTCACGATCACCTGGCCGTAGCCGCCCAACGGCAGTCGGCCAGGTTGCCCAGCACATCCCCTGACAACCTCTCTGGAGGAGAGCGAGATGGCACAGCAGAACAGCACCACGATGAAGGCGGCCACGGACTTCGGCGGAGCCGACCGCGGCGACTTCGACCTCGCGATCGAGACCGTCTCCTCGGCGCCGGTCCTCGGCGCGCTGCTCAACGACACCAGCGACGGCTGCACCTCCACCTGCCAGTCGGCCTGCTCGAACAGCACCTGCATCGGCGGCTGACCCTCGGCAGCACCTCCCCGTAGTTGCCGGGCCGGGGGCGGGCGGTGGCTGCACCGTCCGCCCCCGGGCGCCGCGATCCGAAGGAGTACCGATGTACCAGCACATCGACGCGACCCTGATCAGAGCGTCGGTCACGCCGCTCGCCACCCCTGTACCTGCGTGGCCCGGGGACGGTGCCGACCTGGAGCAAGTCCGCATGTGGATCGAGGAGATATGGGCGGACGCCTCTCTCTCCGGGCCCATCAGCCACGCCTCCCCGTTACTGGCGCACGCGGTTCAGGAACTGGTGAGCGGGCGGGTCGCCAAGCCGTCGCGCCTCCGCCGCATCAGCCGGTCCCTGGCCCGCTACCTGCTGAGAATGCGACACCGCGCCACTCCCTTCGGGCTGTTCGCCGGGCCGATGACCGCCTTCGGTGGCCCGGCCGGACTGCCCCTCGCACACGACCTGTTCCACTCCGACAGCAAAGGAGTACTCGACCACGCCCGTGCCGCCGAGGAGAACCCGTCGGACGTGCTGGGGGCGAAGGAGACATCGCTCCTGGCCATGTCCCTCCTCATGCGTGCCGCCCAGGTGGAACTCGGCGAGCAGGGCGACGTGTGGAGCCGTGTCGAAGATCGGCGCCCCCTGCCGGACGACCTTACGCCGCAGCAGGTCAGCACCATGGCTCCGTCGATGAGGCGACTTCTGCTCACCGACGCCCGCCCCCTCCTTCGCTCCGGCCCCCTCGCCCCCGTCCGCACCTGGATAGAGGATCTGGAGCACCACGGCCACCGCTTGGCCGCAGCTGCCGAGGCCGACGACCTCAGCACAGGCAGACGCGCCATCCTGGCGCGGCACATCCTCTTTCACTGGAACCGCATGGGTTTTGGACTGCGCCAGCAGGCCATCTGGGCGCGCGCCGCCCGCGAGGCAGCGATAGGAACCGGCTGAAGGATGTAACGCCTGGCGGCGAAGCAGACACCACGGCGTTCCAGCCGCCCATGAAATACCCGCCGCTTCACCAGGTGAGCCGGGGCCCGGCCGACCAGCCAGAAAGGAGCTGACCGACCTATGAAAGTTCGTATCGTCAGGGGAGAGAGGCCGGACCAGCCATGAACAAGTGCACCGCCGTCCTCCGGTTCGACCCGCCCGACCGGGTGGTGGCCCTCTTCGCCTCCGTGCATCGTCTGGAATCGCGGCATCTCCTCTGCGAGCTGGGCGAGGACCACGGCGACGATCATGCCGCGATGCTGTGGGACGAGGGAGGAAGGCCGGGCAGCGCCGTGTGGGCCCGGTGGGCGGGGAAGAACCTGCGGCTCGCGTCGCTGGGCTGGTGTAGCGCCCTCACGCCGGACGAGGAAGCGTGCGGGCTCTTCGGCGGCCATCCGTCCGCGCACGCGTGGGATGTGACCGACCCCACCCTTGAGGCCCTGAGACAGGAGCTCGCGAAGGGCCTCTCGGACCTCTTCCCGGAGTACGGCGAAGGCCACGAGAGCTAGGTCTTGCCCGGAAAAGTCGAAATTCTGTTCGCAAACGTGTCGTACCGTGAGCCCATGACGACCCCGCCCCACCCGCCGCAGGGCCCCTACGGGCCGCCTCCCTCCCCGCAGTACCCCGCGGGCCCGCCGCCCGCCCCGGGGTTCGCGCCGCCGCAGCAGCCCTACGGCTATCCGCAGCAGCCTCCTGCCCCGCCCCAGCAGGGAGGTGGCTGGGCGCAGCAGCCGCCTCCCGGTATGCCGTACGGGCCGGGGCCGGGCACGCCGGGTGGCTGGCCGCCGTACGGGGCGCAGCCGCCGCGCAAGAAGCGGACCGCGCTCATCGTCGGGATCGTGGCCGGGGCCGTTCTGGTGGCGGGCGGAATCGCCTACGGAGTCACCCAGCTGGTCGGCAAGGCCGCCGACGGGCGGTTCCCGGAGGCCCGGTACCGGCTCGTCCTGGAACCGAAGCTGCTGGACGGCGAGTTCTCCCTGGCCCAGGACCTGTCGGCGACCGAGGGCAAGAAGATGGAGGACGCGTACGACCCCGGCATCCGGGACGCGAAGGCCGTCGTCGGGCAGTACGGTTCGGCCAAGGGCGGTGTCCTGGTCATCTCCGGGATGTACGGGCGGTTCGCGGACTCCGGTGCCATCGCCGGCAAGATGATGAAGGGCGCCTCCGAGGGGGACGGCGCGACTGTCGCCATCCGTCCGCGGGAGTTCACTCCCGCCGGCTCCGACGTCCCGATCGAGTGCCAGGTCCTCCGGTCGGTGAAGGACGGCATCCCGGTCACCTTCCCGATGTGTGCCTGGGGCGACGACAACACCGGGGTATCGGTCGGGATCATCCGGCCCGAGACCGTCAGGAAGGCCCCGAACGCGGTCGACCTGGAAGCGATGGCGGCCGAGACCGCCCAGATCCGTGAGGAGATGCGCCAGCCGATCGGCTGACCTCGCCTTACCCCGGCAGGCACTGCGAGCGGCGGCCGAGTTCAGCGCCGTACGGGAGGCAGCGCGCCCTCCACCGCGCGGGCCGTCGCGAGCAGCCGGGCGTCCGTTCCGCGCGCCGCCACCAGCTGGAGCCCGACCGGGCAGCCGTCCCCGGTGAAACCGGCGGGCAGGCTCGCCGCCGGGTGGCCGCTCAGGTTGAACGCCCAGGTCAGGGCGGTGGAGTAGAGCTCGCCCGGGCCCTCGTGCCCATGCGGGCGGTTCGGGGTGGCCGGGGTCAGAAGGAGGGGTACGGCGGCGAAGAGGGCGGCCAGGCGGTCGTCGTTCGCCCGCCGGACCGCCACCGCCTCCGGGGTCCCGGGCGCCCCGCCCCGTACCGCCTGCCAGGCCCCTGCCGGGTCGAGCAGCTCGCAGCCGTGCTCCACCAGGCGTACGGTCCCCGAAGCCACGAGCCGGTCCACCGCCGCCCGGACGACCGCCGCCACTTCCGGGTCCACGTCCGCGTACCCGAGGTCCTCGCTGTACACGGCGGGGAGGGGGAGAGGAGGGGCGGCGGGCTCCTCGTACCCCTCCAGCACATGGCGGAGAAACGGCTCCGCCCCGGCCGCCGAACGGGCCAGCACCCCCGCCGACGCCAGCCCCGTCCGGTCGGGGCTCGGGAGCAGCCCGTTCGTCGTCTTCAGCCCGAACACCCCGCACCAGGCGGCCGGGACGCGCACCGAACCGGCCCCGTCGCTCCCCGTCGCCAGCTCCACCATCCCCGCCGCCACCGCGACCGCCGAACCCGCCGACGAACCGCCCGGCGTCCGGTCCGCCCGCCACGGGTTGACCGTACGGCCGTGCGGCCCCTGCCCCCAGGTCTGCCAGTACGTTCCGGGACCGGGCACCGAGGTCGCCCCGACCGGGACGCCGCCCGCCGCGATCAGCCGACGGGCCGCGTACGAGCGGATTCCGGCGGGGCCCTTCACGGCGAAGGGCAGTCCGCGCAGGGGGAGATGACGCGCCGCCGGTTCGCGGGCGAGGGCCTCGGCGGGCCAGACCTCGATGAACGCCCCCAGGCCGGGGTCGAGTCGCCCGATCCGCTCCAGGGCCTGTGCCACGGCGGTCAGTGTCTCTGTCGGTCCCGTCGCTTCCGTCATGCGCCCAGTGTCACCGGAAGGCCAGGGTCAGGGCCCAGGAGTCACTCCTCCAACGCCGCCTCCATCACCGCCCGCGCGATCGGAGCCGCGCTGCCGCCCCCGCTGATGTCGGCCCGGTTCGCGGCGGCGTCCTCCACCACCACGGCGACCGCGACCGCCGGGCGGCCGGAGTCGGGGGCCTGGGCCCAGGAGATGAACCAGGCGTACGGCAGGCCGGAGTTGTCGATGCCGTGCTGGGCCGTACCGGTCTTGCCGCCGACCCGCACCCCGTCGATCGCCGCGTTCGACCCGGTGCCCTTCTCCACCACGTCGACCATCATCCGCTGGAGCTGCACCGCCGTGGAGGGGCTCATCGGCCGTTCGTAGGGGCGCGGGCCCTGCTGCTGGACCGTGTCCCCGTCGGCGGCCGTCACCCGGTCCACCAGGTACGGGCGGCGCAGGTCGCCGCCGTTCGCGACCGCCGCCGCGACCATCGCCATCTGGAGCGGGGTCGCGGTCGTGTTGAACTGGCCGATGGAGGAGAGCGCGAGCTGGTCCTCGCTCATGTCGGTGTCGAAGTTGCTCCGCGCCACCCCGGACGGGATGCGCAGCCCGGTGTCGTTGAAGCCGAACCTCCCCGCCGTCTCCGCCATCTCCGACAGCCCGACCTTCACACCCAGATGGGCCATCACCGTGTTGCAGGAGACCCGGATCGCGTCCGCCAGGGACGCCTTCTCGCAGCCGCGCGCCTCGTTGGGGAGGACGGTGCGCGTGTTCGGCAGGATGTACGGCGACGGGGTGTCGGTCGGCGCGTCCGCGTCGGTCACCACCCGGGAGTCCAGGGCCGCCGCCGCCGTCACGATCTTGAAGGTGGAGCCCGGCGGATAGGTCTGCCGGATGGCCCGGTTGAGCATCGGCAGGCTCTTGGCCGCGTTCAGCCGGGTCCATGCCTCGGTGACCGCGGAGCCGGTGCCGGAGAGCCGCTCGGGGTCGTACGAGGGGGTCGAGACCAGCGCCAGGATCTTGCCGGTGGACGGCTCCAGGGCGGCGACCGCGCCCCGCCGCCCGCTCAGCCCGGCGTACGCGGCGCGCTGCATCGACTCCTTGACGGTCGTGACGACGTCGCCGCCCGGCTGCCTGCCCCGGGTGAACTCGTTCCAGAAGGGGAGCGGGGCCAGCAGCGAGTCCGTACCGGACAGGACGTCGTCCTCGGCGTGCTCGATGAGCGTGGTGCCGTACGTCTGTGAGGCGTACCCGGTCACCGGGGCGTACAACGGGCCGTGGAGATAGGTGCGTTCGAAGCTGAGCTGCTCGCCGGTCTCCTTGTTGCCCGTCACCGCCCGGTCGCCGACCAGGATGTTGCCGCGCGGCTGGTCGTAACGGGCGATGGTGGTACGGCGGTTGGCCGGGTTGTCGTTCAGCTCCTCGGCCTCGAAGAGCTGGACGCGGGCCGCGTTGACGAGCAGTGCCACGAGCAGCAGGAGGCAGAGGGCGGCGGCCCGGCGGATATAGCGGATCACCGGTCTCCCCCCTCCAGAGGCTCCGCTGTGGTCGCGGAGCTCGCGATGACCCCGGTCTCCACCTGCTCGGGGTGCGGGCGGCGGGCGACATCACTGAGCCGGATCAGCAGCGCCACGATGATCCAGTTGGTGACGACGGAGGAGCCGCCCTGCGCGAGGAACGGCATCGCCATCCCGGTCAGCGGGATCAGCCCCATCACCCCGCCCGCGATCACGAACACCTGGAGCGCGAGGATCGAGGCGAGCCCGATGGCGAGCAGCCGTCCGAACGGGTCGCGCAGCGCGAGCCCGGTCCGGTAGCCGCGCGCCACGAGGAGCGCGTAGAGGAGGAAGATCGCGGTCAGGCCGCTCAGCCCCAGCTCTTCGCCCGCCGTCGCCAGGATGAAGTCGGACTTGGTGGCGAAGCCGATGAGGATGGAGTCGCCCGCCCCCAGGCCGGTCCCGAGCATGCCGCCCGCCGCGAACGCGAACAGCGACTGGGCGAGCTGGCCGGGGCCCCGCCCCGCGTCGATCGAGGCGAACGGGTCCAGCCAGTCCTGCACCCGGCTGTGCACATGCGGTTCGAACGAGCCGACGACGAAGGCCCCGACGGCGGCGAGCAGCAGCCCGACCGCGATCCACCCGGTCCGGCCGGTGGCCACGTACAGCATGATCACGAAGAGTCCGAAGAAGAGCAGTGAGGTGCCGAGGTCCCGCTCCAGCACCAGCACGCCCACGCTGAGCAGCCAGATCGCCACGATGGGGCCGAGCACCCGGCCGGTGGGCAGTTGCAGCTTCCAGAAGGTGCGCCCGGTGAACGCGAGCGCGTTGCGGTTGGCTGCGAGGTAGGCCGCGAAGAACACCGCGAGCAGGATCTTGGCGAACTCGCCCGGCTGGAAGGAGAGTCCGCCGACCCTGATCCAGATCTTCGCCCCGTTCACCGCCGGGAAGAAGATCGGCACGATCATCAGGACGAGCGCGGTGGCGACCGAGAGGTACGCGTACCGCTGGAGCATCCGGTGGTCGCGGAGCAGGATCACGACGACGGTGAAGAGCGCGACCCCGAGCGTGGACCAGATCAGCTGGGTCGCGGCGGCCTGGTCGCGCGGGGTCTCCAGGTCGAGCCGGTAGATCAGCACCAGGCCCAGCCCGTTGAGCAGGACGGCGATCGGCAGCAGCAGCGGATCGGCGTACGGGGCCCGGAAGCGCACCGCGACATGGGCCAGCAGGGCGAGCATCCCGAGCCCGGCACCGTAACCGGCGACATCCGGCGGTACGGCCCCGTCGTGGGCGAGGCCGACGGCCGCGTAACCGTAGACGGAGATGAGGACGGCCCCGATGAGGAGCGAGAGCTCGACCCCGCGCCGTCTGGGCAGGCGGAGCTCGGGCGGGGGAGCGTCCGCCGTCGTTGCGGTCATGGACCGCAACGTAGCAAGAGGTGGGACTTATTTCCCTTATGTCATAGCGCGTCCGTCGTCATAGCGCGTCCGCCCGGGGAGCCGGTCGGCTCCCCGGGCGGACGGGTGTTCGCGGTGGGACGGTCAGCACCAGCGCGGCGCCGCACCGATGTTCTCGATGTAGCGGGCCGAACCCCACGCCCAGGTGCCGTCGGTCAGCAGGTACCAGCGGTTGTTGCCGTCGACGTTGTCACCCGTGGTCTTGCAGAAGATGTTGACCACCGTGCCGTACTTCACCGAGCCCACGACCCGGCTGCTGCGGGTCGGCCGGTCGCGGAGCAGCAGGTTCGGCTTGGCGATGACCCGGCCCTTGTACGTCCGCTTGGGCGCCTGGGGCCTGGCCTGGTTCTGCGTCTGGGCGTCCTGGCGGGCCGCCTCCTTCTGCTGGGCCTCGTACTCGCGCTGGAGCGCCGAGGCGGAGAGCTCGTCGGAGGCCGGGGCCGAGGCGGCGGCCTGGCCCCGGTGGTCGACGGGCTGGGGGTCCGCCGCCAGGGCGGGAGCGGCGGCCGTGACCGCCGCGAGGGCGCCGGTGGCGACGCAGAGACCGATCCGGCGGAGCCGCGCGGGGCGGGACAGGGGGGACATGCTGCCTCCATGAGAAGGAAGGGGGACCGTGGGGGACGCGAGCCGGGCTCGCCCTCGTCACGCTAGGTCGACCACGGAGAGTTCGCAACGCGCACTGTGCGTGATATCGGCCCGGTCAGCTGGTCCCCATGCCCCCGCCGCCCGGGTTTCCGGCGGAATCCCCGTCGTCGAGGCGTACGTACTCCGGCAGCGTCAGCCGGGCCAGCGCGCCGCCGTCCGGGGGACCGGCGAACTCCAGCCGGGCCCCGATCGCCGTCGCCTGCCCCACGGCGATGGTCAGCCCGAGCCCGTGGCCCTTGCCCGCACCGTCCGTGCGGAACCGCTGCGGACCGCCCTCCAGCAGGTACGCCGGAAAGCCCGCGCCGTGATCCCGTACGGAGACCACCGCGCCGTCCACGGTCACCACCACCGGCGGGGCGCCGTGGTGGTGGGCGTTGGCCACCAGGTTGCCGATCACCCGCTCCAGCCGCCGCCGGTCGGTCTCCACCCGCGCCGGACGCACGACCCGCACCCCGGTCTCCGTACCGGAGGCCCGCACCACGCGTTCCACCAGCGGGGCCAGATCGTGCACGGCCAGGTCGGCCTGCTCGGTACGGGCGTCCAGCCGGGAGATCTCCAGCAGGTCCTCGGTCAGCGAGCGCATCGCCCGCACCCGGTCCCGTACCAGCTCCGCCGGACGCCCCGGCGGCAGCAGCTCGGCGGCGGCCGAGAGACCGGTGAGCGGGGTGCGCAGCTCGTGCGCCACATCGGCGGTGAACCGCTGCTCCGTCTGGAGCCTGCGCTGCAGGCTGGAGGCCATGGTGTCCAGGGCGCCCGAGACGATCGCCACCTCGTCCTGGCCGCGCACCGGACGGGCCGTACGGGGGTCGCCGACCCGGGCGTCGAGGTCGCCCGCGCTGATCCGGCGGGCCACCCGGGCCGTCTGGTGCAGCCTGCGCGTCACCCGGCCGACCGCGAAGAGACCGACGACGAGCGTGGCGGCGATGGCCAGCAGCGAGGAGCCGATGATCGCCCGGTCCAGGCCCGCGATGGTGTTGGCGCTGTGGCTGTAGTCCGTCCAGGTGGCCAGCGCCCGCCCGTCCGCCGGGCCCGCCGCCCACATCGCGGGGCCGCCCCGCCCGTCCGGATCGCCCGGCCGGTGCGGGCCGTCCGCGACCATGGTGCCGCGCTCACCGCCCGCCGCCAGGGCACGCAGCGAGGCGGGCAGGCCCGGCGGGTCGATGCCGGAGCCCCGGGGCAGCGGCTCCCCGGCCTCGTACGCGTCGGTGACCACCTCCAGCCGGTCGAGCGCCTTCTCCCGGGCGTGGGAGACGGTCTGCCGGGTGACGGCGGTGTGCACGAGGACGCCGAGCAGGGCGGCGAGCGTGCAGCACATGGCGGTGAGGAAGACGGCGGACTTCCAGGTGAGGGTCGCGGTCCAGGCGGGGGAGCGGAGCCGCCGCCGCTTCGTCTTCATCGGCCGTTTCATCGGCCGTCCGAGGAGGGGGAGGGGTCTGCGGAGGCGGAGGAGTCGTTCGCGGAGGCCGAAGGGGAGCCGGTTGCGGAGGCCGAGGAGGAAGGGCTCGGGGACCGGTCGCGGTCCGTGTCCCCCCGCCGCTCCGGCGCCCGCAGGATCTCGTCCCGGGTGGCCAGCATCGCCTGCTGCCGCTCGTCCCAGGACCACGCGGTGCGGTACTCGTACCCCGAGATCACCGAAGGCGCCCGCAGCACCAGGTCCCGGCCCGCCCGCTCCACGCTGATCACGGCGTCGGACGTCGACATGATCCGGGTCAGCTCGCCGCCCTCCGCCCGGTACGCGCGCACGGCGAGCTGGCGTTCGGGCATCCGGATGCCGAGCACCAGTTCGTCCCTGCCGTCACCCGTCAGGTCGAAGTAGTACGGGTCCAGCACCGGGCAGTCGTCCGGTGCCGTCCGGCAGGCGCGGATCTGCCGGACCGTCCCGTCGGGCAGCTCGTCCAGCCCGCTGTCCCGGGCGGTCCGCGCCTTCAGCCCGGCCTGTGTCACCGCGACCGGGTCCAGTCGGCGCACATCGTCGCCGGGCACCCTGATTCCGGGGATACGGGCCGTCTCGCCCTCCCCGTAGTCGTACGGGGCGGCCGAGGCGGGCGGCAGGTCCGGCCAGAGGCGGGCGGGCTCGACCGCGGAGGGGGCCTCGCCCGCGCTCTCCAGTCCTCCGGCCGCTCCGCAGCCGGAGAGCAGGGCGAGCGCGGCCACGGCGGTCACGGCGCACGCGAGGCGACGGACGCGGTCCGGGCGCACGGCTCACCCTCCTCTTCGACGACAGAGGGACACCCTAAGCGGAAGGCCGGGCGCAATGCCCACTTCGTACCCTTACGCCCTTACGTGGGCCGGTGCCCGGGCGGTACGCGGCTCCGTGCCCGGGCGGCTCAGCGCTGGTACGGGTTCTGCCCCGGCTGGGTGAAACCGGGCTGCTGCGGGGGCTGCCCGGCGCCGTCGGGTCCCGCCCCGTGCTGGGCGAGCAGCTGGTCGGCCTGCTCCTTGGTTATCTGCTGCTCCCCGCCGCAGAACGTGCACTGGGTCGCGTACTTCGTCGAGTACGGGAAGAGCGGCACGAAGAACAGCGTGAACTTCGAGACCCGCTTGCGCAGAGTGTGCGCCGCCGGATTGCCGCACCAGCCGCACACCAGCGTCAGGATGGCCAGCTGGTACAGATACCCCTTGGTACCGAAAATGATCATGCCGTGCTCCCTCTCCCCGTCTTCCCCGTCCCCCGCAGTGCCTGTCGGCACAGCGCCAGGAGCTTCTCGTCCTCGTACGTGTCATGGCTGCCGTACCCGCCGTCCAGCGCGTTGTGACGGCGTACGGAGGAGAGCTCGGCGCGCAGCACCTGGGCCGTCGCCGACGCCGGGTCGACCGGTCCCGTCCGCGCCAGGCATTCTGCCACCCGGACCCGGACATGGCGGTTCTTCTCCCAGGCGGCGAGCAGCACTTCGGCGCTCTCCTCCGCCCGGCCGGTCACCTCCCGGAGCGCCGCCGCCGCGTCCACCCGCAGCCACAGCTCGTCGTGGGCCAGCAGCCCGCGCAGCCGGGGCGCCGCCACCGCAGCCTGCGGCCCGAGCGCCCCCAGCGCCGTCGCGGCGGCCCGCCGGTCGTGCACCTGGTCCGAGCCGAGCCCCTCGATCAGCACCGGCAGCACCGCCTCCCGGTCCCCGGCGACCGCCCACAGCGCCTCGGCCGCCTCCGTGGCCGCCCCCGTCCCCGGCCGCCGGAGCATCGCCCGCAGCTCGGGCACGGCCTCCCGCGCGGCGGGCCCGAACGAGCCGAGCGCCCGCAGCGCCGCCGTACGCAGCCACTCGCCCCGGTACTCCGGAGCGCCGCGCAGCACCCGCAGCACCTCCGGGGTCGCCTCGCCCGCCCGCAGCCCGGTCAGCCCGGCCAGCAGCGGGCTCGCCCGGTCGTACGCCCCCTCGTCCAGCCGCACCCCGGCCAGCCTGCGCCGCAGCGCCCCGGCGAGGGGCTGGGCGGCCGGCCCCAGCCGGGCGACCGCGAACCCCACGTCGTGCGGCACCTCCGGCAGCTCCAGGGCCGCCGCCAGCGCGGGCACCGCCCGGGCGTCACCGAGCCGGGCCAGCGCCTTCACCGTGGAGCCGAGCCCCGGCGGACCGCTGGCCCACTCCTTCACCCAGCCCGCGGGATCGGCGGCCAGCCGGGCCGCCAGCGCGTCGGCGGCGGGCGCGGCCAGCGTGAACAGCTCCTCCAGTACGTGGGAGGCGGCATCGGCCAGCCGGGGCTCGGGGTCGGCGAGCTGGGCGCCGACGAGCGCCACCAGCTCCTCGTACGAACCGCGCCAGGCCCGTATCAGCCCGCCGCTCATCCGTACGGCGTCGATGCGCTGCCAGCGGTCGGGGCTGCGCAGCTGGTCGACGAGGAGGGCCGTGCGGTCGCCCACCCGGTCGTCCAGGCCGACGTGCAGGGTACGCAGCAGATCGGCGGCCCAGGGGGCACCGCGTCCGGCGTTCTCCTGGGCGGAGAGCGCGCGCAGCTGGCCCACCAGCGTCGGCGCCGCGACCTGTTCGGTGCAGCCCGCCGGATCGGGGTCCGTACAGCCGACGTGCTCGGAGTCCGTACCGCCCGGGGCGTCCGCGTCCGGACAGCCGGCCGGGTCGGCGGCGGGCTCCGCCCCGTCGTCCGGCTCCGGCGCCCCGTCCTCCCGGTCGCGCCCGCCCTCCGGTGCGCCGCCCGGGGCCTCCCGCAGCTCGCGCAGCAGCGCGGAGACGACCGGCACCACATCGCGGGGCAGCGCGTCGGGCGAACAGCGCGCCAGCTGGGCCAGGGCGGCGAGCCGCAGCCCCGGCGCGTTCACCCGGTCCACCAGCACGGTCAGCCAGTCGGCCACCCGCCCGGCCAGCGGGCGGTGGCGCAGCGCCACGCGCCCGGCGGCCTCCACGAGGGCGAGCCGCACCTCCTCGTCGGGCTCCACGGGCAGCCGCTCCCGCAGCAGCGCGAGGACCCGCACGGGGTGCCGGTGCAGGGTGGCGAGCGCCAGCGGGGCCGCCAGTCGCACCCCGGGGTCCTCGTCGGCGATCAGCTCGAAGAACACCCCCGCGCCCGCGGTGACCGCCGCCGCCGCCATCGCGTAGTTCGCGGCGCCCTCGATCTCGTCCTCGTCGATCTCCGCCTCGTCGTCCTCGTCCAGGTCGAAGCCGCCGATGCTGGTGAGCAGCTCGACCACGCTGCCCCGGTCCTGCACGGCCGGGTCCACGACGAGCTCGAAGAGGAAGGGGATGCACGCGAGGGTGCAGGCGTAGACATCCCCCTGGTGGTGCACGGCTCCGTACATGCCGTCGAGCGCGCTCTCCCGCTCCGCCGGATCGGCGGAGGCGAGCCCCCGGAGGAGCACCGGCACATCGTCGGCGGGCCCGTAGGCATGCTCCATCGAAGCCCAGTCGACCTCATCGATCCCCGAGAACACGCCATCCCCTCCCCACGTCACGGCAGCGTCCCGGAACGGAACCCGCATCCGGCACATCTGTTCCCACGCCCCTGGCGGCGCGTCCCGAAGAAAGCGCCTGCGCAGAGTGTGCACCACGGGTCCGACAATCCACCCGTCACTTGCGGCCTTTCCTCGCGCCGTGACCAGGTCATGACCCTGTCATGACCGGATGGCAGCAGGGGAACCTGTGAGCACTCTGTGAATCAACGGAAATACGCGGGCGGAATCAGCGGAAACCGTGCGGACGGAACCAGCGGAGAATCACGGGCTGAATCAGCGGAAATCAGTCCGCGGGAGGCCGGGACCGGTCCGGTCGGTCCGTGGGAGGCCGGGGCCGGTCCGGTCGGTCCGTGGGCAGCGGCCGGGCCCGGTCCGGGTCGAGCAGGGGGCCGAGCAGGTCCCCGTACCGCTCCAGCCGCCCGGCCATGTCGTCCGCGCGGAACACCAGCGCCTCCGGGGACCGGCACTCCGCGATCTCCTCCCAGGTGAGCGGCGCGGAGACGGTGGGCTCGGCCCGGGCCCGCAGGGTGTAGGGGGTGGCGGTGGTCTTCGACGCGGAGTTCTGGCTGAAGTCGACGAAGACCTTGCCCGGCCGCAGGGCGCGCTTCATCCGGTGCAGGGCCAGGTCCGGCAGGGCGCTCTCCGCCTCCACCGCGAGGCGCTTCGCGTACGCGGACACCTCGGCGGACGGCGTCGGCTCCAGCGGGACGAGCAGATGCAGCCCCTTGGAGCCGGACGTCTTCCCGTACGCGGACAGACCGTCGGAGGCGAGCCGCTCCCGCAGCCAGCGGGCCACCGCGCAGCACTCCACGACGGTGGCGGGGGCGCCGGGGTCCAGGTCGAACACCATCCGGTCGGCGGTCCCCGGGGCCCCCGCGCGCCACTGCGGGGTGTGGAACTCCACCACCAGGTTGGCCGCCCACATCAGCGCGGCCAGATCATCGACCACCACCTGGCGGGCGGCCGGGTCCTCGCTGTGCGGCACGGGGGCGGTGCGCACCCAGTCGGGCGTACCGGGCGGCGGGTTCTTGGTGACGAAGAGCTGCCCCCGGGGCCCGTCCGGATAGCGCAGGAAGGAGACCGGGCGGTCGCGCAGATGGGGCAGGATCGCGCCCGCCACCGTGGCCGCGTAGTAGTGCAGCACCTCGCCCTTGGTGGTCCCGGTGGCCGGATACAGCACCTTGTCGAGGTTGCTGAGCGAGAGGCGCCGCCCCTCCACCTCCGTGATCGGCGTCATACGATAAGAGTCACACGAATCGCCTGAACCGCAGGAAAACCACCCAGACCGCCATTGACGTCCCAAAGGGGTGAACGGTGAGGTCCATATGGAACGGCGCGATCTCCTTCGGGCTGGTCAGCATCCCGATCAAGCTGGTCAACGCCACCGAGAACCACGCGATCCACTTCCGGCAGATCCACCTCGCCGACGGTGGCCGCATCCGCTACCGCAAGGTCTGTGAGCTGGACGAGGAGGAGGTGACCGGCGGCGAGATCGGCAAGGCGTACGAGGACGCCGACGGGACGATGATCCCGATCACCGACGAGGACCTCGCCCAGCTCCCGCTGCCCACCGCCAAGACCATCGAGATCGTCGCGTTCGTGCCCGCCGACGAGATCGACCCGCTCCAGATGGACGCGGCGTACTACCTCTCCGCCAACGGGGTCCCGGCCGCCAAGCCGTACACCCTGCTGCGCGAGGCCCTCAAGCGCAGCAACAAGGTGGCCGTCGCCAAGTACGCCCTGCGCGGCCGTGAACGGCTGGGCATGCTCCGGGTCGTCGACGACGTGATCGCGATGCACGGACTGCTCTGGCCCGACGAGATCCGCGCCCCCGAGGGCGTCGCCCCGGACAGCGAGGTCACCGTCCGCGACGCCGAACTCGATCTGGCGGACGCCCTGATGGACACCCTCGGCGAGGTCGACATGGACAGCCTCCACGACGACTACCGCGAAGCGGTCGAGGAGCTGATCGCCGCCAAGGCCGCCGGTGAGACGGCTCCCCCGGCGCAGTCCGGCGACTCCGGCGGAGGCAAGGTCATCGACCTGATCGCGGCCCTGGAGAACAGCGTCCGCGCGGCGAAGAAGTCCCGGGGCGAGGGAGAGGGGGAGGAGGACGGCGACGAGGGGGACATGGCGGATGTCCACCCCATAAAGAAGACGACGTCCGGAAGAACAGCGAAAAAGACGACGCAAAAGAAGTCCACGTCGAAACAGGCGCCGAAACAGACGGGTACGAAGAAGTCCACGTCGTCCACCGCGAAGAAGGCCACCGGGAAGAAGGCGGCCGCCAAATCGACCTCTTCCTCCGCCAAGAAGCAGACGTCGTCCGGCGGCCGGAGCACCACGAAGAAGACGACGGCCGCGCCCCGCAAGCGCACCTCGGCCTGACCTCGCCACTCACCGGGGCCCGGCTCGGCCGCGTACCTCGGCCTGACCTCACCGCGCACCTGGGCCCGCCCCTGCCGCGCACCTCGGTCTCGGTGGGCAGGTCCCCGTCGCGTACCGATCCCCGGCCCCGGCTCCCCCCTGTCGTACGTCACCCGTACGCTACGGCGCATGAGCGCAGAAACCCCCTCGGGGCGGGTGATCGACGGCCGCTTCACCCTGGTGGAGCGGCTCGGCAGCGGCGGCATGGGCATGGTCTGGCGGGCCCGCGACGAGGCGCTCCACCGCGACGTCGCCCTCAAGGAGGTGCGGCCCCCGGACCCCGCGCTCGCGGAGTACGACCCCGAGGGCGCCCGCACCCTGCGCGCCCGGGTCCTGCGCGAGGCCCGCGCGCTGGCCCGGCTCGACCACCCGAACGTGGTCACCGTCCACCACATCATCGACCCGGGCGAGGACGGCTACCCCTGGATCGTGATGGAGCTGGTGGCCGGTTCCTCCCTCCAGGACCGGCTGGCCGAAGGGCCCATGGAGCCCGCCGAGGCCGCCGAACTGGGGCGCGGCATCCTCTCCGCCCTGAACGCCGCCCACGCCTCCGGCATCCAGCACCGTGACGTCAAACCGGCCAACGTCCTGCTGCGCACCGACGGCCGCCCCGTCCTCACGGACTTCGGCATCGCCGCCATCCGTGAGTCGACCAGCCTCACCATGACGGGCGCGCTCATCGGCTCGCCCGACTACATAGCCCCCGAGCGCATCCGGGGCACCGAGGGCGACCCGTCCTCCGACCTCTGGTCGCTCGGCATGATGCTGTACGTCGCCGTCGAGGGCCACCACCCCCTGCGCAAGGCCACCACGCTCGCCACCCTGGCGGCCGTGCTCGACGAGGACGTGCCCCCGCCGGTACGGGCCGGGGCGCTCACCCCCGTACTGAAGGCACTGCTGACCCGGGACATCCCGGCCCGCCCGGACGCCGCGACCCTGGACCGGATGCTGGCGGAGGCGGCGGCGCGGCCGACGGCCACCCCCGTACAGCCCGCGCCCGACCCCAGAAGCGCCTACGGCTCACCCCCGCCCACCGACACGCCCCACCCCCCGCCCACCGACACACCCCACCCCGCGTCCCCCGGACAACCGCCCCACCCACCGACCGGTTTCGGCCATCCGTCGGCCTTCCCCACCCCGGCCGACGCACCGCGCAACCCGTACGCCAACACCCCGTACGCGAACAACCCGTACGCGAGCCCGGCAACGCCTCCGGCGGCGTCCCCGTTCTCGGCCACCTCCCCGACGATCACCGACGACGAGGAGCGCAGACACCGCCTCCTGCGCCGGACCCGGGTCATCGGCGCGGTCTCCACCATCGTCTCGGCGGCGGTGCTGGTGGGCGTCTTCTGGATGATCGACCCGTCGTACTTCCGGGGCGGCGACGACGACAGCGCGAAGGGCGGCAGCCGCCCGGACACCACGGCGAGCGCCCCGGCGAACGACAGCGGCGCCTCGCCGCCCACAGCGGCGGGCAAGCCGGTCGTGGACGACGAGCAGCCCGGGGCGGACGACGACGATGACGGCGACGACGGAGCGGAGGCCGCCACCGACCTCCTTACCCCGGACGGGGCGCGGCAGGTCATCGCCGCCCTGAAGCCCCTGATGGGCGGCACGAAGGTCACCGACTTCACCCTCTACGACAAGCACGCCTCCGCCCAGGCGCCGCTGAAGTCCAACTCCCGCCTCTACGACCGGTTCAGCTACCGGGACGGGCAGGCGAAGAACGACGACATGGGCGGCACCCTCATGTCCGGGGACAAGCCGGTCGACCTGGAATCCGTCGACTGGGACGCCCTGCCCGCCCTGCTGCGGACGGCCAGGACAACGCTCAACATCCCGGAGCCGGAGAGCAGTTACGTGATCGTGGACCCCTCGTCGCCCTTCTACGAGGGCCGCCCGGTGCTGCGCGTCTACGTCTCCGACAAGTACGGCGGCGCCTACCTCGCCGCCGAGCTGAACGGCAAGGTCATCGAGAAGCACCCGCGCGAGGAGGGGTGAGCGAGGCGGGCTTGACCAGGTCGGGCAGGGTGGGCAGATCGAGCCCCAGCGGACTGCGCTCCACGACATAGGTGCAGCTCGTGTACGTGTAGCCGGGCCGGACCTTCGACCCCGCCGCGTAACTGTCCACCCGGGACGAGGCACCCGTACCGTGCTTGTAGAGGAAGTGGTAATCCCCGGAGGGCAGTTGGAGCCGCGCCTTCGGGTAGCTCCGGCCGCTGGCCCTGCAGGCGAGCCGGGGACCGGCCGACGCGCTGTAGCGCTTGCAGTCGGCGCAGGGCTTCAGCGTGACGGTGCCGGTGACCGGGCCGGTGTAGAGGACCTCGACCCCGTTGGGCGCGTCATTGCTGATGACGAGCTCCATGCGGGGCCCGCCGGGGCTCCCCGACGGCGGCAGCCGCTTGCCCGCCGCCGGCCGGGCGGCGGCTATCTCGGCGGCGATGGCGGTCTTCCGGGCCTGCGCGGCCCGCTCATCACCCTTGTACGAACGGGCGAAACCGGTCAGCGTCGTGCGGGCCTCGCCGAACTTCTTCTCCTCGAACTGGTCGATTCCGCAGGCGTACGTCCCATTCCGGATGCCCCGGTCGGCCTTGGCGCCGAGCGCCGGGACGCTCGCGGCGGGCAGGTCGGCGACCGTGGAACGGAGGCCGCGCAGCACCTCGGTGGCCGCGCACGGGTCCCCGTCCTCGACCTCCGCGACCTGGGTGTCGATCCGGCCGCCGAGCTCCGGCCCCACCTGCCGCGCGGGCGCGGACTCCGGGAACGTACGCAGGAGCTCACCGAACTCCGACGAGCCCCCGCCGACCTGGCCGATCCGCGAGACACCGCACGCGTACAGCGACTCGGCGAGCGGCTCGTCGGGCCAGGAGGCGAGCTCACCCAGCAACTCCCTGTCCACCGAGCCCGGCAGGCTCCGCAGATAGGTCAGCGGCGCGACGGCCTCACAGTGCCGCTTCCCGGCGTACGGGGTCGAGACGGCGTCGTAATACGCCTTCAGCCGGTCCGGGACGAGCTTGGCCGCCCGGGAGTCCGGGTGGTCCTCGCCGAGCGCGCGGTAGACGCCGAGGGCCTTCTCGTACTCACCCTTCGCCGTCCCGAACGGCTGCCGCGAGGCGGCGGCCACCCGCCGGTCCCCGCCCGCCAGCCGGTCGAGCAGCACCTGCTCCCGGGCCTCGTCGCGCGCCGCCCCGTACGCCACGGCCCCACCGGCCGGAACGGCCAGCAGCACCACACCCAGCCCGGCCGCCACCACGGGCCGCCACGAACCACCGAGCGGCGAACGCACCGCGATCCGGGCCCCGTCGGCGGCGGCGAGCACGAGGAGGAAGAGATAGACGGCGAGGACGCGCGCGGGCACCCCGTCCGGATCGGCGGGCAGCGCGACGAACAGCAGAACCGCCGTGGCCACCCAGCACCCGGCGGCCCGCCCCCAGCGCCCCAGCAGGGCGTAACCGAGCCCCAGCCCGGTCAGATTGAGCAACCCGGCCGCAACGGCCCGTAACCCCGCCCCGGGCGGCGGCGGCCCGACGTCCGGAGGCCCGGAGGGCGGTCCGGAAGGCGGTGGGGGAGGCCCGAAGGAAGGAGGCCCCGAGGGCGGTGGGGGAGCCCCGAAGGAAGGCGGCTCCGAGGGCGGCGGCGGAACAGCCCCACCGGCCCCGTACCGGTCACTCCGGTCACTGGACTCCATAACGGCCCCCCACCGTCGCCCTTCACAAGTCCCCGTCACTCTGCCCGGTTCCGTCACGTTTTACGCACGGCCGGGCCCACGGCCTTCGAGCCCGCCGAGCCCCGACGGCACCGGCCCAGGTGACAGCCCGGGTGACGGCCCGTGCGATGTCGCACGACCTTCCGGGGCGGCGGCCCGGGAGCGCGGCGGTGCGGCGCGTCAGGGCAGATCGCGGAGGAAGGCCAGGAGCGAGGCGGTCAGGGTGGCCGGGGCGTCCAGCGGTACGAGGTGCCCGGCGTCCGGGATCACGGTGAGAGCGGCACCGGGAACGAGGGAGGCCAGCTCATGGCCCTTCGCCACCGGAATCCAGGTGTCCTCTGCGCCCCAGCACACGGCGACCGGAAGGCCGATCCGCGGATACAGGCCCTGCACCTCGTCGGTGTACCGCTGATCGGCCTGTGCGATCTGCCGGTAGAAGGCGGCCTGGCCCTCCTCGTCCGACCAGGGGGCGACCAGCCGGTCGGCCACATCGGACCGCAGCCCGGGGAAGCTCGCCGAGCCGACGTACTCACGGACGAGCGCCCGGTGCAGGGCGGGCGGCAGCTGTTCGAAGACCTCGCTGTTGCGCCCCACCAGCCGGAAGAACGGCGAGCCCCAGGGGGCCAGGGCGACCGGGTCGACCAGGGCCAGGCCGCGGTAGGCGGCCCCGTGCAGCAGATGGGCCCGCAGGGCGACCGCGCCGCCGAAGTCATGGGCGACCACGGCCGGCTCCGCCAGACCCCAGTGGTCCAGCAGCCGGGTGAACACCCGCCCCTGCGCGTCCAGTGAGACGTCCTGCCCCTGGTGCTTCTCCGAGACGCCGTAGCCCGGCATGTCCCAGACGAACACCCGGTACTGCTGCGCCAGGGCCCGGGCCACGTCCCGCCAGACGAAGGAGGAGAACGGCGTGCCGTGCAACAGGACGACGGGCTCCCCGCCCTCGGGCCCCAGCCGGTCCCAGCGGACCGTGCCGGACGTGCTGGAAAAGCTCTCGCGCAACTGCCAGTCGGTCACGTTCGGGATTCCCTCCGTGTGCGGGGCGCTCCGGCGAGCGTCTCCCCGGTGCTGTGCTGTGCTGTGGGGGCGACCGCCGCTCGTGCCTCGTGGTCCGCCCGCTCCTGATGCCGATGACATCGCGTGTCAGGGAGCCTGGTTCGCAGGAGGGGGCGTCACGGACGGTTCGATGGTCGACCGGATGTAGATCCGCGTGGTGCCGGGTGTGAACTCGTGGGCGAAGAGGTCGATACAGCGTTGAAGGTACGTGCCTTCCGGGGACGCCAGGTCGTCCGGGCACAGGCTGGTCATCCGCAGTTTCCGGACGATCGTCTCCGGTTCGGGCAGCCCGAGGTGACCGAAGGCGGCCGCGGGACGGTATCCCTGCTCCTTCGGGTGGGAGTTCTCGGTCATCACCGTGTCCTTCTCGATGAGCCGGCCGGTGTACGTCTCCGCTTCCTCGCTCGGAAGGACGAAGGACAGCAGCCCGGTGTCGTAGCGCTGCCCGACCTTGTAACCGGCCCGGTGGTCCGACGCTCCTTCCGGAACGCGGATGCCGAGCTGGCCGCTCATCCAGGCGGGCGTGGCTCCGTCCTCCCAGCAGCAGGTCATCTCCTGGTCCGCCAGGTCCGACGACACGTGGTCGGCGGCGCAGGAGACCACACCGACCGTGGCGGCGACGCAGGCGAGGAGCGTGAGCGCGATGACGGCCACGAGCGGGATGCGGCGGCGACGCACCGGCTGCTCGTCGGCAACGGTCCTGCTGGAGCCGCTCATCGATCCCTCCCCGCGCTTCCTGCCGCTCACAGCCTGCGGCTAAGAGGTGTCCGGATACGCGAAGACCCCGCTTCCAGCGCGAACGCTGGTGGCGGGGTCTTGTCGGCACTTCCTGCGAAGTGCCCCCGGCAGGATTCGAACCTGCGCACCCGGCTCCGGAGGCCGATGCTCTATCCCCTGAGCTACGGGGGCGTATCGCGGTGTTGCTCTGCGACGGGTGAAACACTACCAGCTCCCGACGGGTGTCCGTGAACAGGTATTCCGTCGCGTCAGCCCGTCCCCCGTCCGGGGCGGAAGTGGGCAAACGCCGGACGCGGTCACCGGGGCCGACCTACTCTCGAAGGGTGTCAGGGGCGTACGGCCGCGTGCTTGTTGTCGACGACAACAAGGTCATCCGGCAGCTGATCAGGGTCAACCTTGAGCTGGAGGGCTTCGAGGTCGTGACCGCGGCCGACGGTGTCGAGTGCCTGGACCTGGTCCACCGGGTCCGCCCCGATGTGATCACCCTCGACGTGATGATGCCCCGCCTCGACGGCCTGGAGACCGCGTCCGGACTGCGCTCCGACCCCCGCACCCGCCATGTGCCCATCGCCGTCATCAGCGCCTGTACGCCCTACGAGGTGGACGCGGGGGTGGCGGCCGGGGTCGACGCGTTCCTGGCGAAGCCGTTCGAGCCGAGCGAGCTGGTGCGGATGGTGCGTCGGCTCGCCGACGGCGGGGAACGGCCCTCGGCCGACGGGTGGAGCGGCGTGGGCCGGGCGGGGACCGCCACCGGCTGACCACCCGGGTTCGGGTCGGGGCCGCCACCGGTTGACCACCCGGGTTCGGGTCGGGGCTGCCCCCGGCTGACCGGATGGCGAAACGGAGTCGCGGGGTGCCCCTCTTCCTCCCCTAGGCTTGTCCCGTGACCCCCGCCGATCTCTCCTCGACCGTGCTGCACGCCGTGCGCCGCGCGGTCGACGAGAACGCCCTGCGCGCGCCCGTGCCCGCGCGCGTGCGGGTGGAGCGGACCCGGCCCGGAGGCACCGGCGACTACGCCTGCGCGGTCGCGCTCCAGCTCGCCGGACCCGCCGGGCTGCCCGCCCGGGAGGTCGCCCGCATTCTGCGCGAGCGGGTCGCCGCCGAACCCGGCATCGGGCGGGTCGAGATCACCGGCCCCGGCTTCCTGAGCTTCACCCTGGACGCCCCCGCCGACCGCGATCGGGCCGTGCTCGACGCCGTACGGGAACGGGGGATCGCGTACGGACACGGGGAAGCCCTCCGGAACGAGGAGCTCCGGTTCCACCATGCGCGGGAGGTGCGCGCGGCTGTCACCGCCGATGCCGTACGCCGTCTCCTCACCGCCCAGGGCGCCCGCGTCCGGGTCGGTTGCGAGGGGGAGGCGGAGGAGTGGGGGCGGCTCGGGGTGAGCCCGGACGCGTACGGGCCGGTCGCGCCGGAGGACACCGTGATCCGCCCGGTGCCCGCCGGGGCGAGCGCCGGGGAGCTGCTGGAGCGGCTCGGTGCGGATGCCGCCCGCTGGGGGCTGCTGCGGCCCGCCGCGCACGACCGGGCCTCGCTCGGCGACGGGCTCCTCGTCCAGGGCGAGGCCAACCCGCTCTTCCGGGTCCGGTACGCCCACGTCAGGACCCGCGCGCTCACCCGGGGCGCCGCAGCCCTCGGGTTCACGTCCGCTCCCGAGGCGGCTCCGTACGGGCCCGAGACGGCTCCGTACGAACCCCCCGCCCGGCCCCTCCTCGATCTTCTCGCCGACCACCCCGGCGTCCTCCTCGCCGCAGCCCGTCACCGCGCGCCCGACCGGGTCGCCCGGCAGCTGGAAGCCGTCGCCCACGCCTTTTTCGACTTCCACGACTGCTGCCCGCCGCTGCCCTCCGGCGACGAGAAACCCTCGGCCGCCCACCGCTCCCGGCTGGCCCTCGCCGAGGCCGCCGGGACGGTGCTGGCAGGCGGCCTGTCCCTGCTCGGTATCAGCGCGCCCGCACACCTCTGATCTGACGATCCGAAGAATCCGAGAGACCTCACCATGAGCCGCTCCGCACACCCCGCCGGTCCCCGTCACGCCGACGTCCTGACCGAGGGGCACTACTCCGCCCCCGCCGCCGACCTCAACGTCCTCGACGAGAAGGTCTGGGCCCGTACCGTCACCCGCGACGCGGACGGCGCCCTCACCGTCGGCGGCATCGCCGTCGCCCGGCTCGCCGAGGAGTTCGGCACCCCCGCCTACATCCTCGACGAGACCGACTTCCGGGCCCGCTGCCGGGCCTGGGCCGACGCCTTCGGGCCGGACGCCGATGTCTTCTACGCCGGGAAGGCATTCCTCTCCCGCGCCGTCGTGCGCTGGCTCAAGGAGGAGGGGCTGAACCTCGATGTGTGCTCCGGGGGAGAGCTGACCACCGCTCTCGACGCCGGTATGCCCGCCGAGCGCATCGCCTTCCACGGCAACAACAAGTCCGTCGCCGAGATCGAGCGGGCCGTCCGGGCCGGGGTCGGGCGCATCGTGCTCGACTCCTTCCAGGAGATCGTCCGCGTCGCCCACATCGCCCAGCGCCACGGCATCCGCCAGCGCGTCCAGATCCGGGTCACCGTCGGGGTCGAGGCGCACACCCACGAGTTCATCGCCACCGCGCACGAGGACCAGAAGTTCGGCATCGCGCTCGCCGGGGGGCAGGCCGCCGAAGCCGTGCGCCGGGCGCTCTCGCTCGACGGGCTCGACCTCATCGGCATCCACTCGCACATCGGCTCGCAGATCTTCGACATGGCCGGCTTCGAGGTCTCCGCCCGGCGCGTGGTGCAGCTGCTCGCCGAGGTCCGTGACGAGCACGGCGTCGAACTGCCCGAGATCGACCTCGGCGGCGGCCTCGGCATCGCGTACACCTCCGAGGACGACCCCCGCGAGCCGCACGAGATCGCCAAGGCGCTCAGCGACATCGTCACCCGCGAGTGCGAGGCCGCGAAGCTGCGTACGCCCCGTATCTCCGTCGAGCCCGGGCGGGCCATCGTCGGGCCCACCGCGTTCACCCTGTACGAGGTCGGAACGGTCAAGCCCCTCGAAGGGCTGCGGACCTATGTCAGCGTCGACGGCGGAATGTCGGACAATATTCGTACCGCGCTGTACGACGCCGAGTACAGCGTGGCGCTCGTCTCGCGCACCTCGGATGCCGAGCCGATGCTCGTCCGGGTCGTCGGCAAGCACTGCGAGAGCGGGGACATCGTGGTCAAGGACGCGTTCCTCCCCGCCGACCTGGCACCCGGGGACCTGATCGCGGTCCCCGCCACCGGCGCGTACTGCCGCTCGATGGCGAGCAACTACAACCACGCCCTGCGCCCCCCGGTCGTCGCCGTCCGGGACGGCGGGGCACGCGTCATCGTCCGGCGCGAGACGGAGGAAGATCTCCTGCGTCTCGATGTCGGCTGATGAAATAGTCATCTCAGAATCCGGACGGGGGTCAGAAACGCCCGTCCGGTGAGTGAGACTGGTCCACACATGAGCATGTATGAGAAACGAGGTCGGATGATGCGTACGCGTCCGCTGAAGGTGGCGCTGCTGGGCTGTGGAGTGGTCGGCTCAGAGGTGGCGCGCATCATGACGACGCACGCCGACGACCTCGCGGCGCGCATCGGCGCGCCCGTCGAGCTCGCCGGTGTCGCCGTCCGCCGCCCCTCGAAGGTGCGTGAGGGCATCGACCCCGCACTGATCACCACCGACGCGACCGCGCTCGTGCGGCGCGGCGACATCGACGTGGTCGTCGAGGTCATCGGGGGCATCGAGCCGGCCCGTACGCTCATCACCACCGCCTTCGAGAACGGCGCGAGCGTCGTCTCCGCCAACAAGGCGCTGCTCGCCGAGGACGGCGCGGCCCTGCACGCCGCCGCCGAGAAGTACGGCCGCGATCTGTACTACGAGGCCGCCGTCGCGGGTGCCATCCCGCTGGTACGGCCGCTGCGCGAGTCGCTGGCGGGCGACAAGGTCAACCGGGTGCTCGGCATCGTCAACGGCACGACCAACTTCATCCTCGACAAGATGGACACCAGCGGCGCGGGCTACTCGGAGGCGCTCGACGAGGCCACCGCCCTCGGGTACGCCGAGGCCGACCCGACCGCCGACGTCGAGGGCTTCGACGCCGCCGCGAAGGCCGCGATCCTCGCCGGGATCGCCTTCCACACCCGGGTGAAGATCGGTGACGTGCACCGCGAGGGCATCACCGAGGTCACCGCCGCCGACATCGCCTCCGCCCGCCGCATGGGCTGTACGGTCAAGCTCCTCGCGATCTGCGAGCGCGCCGCCGACGGGGCCTCGGTCACCGCCCGGGTCCACCCCGCGATGATCCCGCTCAGCCACCCGCTGGCCTCCGTCCGCGAGGCGTACAACGCGGTGTTCGTCGAGGCCGAGGCCGCCGGGCAGCTCATGTTCTACGGGCCCGGCGCCGGCGGCTCCCCGACCGCGTCGGCCGTCCTCGGCGACCTCGTCGCGGTCTGCCGCAACAAGCTGGGCGAGGCCACCGGACCCGGTGAGTCCGCCTACACGCGCCTGCCGGTCAGCCCCATGGGCGAGGTCGTCACGCGCTACCACATCAGCCTCGACGTGGCCGACAAGCCGGGCGTGCTCGCCCAGGTCGCGACGGTCTTCGCCGAGCAGGGCGTATCCATCGATACCGTCCGCCAGCAGGGAAAGGACGGCGAGGCGTCCCTCGTCGTCGTCACCCACCGCGCGCCCGACGCCGCCCTTTCCGGGACCGTCGAAGCGCTGCGCAAGCTCGACACCGTGCGCGGTGTCGCCAGCATCATGCGTGTTGAAGGGGAGTAAAGGACCCATGACCAGCAAGGGCACCCACCAGTGGCGCGGCATCATCGAGGAGTACCGGGACCGGCTTCCGGTCACGGCGACGACGCCGGTCGTCACGCTTCGTGAGGGCGGTACGCCGCTCGTTCCGGCGCAGGTCCTCTCCGAGCGCACGGGCTGCGAGGTGCACCTCAAGGTCGAGGGCGCCAACCCCACCGGTTCGTTCAAGGACCGCGGCATGACCATGGCCATCACCCGGGCCAAGGAGGAGGGCGCGAAGGCCGTCATCTGCGCCTCCACCGGCAACACCTCGGCCTCCGCCGCCGCGTACGCGGTGCGGGCCGGAATGGTCTGCGCCGTCCTCGTACCGCAGGGCAAGATCGCGCTCGGCAAGATGGGGCAGGCGCTCGTGCACGGCGCCAAGATCCTCCAGGTCGACGGCAACTTCGACGACTGCCTCACCCTGGCCCGCTCGCTCTCGGACAACTACCCGGTGGCGCTGGTCAATTCGGTCAACCCGGTCCGTATCGAGGGCCAGAAGACCGCCGCGTTCGAGATCGTGGACGCGCTCGGCGACGCCCCCGACATCCACGTCCTGCCGGTCGGCAACGCGGGCAACATCACCGCGTACTGGAAGGGGTACGGCGAGTACGCCGGTGACGGCGTCTCCACGCACACCCCGCGCATGTGGGGCTTCCAGGCGTCCGGCTCCGCGCCCATCGTGCGCGGCGAGGTCGTCAAGGACCCGTCCACCATCGCCACCGCGATCCGCATCGGCAACCCGGCCTCCTGGGACTACGCCCTGGCAGCCCGGGACGAATCGGGCGGTTTTATCGATGAGGTGACGGACCGACAGATTCTGTCCGCCTACCGGCTGTTGGCCTCCCAGGAGGGTGTCTTCGTGGAGCCCGCGTCGGCCGCGTCGGTCGCCGGTCTGCTCAAGGCCGCCGAGGAGGGCAAGGTCGACCCCGGCCAGCGCATCGTCTGCACGGTCACCGGCAACGGCCTCAAGGACCCGGACTGGGCCGTCGCGGGCGCCCCGCAGCCGGTCACGGTCCCGGTCGACGCGGCCACGGCGGCGCAGAAGCTCGGGCTCGTCTGAGCTCCTGAGTCCCCGATCCCGTTGCTCGTCCGGTCCCCGTCGTCCGGAGCGTCCGGGCCGGGCTGTCGCAGCCGATCAGGTCGGCCGCGGCTGTCCGGCCGGACAGCCATGACAGCCCGGCCCGGACAGCCGCGACAGCCCGGCCCGGGCAACAGTGGCACTCGGGCCCGGGCGACCACGGCACTCGGGCCCGTACGGCTGTGGCAGCCCGGTCCGCCCGGTCCGCACGGCCCGGTCAACCGCGACAACCCAGCTCAACCGCCCTCTTTTCGGGGCGGAGAGCGCATAGGAGGCGGGCGACACGCATCGTGCGCCTCCTGTGCGCCCTATGTCGCGACAGAACCTTCCTTCGATAAGCTGTACTCCATCCGCCCGACATCCGCCCGACGGGTCTGCCGCGGCGCGAGAGCCGTCGTGACGGCGAGCAGGGCCGGGCCACCGGCCCCATCCCCAGCCCCGCAGAACCACCGCACCGCAATCCCCGCCGCCTCACCAACCCCCGCCGCCTTACAAGGAGTCGTCCAGCCGATGGCCGGTCCCGCGTTCCGAGCCGCCGCCGTCAGGGTGCGCGTCCCCGCAACCAGCGCCAACCTGGGCCCGGGTTTCGACGCCCTCGGCCTCTCGCTGGGGCTGTACGACGATGTCGTCGTCCGTGTCGCCGACTCCGGGCTCCACATCGACATCGCGGGTGAGGGCAGCGAGACGCTGCCCCGCGACGAGAGCCACCTGCTCGTACGCTCCCTGCGCACCGCCTTCGACCTGCTCGGCGGACAGCCCCGCGGCCTGGAGATCGTCTGCGCCAACCGCATCCCGCACGGCCGCGGCCTCGGCTCCTCCTCCGCCGCCATCTGCGCCGGAATCGTCGCCGCCCGCGCCGTGACGATAGGCGGCGACGCCCGGCTCGACGACGAGGCCCTGCTGGAGCTGGCCACCGAGATCGAGGGGCACCCCGACAACGTCGCGGCCTGTCTGCTCGGCGGGTTCACCCTCGCGTGGATGGACGGCGGAGCGGCCCGGGCGATCCGGATGGACCCCGCGGAATCCGTCGTTCCGGTGGTCTTCGTGCCCGGCCGGCCCGTGCTCACCGAGACGGCGCGCGGACTGCTCCCGCGCACCGTCCCGCACGTCGACGCGGCGCTCAACGCGGGCCGCGCGGCCCTGCTCGTCGAGGCGCTGACCAGGCGCCCCGAGCTGCTGCTCGCCGCCACCGAGGACCGCATCCACCAGGAGTACCGGGGCCCCGCGATGCCCGAGAGCGTCGAGCTGGTGCACCGGCTGCGCGCCGACGGCGTGCCCGCCGTCATCTCCGGCGCGGGCCCCACGGTGCTCGCGCTGGCGGGGGAGGACTCCGCCGACAAGGTCGCCCGGCTGGCGGGCGAGGGCTGGGCCGCGAACCGGCTGGCACTCGACGCCACGGGCGCCACCGTGCTGCCACTGGCCGCGTAACCGCATGTGATTACCGGTGGCCGAGAGGGGGAATGTTTGTTGGAGCCGGTAGTGTTAACCTCAAGTCTGCAACCGACGTCTTTGAGGCGCGTTGCTTCGTGTCCCCTTCCGGGACCACCATTCTTCCGGGAGCCTCCCCAACTGCCTGAGCAGCCTGCCTGAGCAGTTTCGAGCACGCTCCGGAACCGGCACGACACCCCTCGCTCGTCCAGGAGTGGGCCGAGCAGGGGGATCTCGCGCCGGACCCCGCACGTTCATCTCTCCGCCGTACCCGGCGGACCACCGCCCCGGCAAGGTCCGCGATCCAGCAAGATCAACAGACCGCAGTCGGACAGCACAACCGGTCGCCGAGCCAGAAGGCCGACGTCCGCTCCAGGGAAGGACCCTTCGTGAGCGACACCACCGATCTGATGGGCGTGACTGCCGACAAGAACGTCGACAGCGCCGCGCCCGCCGAAGGTGCTGCCACTGGCACCACCGCACGGCGCCGCCGCTCCGGCACCGGCCTCGAGGGCATGGTCCTGGCCGAGCTGCAGCAGGTCGCGTCCGGCCTCGGCATCAGGGGTACCGCGCGGATGCGCAAGAGCCAGCTGATCGAGGTCATCAAGGAGGCGCAGGCCGGCGGCGGAGCCGCCGCCCCCAAGACCTCCTCCAAGGCCGCCGAGGCCCCCGCCGCCGAGGCGGAGAGCAAGCCCAAGCGGCGCGCCACCTCCAAGGCGCGCACCGGGGACGAGGCCGCCGCCGAGAAGACCGCGGCCCAGCAGCAGATCGACATCCCCGGTCAGCCGGCCAGCGACGACCAGCCCGCGGGCGAGCGCCGTCGCCGCCGCGCCACCGCGCAGGCGGGCAGCCCCGACACCAAGGCCGAGGCGAAGACCGAGGCCAAGGCGGAGCCGCAGGCCGAGCTGAAGACCGAGGAGCGCGCCGAGCCCAAGGGCGACGCCAGGGCCGAGGCCGCCACCGACACCGCCGAGGGCCGCCGGGGCGACCGTCAGGGCCGGGAGCGGGGCGAGCGCGGTGACCGCGAGGGCCGCCGTGAGCGCCAGCGCGACCGCCGGGGCAAGGGCGACGACCAGGGCCAGCAGGGCGGCGGCGGGCAGCAGCAGCGCCCGCAGCGCCAGGGCCAGGGGCAGAACCAGGGCCAGCAGAACCGTGACAACGGTCCGCAGGACGACTTCGACGACGAGGCGGGCGGCCGCCGCGGCCGTCGTGGCCGCTACCGCGACCGCCGTGGCCGCCGTGGCCGCGACGACTTCGCCGGTGATGTGCAGGTGGCCGACGACGACGTCCTGATCCCCGTCGCGGGCATCCTGGACATCCTCGACAACTACGCGTTCATCCGGACCTCCGGCTACCTCCCGGGCCCGAACGACGTGTACGTCTCGCTCGCCCAGGTCCGCAAGAACGGCCTGCGCAAGGGCGACCACGTCACCGGCGCGGTCCGCCAGCCCAAGGACGGCGAGCGGCGCGAGAAGTTCAACGCGCTGGTCCGCCTCGACTCGGTCAACGGCATGGCGCCGGAGTCCGGCCGGGGCCGCCCCGAGTTCCAGAAGCTGACCCCGCTCTACCCGCAGGACCGGCTCCGTCTGGAGACCGACTCCAACGTCCTGACGACGCGGATCATCGACCTGGTGGCCCCGATCGGCAAGGGCCAGCGCGGGCTCATCGTGGCCCCGCCGAAGACCGGCAAGACGATGATCCTCCAGGCCATCGCCAACGCCATCACGGTCAACAGCCCCGAGTGCCACCTGATGGTCGTCCTGGTCGACGAGCGTCCGGAAGAGGTCACCGACATGCAGCGGTCGGTGAAGGGCGAGGTCATCTCCTCGACCTTCGACCGTCCCGCCGAGGACCACACCACCGTCGCCGAGCTGGCCATCGAGCGCGCCAAGCGCCTCGTGGAGCTGGGTCACGACGTGGTCGTCCTGCTCGACTCGATCACCCGTCTGGGCCGCGCGTACAACCTCGCGGCGCCCGCCTCCGGCCGCATCCTCTCCGGTGGTGTCGACTCGACCGCGCTCTACCCGCCGAAGCGCTTCTTCGGTGCCGCGCGCAACATCGAGGACGGCGGCTCGCTGACCATCCTGGCCACCGCGCTCGTCGAGACCGGCTCGCGCATGGACGAGGTGATCTTCGAGGAGTTCAAGGGCACCGGCAACATGGAGCTCAAGCTCGACCGGAAGCTCTCGGACAAGCGCATCTTCCCGGCGGTGGACGTCGACGCGTCCTCCACCCGCAAGGAAGAGATCCTGCTCGGCACCGACGAGCTGGCGGTCGTCTGGAAGCTGCGCCGGGTGCTGCACGCGCTCGACCAGCAGCAGGCGATCGAGCTCCTCCTGGACCGGATGAAGAAGACCCAGTCCAACGCGGAGTTCCTGCTCCAGATCCAGAAGACCACGCCGGGCGCCGGAAACGGCAACGACTGACCCCGGTACGGCAGTTGAGCGTGAGGGCCCCGTCACTCCGGTGACGGGGCCCTCACGCGTCCCGGGACCGACGGAACCGCGGCGCGCTTCCCGTACGCGTACGGCCCCTCGAACCCTTCCCGTACGCGTACGCCTACGGAACCGCCGCCCCGCCCCCGTACGCCGCCGCCCGAGACCTTTGCCACACGCCGACCCCGCGCGCCGCGCCCCCGCCCGTACGTCTCCGGCGCGGGAAACCGCAGGTGAACGCCGGATCGCGCGCCGCGTGCCGCCGCTCGCGTGCCCCTCCGCGCCCGCCGGGGTCCCACAGGCCCCTGTGCAACCCTTCTTGCTGCTTCGCCGTCTGATCAAGAGATGACAAACCCTCCCGGAACGATCACGGCCGGGGGCGAGGAGCAGCGGAACGCCGTAACGAGGGAGACGCGTGAGCGAGCAGAAGAGGGTCCCGGGGCGGATACGCGGCACCGGCACCCGCCGGAAGAAGCCCTCCCGGCGCCACCGGGCGAAGCTCATCACCGCCTGGTCGGTGGCGGGTGTGGTGGTCGTCGGCGGGGCCGGGCTCGGATACGCGTACGTCACGCTCGACGGCAACCTCTCCAGCGTCGACATCGACGCCAAGCTCGGCACCGACCGTCCCGACGACGTGGACGACGGCTCGCAGGACATCCTGGTGCTGGGCTCCGACTCGCGCTCCGGCGACAACGGGAAGTACGGCGCCGACGAGGGTGCCGCCCGCTCGGACACGGCGATGGTCGTGCACGTCGACAAGGGCCACAAGTCGGCGAGCGTCGTCTCGATACCGCGCGACACCCTGATCGACCGGCCCGCCTGCGAGAGCGACACCACGGGCGCCACGGTCCCGGCCGCCCACCGGGCCATGTTCAACACCGCGTACGAGGTCGGCGGACCGGCCTGCGCGGTCAAGACCGTCGAATCGCTGTCCGGTATCCGCATGGACCACTACGTCGAGGTCGACTTCGCCGGCTTCGAGAAGCTCATCGACGAGCTCGGCGGCGTCGAGATCACCACGAAGACCGCCATCCACGACTCCAAGAGCCATCTCGACCTGGAGCCGGGCACCCACACCCTGGACGGCGAGGAGTCCCTCGGCCTCGTCCGTACCCGCAAGAGCGTCGGGGACGGCAGCGACCTGGGCCGTATCCAGCTCCAGCAGGCGTTCATCAAGGCGCTGCTGGAACAGGCGAAGACCGTCGGGGTGTTCTCCAGCCCGCAGAAGCTGTTCGGTCTCGCGGACGCCGCCACCAAGGCGCTCACCACCGACTCCGGCCTCGGCTCGGTCAAGAAGCTCACCGGGTTCGCGAACAGCCTGAAGGGGCTCGGCGCGGAGAACGTGCACATGGTGACGCTGCCGGTGGAGTACGACCCGGCCGATCCGAACCGGGTCCTCCCGCAGGAGGAGGCGGGCAAGCAGGTGTGGGCAGCGCTGAAGCAGGACCGGCCGATCCCCGCCTCCGCCACCGAGAAGTCGGCGGGGGACAAGGGCGAGGCCGGGAAGCTGGTGCGCTGAGGAAGGCAGGGAGCAGGCGGACAGGGGGCCGGGAATACCTGCGGTCCGCCCCCGGTTTTGGGAGATACGGCCGGTCCTGGCAGACTGGTACGTCGGCCCCGGTTCACGGCCGCGCAATCCGCGCGGACGACCCGGCGCCCTCCCGAAACTAGGAGACACCTTGAAGCGCGACATCCACCCCGAGTACGTCGAGACGCAGGTCAGCTGCACCTGCGGTGCGTCGTTCACCACCCGGAGCACCATCGACGGCGGCAGCATCCGCGCCGACGTCTGCTCCGAGTGCCACCCGTTCTACACGGGCAAGCAGAAGATCCTCGACACCGGCGGCCGTGTGGCCCGCTTCGAGGCCCGCTTCGGCAAGGCTGCCGGCTCCGCCAGCAAGTAGCGAGCCACTGCGCCGGTTCCTGGCGCCCTCTTCCCGGGGGCGTCGGAACCGGCGTTTTTTCCGGTCGGGCGTGCGGCGGAGTCCTCTCCGTTCGTGCGGGGAAGCCCCTCCGCCGTGCGGGGGAGCCCCTCTACCGTGCGGGGAAGCCCCCGCCGGACGCCCCACCGGGCAGTACGCCCTCCAGCAGGCCCGCAGATTTCAGACCAACCAGGAGCCCCCGAATGTTCGAGGCGGTCGAGGAACTGATCGGTGAGCACGCCGATCTCGAGAAGAAGCTCGCCGACCCGTCGGTCCACGCCGACCAGGCCAACGCGCGCAAGCTGAACAAGCGCTACGCGGAGCTGACCCCGATCGTCTCCACGTACCGGGCCTGGAAGCAGACCGGCGACGACATCGAGACCGCCCGCGAGTTCATCGCGGACGACCCCGACTTCGCCGCCGAGGTCAAGGAGCTGGAGAAGCAGCGCGAGGAGATCACGGAGAAGCTCCGCCTCCTCCTCGTCCCGCGCGACCCCAGCGACGACAAGGACGTGCTCCTGGAGATCAAGGCGGGCGCGGGCGGCGACGAGTCCGCCCTCTTCGCCGGTGACCTGCTGCGCATGTATCTGCGGTACGCCGAGCGCGTCGGCTGGAAGACCGAGATCATCGACTCCACCGAGTCCGAGCTCGGCGGCTACAAGGACGTCCAGGTCGCCGTCAAGACCAAGGGCGGCAACGGCGCCACCGAGCCCGGCCAGGGCGTCTGGGCCCGGATGAAGTACGAGGGCGGCGTGCACCGTGTGCAGCGCGTGCCCTCCACCGAGTCCCAGGGCCGCATCCACACCTCCGCCGCGGGCGTGCTCGTCACCCCCGAGGCCGAGGAGGTCGACGTCGAGATCCACGCCAACGACCTCCGGATCGACGTCTACCGCTCCTCCGGCCCCGGCGGCCAGTCCGTCAACACGACCGACTCCGCCGTCCGCATCACGCACCTGCCGACCGGTGTCGTCGCCTCCTGCCAGAACGAGAAGAGCCAGCTCCAGAACAAGGAGCAGGCCATGCGCATCCTGCGCTCCCGGCTGCTGGCCGCCGCCCAGGAGGCCGCCGAGCAGGAAGCCTCCGACGTGCGCCGCAGCCAGGTCCGTACGGTCGACCGCTCCGAGAAGATCCGTACGTACAACTTCCCGGAAAACCGCATCTCGGACCACCGCGTCGGCTTCAAGGCGTACAACTTGGACCAGGTGCTCGACGGAGACCTGGACGCAGTGATCCAGGCGTGCGTCGACGCCGACTCCGCCGCCAAGCTCGCCAACGCGTGAGCGCCTGAGCGCTCGCGGGCCCCAGGGCCCGGGAGCGCACCGCCCGCCCCGCACACCCCGTAACCCGTACGGAGAACCGCGATGAACCTGCTGCTCGCCGAGGTGGCCCAGGCCACCCAGCGGCTGGCCGACGCCGGTGTCCCCTCACCGCGATTCGACGCCGAGGAACTCGCGGCCTTCGTCCACGGCGTGAAGCGGGGCGAGCTGCACGCCGTGCCCGACGGCGACTTCGACGCCCGGTACTGGGAGACGATCGCCCGCCGCGAGGCCCGCGAACCGCTCCAGCACATCACCGGCCGCGCCTTCTTCCGCTATCTGGAGCTCCAGGTCGGACCCGGTGTCTTCGTGCCCCGGCCGGAGACCGAGTCGGTCGTCGGCTGGGCCATAGACGCCGTCCGCGCGATGGACGTCGTCGAGCCCGTCGTCGTCGACCTGTGCACCGGATCGGGCGCCATCGCGCTCGCCATGGCGCAGGAGGTCCCGCGCTCGCGCGTACACGCCGTGGAGCTCTCCGAGGACGCCCTCAAGTGGACCCGGAAGAACGCCGAGGGGTCCAGGGTCACCGTCCACCAGGGAGACGCCCTGAGCGCCCTCCCGGAGCTCGACGGCCAGGTCGACCTGGTGATCTCCAACCCGCCGTACATCCCGCTCACCGAATGGGAGTACGTCGCCCCCGAGGCCCGCGACCACGACCCGGAGATGGCGCTCTTCTCCGGCGAGGACGGCCTCGACACCATCCGCGGCATCGAGCGCACCGCCCACCGGCTGCTCCGCCCCGGCGGCCTCGTCGTCATCGAGCACGCCGACACCCAGGGCGGCCAGGTGCCGTGGATCTTCACCGAGGAGCGGGGCTGGGCCGACGCGGCCGACCACCCCGACCTCAACAACCGCCCCCGGTTCGCCACCGCCCGCAAGGCCACGCCGTGACCGGCCCCCGGCACCGCACCCCGTACCCGTACCCGCTTGAGGAGGCCGGCTGATGGCACGGCGATACGACTGCAACGACGCCACCGACCGGATCAGCGGGCTGCGCGAGGCCGCCTCCGCGATCCGCCGCGGCGAACTGGTCGTGCTGCCCACCGACACGGTGTACGGGATCGGGGCGGACGCCTTCAACTCCGAGGGCGTCGCCGACCTGCTGGACGCCAAGGGCCGGGGCCGCAACATGCCCACCCCCGTCCTCATCGGCTCCCCGAACACCCTGCACGGCCTGGTCACCGACTTCTCCGAGCAGGCATGGGAGCTGGTCGACGCCTTCTGGCCCGGCGCGCTCACCCTGGTCGCCCGGCACCAGCCCTCGCTCCAGTGGGACCTGGGGGACACCCGGGGCACGGTCGCCATCCGGATGCCGCTGCACCCGGTCGCCATCGAGCTGCTGACCGAGGTCGGCCCGATGGCCGTCTCCAGCGCCAACCTCACCGGACACCCCTCGCCCGAGGACTGCGACGCCGCCCAGGGCATGCTCGGCGACTCCGTCTCCGTCTACCTCGACGGCGGCCCGACGCCCGGCATCGTGCCCTCCTCGATCGTCGACGTCACCGGTACCACCCCGGTCCTCCTGCGGGCCGGAGCGCTCTCCGTCGAGGAGCTGCGCAAGGTGGTCCCCGACCTCGAGGTGGCCAATTGACCGCCCCCGAGGGGCGTGGCATAGCGGGGCGGACGGACACCTTCCGCATCCTCCACGTCAGCACCGGCAACGTCTGCCGCTCGCCGATCACCGAGCGGCTGACCCGCCATGCCCTGGTGGACCGCCTCGGCGATCCGCTCAGCGGCGGCCTGATCGTGGAGAGCGCGGGCACCTGGGGCCATGAGGGCGCCCCCATGGAGGCCAACGCGGAGGTCGTCCTCGCCGACTTCGGCGCCGACGCCAGCGGCTTCGTCGGACGCGAGCTCCTGGACGAGCACGTCATCCGCGCCGACCTGGTCCTCACCGCCACCCGTGACCACCGCGCCCAGGTCATCTCCATGGGCCACTCGGCGGGCCTGCGCACCTTCACGCTCAAGGAGTTCACCCGGCTGGTGCGGGCGATAGACCCCGCCACCCTGCCCGACCCGCTCGACGAGGGCGTCGTCGAGCGCGCCCGCGCCCTGGTCCGCGCCGCCGCCGCGCTGCGCGGCTGGCTGCTGGCCCCGACCGCCGAGGCGGACGAGGTCTACGACCCCTACGGCGCGCCCATCACCTTCTTCCGCTCCATCGGCGACGAGATCAACCAGGCGCTCGACCCGGTGGTCACGGCGCTCACCGGCGTACGCGCCCCGCACTGACCGCCGTACGCGCTCCGCACCACCGCGCGCCCCACGCCCCTGGCGCCGACCGGCGTACGCATCCCGCGCCCGACCGGCGTACGCGCTCCGCACACCCGAGCATCGACGCGCGCCCCGGCGCCGACCGACGTACGCGAGCCCGGCCCGGCGCCCAACGGCCGTACGCGCTCCGCACCGGCCATCGGCGCACCCGCCGCCCCTACCGCCCCCGGTGCGCCGACCGGCGTACGGGGCCCTCCGACAGCGGGCATACCGCCCCGCCCCGGCCTACATTGGAGCTGACACCGGCACCCCTCGCCGGCGCACCCACCTCCAGGCCCGGAGCCGTCCCATGCCGGTCACCTCTCCCGCCGCACCCGCACCCGCACCGAGCACGCCCGACGCCCTGCCCCAGGACTTCGGCGCCCTGCTCCGCCAGGACCCGGAGGTGGCCGGGGCCCTGCTGGGGGAGCGGGACCGGCAGGCCGCCACCCTCCAGCTGATCGCCGCCGAGAACTTCACCTCGCCCGCCGTGCTCGCCGCCCTCGGCTCCCCGCTCGCCAACAAGTACGCCGAGGGGTACCCGGGCGCCCGCCACCACGGCGGCTGCGAACACGCGGACGCCGCCGAACGCATCGCGGTCCGCCGGGCCACCGCCCTCTTCGGCGCCGAACACGCCAACGTCCAGCCGCACTCCGGCTCCTCCGCCGTCCTCGCCGCCTACGCCGCGCTGCTGCGCCCGGGCGACACGGTGCTCGCGATGGGACTCCCGTACGGGGGACACCTCACCCACGGGGCGCCCGGCAACTTCTCCGGCCGCTGGTTCGATTTCGTCGGGTACGGGGTGGACCCGGACAGCGGGCTCATCGACCACACCCGGCTCCGCGCCCTGGCCCGCGCCCGCCGCCCCAAGGCGATCGTCTGCGGCTCGATCTCCTACCCCCGCCACCCCGACTACGAGGCGTTCCGGGAGATCGCCGACGAGGTGGGCGCGTACCTGATCGTGGACGCCGCCCATCCGATGGGGCTGATCGCCGGGGGAGCGGCGCCGAGCCCGGTCCCGTACGCCGACGTCGTCTGCGCCACCACGCACAAGGTGCTGCGCGGACCGCGCGGCGGCATGATCCTGTGCGGCGCGGCCCTAGCCGAGCGGATCGACCGCGCGGTGTTCCCGTTCACCCAGGGCGGGGCGCAGATGCACACGGTGGCGGCGAAGGCGGTCGCGTTCGGGGAGGCGGAGACACCGGCTTACACGCTGTACGCGCACCAGGTCGTCGCCCACGCCCGGGTGCTGGCCGCGGGTCTGGAGGCCGAGGGGTTCGAGGTGACGACGGGCGGCACGGACACCCACATCGTCGTCGCCGACCCGGCCCCGCTCGGCGTCGACGGCCGTACCGCCCGCGAGCGGCTGGCCGCCGCCGGAATGGTCCTGGACACCTGCGCGCTGCCGTACGGGGAGGCCCGCGGCATCCGGCTGGGCAGCGCGGCCGTCACCACGCAGGGGATGGACGAGGGGGACATGGCCAGGATCGCCGCCCTGTTCGGCGCGGCCGTACGGGAGCCGGGCGATGTGAGCCCGATCGCGGCGGAGGTCCGTGAACTGGCGCTGCGGAATCCGCCGTACCCGGGGTAGACGAGGGGTGTGCAACCATCACCCGTACCGTGGAGTCCTTGTTCAGTGACTAGGGTGTGGGTTTTGGATGGCCGGCGAATTCTCTGGGGCAGCCCGTGCGTGATTACCTGCTGACGCTCTGTGTCACGGCTGCGGTGACCTATCTGCTGACCGGGCCGGTGCGTAAGTTCGCCATCGCGGTCGGGGCGATGCCCGCGATCCGCGCGCGCGATGTCCACCGGGAGCCGACACCCCGGCTCGGTGGCATCGCGATGTTCGGCGGGCTCTGTGCGGGACTGATCGTCGCCGACCACCTCCACAACCTCAAGAGCGTCTTCGAACTCTCCAACGAACCAAGGGCGTTGCTCTCCGGGGCCGCCCTCATCTGGCTGATCGGCGTCCTCGACGACAAGTTCGAGCTGGACGCCCTGATCAAGCTGGGCGCCCAGATGATCGCCGCCGCCGTCATGGTCATCCAGGGGCTCACGATCCTGTGGCTGCCGATCCCCGGCGTCGGCACGGTCGCCCTCACCCAGTGGCAGGGCACGCTCCTCACGGTGGCGCTGGTCGTCATCACGATCAACGCGGTCAACTTCGTCGACGGCCTGGACGGGCTCGCGGCGGGGATGGTGTGCATCGCCTCGGCGGCGTTCTTCCTGTACGCCTACCGCCTCTGGTACGGGTACATGATCGAGGCCGCCGCCCCCGCGACGCTGTTCACCGCGATCCTGATGGGCATGTGCCTCGGCTTCCTGCCGCACAACATGCACCCCGCCCGGATCTTCATGGGCGACTCCGGCTCCATGCTGATCGGGCTGGTGCTGGCCGCCGCGGCGATCTCGGTCACCGGGCAGGTCGACCCCGACACCATGCGGCTCTTCGAGGGCAGTGAGCGCGGGGCCACCCACGCGATGCTGCCGGTCTTCATCCCGCTGCTGCTGCCGCTGACGATCATCGCGATCCCGGCCGCCGACCTGGTCCTCGCCATCGTCCGGCGCACCTGGAACGGCCAGTCCCCGTTCGCCGCCGACCGGGGGCACCTGCACCACCGGCTGCTGGAGATCGGCCACTCGCACAGCCGGGCCGTGCTGATCATGTACTTCTGGTCGGCCCTGATCGCCTTCGGCGCCGTCGCGTACTCGGTGCACTCGGCCTCGATGTGGATCGTCTTCGTCATCCTCGCGGCGAGCGCGGTGGGCCTGGTGCTGCTGCTGATGCCGCGCTTCACCCCGCGCGCCCCGCACTGGGCCAACCGCTTCGTGCCGCCGCGCTACCGGCACCGCGCGGCGGAGGACTCGGCGTCACCCGCGCCCGCGTCCTCGGCCTCGTACGGGGAGAAGCCCGCGACCGTGGACTCCGGGGCCCAACAGGGCCCGGAGGGCGGCCAGATGGGCGAGGAGGGGCCGGAGAGGGCCCCTGTGGCGGTCGGGGTCTCCGGTGTCAACGGGGCGACCGCGATCGGCGCCCGTTCGCGGTTCTCCGAACGCCGCTCCATCGACTCCCCGCGCTGACGAATGCGGATGCCGTGGTGCATTACCAGACATTGAGCCGTCCTGTCGCGCACAGACGCGCGGACTAGTCCTCATGTGTGACAGTTGGCACACTTTCCAGGTAAAGACCTCATCAAATAGTTTGTGATACCGTTCACGAGACCCGGCGACGGAGCCGAAGGACCCTAGTGAGACGGTCCATCGACCCGGAAATCCGCCTCACGGACCGGGCCTACGCTCGTCCATGACGACGCCCCATTCCTCCCGCTCAAGACCAGTGGAGCCGCCGCCATGCAGTCCGACATGCGCGAACTACTGCGCATCGCCGCCCCCACCGCCGCGGTGGGCGCCATCGCCACGCTCGTCGGCGGGCTCGTCGCCGGTGGCGAGGGGGCGATCGGTGCGGCGATCGGCTGCGTGGTCGTGATCGTCTTCATGGCGCTCGGGCTGCTGGCGCTCAACTGGGTCGGCAAGACCATGCCCCACCTGTTCCAGGGCATGGGACTGATGGTCTACTCGGCCCAGCTCGTGCTCCTGCTCGTCTTCATCCTGAGCATCCGGAACACCTCTCTCTTCGATCTTCGGATCTTCGCCCTCTCGCTGGTCGCGGCCGTGGTCACGTGGATCACCACGCAGGCCGTGCTGCACGCGCGGAGCAAGACCCCTTACGTCGACCCCGACGCGGACACCCGGAACCGTCCGGGTGGAGCTGGGGGAGAACGTGACGAGTAGGGCCGGGATAAAGCCGTGTTCGACGTGCTGCTATCGTCCGGTCTCGGTTGCGGTAGTGCGAGCGCGGGCAACAGGGCGATCGCTTGATTCATCGCGAGGCTTCGGGCCCGGCCGCCGCCTCCTCACCGTAAGAACCAGTCCGGTGCCGACCTGCGGCCACCCGCCGCTCCGACACAACGAGGTAGCCGCATCCATGCGCCATGCAGAAGGAGCTCTTGGTGACTGACGCCCAGACGCTCGCTTTCGAGACTGACTGCCACTTGTTCCAGGGATGCGGATTCCAGGCTCCCAGCGTGTGGTCGTTCATCTTCGAGCCGCTCTTCACCATCGGGCCTGTCGAGTTCAACAAGCCCATGCTGCTCGCGATCATCGGAACCTTCCTGATCCTGGCCTTCTTCTGGGCCGGCTTCTCGAAGGCCAAGGTCGTACCCGGCAAGCTGCAGATGGTCGCCGAGGCGCTGTACGACTTCGTCCACCGCGGTATCGCCAAAGAGGTCATCGGCAAGAAGGGCGAGTCCTTCGTTCCGCTGCTGGTCTCGCTGTTCTTCTTCGTCTGGATGCTGAACCTCTGGGCCCTCATCCCGCTCGCCCAGTTCCCGGTCAGCTCCGTCATCGCCTACCCGATCGGCCTGGCCCTGGTGGTCTGGGTCACGTACATGACGGTGACGTTCCGGTCCAACGGATTCGTCGGCGGCATCCGGAACCTCTGCGTCCCGAGCGGTCTGCCGAAGCCGATCTACGTGCTGCTGACGCCGCTGGAGTTCGTCTCCAACGTCTTCGTCCGGCCGTTCACGCTGGCCGTGCGACTCTTCGCGAACATGTTCGCGGGCCACATCCTGATCCTGATCTTCACGATCGCCACCTGGTACATGCTCGGCACCGTCCTGGGCACGGTCTACGCCTCCGCGTCGTTCGTCATGACGCTGGTCATCACGGTGTTCGAGATCTTCATCCAGGGCCTCCAGGCATACGTGTTCACGGTTCTGACCGCCACGTATCTGTCCCAGGCGGTCGAAGAAGCCCACTGAGAACCGTCGGCCTTCCGGCTACGAACCTCAGCTCCCCAGACGCCCGGTGAGAAGACCATTTCCACCGGTCCCCACCAAGAGAAGGAACCACAGACATGTCTGCTGCTTTCGAGACCCTCGCGGCCGTGACCGGCAACGTCGGCACCATCGGCTACGGCCTCGCCGCGATCGGCCCCGGCATCGGCATCGGCATCATCTTCGGTAACGGTGTGCAGGCCATCGCCCGCCAGCCCGAGGCCGCCGGCATCATCCGCCAGAACATGCTGCTCGGCTTCGCCGTCGTCGAGGCCCTGGCCCTGATCGGCTTCGTCGTCCCGTTCATCGTCACGTGATGCAGCAGCCGTAGCCATATTCGACGAAAGGTTCACCATGATGTACCTGGCAGCAGAGAAGGCGCAGAGCCCTCTGTTCCCGGTGTGGCCTGAGATCGTCATCGGCTTGATCTGCTTCGGCATCGTCTTCTTCGTCTTCTCGAAGAAGCTCCTCCCGGTGATCAACAAGACCCTGGACGAGCGTCGCGAGGCGATCGAGGGTGGCATCGAGAAGGCCGAAGCGGCTCAGACCGAGGCTCAGAGCGTTCTTGAGCAGTACAAGGCTCAGCTCGCCGAGGCCCGCCACGAGGCCGCTCGTCTGCGCCAGGAGGCGCAGGAGCAGGGTGCCGTCATCATCCAGGAGATGAAGGCGGAAGGTCAGCGGCAGCGCGAGGAGATCATCGCCGCCGGCCACGCCCAGATCGAGGCCGACCGCAAGGCCGCGTCCTCCGCGCTGCGCCAGGACGTGGGCAAGCTCGCCACCGACCTGGCCGGCAAGCTCGTCGGTGAGTCCCTCCAGGACCACGCCCGGCAGAGCGGCACCGTCGACCGTTTCCTCGACGAGCTCGAGGCGAAGGCCGAGGCCGCCCGATGAACGGTGCGAGCCGCGAGGCACTGGCCGCCGCACGTGAGCGGCTCGACGCGCTGACCGACAACACGTCGGTCGACGCTGCGGCCCTCGCCGACGACCTGGCATCGGTCACCGCGCTGCTCGACCGCGAAGTATCCCTGCGCCGGGTCCTCACGGACCCGGCCCAGAGCGGCGAGAGCAAGGCCGAGCTGGCCGCGCGCCTGCTCAGCGGTCAGGTCAGCGGCGAAGCCGTCGACCTGGTCTCCGGACTCGTCCGGTCCCGCTGGTCGCAGTCGCGTGACCTGGTGGACTCGGTCGAGGAACTGGCCAACACCGCGGACCTCACCGCCGCCCAGCGCGGCGGCGCCCTCGACGACGTCGAGGACGAGCTGTTCCGGTTCGGCCGGATCGTCGGCTCCGACCAGGAGCTGCGCTCCGCGCTCACCAGCCGTACGGCCACGGCCTCCGCCAAGGGCGAGCTGCTCCGCAGCCTGCTCGGCGGCAAGGCGCAGCCGGCCACCGAGCGGATCATCGTCCGCCTGGTGACCCAGCCCCGTGGACGTAGCCTGGAAGCAGGGCTGGACACGCTGTCCAAGCTCGCCGCGGAGCGCCGGGACCGTGCGGTCGCCGTCGTCACCTCGGCGGTGCCGCTCAGCGACCGGCAGAAGCAGCGCCTCGGCGCCGCCCTGGCGAAGCTGTACGGCCGCGAGATGCACCTGAACCTGGACGTGGACCCCGCGGTCCTCGGCGGGGTCTCGGTGCGCGTCGGTGACGAGATCATCAACGGCACCGTCGCGGAGCGCCTCGACGAGGCGACCCGCCGCATGGCCGGCTGACAAGCGCAGCGCAACAGAACAAGCAAGACCAGCGGCCCGGTTGGGCCGTGCAGAAATTGCAGAAGATTCCTGGGGGTCGGCCCCCAGACCCCCTTAAGAAACTTCGGGCCCAACAAGGAGAGCAGGGAACCCAGATGGCGGAGCTCACGATCCGGCCGGAGGAGATCCGGGACGCACTGGAGAACTTTGTCCAGTCGTACCAGCCGGACGCGGCCTCGCGCGAGGAGGTCGGTACGGTCAGCGTTGCCGGCGACGGCATCGCGAAGGTGGAGGGCCTGCCCTCCGCCATGGCGAACGAGCTGCTGAAGTTCGAGGACGGAACCCTCGGTCTCGCCCTCAACCTCGAGGAGCGCGAGATCGGTGCGATCGTCCTCGGCGAGTTCAGCGGAATCGAGGAGGGCCAGCCGGTGCAGCGCACCGGTGAGGTGCTCTCCGTCGGCGTCGGCGAGGGCTACCTCGGCCGCGTCGTCGACCCGCTCGGCAACCCGATCGACGGTCTCGGCGAGATCGCGACCGACAGCCGCCGCGCCCTCGAGCTGCAGGCCCCTGGCGTCATGGTCCGCAAGTCGGTGCACGAGCCGATGCAGACCGGCTACAAGGCCGTCGACGCCATGGTGCCGATCGGCCGAGGCCAGCGTCAGCTGATCATCGGCGACCGTCAGACGGGTAAGACCGCTCTGGCCGTCGACACGATCATCAACCAGCGCGACAACTGGCGCTCGGGCGACGTGAACAAGCAGGTGCGCTGCATCTACGTCGCCATCGGTCAGAAGGGCTCCACCATCGCCTCCGTGCGTGGTGCGCTCGAAGAGGCCGGTGCGCTGGAGTACACGACCATCGTCGCCGCCCCGGCGTCCGACCCGGCCGGCTTCAAGTACCTGGCGCCGTACACCGGTTCGGCCATCGGCCAGCACTGGATGTACCAGGGCAAGCACGTCCTGATCATCTTCGACGACCTCTCGAAGCAGGCCGACGCCTACCGCGCCGTGTCCCTGCTGCTGCGCCGCCCGCCGGGCCGCGAGGCGTACCCGGGTGACGTCTTCTACCTGCACTCGCGTCTGCTGGAGCGCTGCGCCAAGCTCTCCGACGAGATGGGTGCCGGTTCGATGACGGGCCTCCCGATCGTCGAGACCAAGGCGAACGACGTGTCGGCGTTCATCCCGACCAACGTCATCTCCATCACCGACGGCCAGTGCTTCCTGGAGTCCGACCTGTTCAACGCGGGTCAGCGTCCGGCGCTCAACGTCGGTATCTCGGTCTCCCGAGTCGGTGGCTCCGCCCAGCACAAGGCCATGAAGCAGGTCTCCGGCCGGCTCCGCGTGGACCTCGCCCAGTACCGCGAGCTGGAGGCGTTCGCCGCCTTCGGTTCCGACCTGGACGCGGCCTCCAAGGCGGCGCTGGAGCGCGGCAAGCGCATGGTCGAGCTGCTGAAGCAGCCGCAGTACGCCCCGTTCCCGATGGAGGAGCAGGTCGTCTCCGTCTGGGCCGGTACCACGGGCAAGATGGACGACGTCCCGGTCGAGGACATCCGTCGCTTCGAGGCCGAGCTGCTGGAGTTCCTGCGCCGCGAGCGCAAGGACCTCCTGACCGGCATCGCCGAGGGCGGCAAGATGTCCGACGACACGCTGCAGTCGATCGCCGACGCGATCGTCGCCTTCAAGCAGCAGTTCGAGACCTCGGACGGCAAGCTCCTGGGCGAGGGCTGATCGATGGGCGCTCAGCTTCGCGTTTACAAGCGCCGCATCCAAGCCGTCACCGCGACCAAGAAGATCACCAAGGCGATGGAGATGATCGCCGCCTCGCGCATCGTCAAGGCGCAGCGCAAGGTGGCGGCGTCGATGCCGTACGCGACCGAGCTCACCCGTGCGGTGACCGCGGTGGCGACCGGCTCCAACGCCAAGCACCCGCTCACCACCGAAGCCGAAGCGCCGACCCGCGCCGCGGTCCTGCTCGTCACGAGCGACCGCGGTCTGGCCGGCGGCTACTCCTCCAACGCCATCAAGGCGGCGGAGCGGCTGCGGGAGCGCCTTGCCGGTGAGGGCAAGGAGGTCGACACGTACATCGTCGGCCGCAAGGGTGTCGCGTACTACGGCTTCCGCGAGCGCAAGGTCGAGGAATCCTGGACGGGCTTCACCGACAACCCGGCGTACTCCGATGCCAAGAGCATCGCCGCCCCGTTGATCGCGGCCATCCAGAAGGAGACGGCCGAGGGCGGCGTCGACGAACTGCACATCGTCTTCACGGAATTCGTGTCGATGATGACGCAGAACGCGACGGACGACCGGATGCTGCCGCTTTCGCTCGACGAGGTCGCGGAGGAGAGCACCCGCAAGGGCGAGATCCTTCCGCTGTTTGAGTTCGAGCCGTCGGCCGAGGACGTCCTCGACGCCCTTCTGCCGCGCTACGTCGAGAGCCGTATCTACAACGCACTGCTCCAGGCAGCCGCTTCCGAGCACGCTGCCCGCCGCCGTGCGATGAAGTCGGCCACCGACAACGCCGGGGACCTCATCAAGAGCCTCTCCCGGCTTGCCAACGCGGCCCGCCAGGCCGAAATCACCCAGGAAATCAGCGAGATCGTCGGCGGTGCCAGTGCTCTGGCCGACGCGACCGCGGGGAGTGACAAGTAATGACCACCGCTGTTGAGACGGCCGCTGCCACGGGCCGCGTCGCCCGGGTCATCGGCCCGGTCGTCGACGTGGAGTTCCCCGTCGACGCGATGCCGGACATCTACAACGCCCTTCACGTCGACGTGGACGACCCGGCCGAGGCCGGCGCCCGCAAGACGCTGACCCTCGAAGTCGCCCAGCACCTGGGTGACGGCGTGGTCCGGGCGATCTCCATGCAGCCCACCGACGGCCTGGTCCGCCAGGCCCCGGTGACCGACACGGGCACGGGCATCACCGTCCCCGTCGGTGACGTGACCAAGGGCAAGGTCTTCAACACCCTCGGTCAGATCCTGAACGAGCCGGAGGCCGAGGCGCAGATCACCGAGCGCTGGCCGATCCACCGCAAGGCCCCGGCCTTCGACCAGCTCGAGTCCAAGACCGAGATGTTCGAGACCGGCCTGAAGGTCGTCGACCTCCTCACCCCGTACGTCAAGGGTGGGAAGATCGGTCTGTTCGGTGGTGCGGGCGTCGGCAAGACGGTCCTCATCCAGGAAATGATCATGCGTGTGGCGAAGCTGCACGACGGTGTGTCGGTGTTCGCCGGTGTCGGTGAGCGCACCCGTGAGGGCAACGACCTCATCGACGAGATGACCGAGTCGGGCGTTCTGGACAAGACCGCGCTCGTCTTCGGCCAGATGGACGAGCCGCCGGGGACGCGTCTGCGCGTGGCCCTGTCCGCCCTGACCATGGCGGAGTACTTCCGCGATGTGCAGAAGCAGGACGTGCTGCTCTTCATCGACAACATCTTCCGCTTCACGCAGGCCGGTTCCGAGGTCTCCACGCTGCTCGGCCGCATGCCGTCCGCGGTGGGTTACCAGCCGACCCTGGCCGACGAGATGGGTGTGCTCCAGGAGCGCATCACCTCGACGCGTGGTCACTCGATCACCTCGATGCAGGCGATCTACGTCCCCGCGGACGACCTGACCGACCCGGCCCCGGCCACCACGTTCGCCCACCTCGACGCGACGACGGTGCTCTCCCGTCCGATCTCGGAGAAGGGCATCTACCCGGCCGTGGACCCGCTGGACTCCACGTCCCGCATCCTGGACCCGCGCTACATCTCGCAGGACCACTACGCCGCGGCCAGCCGCGTCAAGGGAATCCTCCAGAAGTACAAGGACCTCCAGGACATCATCGCGATCCTCGGTATCGACGAGCTGGGCGAGGAGGACAAGCTCGTTGTCCACCGTGCCCGTCGTGTCGAGCGCTTCCTGTCGCAGAACACCCACGCCGCCAAGCAGTTCACCGGCCTGGACGGTTCGGACGTGCCGCTCGACGAGTCGATCGCCGCGTTCAACGCGATCTGCGACGGGGACTACGACCACTTCCCCGAGCAGGCGTTCTTCATGTGCGGTGGCCTGGACGACCTCAAGGCGAAGGCCAAGGAGCTCGGCGTCTCCTGAGCCTCCGGCTCACCGAGGGGGGTGGGTGTGGTCCCACCCCCCTCACCACGCCCCGTAGAATTGAACCGACACCCGGCCGCGCGGCCGGGTGGTGACCCGAGGAGTCTCCTTGGCTGCTGAGCTGCATGTCGAGCTGGTCGCCGCGGACCGCAGTGTCTGGTCCGGCGAGGCCACGCTGGTCGTCGCGCGCACCACGTCCGGCGACATCGGCATCATGCCCGGTCACCAGCCGCTTCTCGGTGTGCTGGAATCGGGCCCGGTGACGATCCGCACGAGCGAGGGCGGTACCGTCATCGCCGCCGTGCACGGTGGTTTCATCTCGTTCGCCGACAACAAGCTGTCGCTGCTGGCCGAGATCGTCGAGCTGGCGGACGAGATCGATGTCCAGCGCGCCGAGCGTGCGCTGGAGCGCGCGAAGTCGGACGCGGACGCCGCCGCCGAGCGGCGCGCCGAGATCCGTCTCCGCGCGGTGGCGGTGCGCTAGCACCCCCACGGACAGATGTTTTTACTCAGCCGCGGCCCGCGCTGGAGAAATCCAGCCGTGTCGCGGCTGAGGCGATGCAGGTGCAGTTCGGTTCTATTCGGTTCGGTATCCGTTACTCGACGATGCGAGGAGGTCGGTGGAGATGGTCCTCGCGTTGTGGGTGGGCGTATCCGTCATCGTGCTGGTCCTGCTGGGACTGTTCGTCTTCGGTCTGCGCCGGCGGCTGATCCAGCGGTCCGGGGGCACTTTCGACTGCAGCCTCCGCTGGGACGTCTCCGAGGAGCCGGACCCCTCCGGTAAAGGCTGGGTCTACGGGGTCGCCCGCTACAGCGGTGACCGCGTCGACTGGTTCCGTGTCTTCTCCTACGCTCCTCGCCCCCGCCGGGGCCTGGAGCGTTCTGCGATCGAGGTGATCGCCCGCCGCCTCCCGGAGGGCGAGGAGGAGCTCGCGCTCCTGTCCGACTCCGTCGTGCTCGGCTGTCTCCACCGGGGGACCCGCCTGGAGCTGGCGATGAGCGAGGACGCCCTGACCGGCTTCCTCGCCTGGCTGGAGGCGGCACCGCCCGGCCAGCGGGTCAATGTGGCCTAGGAAGTAGCACCGCTGGAAGGGGGTCCCCGGACGAAGTCCGGGGGAGGGCGAACGTCGCGTAGGAGCGGCAAGCGCAGTACGGAGTACGTCGGCGGCCCCGGTCTTCTCGTACCGGGGCCGCCGACGTGTGCGTGCGGGAGCCGGGCTCCCGGCCGTACCCGACCCGTACCTGGGCCCGGACCCGTAGACGTACCCAGCGAAAAGCCGGGGAGACGGGGGGCGGACCCGTCTCCCCGGCGGTTTTCCGGGGTGGTGCTTGCCGTTACGGCGGGGGGATGGCCACCGGTGTTACTGGAGGCCGCCGTGGATCGCGCTCACCAGTTCACCGTTGCTGGTGTCACCGGAGAACTCCCAGAAGAACGCGCCACCCAGGTTCTGGTTCTTGGCCCAGGTCATCTTGGAGCCGATGGTGGCCGGGGTGTCGTAGCTCCACCAGTTGCTGCCGCAGTGGGCGTAGGCCGTACCGGCGATGGTGCCGGTGGCCGGGCAGCTGTTCTTGAGGACCTTGTAGTCCTCGATGCCCGACTCGTACGTGCCCGGGGCCGCGCCGGTCGCCGTGCCGCCGGGGGCGGACTGGGTGACGCCGGTCCAGCCGCGGCCGTAGAAGCCGATGCCGAGGAGGAGCTTCTTGGCCGGGATGCCCTTGGCCTTCAGCTTGGCGATCGCGTCGGCCGAGTTGAAGCCCGCCTGCGGGATACCGCTGTACGAGGTCAGCGGCGAGTGCGGGGCCGTCGGACCCTTGTTCGCCCAGGCGCCGAAGAAGTCGTACGTCATTACGTTGTACCAGTCCATGGACTGGGCGGCGCCCGCGTAGTCAGCGGCGTCGATCTTGCCGCCGCTCGAGGCGTCGGCGGTGATGGCGGCGGTGACCAGGTTGTTGGGGCCGAACTTGGCCCGCATGGCGTCGGCCATCACCTTGATCGCGGCCGGGCCGCTGTTGTCGCAGGTCAGACCGCAGGCGTTGGGGTACTCCCAGTCCAGGTCGATGCCGTCGAAGACATCGGCCCAGCGCGGGTCCTCGACCAGGTCGTAGCAGGACTGGGCGAAGGCGGCGGGGTTCTGGACGGCCTGGCCGAAGCCGCCGGACCAGGTCCAGCCGCCGAAGGACCAGAGGACCTTGATGTGCGGGTACGCGGCCTTCAGCTTGCGCAGCTGGTTGAAGTTGCCGCGCAGCGGCTGGTCCCAGGTGTCGGCGACCCCGTCGACGGACTGGGCGGCGGTGTACGCCTTGTCGTAGTCGGCGTAGGCGTCACCGATGGTGCACTTGCCGTTCTGCACGTTGCCGAAGGCGTAGTTGATGTGCGTGATCTTCGCCGCGGAGCCGGACGTCACCAGGTTCTTGACGTGGTAGTTGCGCCCGTAGACGCCCCAGTTGGTGAAGTAGCCCAGGTTGATCTTGTCACCGACGGGCGGGTCGACGTCGCCGCCGGTGGTGCGCACCGAGACGGAGGCGGAGACCGGACCGAGCTGGTCGGCCGTGTCCCGGGCCTGGACGGCGTAGGTGTAGTCCGTGCCGGCGGTCAGACCGGTGTTGGTGTACGTGGTGCCGGTGACCGTGGCGACCTTGGAGCCGTTGCGCAGGACGTCGTAGTTCTTGACGCCGTTGTCGTCGGTGGCCGCGCTCCAGCTGAGCTTCACCGAGGTGTCGGTGACATCGCTGGTGGTGGGGGTGCCGGGGGCGGAGGGCGGGTTGTCGCCGGGGATGGTCGAGCCGTCACAGGAGGCGCCGTTGAGCTTACAGCCGCTGGGGGCGCCGGGGCCGGAGCCGTTGAAGCCGAAGCTGACGCTGGCGCCGGGGGCTATGTTCCCGTTCCAGCCGAGGTTCTTGGCGGTCCAGCGGTTGCCGGAGCTGGTGACGGTGGCGTCCCACGCGGAGTTGACCCGGGTCCCGGCGGGGTAGTCCCACTCGATGGTCCAGGAGGAGAGCGCCGTGGTGCCGGTGTTCTTCACCGTCCACTGGCCCTCGAAGCCGCTGCCCCAGTCCGACTTCTTGGTGAACGTGGCGGTGGCCGACGTGGCGGCCGAGGCGGGGGAGGCCAGACCGACCATCGCGGCCAGCGGGACGACGAGCGCGGTGAGGCCCGCGACGACCTTGGATCTGCCGCTTCGTGCGGGTATCCATCTGAATCTGGAACGACGCAGGGGGGTATCAGTGCTCAACGGTGCTCCTCGGGTGAGGTCCAGCAAACGGGGGTAATTCGTGGACTGCAAACCCTGCGCCGCCCTGAGTACGGGTGCTCTCGTACTCACCGCAGTGTGTGATGGGTGACACTAGGAAGGTCTGGACCAATCGTCAAGAGGTCTGGACCAAAGATCGGCTCCCCCCGCCGGGGCCGCGATCAGACCCCCAACTCCTGTGCCAGCACGGCCGCCTGGACCCGGCTCCGCAGCCCCAGCTTGGCCAGCAACCTGCTGACGTGCGTCTTCACCGTCGCCTCGGCCATCGAGAGCCGCAGCGCGATCTCCGCGTTCGACAGCCCCTCGCCCAGACACCCCAGCACCTCCCGCTCACGCCGGGTCAGGGCGTCCAGCACCGCCGGATCGGCCGCACTCCCCGTACGTACGTTCCGCGCCCCCGCGAACTCCGCGATCAGCCTGCGGGTCACGGCCGGGGCGATCAGCCCCTCGCCGCCCGCCACCGTCCGCACCGCCGCCAGCAGATCGCGGGCGTCCGTGTTCTTCAGCAGGAAGCCCGACGCCCCCGCCCGCAGCGCTCCGAAGACGTACTCGTCCAGGTCGAACGTGGTCAGCACCAGGACGTCCGCCAGCTCCTCCGCCACCACCTGCCGGGTCGCCGACACCCCGTCCAGCCGGGGCATCTGTACATCCATCAGGACCAGATCCGGCCGGAGTTCACGCGCCAGACGCACCGCCGCCTCGCCGTCCCCCGCCTCCCCGACGACCTCGATGTCCGGCGCGCTGGAGAGGATCAGCACCAGCCCCGCCCGCACCGCCGCCTGGTCCTCGGCCACCACCACTCGGATCGTCATTCCCGCATCTCCCTTTCGCTTACGGGCAGTTGGGCCCGTACCCGCCAGACCTCGGTACCGTCCCCGCCCGGCCGCGCCCCCGCCTCGAACGTTCCGCCGAGCAGCGCCACCCGCTCCCGCATCCCCACCAGACCGGCGCCCGACCCCGGCGCCGTGGGCCCGGGACGGCTCCCGAGCGCACTGGTCACCTCGACCGCCAGCACCTCGTCGGCGAGGTCGAGCCGCACGGTCACCGGGCCCGGCGCCGCGTGCTTGAGCGCGTTGGTCAGGGACTCCTGCACGATGCGGTACGCGGCCAGCTCGACCGGCGTCGGCAGCGCACCGGCGTCCGCCGCCCGGGCGTCCCGGAGCGTGCAGACCAGCCCGCCCGCCGCCCCGTTGACGTTCGTCTGCTCGACGAGCGCGTCCAGCGCGGCGAGCGTCGGCGCGGCGGCCGGGGCGCCGTCCTCACCGCCCTCGCGCAGCAGTCCGATCAGCCGCCGCATCTCCGCGAGGCCCTCGACGCTGTTCTCCCGGATCACCTTCAGGGCACCGCGCGAGGTCTCCGGGTCGTCGATGGACAGGGCCGCCGTGGAGTGGATCGCCACGGCGGAGAGATGGTTGGCCACCATGTCGTGCAGCTCCCGCGCCATCCGGGCCCGCTCCGCGATCACCGCCTGGACCCGGTCCATCTCGGCGAGCCGCGCGGTCTGTTCGGCGGCCAGCCGGGCGGCCTCGGCGGCGGTTCGGTGGCTGCGCACGCTGACCCCGGTGAGCGCGGGGACGAAGGAGACCAGCCCCACGACCAGGCCGATCAGCAGCGCCTCGGGCTTGCGGAACCAGGCGAGGAAGCCGATCGTGGACGCGACGGTGACCAGGAGCGTGGCCACCGGGATGCGGCGGGCGGCGGTCGGGGGGCCGTACAGCACGGCCGCGTACACGAGGTCCGTGAAGAGCACCACGGTCGCCAGGTTGCCCCGGGTGAACTGGTCCGCCAGCAGTGCGCCCGTCCCGATGAGCAGCGCGGTCCGCGGTGCGTTCCGGCGCAGCAGCTCGGCCGATGCCATCACGGTCAGCGGTACGAGGGTGACCCAGGGCGCGGAGAAGAGGCGGCCGTTCTGGGTGTGGAGGCCCAGGAGCCACAGGAGCAGCCCCCCGAGCAGCCCGGAGACGGCGAGGGCCACGGCGTCGCGGTCGGGGCGCATCGAGGTGAACACCCCTCCATCCAACACGCGGCAGCGGTGCCGGGCCTCCCTTCACGGGCCGAGGCGCGGCTACATCGAAGGATGCAGTCGGGTTTCGTCACCGCCGACGACGCCTCCCCGCCCGGCGGACGGGAGGCTGGAGGGGAACGGGAGGAGAGGAACTGTGATCGCCCTACTGGTCGTGGCCTGCGAGGTCGCTTTCTGGGTGCTGCTGGCCACCGGGCTCGCCCTGCGGTACGTCGCGCGGAAGCCGAAGCTCGGCGCTGCCGTGCTGCTCTGCGAACCGCTGCTGGAGGTCGTGCTGCTGGTGGTGACGGCGATCGACCTGAAGAGCGGAGCCGAGCCCGACTGGAAGCACGGACTGGCCGCCGTCTACATCGGCTTCACGGTGGGCCTCGGCCACCACACCGTCAAGAAGGTGGACGCCTGGGTCGCGCACCGCTGGTTCGACGGCCCGCCGCCGGTGAAGCCGCCGAAGTACGGCAGGGCCCGCGCCGTCCACGAGTGGCGCGCCGCCGCCCGCTGGATTCTCGCCGCGGTGGTCGCGCTGGGCCTCCTCCAGGCCGCGATCTGGTACGTCGGCCCGGGCGGCGACATCAGCTCCCTCCAGAGCTGGCAGCAGAAGGCGGCCGCCGTGATCGTGATCAGCCTGATCATCGCCGGGAGCTACACCCTCTTCCCGAAGCAGCCCCCGGAGGGCGCGGACGCGGCGGAACGCGAGCCGGCCGGCCGGATCTAGCGCTCGCCGCCCGGCACCCACAGCACGTCCCCGACCTCCTTGTTCGCGCTCCGCGCCAGGATGAACAGGAGGTCGGAGAGGCGGTTGAGGTAGGTGGCGGTCAGGGCGTTCATCGACTCCCCGTGCACCTCCAGCGCCGCCCAGGTGGACCGCTCCGCGCGCCGGACCACGGTGCACGCCTGGTGGAGCAGGGCGGCCCCCGGCGTACCCCCGGGAAGGATGAAGCTGCGGAGCTTCTCCAGCTCCTCCAGGAACCGGTCGCAGTCCGCCTCCAGCTTGTCCACGTAACTCTGCTCGACCCGCAGCGGCGGGTACTTGGGGTCCTCCACCACCGGGGTGGACAGGTCGGCGCCCACGTCGAAGAGGTCGTTCTGGACCCGTACGAGGACCTTCACCACGTCCTCGGAGAGCTGCCCCAGCGCGACGGCGGTCCCGATCACCGCGTTGGCCTCGTTGGCGTCCGCGTACGCCGCGATCCGCAGATCGGTCTTGGCGGTGCGGCTCATGTCGCCGAGGGCCGTCGTGCCCCGGTCGCCGGTCCGGGTGTAGATGCGCGTCAGATTGACCATGGGCCCAGCGTAGTGAGGCCCCGGCCCCCAACTGCGCGTGGCACGGAGCCGAATGACGCGTCCCGGTGTGATGTCCGTCATTCGAGACGTGACGCGCATCTCTTCACGGCCCCAGCGCCCCCGGCGGGTACTAATCTCCGCCGGAGAGCAAGGTGAACCGCCGTGAACAGACGCCGCAGAGGCGGACAGAGAACAAGGGGTGCGAACGTGGCCAGGAAGCTCGCCGTCATCGGGGCCGGACTCATGGGGTCCGGGATCGCGCAGGTCTCCGCCCAGGCGGGCTGGGACGTCGTGCTGCGGGATGTCACCGACGCGGCGCTGGCCCGCGGTCTGGACGGCATCAAAGCCTCGTACGACAAGTTCGTCGCCAAGGGCAAGCTGGAGGCCGCCGACGCCGAGGCCGCGCTCGCCCGCATCACCACGACCACCGACCTCGACGCCGTCGCGGACGTGGACGTCGTGGTGGAGGCGGTCTTCGAGAAGCTGGAGGTCAAGCACGAGATCTTCCGCGCCCTGGACAAGGTCGTCGGCGAGCACACCGTGCTCGCCTCGAACACCTCCGCCATCCCGATCACCAAGATCGCGGCCGTGACGGAGCGTCCGGAGCGCGTGGTTGGCGTGCACTTCTTCTCGCCGGTCCCGATGATGCAGCTCTGCGAGCTCGTACGCGGCTACAAGACCAGCGACGAAACCCTTGCCACCGCACGGGAGTTCGCCGAGTCGGTCGGCAAGACCTGCATCGTCGTCAACCGGGACGTGGCGGGCTTCGTCACCACCCGGCTCATCTCGGCCCTCGTCGTGGAGGCCGCGAAGCTGTACGAGTCGGGCGTCGCCACGGCCGAGGACATCGACACCGCCTGCAAGCTGGGGTTCGGCCACGCCATGGGCCCGCTCGCCACGGCCGACCTGACCGGCGTCGACATCCTGCTCCACGCCACCGGCAACATCTACACCGAGTCCCAGGACGAGAAGTTCGCCGCCCCCGAGCTGATGCGCCGGATGGTCGACGCGGGTGACATCGGGCGCAAGAGCGGGCAGGGCTTCTACACGTACTGACCGGGTACCGACCGCGTACCGACTCCGGCCGCACCCCTCCCGCCCCGTCGGCGCCCCGCCGGAACGCCGCCGCCGGGGCCGGGGGAGCCGGTGGGGCCGGGGAGTGTACCCGGCCGTGTCCGGTCTCCGGCGAACCGGCTTCACTCCACCGAGTGAATTCGGTATCGGTTCGCTTACAGACGGCAACTTCCCTGTCGCCGCGGCAGTCAGTTGTGGAAGAGAAGAAGAACAGACAGACGGACCTCGCTACGGAGCAACCGCAGGGGAGCACATATGCATATCAGGGGCGACCACGCCGAGCTGGTCGTCGGGGGCCGCCTCGACGTCCGAAGCGCGGCGGACGCCCGTACGGTCCTCCACTCGGCCGTCGACGACGGAGTCGGCGATCTCGTGCTGGACCTGACCGAGCTGAATTCCTGGGACGCCACCGGACTCGGCGTCATCATGGGGGCCCACCGCCGGGCCGGCCGGGCCGGACGCCGTCTCGTGCTGCGCGGCGTTCCGCCGCAGATGCAGCGCCTCCTGGTGGCCACCCGGCTGCACCGCATCCTGGCGATCGAGGGCGGGATCGCCGCCGACTCGCTGCCGCGCGTCTGAGCCGGGCGGAACGGACGAGCGGACCGGACCGACGGACCCGGCGGGCGGAACAGGCGGGCGGAACAGGCCGTGCGGACCGAGCGGACGGACCGTACGCGGAACGGGCCGACCGGCTCTGCGCGGAACGGGCCCACGGACCGTACGCATCGAGTGGACGGACCGTACGCGGACCGTCCTCGGCGGCAGAAGGCGTGCAATCCTCACCGGAATGTGACGTCCCGGACGGCATGGCACCCCGCCCGCGCGTGGATACTGTGCGAAGGTCTAGGGTTCGGGCCGTCTGCCCCATGACACCCACCCGTGGCAGACACCGGACCGGAAGCGACAGCGAGGCGTGCGAGGCCGGAGGGGCAACCGAGCGCGACGCGTCTGGGGGACTTGTTGATGGACCCGACACACCAGGGGCCGGAAGAGTACGGGCAGCACCCTGAGGGCTCCGACGGCTCCGACGGCCGACGCAGGCCGTCCCGGGAGTCCAACGCCGCCGACTTCGGGCAGCCCGCACCGCAGCAGGTCCGCGTCGTCCAGCTCACCGCGGGCGACCTCCTGCTCACGGTCAACCCCGTCGACGGCAGCGAGGTCGAGGCCATACCGCCCGGCGCAGAGCCCGGCGTACCCGTCCGCCGCACCCCCGCCGAGCGCGCCGACCACGAGCGCGCCGGCGCACCGCCCGTCCCGGCGGGCCCGCCCGCCCCGCAGCTGCCCCTGCTGGAGCGCCAGGAGGAGCGCGAGCGGCTGGTGGGCCTGCTGGCCCGGGGCCGCAGCGTCCGCCTCACCGGCCAGGCCGGCTCCGGCCGGACCGCCCTGCTGGACGCCGTCGCCGCCGACTGCGCGGACCTGGCCCCCGACGGCGTCGTACGGCTCAACGGCCACCGCCGCACCGCCGCCGACCTGCTGTACGGCCTCTTCGACGCGGTCCACCACGCCCCGCTGCACCGCCCGGCCCCCGAGGAGCTGCTCGGCCTCGTCCGCTCGGTGGGCGCCGTCGTCGTCATCGACGACCTGGAGCTCGGCGGGGCCGCCCTCCACGAGCTCCTGGAAGCCACCCCCGAGTGCGCCTTCCTCCTCGGCACCGCCCCCGACCTCACCGCCCCCGGCGCCGAGACCCGCCTGGAGGAGGTCCTCCTCGCCGGGCTCGGCCGCTCCGCCTCCCTCGAACTGCTGGAGAAGGTCGTCGAGCGCCCCCTCACCGAGGAGGAGCGGAACTGGGCGGGCGACCTCTGGTTCGAGTCCGAGGGGCTGCCGCTCCGCTTCGTCCAGGCCGGATCGCTGCTGCGCCAGCGCGACCGGCTCAACACCGACCCCACCGCCTTCGACGAGTACGACTACTTCGAGCCACGCCCGGACGACGCGCCCCCGGTCCCCGAAGCGCCCACCCCCGAGACCCTGGACGTGCCGCTGCCGAGCCTCGGCGAGGGGGCCGCGCCCGCCGTTCTGCTCGCCTCCCGGCTCAGCGAGGCGGCCCGCGAGACCCTGCGTTTCACCGTCGCGCTCGGCGGCGAGGTGCCCCACCAGGCCCATCTGCCGGCCCTCGTGGGCGACACCCACGCGGACGCCGCCCTCGGCGAGCTGGCCGGCTGCGGACTGCTCTCCCCGGCCGGGCCCCGTTACCGGCTCGCCGCCGGTGTCCTCGCCCAGCTGGAGGCGGGCGGCTACGCGGACACCGCCGCCGCCCACGCCCGTACGGCCGCCCAGCACTACGCCTGGTGGATCTCGCACCCCTCGGTCACCCCGCAGCGGGCCGCCGCCGAGGCCGACGCCGTCATCGCCGCCATGGGCCGCCTCGTCCCCGACGGCGAGGCGGGCCAGGCCAGCGCGGCCGTCCTGCTGGCCCGCAGCGCCGCTCCCGCCTTCGCCGCCGGGCTGAGCTGGGGCGCCTGGGAGAAGGCGCTCAGGGCGGGCCAGGAGGCCGCCAGGATCGCCGGGGAGGTCGCCGAAGAGGCGTACTTCCACCATGAGCTGGGTGTCCTCGCGCTCTGCTCCGGCAACCTCGACCGGGCCCGTACGGAGCTGGAGACCGCGATCTCCATGCGCGGCGCCCTCGCCGACAAGTCCGGGGCGGTGGCCGGACGCCGGGCCCTCGCCCTGGTCACGGACCGCTCCGGCTGCCTCGCCCCGTCCGCCCGGTCCCAGGCGGGCGATGACATCCCCGCCGTGCACCAGGACTTCCCCGGTACGCCGCCGGGCGGGTTCCCGGGCCCGTCGCTGTTCGCCCGGCCGGAGCAGCCGGTGTCCGGGTGGCCGGAGGTGGTGGAGGACCCCACGGTGGTCGCCCCGCCGGTCGCCGCCTCCGCCCCGGAGCGGACCGGCGGCGGGCGCGTGGTCCTGGGCGGTGCGCGGCGCAACCTGGCCGCCGCCGGGGCGGGCGCGCTGCTGGTCGGGGTGCTCGGCACGGTCGTCGCCCTCGGCCTCGCCGCGAACGACCCGGACGCGCCGGGCAGCCGCAACGTCACCACCGAGCAGTCGGCCACCGAGGGGGCGACCGACGACGGGCTCCCCGCCGACGAGCCGGACGAGGGCCCCGCCCCGGACGCCTCCACCCCCGGCGACGAGGCGCCCACGGCCCCCGCCTCCTCGGAACCGGTGGCGCCCAGCACCTCAGGCTCGCCCTCGCCCGGGCCCTCGTCGCCGGGCGGTTCGTCGCCGGGCACGGAGGCGCCGTCGAGCACGCCGCCCACCGAGAACCCGACCTCGGACGGGCCGTCCTCGAGCGGGAAGCCGACCACGCCGACGGAGCGGCCGACGACTCCGCCCCCCACACCGCCGACGACCCCGCCCACCGAGACGCCGACGACCCCGCCCACCGAGACGCCCACCGAGGAGCCCCCGGGCGAGCCGGACACCTCCACCTCCGCCAGCGGCCCCGCCGAATCGGCCAGCGCCAGTGCCAGCGCCAGTACCGATGCCGGTGACCCGGCGGCGGGCGACGACCCCACCGAGGCGTCGGCCTGACACGCGGCAGCCGGGCAACTCCCAACAGGCGTAAGCCGGACGCCCCGTGACACACGGAAGCCGGGCACCCCTCCGTACAGAGGGGTGCCCGGCTCCGGTCGTTCAGGGGCAGGGGCAGGGGCAGGGGCAGGGGCAGGGGCGGGGGCGGGGGCGGGGGCGGGGGGGTGGGACAGGCGCTCAGAACAGGCGCAGCTTGTCGTCCTCGATGCCGCGCATCGCGTCGTAGTCGAGCACCAGACAGCCGATGCCCCGGTCGGTCGCGAGCACGCGCGCCTGCGGCTTGATCTCCTGGGCGGCGAAGACGCCCTTGACCGGTGCGAGATGCGGGTCGCGGTTGAGCAGCTCCAGATAGCGGGTCAGCTGCTCCACCCCGTCGATGTCACCGCGCCGCTTCAGCTCCACGGCCACCGTCGCCCCGTTCGCGTCGCGGCAGAGGATGTCCACCGGGCCGATGGCGGTGGGGTACTCACGGCGGATCAGGGTGTGGCCCTCGCCCAGGATCTCGATCCGGTCGGCGAGCAGCTCCTGAAGGTGCGCCTCCACGCCGTCCTTGATGAGCCCCGGGTCGACGCCCAGCTCGTACGAGGAGTCGTGGAGGATTTCCTCCATCGTGATGATCAGTTTTTCGCCCGCCTTGTTGACCACCGTCCAGACCCCGGCCTCGTCGCCGGTGCCCTCCTTCAGAGTGCACGGCGGGGACATCCAGTTGAGCGGTTTGTACGCCCGGTCGTCGGCGTGGATCGAGACGCTCCCGTCCGCCTTCACCAGGATGAGACGAGGGGCGGAGGGCAGGTGGGCTGTGAGCCGGCCCGCGTAGTCCACGGAGCAACGGGCGATGACGAGACGCATGGTCGGCAACGCTACTCGAAGACGGGGTCCCGACGCGATTTCCCCATCCGTCGACCCCTGTCACTGGGCTCCCACCGCGAAGCGCCGAAGCGGGCTTGCCCCTCTTTGCGCACCTTCGCCAGTGGCCGGTTGTGTTCCCAATCTTCTGGTGCGGCCCCGACCGCGCCCTTACCGTGGATGCAGGAGGTCGCCGCCCGTGCACGCTGCGTCGTCGCCCTTCTTCCCTGCCCGTAAGACCCCGGTCACCGTCCGGGGTCGCGAGAGGAGAACCCATGTCGCTCGACGTCTCACCGGCACTGTTGGAACAGGCCGAGCGAGGCGAGGTCGACGAAGCCGACTTCGTCGACTGCGTCCGGACCTCCCTGCCTTTCGCATGGGAGATGATCAGCTCTCTGGTGGCTCAGCTGAAGGTCGACGGCGGTCAGTTCGCCGACAACCAGACGCCGCCGCCGGACGAGCAGGCACGTGGTCAGCTGCTGCGCGCGCTGGCGAGTGACGCGATACGCGGCGCGCTCCAGCGGCACTTCGGAGTACGTATCGCCTTCCAGAACTGCCACCGCGTCGCGGTGTTCCCGCTGGACGCCTCGGTCGACGACCGGCTGGCCAAGTTCACCTCGGTGAGGGGCCAGTTGCTCAACCAGTCGCCCGAACTACGGGACTGCTGAACGCTTCTGCTGCCGCTTCGGGCCGCGGGAGGTGCAACTGGCTCCGGGGCGGCAGCTCCCGTACCACCGCACCACGTTCCACGCGAGGTCGTCCCATGCACAGGCGCAGGTCAGGTGAGCAGCGGCAGCACGTCCGCGCCCAGGCGCCGCACGTTCTCCTCGGTCGCCGCGAGATCGCCGGACCCCTCCACCAGCAGGGCGAAGCGGGTGATGCCGGTCCGCTCGGCGGTGGCCGCGAGCCGGTCGGCGGCCAGCCGCGGCGGGCCCACCGGATGCAGCCCGCACAGCAGTTCCGTGTACGCCACCGGGTCCCGCATCACGCGGTGCCTGCCGTCGACCGTGACATGCGCGTCCAGCCCCTGGCGCAGCCAGCCGGGCATGGTCTTGACGAGCGTCTCCGTCGCCGCCCCCGGCCCGTCCTCGATCTGGGCCACCCCGGCGGACACATGTGCGGCCCCCTCGACCACCTCCGGCGGATGACCGGCCTCCCGGGCCGCCGTACGCCACAGGGCGACCATCTCCGCCTTCTCCTCGTCCCCGCAGTGCATGCCCAGCAGCATCGGCAGCGCCCGGGCCGCGGCCAGCCGTACGGTCGTGGGGGAGGTGCACGCCACGATCACCTCCGGCCCCTCCGAGGGGCCCTCGGCCGGTCCTTCCAGCAGTTCGTCCGCGCGCGGGACCACCGCCACCTCGCGGAAGCCGAACCGCTCCCCGCGCCCGGCGACCCTCGGCTCCCGCAGCCAGTCGAGCAGCAGCTCCAGCGCCTCGGGGAAGCCGTTCTCGTACGCGTCGAGACCGCCGCCGAAGACCTCCAGGTCCACCCAGGGACCGCCCCGGCCCACCCCGAGCGAGAACCGTCCGCCGCTGGTCAGATGCAGCAGCGCGGCCTGCTCTCCGAGGGCCACGGGGTGGTGGCTGGGCAGCACGCTGACGGCCGTGCCGACCCGGATTCTGCGCGTCCGGCCCAGCAGCAGCGCGGCCAGCGTGGTGGCGGACGGGCAGACCCCGTACGGCACGAAGTGGTGCTCGGCCAGCCAGACCGAGTCGAGCCCGGACTCCTCCGCCGCCTCGGCGGACCGGACGGCCCGGTGCAGGGCCTCACCCGGCCCCTGACCCGGGAACTGGGCTGCCAGAACGAACGTTCCGATGCGCATCGCTGATTGCCTCCTCGCGGCCCGACGCGTGTCTCCCCCACTGGCAACAACGTCTGACACGTGCCAAAGGCACGGTCCGGGGCGAAGTTGTTGCGATTTTCCGCTAACTCACTCCCGGGCCGGATCGTGATCGCCCCCGGCGCCGGACCGTGATCGCTCCCGCGCCGGGCCGCGCCGCCCGTCCCACCCGGCACCTGCCCCCGGCGGCAGCCTCTAGGCTTGTTGCCACCGTGCCCGAACCGCCCCCGTGAGGTGTCCCGTGTCCCCGCGCCGCAACCGCCCCCGTGGCGGCGACCGTCCCGACGAACATCCCGGTACGGCCCCGGGGCGGTACGGCGGGGGAGGGGCCACCGAGAGCTGGCAGGGCGAGGAGTGGTCGGTGCGCCCGGTGAGCGGGGCGAGCGCCCAGGGCAAGCGGTACCGCTGCCCCGGCTGCGACCAGGAGATCCCCTCCGGCGTCCCGCACCTCGTCGCCTGGCCCGAGTTCGGCGGCATCGACGACCGCAGGCACTGGCACAAGGCGTGCTGGAACGCGAAGGACCGCCGCACCACACGGGTGCAGCGGTCCAGGAACGCACCGCGCCACTGAGCGCCGGAGGTCCCGTTCCGGACGTCCAGCCTCAGACGTTCCGCCTCGGACGTTCCGGCTCAGACGTCGCGCCGGTCCAGCAGCAGATAGGCGCCGCCCATGGCCACGGCCGCGATGCCCAGCATCAGCAGCAGCGGCTCCCAGCCGGAGGGGCCGGACTCGGTGACCGTCGAGCCGTACAGCGCGCCGAGCTGGTTGGGGATCGAGTACTCGAAGAGGAAGCGCTGAAGTCCGCGCAGGCTCTCGGCGAACATGAACAGCGCGAGGACCAGCGGCAGCAGCACCACGGCGATCATGATCGTGATGGCGCCCGCCGAGTGCCGGATGATCGCGCCGACCGCTAGCGACACCAGGCCGAGGGCCGCGATGTAGAGCCCGACGCCCACCGTGGCGCGCAGCCACACCGAGCCGGTCCCTTCGCTGCCTCCGCCGCCGCCCAGGATCGCCGTCTGGATCACCGCGACCACCGTGGCGGTCACCGTGGTGATCACGAAGGTCAGCAGGAAGAAGACGATCGCCTTGGCCGTCAGCACCCTGGCCCGGCTCGGGCACGCCGTCAGCGTCGTACGGATCATCCCGGTGCTGTACTCGGAGCCGATGGTCAGCACGCCGAGGGTGATCACGCAGATCGAGCCCAGCAGCACCCCGAAGAAGCCGAGGCCCACGACCGGCTCGCCCGCGAGATCGGTGTCGGCCGCGGAGATGAGCAGCGCGGACATCAGGCCGATCGCCATCATCAGCACGATCATCACGCCCAGCGTCCACAGCGTGGAGCGCACGGAACGGATCTTCGTCCACTCCGAGGCGATCGCGTCGCCGAGCGTGGCGCGGCGGATCGGGATAGGCGACTGGTAGGAGACCGGCAGACCGTGACCGTGCGGCAGGTTCGGCTGCGGGTGCTCGTGGGCCTGCTCGGCGGCCGGCGTCGTCATCGGGGGTCCTCGCTGGTCTGCTGCTCCCCGGCGCGGTCGGCGGGGGAGGGCTCGGGGGTGGACGTGGGGGCGGGCGCGGGCGCGGGCGGGACGGGTGCCGCGTACGGGTTCTGTCCGACCGGCGCGGCGGCCGGTCCGGAGGCCGCGTACGGGTTCTGTCCGGGCGGCGGCGGGGCGTACCAGCTCTGCTGGGCCGCCTCCGCGGGCTGGAGCGGCCCGGGGCCCTGCTCGGCCCCGTAACCCCCGTAACCGCCCTGAGCGCCCCCGTAGGGCCCCTGCACGGGCTCCAGGAGCCCTGCCTTGGCGTCGTCCGTCGAGCGGTAGTCCACGACGCCCTGCGTCATCCGCATGTACGCCTCCTCCAGCGACGCCCGGTGCGGCGACAGCTCCCAGAGCCGTACGTCGCACGCGTGGGCCAGGTCGCTGATCCTCGGCAGCGGCAGGCCGGTGACGCGCAGAGCGCCGTCCGGCTCGGACAGCACACCGCCGCCCGCCTCGATGAGCGAGGACGTCAGCTTCTCGCGCTCCTCGGGGGCGTTCTCGGGAACCCGGACCCGGGCGAAGTCGGCGGAGTTCGCCGAGATGAAGTCGGTGACGCTCATGTCGGAGAGCAGCCGGCCGCGCCCGATCACGATCAGATGGTCCGCGGTGAGGGCCATCTCGCTCATCAGATGGCTGGAGACGAAGACCGTGCGCCCCTCGGACGCCAGCGTCTTCATCAGGTTGCGGACCCAGTGGATGCCCTCGGGGTCCAGGCCGTTGACCGGCTCGTCGAAGAGCAGCACCTGCGGGTCGCCGAGCAGCGCCGCCGCGATCCCCAGCCGCTGCCCCATCCCCAGCGAAAAGCCGCTGGAGCGCCGCTTGGCGACGTCCTGGAGGCCGACGACCCCGAGCACCTCGTCCACCCGCCTGGCCGGAATCCCGGCCAGCTGGGCGAGCGACAGCAGGTGGGTGCGGGCGGTCCGCCCGCCGTGCACGGCCTTGGCGTCCAGCAGCGCGCCCACCTGGCGCGGCGCGTTCGGCAGGCTCCGGTAGGGGTGCCCGCAGACCGTCACATGGCCCGCCGTCGGCCGGTCCAGGCCGAGGATCATCCGCATGGTCGTGGACTTCCCCGACCCGTTGGGACCGAGGAAGCCGGTGACGGCCCCCGGCCGCACCTGGAAGGAAAGGTCGTCCACGGCCGTCTTCGCGCCGTAGCGCTTGGTCAGGCCGACTGCCTCGATCATTCTCCAGCCCCATCGACTCACTCTGTGGTCGGGGCCCCGGCCGCCCGGCCGCACACCCCCCGTAAGAGTTAGGAGGATAACCAGGCGCTGACGGTTCCGGCCAAGTTGCGTACGGGCTGCGAGCGGGCCGTTACGGGGTTCGGCGTCCCGGCCGCTGCCTCACGCGTCCCGGTTCTTCAGGACCAGGTAGCCGCCGATCACCGCGGCCGCCACCCACGCGACCATGATCCCGAGCCCGCCCCACGGCCCGTAGGGCGCCGGGTCGCTGCCCATCGCCTCGGGGACGACCTGCATGATCTTCGACCCGGCCTGGTCGGGGAAGTACCGGATGACGTCCTTGGCGTACGGCACCGCGGTCAGGATGCTGGAGATCAGCAGGAAGAACGGGATCAGGATGCCCATCGACAGCATGGAGCTGCGCAGCATCGCCGTGACGCCCATGGAGAAGATGGCGATCAGCCCCATGTAGAGGCCGGCGCCGACCACCGCGCGCAGCACGTTCTCCTCGCCGAGGGTCGTTCCCCGGTCGCCCAGCAGGGCCTGGCAGAGGAAGAACGAGACGAAGCTGGTGAGCAGGCCGACCAGGAGGGCCAGCACCCCGGCCACGGTGATCTTGCTGAAGAGGAGCGTGCCGCGCTGCGGGACGGCCGCCAGCGAGGTGCGGATCATGCCGGAGCTGTACTCCGTACCGACCACGAGCACCCCGAACACGATCATGGCGAGCTGGCCCAGCACCGTACCGGAGAAGCTGACGAGCGTCGGGTCGAAGGTGAGCCGCTCGGCCTCGGGGAGGTCGTCGAACGTGGCGTTCAGCAGAGCGGCGATGCCCGCGCTCATGGCGACCGTGACGGCGAACGCGCAGATGAGCGTCCAGGTGGTGGAGGAGACCGTACGGATCTTGGTCCACTCGGAGTTCAGGACAGCGGGTACCGAAGCCATCGTCGTCACGCCCCCTCGTTCGCGGTGCCGGAGGTGTTGGAGGTGCCTGCGGTGCCGTCGGCGGACGCGGTGCCGTCGCCGGACGCGGGGGAGGCGGTGCCTCCGGTGCCTCCGGGCTGGTCCCAGCCCTCGCCCCAGGCCGCCCCCGCCACCGGGGGCGGTGGTGCCCCGCCCGGTCCGGAATGGGCGTGGTACTCCACGGAGGATGCGGTCATCTGCATGAACGCCTCTTCCAGGGAGGCCCGCTGCGCGCTCAGCTCGTGCAGCACGACCTGGTGACGGGCCGCCAGTTCACCGAGCTCCTCGGTGGTGGCGCCGTCGATCTCCAGGACGCCGCCGTCCGCCTCGACGGCGGTGAAGCCCCCCTGGCTCAGGGCGTCGCGCAGCTGCTCCTGCTGCGGTGAGCGCAGCCGTACGTAACTGCGGGAGTTCTCCTGGATGAAGTCCGCCATCGAGGTGTCGGCGAGCAGCCTGCCCTGGCCGATCACGATCAGATGGTCCGCCGTCAGCGCCATCTCGCTCATCAGGTGGGACGAGACGAAGATGGTCCGGCCCTCGGCGGCGAGCGCCTTCATCAGGTTGCGAATCCAGTGGATGCCCTCGGGGTCCAGGCCGTTGACCGGTTCGTCGAACATCAGGATCTCGGGGTCGCCCAGCAGGGCGGAGGCGATGCCGAGGCGCTGGCCCATGCCGAGGGAGAAGCCCTTGGACTTCTTCTTCGCGACCGCGCTCAGACCGACGGTTTCGAGGACCTCGTCGACCCGGCTGCTCGGGATGCGGTTGCTCTGCGCCAGACAGAGCAGGTTGTTGTACGCGCTCCGGCCGCCGTTCATCGACTTGGCGTCGAGCAGCGCCCCGATGTACTTCAGCGGTTCCTGGAGTTCGTGGTACGGCTTGCCGTCGATCCGCACCGTACCGCTGGTGGGGTTGTCCAGATCGAGCATCATCCGCATGGTGGTGGACTTGCCCGCCCCGTTGGGGCCCAGGAAACCGGTCACCATGCCGGGTCTGACCTGGCACGTCAGATGGTCGACGGCAACCTTGCTGCCGAATCGCTTGGTCAGTCCCTCGAGCTCGATCATGCGGACACGCTAGAACGGCCGCGCGCCCGGCGCCACCACAAAGGCGGAACCGGGCGCGCGGAACGAGGCGTTCCGTGGGGTCAGCGGGTCTGCTGGGCCGGAACACCGCGCTGGGCGGGCTCGTCGTCCACCGGGGACCCGGCGGCGGCCACCGCGGCACCGGTCAGCGTGGCCAGCATCTCGCGGACGTTGGTCAGCTGCGCGTTGATCGAGTCGCGGCGGTTGGTGAGCGCCGCCAGCTCGCGCTCCGATTCGCTGCGGATGCGGTCGGCCTTGGCGTTGGCGTCGGCCACGATGTCCTCGGCCTGGCGCTGCGCGGTCTCCACCGTCTGACGGGCACGGCGCTCGGCGTCCGTGCGGAGCTTCTCGGCCTCCAGACGGAGCTGCTCGGCGCGGTGCTCGATCTCGGCGAGGCGCTTCTCGGCCTTGGCCTGACGGGACGCGAGGTCGCGCTCCGACTGCTCGCGCCGCTTGGCGAGGTTCGTCTCGAAGTCGGCGGCGGCCTGGGCGGCCTTGGCGCGGGTCTCCTCGAAGAGGGCGTCGGCCTCCTCGCGCTTCTGCTGCGCGTCCTTCTGGGCGTCGCTGCGGAGGGTGTTCGCCTCGCCCTGGGCCTTCTCGACGATGCGGACGCCCTCGTCCTCGGCCTTCGCCTTGCGCTCGGCGGCGAAGGACTCCGCGTCGTTGCGCACCTGCTGGGCGGCCGACTCGGCCAGCTCGCGGTGCTGCTCGGCGGCCCGACGGGCCTCCTCACGCAGGTCCTTGGCCTCCTCCTCGGCGAGGCGGAGGATCTTCTCGACACGGGCACCGAGCCCGGCGTACGACGGCTCGGCGTCGTTCACCTGGGCCTGGGCGTTCTGCGTCTCGAGGTGCAGCTCCTCGATGCGCTTTTCCAGGGACGTGATGCGGGCCAGGGCGCTGTCACGGTCGGCGACGAGCTTGGTAATGCGGTCGTCCACCTGACCGCGGTCGTAACCACGTCGCACGAGCTCGAAGCCGAAGGGGGAGGAAGGGTCACTCATGGGGTTCCTGTCGAATGAGACCGGTGAGGTGATAGGGGAATCCTAGGGGCCATTGCGGCGTGTCAGCGTGCAGATGTCGGTTTGATCTGGAGAATGACACCCCTTTTGAGTGGCTGACCCCCGGAGTGCTTGCCACTCGAAGGGTTGAATGTCCATGACGAAGCACGCGCCCCCGTACGCCTGCTTCCTCCGGACGCCCTGCGTTCTCTCCCCCGTACATCCATCTCCTGCGTTCCCCCGTGGGACCGGACCCGGGCAGGTCCGGGGCCCCGCGACCGCTACCTCCCCGACGACTTGCCCCCCGACCGCGAGCCCGCCGCCGCGGGGGCCTTGGAGCCGCCCGGCGGTCCGTCCGCCGGTTTGCCGCCCCCGCCGGGAGTCTCGAAAGACTCCAACGCTTCCAGCACGTCCTGGACACGGGAGATCTCCGTATTGATGTCCTCGCGCCTGCGCACCAGGACCTCCAGCTCCCGTTTCCCCTCGGCGACCGTCTTCTCGGCCTCGGCCTGCGCGTCGGCCCGCAGCTTCTCCGCCTCGCGGATCAGCCCGGCCTTCTTGGCCTCGGCCTCCTTCAGCAGCGACTCGGCCCGTTTCACCGCGGCGATCCGGACCTTGCTCGCCTCCGAATTGGCCTCCGCCAGCAGCTCCTTGGCCTTCGCCTCGGCCTCGTCGCGCTGCTCGGTCGCCGCCTTCATCAGGTTGTCGACGCGCTCCCCGGCGGTCTTCATCTGCTCCGACGTCTCCCGGCGGGCCCGCTCGTGGAGCTCCTCGATCTCGCTCTCCAGCCGGGCCCGCAGCTCCTGCGCCCGCTCCCGGATCTGGGTCGCGTCGCGCCGGGCGCCGACCAGCAGCTCATCGGCGTCCGTACGGGCGCGCTCCACCAGGGTGTTGCCCTCGACGGTCGCCTCCGAGGTGATCCGCTGGGCCTCCTTGCGGGCCGCGCCGACCATGGTGTCGGCCTGCCCCTCCGCCTCGGTGGCCGTACGCAGCGCCTCTTCCCGCGCCTTGTTGATGAGCTGGTCCGCCTGCTCCGCCGCGTCCGCCCGGCGCTTGGCCGCCGCCTCGCGGGCCTCGTCCAGCACCCGGTCCGCCTCCTGGCGGGCCTCCGAACGCAGCTCCTCCGCCGCCGACTCCGCTTCCGTACGCAGCCGTTCGGCCTCCTCGACCGTACGGGCGGCGCTCTCCTGCGCGGAGCCGAGCAGCTCGGCCGCCTCGGCGCGCAGCCGCTCCGCCTCCTGGCCCGCCTCGGCTAGCAGCCGTTCGGCCTGCTCGTTCGCGTCCTTGCGGCGCCGGTTGGCCTCCGTGGTCGCCTCGACGACGAGCTGCTCGGAGGAGTGGGCCGCCTCGTTGCGGATGCGCTCGCTCTCGGCCGTCGACTCGGCCATGAGCCGGTCCGACTGGGCCGCCGCCTCCGAACGGATGCGGTTGGCGTCCTGCCGGGCCTCGGCACGGGCCTTCGACGCGTCCTGCTCCGCCGAGGCGAGGGCGTCGGACGCCTCCGTACGCATCCGCTGGCTGTACTCCGAGGTGTCCGCGCGCAGCCGCTCCGACTCGGCGATCGCCTCGGAGACCGTCCGCTCGGCCAGCGCCTTCGCGGCCTCCGCCTCCTCGTGGGCCTCCCGCCGGAGCCGGTCCGCCTCCTCGCCCGCCTCCCGCCGCAGCCGCACCGCGTCCTCGGAGGCGCGGTCCCGCTCGGCGTGCGCGTCGGCGCGGACCCGGTCCGCCTCCTCCTGCGCCTCGGTACGGGTGCGCTCCGCGACATGCTCGGCCGCCGAACGCAGCCCGGCGATCTCCTCCTCGGCCTGCTCCTGGAGCCCGGAGACGGAGTCCCGCACCTGCTGGGCGGTCTGCTCGGCCGCCGAGACCAGCTCGGTCGCCCGGGCGTCCGCCTCCTCGACCAGCCGCTGCGCCTCGGCCTGCGCCTCCTCCACCCGCTTGCGGGCGGAGGCGAGCAGCTCCTCGCTCTGCTCGCGGGCCCGCTCGCGCTCCTGCCCCGCTTCCGTACGGGCGGCGCCGAGGATCTCCTCGGCCTCCCGGCGGCGGCGCGTGGCCTCCTCCTGGGCGGCCTCCAGCGCCTCGGCGGCCTCGGCCTCCACCCGCTCGGCGGCGGCTGCGGCCTCCGCGCGCACCCGGTCGGCGGTCTCCTTGGCCTCGGTCTTCAGCCGCTCGGCCTCGGCGGCGGCCTCGCTCCGCAGCCGTACGGCGATGTTCTCGCCCTCGGCACGGGCCTGCGAGGCGTCCGCCGCAGCCTCGTCACGCAGCCGCTCCGCCTCCGCCCCGGCCTGCTCGGTCAGCGCCCGGGCCCGCTCGGCGGCCTCGGCGCGCTGCCGCTCCGCCTCCTCGGCCGTCTCGCGGCGGATGCGCTCCGCCTCCGTACGGGCCTCGCCGAGCGCCTCCTCGGCGGCGGCGAGCCGGGCCTCGGCCTCGGTGTGCAGCCGCTCCAGCTCATCGGCGGCCTCGGCCTGCCGGGCCGCCACCGCGCGCTCGGTCTCCTCGCGCAGCCCGGCCGCCGCCCGCTCGGCCTCGGCCGTGGTGGCCTCCGCCTGCTCCTCGGCCTCCGCCCGCAGCTTCTCGGCCTCGGCGCGGGTGCGCTCGAGCGTCTCCTCGGCCTGCTTGCGCAGGGTGGCCGCGCGCTCGGCGGCCTCGGCGCGGATGCGCTCGCTCTCGCCGTTCGCCTTGGTGCGCAGCTCGTCCGCGTCGGAGCGCGCCTCGGTCAGCAGCTCCTCCGCCTTGCGGGCGCCCTCCTCCAGCTGCTGGACCGCCTCGCGGCGGGCCTCGCCCCGGATGCGCTCACCCTCCGCGACCGCCTCGGAGCGCAGCTGCTCGGCCTCGCCGCGCAGCCGACGGGCCTCCTCCTGGAGCTCGACCGTCTTGGCCCGGTACTCCTTGGTGTCGTCCTTGGCCGCGCCCTTGAGCTCGTCCGCCTGCTCGGCGGCCTCGCCGCGCAGCCGGTCCGCCTCGGCCTCCGCCTCGCGGCGGATGCGCTCGGCCTCCTCGCTCGCCGCCTTCGTCGTCGACCGGGCGTCCTCGGACGCCTTGGTGAGGACCTCCTCGGCGCTGCGGGCCGCCTTGGCGAGCTGGGCGGCGGCGTCCTCGGCGGCTGCCGTACGGGCCTTCTCGGCCGCCTCGGCGACCAGCCGGTCGGCCTCGGCACGGGCGTCGGCGAGGGCCTGCTCGGCCTCCTCCTTGAGCGCCTCGGCGCTCTTGGTGGCCTCGCCGACCAGCCGGGCGATCTCCGACTTGGCCGTACGGGTGCGCTGCTCGTTCTGCGACTCGGAGGCGGCCAGCTTCTTGGCCGCGGTCTCCTTTGCCTCGGCGAGGGTCTTCTCGGCCTCCAGCCGGGATTCCCGCAGCCGGGTCTCGGCCTCCTGGAGCCGCTGCTCGGCGGCCCGGTTCAGCTCGGCCGTCTGCTGGCGGGCCTGCGAGGTCTCCGCGGTGGTGCTGGAGCGCAGCTGCTCCGCGTGGCTGGTGGCCTCCTGGGCCTGCGCGGAGGCGGCGCCCAGCATGCGTTCGGCGTCCTTGCGGGCGCGCAGCAGGATCGCTTCCGCCTCGGCCCGGGCCGCCTCGGCCTCGGAGCCGACGCGCTGCCGGGTCTCCTCGGCCAGCCGGGCGGCCTCGGCGCGGGCGGCGGCGAGCGCCTGTTCGGCCTCGGCCCGGGACTCGTCCAGCAGCCTGCGCGCCTGCGATTCGGTGCGGGCCCGCAGCTGTTCGGCCCAGGCGACGTTCTCGTTGACGTGCGACTCGACGGTCTGCCGGCGCTCGGCCAGCTCCTGGTCGAGCTGCTGCCTGCGCTGGACGGCCTCGTTGTGCAACTCCGCCTGGAGGCGCGCCTGGTGCTCGGCGTGCTCCTGGAGGATGCGCTGTGTCTGGGCCCGCGCCTCGCGCAGCTCGCGCTCGGCGTCGCTGCGCAGCTGCTCGGCCTGCACCTGCGCGTTCCGCAGCAGCTGCTCGGCCTGGTAGCCCATGTCCGCGCTGTCGTACGCGGGACGGGTGGCCAGATTGCGCCGGGCCTCGTGCAGCTTGGCGCGCAAGACCTCGACCTGGTAACCGAGGTCCTCGGCGTGCTGGACGGCCTTCTCCCGGTCGGTCCTCAGCCGGGCCATCTCGGCTTCGAACCGCGAGAGATGGTCGTCTTCAGCTCGGTGGCTCTCCTGGCTTTCGTAGCCCCGCACTGCGCGGTCCCATCCTTCCCCGAGCTCAACTCTGTTCGAGCAGGGGAGACCCCAACCCTGGTCGCAACTGTCCACACGAGGACAGCTCGCCGACGAGCGGTCCCCAGGGAATGGTGACAGACAAACGACGAGGACGTGGTACGGCCCCGACCCGGCCCCGGCCCGGAACCGCCCACTCTACCGGGCCGGGTCTGCGCCGGGTCAGTGCTCCGGGTTGCTCGTGACCAGTTCGGTGAGGACGCCGTGGCAGTCCTTGGGGTGCAGGAACGTGATCCGGGACCCCATCGACCCCGTCCTGGGCTCGTCGTACAGCACACGGACGCCCTTCTCGCGGATGTCCGCGGCGTCCCCGTCGACGTCTTCTGTACCGAAGGCGATGTGGTGGACGCCTTCCCCGTTCTTTGCCAGCCACTTGCCCACGGCGGAGTCCTCCCGGGTGGGCTCCAGGAGCTGGAGGTAGGACGCCCCGCCGTCCGAGGTCCCGTTGATCTTGAGCATGGCCTCCCGGACGCCCTGCTCCTCGTTGATCTCGCTGTGGAACACCTCGAATCCGTACGTGGCACGGTAGAACTCCACCGTCCTGTCCAGGTCGAAGCAGGCGATTCCGATGTGGTCGATGCGCGTCAGCATGGTTTCAGCATGGCTCCGCGCCCCGGCCCCCGCCATGGTTACGCAACGTGCGCGCCGTCACACCGGTAGCCGGATGACGGGCGCGGGAGCGCTCAGTACATTCAGGTAAACCCTCGTTCACATCCGACCCAAGGGGCCGTGCCCATGCCAGCAACGACCGGTACCACCACCTCAGTGATCGTCGCGGGCGCCCGGACGCCCATGGGCCGTCTCCTCGGCTCGCTCAAGAGCTTCTCCGGGGCCGACCTCGGCGGGGTCGCGATCAAGGCGGCCCTGGACCGGGCCGGCATCGGCGGCGACCAGGTGCAGTACGTGATCATGGGCCAGGTGCTCCAGGCCGGCGCGGGCCAGATCCCCGCCCGCCAGGCCGCCGTCAAGGCGGGCATCCCGATGAACGTGCCCGCGCTCACCATCAACAAGGTCTGTCTCTCCGGGCTCGACGCCATCGCGCTGGCCGACCAGCTCATCCGTGCCGGGGAGTTCGACGTTGTGGTCGCGGGCGGCCAGGAGTCCATGACCAACGCCCCGCACCTGCTCCCCAAGTCCCGCGAGGGGTACAGGTACGGCGCGATCGAGATGCTCGACTCGATGGCGTACGACGGTCTCACCGACGCGTACGAGAACATCCCGATGGGCGAGTCCACCGAGAAGCACAACGGCCGCCTCGGCCTGGACCGCGCCGCCCAGGACGAGATCGGCGCCCTCTCCCACCAGCGGGCCGCCGCCGCGCAGAAGAACGGCGTCTTCGAGGCCGAGATCACCCCGGTCGAGATCCCGCAGCGCAAGGGCGAGCCGGTGCTCTTCGCCCAGGACGAGGGCATCCGCCCCGAGACCACGGTCGAGTCGCTCGGCAAGCTGCGCCCCGCCTTCGCCAAGGACGGCACGATCACCGCGGGCACCTCCTCGCAGATCTCCGACGGCGCCGCCGCCGTCGTCGTCATGAGCAAGGCCAAGGCGCAGGAGCTGGGCCTCGACTGGATCGCCGAGATCGGCGCCCACGGAAACGTCGCGGGCCCCGACAACTCCCTCCAGTCGCAGCCCTCCAACGCGATCCGGCACGCGCTGAAGAAGGACGGCCTGACCGTCGACGACCTCGACCTGATCGAGATCAACGAGGCGTTCGCCGCCGTCGCCGTCCAGTCCATGAAGGACCTGGGCGTCACTCCGGACAAGGTCAACGTCAACGGCGGCGCCATCGCGCTCGGCCACCCCATCGGCATGTCCGGCGCCCGGGTCGTCCTGCACCTGGCCCTGGAGCTGAAGCGGCGCGGCGGCGGCACGGGCGCGGCGGCGCTGTGCGGGGGCGGCGGCCAGGGCGACGCGTTGATCATCCGCGTCCCGGGCAAGTAACACCGTACGGATACGCCGTACGTAGACGAGGCAAGGCGAGAACGGAGCGGTGAACGTGGACGTGGACGTCCCCACGCTGGTCGAGCAGGCGCGAGCAGGCAGGCCGCGTGCGGTGGCCCGGCTGATCTCGCTGGTGGAGGGGGCGTCCCCGCAGCTGCGCGAGGTGATGGCGGCACTGGCCCCGCTGGCGGGCCACGCCTACGTCGTCGGGCTCACGGGCTCGCCGGGCGTCGGCAAGTCCACCTCCACGTCCGCTCTGGTCTCCGCCTACCGCCGGGCGGGCAAGCGGGTCGGCGTCCTCGCCGTCGACCCGTCCTCCCCGTTCTCCGGCGGCGCCCTGCTCGGCGACCGGGTCCGGATGTCGGACCACGCGTCCGACCCCGGCGTCTACATCCGCTCCATGGCCACCCGGGGCCACCTGGGCGGCCTCGCCTGGTCGGCCCCGCAGGCGATCCGGGTCCTGGACGCGGCGGGCTGCGACGTGGTCCTGGTCGAGACGGTGGGCGTCGGCCAGTCCGAGGTGGAGATCGCCTCCCAGGCCGACACCTCCGTGGTGCTGCTCGCCCCCGGCATGGGCGACGGCATCCAGGCGGCCAAGGCCGGAATCCTGGAGATCGGCGATGTGTACGTGGTCAACAAGGCCGACCGCGACGGCGCCGACGCCACCGCCCGCGAGCTGAACCACATGCTGGGCCTCGGAGAGTCCCGCGCCCCCGGCGACTGGCGCCCCCCGATCGTGAAGACGGTCGCGGCCCGGGGCGAGGGCATCGACGAGGTGGTCGAGGCGCTGGAGAAGCACCGCGCCTGGATGGAGGAGCACGGCGTCCTCGCCGCCCGCCGTACGGCCCGCGCCTCCCACGAGGTCGAGACGATCGCCGTCACGGCCCTCCGCGAACGCATCGCCGACCTGCGCGGCGACCGCCGCCTGAACGCCCTGGCGGAGCGGATCGTGGCGGGGAGCCTGGACCCGTACGCGGCGGCCGATGAGCTGGTGGCGGGGCTGACGGGGGAGAGGTGAGGAGCTCCCGCACGCGCGCTTGACGCTTTTAACTTCTGCTCTTCGTCCGAGGGTTGCTTCCTCAGCCGTCGGTGCCGAGCGCCGAACGGCCCCGCACCGCCGCTGCGGTACGGGGCCGTGCCGCCCAGGACGCTCCGGGCGGCGGGTCAGTCGTCGTCGCCGTCGCGGTCGTCGTCCCGGTCGTCGTCACCGTCGTCGTCGCGGTCCACCGTGACCTTGCCGGTCTTGGCGTCGACCTTCAGCTCGTGCTGCTTGCCGTCCTTGCCGGTGATGTCGACGTCCCAGCGCAGGACACTGCCCCGGCGGCCGTTGTCGTCATCGTCATCGTCGTCGTCCAGGTCGATCGACGTGATGCGGCCCGGCGCGGTCTTCAGCGCCGCGTCCGCCGCCGCGTTCAGGGTGACGGCGGACGAGCGGGGCGCGTGGCGGTCGCGGTCGTCGTTGTCGTCGTCCTGGCGGGTCTTCAGGACCTTGCCGGTGGTGGCGTCCACCGTCACGTCGTGCCAGACCTTGTCGGAGCCGTACACGTCGAGCTCCCAGACCGTACGGCCGTCGCGGTCGTCATCGTCGTCGTCCAGCTCGGCCTCGGTGACCGTGCCCGGGACGCTCTTCAGCGCCGCCGCCACCGCCCGGTCCAGCGTGACGGTGGTGGTCCCGGTGGCGGGGGAGCGGTCGTCGTCCCGGTCGTCGTTCCGGTCGTCCGTGTCCTTGCCGGTCGTCGTCGGCTGCTGCGTCGTCGTGGCCGGGCGGCGGTCGTCGCCGTCCGCGAAGGCGACGGTGGCGGCGGCCGTGCCGCCGATCAGGACGGCCGCGGTGACGGCGGCGATGGTGACGTTGCGCTTCATGAGGTTCCTCCCCGAGAGCTGCTGTGCTTCGACGGGTTCCACACTGCCGGGGGCTTGCTGAACGCAGCCTGAAGCCACCTGAAGGCGTCTTCAGGTGGAGTTTGCGAGGCTGTGCGCATGCGCCTGTTGATCGTGGAGGACGAGAAGCGTCTCGCGGTGTCCCTCGCCCGGGGACTGACCGCCGAGGGCTTCGCCGTGGATGTCGTGCACGACGGGCTCGAAGGGCTCCACCGGGCGGGTGAGGGCGGCTACGACCTGGTGATCCTCGACATCATGCTGCCCGGCATGAACGGCTACCGGGTCTGCGCCGCCCTCCGCGCCGCCGGGCACGAGGTGCCGATCCTCATGCTGACCGCCAAGGACGGCGAGTACGACGAGGCCGAGGGGCTCGACACCGGCGCGGACGACTACCTGACCAAGCCCTTCAGCTACGTCGTCCTGGTCGCCCGGGTCCGCGCCCTGCTGCGCCGACGCGGCGCCGGGACCGCCGCGCCCGTGCTGACCGTCGGCACCCTCCGGATCGACACCGCCGCCCGCCGCGTCCACCGGGGCGAGGACGAATACGCGCTCACCGCCAAGGAGTTCGCGGTCCTGGAGCAACTCGCCCTGCGCGCCGGGCAGGTGGTCAGCAAGGCGGAGATCCTGGAGCACGTCTGGGACTTCGCCTACGACGGCGACCCGAACATCGTGGAGGTCTACATCTCCACCCTGCGCCGCAAGTTGGGCGCCGCTTCCATCCGTACGGTGCGTGGCGCAGGCTACCGGCTGGAGGCGGGATGAGGTCCGTACGGGCCAGGGCCGCCATCGGCGCCACCCTGGTCGTCGCCGTCGCCCTCGTCGCCGCCGGGCTGGCCGTCCTCCTCGTCCTGCGGGACAACCTTATCGACCAGGCGGACCTCCAGGCGGAGGTGGCCGCCCGGGAGGTGGCCGGGCAGCTGGCCCTGGACACGGCGTACGAGGACCTGGACCTGGACGACGAGGAGGACCACCCGGTCCAGGTGACCGACGAGGAGGGGCGGGTGGTGTTCGTGTCGAAGGGGCTCCAGGCCGTCTCCGGGACCCGTTCGCCGGGCGTCAGCCCCGTACCCTCCGCCTCGGTCGGCGCCGCCCCGTCACCCGGGGACGACGACGATGACGATGACGACGATGACGATGACCGGCGGCCCGGCCGGGGCGAGGTCTCCTCCGACGACCCGGACTTCTCCGACGGCACCGCCACCGTCAACGGCAAGCACGCCGACTACCGGTTCGCCGCCGTCGAGGCGACCACCCCCGCCGGACTCACCCTGACCGTCCACGCGGGCGCCCCGCTCGCCGCCGAGCAGGAGGCGGTCGGCACCGTACGCGGGGCCATGCTGATGGGCCTCCCGCTCCTGCTGGCCGTCGTCGCCGCCGTGACCTGGCTGGTGACCCGGCGCGCGCTGCGGCCCGTCGAGGGCATCCGCCGCGAGATGGCCGCGATCACCGCGTCCGAGGACCTGGCCCGCCGCGTCCCGGAGCCCGGCTCGCGCGACGAGATCGCGGCGCTGGCCCGGACCACCAACGAGACGCTCACCGTCCTGGAGGCGTCCGTGGAGCGGCAGCGCCGGTTCGTCGCGGACGCCTCGCACGAGCTCCGCTCCCCGATCGCCTCGCTCCGCACCCAGCTGGAGGTGGCCGAGGCCCACCCGGAGCTGCTGGACCTCCCGGGCGCGGTCGCCGACACCGTACGCCTCCAGGTGCTGGCGGCGGACCTGCTGCTGCTGGCCCGGCTGGACGCGGGGGAGAAGCCGGGGGCCGCCCGGGTGGAGGTGGGGGCGCTGGTGCGCGAGGAGGTGTCCCAGCGGGCCGGGGACCGGGTTCCGGTGTCGGTGGAGGTGCCGGAGGGCGGGGCGTTCGAGGTGAACGGCTCGCGCGGGCAGCTGGCCCGGGTGGTCGGCAACCTGCTGGACAACGCCCAGCGGCACACCGAGGGGCGCGTGGCCGTCTCCGTGGCGGCCGACGGCTCCGGGGTGCGGGTGGAGGTCCGCGACGACGGGGCGGGCGTCCCGGAGGACGAGCGGGAGCGGATCTTCGAACGGTTCGTCCGGCTCGACGACGCCCGCAGCCGCGACGACGGCGGCGCGGGGCTCGGCCTGGCCATCGCCCGGGACGTGGCCACGCGCCACGGCGGGACGCTCACGGTCCACCGGGCCCCGGAGGGCGGCGCGGCGTTCCGGCTGTGGCTGCCCCGCGCGGCCTGACCGTACGCGAAGCGCCGTACGCCGAGCCGACGCGTACGCGAGACGTACGCGGCCGTACGCCGCCCCGACCGTACGGAGACGGGACCGCGCGGCCGTGGGGACCGGTGCCGCGAGCCCCCGGGCACCGGTCAGCCGTCCTGGGTCACGGCTTCCCGCGCCGCCCCCGCAGATGCTCCGCGATCGGCGTCAGCGCCGCGTGCAGATCCGTGAGAGCCTCGGGGGAGAGCAGGTCCATGAAGTGCTTGCGCACCGAGTCCACGTGGTGCGGGGCGACCTTCCGCATGGTCTCCGAGCCCAGCTCGGTGAGGACCGCGTACAGTCCCCGCCGGTCCGACTCGCAGTGGGTGCGGCGGACCAGGCCCGCCGTCTCCATCCGGGTGATCTGGTGCGAGAGCCGGCTCTTGGACTGGAGCGTGGCGGCGGCGAGGTCGCTCATCCGCATCCGCTGGTCCTCGGACTCGGAGAGGTTGACCAGGATCTCGTAGTCGTTCATGGTCAGGCCGAACGGCTGGAGGTCCTTCTCCAGCTGGTGCATCAGCAGCCTGCTGACGTCCAGGTGGGTGCGCCAGGCGCACTGCTCCGTGTCGCTCAGCCAGCGGGTGGCCGTCTCGGTCTCCATATATGGATTCTACCTAAGAAGTTGAAAGCCGGACGAAATTAACGGGTGTGACATCAGCGGGTGTGGCGGCGGGCACCCTGGGGCCGCCGGAGTGCCGGCGGACTCGTTGGCAAGGACCGACGGCTGGGCGCAGACGTTCGACGTCACACTCCGCAGCCTACCGCTCACAAGCCGAAGCGGCGCTGGAGGTCCCCCAGCTGGCCGGGCATGCGCGGCGTGGAACCGCCGCCCGGGACACCCGGTTCGCTCGGCACCGTACCCGTCGACTGCTCCGCCATCAGCGCCTCGCTGGACTGCATCAGCACCGTGCCCGCCCCTACGAACTCGAACTGGTGCTCCTCGCCCGAGGTGCCGCCGATGCCCGTCAGTGACCGGATTCCGCCCATGACGCCCGTCATGTAACCGTGGTCGTAGTGGTGGCACGGCGAGGGGCAGTCCGCCCACCCCACCAGCGCCTGCGGGTCGACCCGCAGCGGCGGCTCCATGAAGACCACGGGCCCGTTCGACGCGGCCACGAACTTCCCCGTACCGATCAGCGTCACGAACCCGGGCACGATCGACTGCTTCAGGGAGAGCGCCGGGTCGAACGCCAGCAGGTTCCCCGAGCGGATCGTCAGGTTCCCCTCGTCCAGGTCGAAGGAGTTCACGTCGAAGGCCCGGTCCGCCAGCAGCATTTTCCCGCTGCCCTCGGCCACCACCCAGTCGCTCGCGTGCAGCGGCGAATGGAAGCTGGAGCGCACCAGCCGCTCGAACCGGCCGTGCCCGATGCCGTCGAAGTTGATCTGCCCGTAGTAGGCGATCATCTTCCCCTTCTGGAGGAACCACCGGCTCCCCTTGAGCTCCACGCAGAAGGTGTAGGAGTTGACGTTGTCGTCCGACGGCAGCGTCATCGGATCGAAGATCACAGGGGTGCTCACGACTTCTCCTCGATCGGCTTCTTCTCCCCGAGGGGCACCGGCTTCTCCCCGGGGGCCACCGGCGCGCTCACAGCTTCTCCTCCGATGCCTGGACGTACACCGCGCCGCTCCCGCTCAGCTCCAGCTGGAACGCCTCGCCGGAGCCGCGCCCCACCATGTCCCGCCAGCCGAGCGCGGTGGAGAGCTTGTTGCGGACATTCCCGTGGTGGGCGACGTACGCCTGCGGGTCGACATGGATGTCCCGGCCCGGGACGATCGGCAGCTCGATCACCCCGCCGTGCGCCATCACCGCGACCGCACCATGGCCCGTGAGCGTCGTCGTGAACAGCCCCTGGCCGGTCACCTGGCCGCGGACCATGCCCATCACCCCGCCCTGCGAGCCCATGAACATCGTGCCCTGCTGGAGAGAGCCGTCGAAGGCGAGGAGCCGGTCGGCCTCCACGTACAGGGTGTCGCCCGCCAGGTTGATCACCTGGATGTGGTGGCCGCCGTGGCCGAACAGCACCGTGCCCGACCCCTCCACCGTCATCAGCGGCGTCGCCTCGCCCGCCACCCGGCGGCCGATCATCGAGGCGAAGCCGCCCTGACCGCCCTGGATGTTCGGGGTGAAGGACACCTCGCCCCGGTAGGCCAGCATCGCGCCGCGCTGGCTGAACAGCCGCTGGCCCGGAGACACCACGGCCTCGACCATCTTGGAGTTGATCTCCCGGAACGGCATCAGACATCGCCCCCGATGGTGTTGCGCTCGCTCGGCTGTACGTAGACCAGCCCGTCGCCCTCGAACCGCATCTGGAACGCCTCGCCCGAGCCCTCGCCCATCAGCGTCCGGAAGTTCACCCCGCTCTGGAGCTGCTGGCGCAGACTGCCCTGGTGGGCGATGTACGCGCCGGGGTCGACCATCAGCGGGTACTGCGGGGTCACCCGCAGCAGCACCGCCTCGCCCTCCGACATGATCGCCGCCTGGCCGGTGCCCTCCACCGTGGTGGTGAACAGCCCGTTGCCGCTCGCCCCGCCGCGCAAGCCGGTGAACGTGGTGCCCGTGCGCAGCCCGGAGTCGGTGGCCAGCAGATTGCTCGCCTCCACGTACAGCTTGTCGCCGTGCAGCGCGACCAGGTTGATCTCGCTCGCCCGGTCGGCGAAGTAGCAGGTGCCCTGCCCGGACACCTCCATCACGGCCATCTGCTCGCCGGTCAGCCGGCGGGTCACCATCCCGCGGAGCCCCTCACCGCCGCCGGTCATCTTCTTGAAGGTCATCCGGCCGTCGTACGCGACCATCGAACCGTTCTTCGCCTTGACGGCATCGCCCGTCAGATCGACGGCGAGCGTCTTGCTGCCTTGGAGTCGGAACATCGCCACGCGACGAAGGTAGCCGCCCGCCCGCCGCCCGGACCAGGTCCTACGGAACCGTTACGTCCCTGATGCTCCCCTGATGCGCACCTGGACCGGTCCTGGTGATGCGCACCCGCACCGGCCCTGATATGCGGTGATACGCGCGCCCGCGCGGAGGACGGCCCCCGGCGCCGGGGGCGTACCGGCGCGATGCCACAATGGGGGCGCGGCTTGTGCTCGCGTTCACAAGCCCGTACGGCCCCTCCCGACCGCACGACCCCCTCCCACCGAAGGTGCCCCTGTGGACATCAAGACCGCTTCCGCCCTGCACCGGCTGCGCCTCATCTCCCTCCCCGAGGCGCTCTCCTTCCCGGCGCTGCTCATTTTCGGCTCGCTGCTCATGCGGGTGTCGGACATCGACTTCCTCATGCGGCCCCTCGGCATCATCCACGGCATCCTCTTCACGATCTACGTGGTGTTCCTGCTGGATGTGTGGGTCAAGGCCAAGTGGCCCCTCAAGCGTGTCGCGCTCTTCTTCCTCCTCGCCGTCGTCCCCTTCGGCGGCCTCTACGGCGACAAGCTGCTGAAGCAGTACGAGGCCGACGGCGTCATCGCCGCCCGCGCCCGCCGCGAGGGCACGGTCAGCGCATGATCGTCGCGTTCTCGGTCTCCCCGCTCGGCGTCGGTGAGGACGTCGGAGAGTACGTGGCCGACGCCGTGCGGGTCGTACGGGAGTCGGGCCTGCCCAACCGGACCGACGCCATGTTCACCTCCGTCGAGGGGGAGTGGGACGAGGTCATGGACGTCGTCAAGCGCGCCGTGGCCGCCGTCGAGGCCCGCGCGGGACGCGTCTCCCTGGTACTGAAGGCCGACATCCGGCCCGGTGTCACCGACGGTCTGACCTCGAAGGTCGAGACCGTGGAGCGCCATCTCGCGGGCTGACGCCCCGTCCGGCGTCCGCCGCCCCTGTTCACCCGATGAGCCCCCGGCACCACACGGCCGGGGGCTTTTCCGGCTCCGGATCAAAAACCGCTCACTCGGACCTTCCGAGTCGACACCGTTAGTTATGTCCACTTCTGTGATGGTATCTACCCATTCGACAGGAGGAGGGCACCGGTGCGGTCGGAGGGCTACGACTACGACACCTACAGCCGGCTCGCGGGTCCGCTCACCGAGCCGGACCCCGAGGGGTACCGGGTCCGCTACCGGTCCCTGCTCTCGACGGAGAAGCACCGAATAAGGGCCGTCCTCCTGATGACGCTGGCCCCGGTGCTCACCGCCACCCTGATGCTCTACCTGGTCTGGCCCACGCACTGGACCGACCGGGAGAACGGGGAGCGCTGGCTCGTCGTCGCCGACACCGTGATGCTGGTCTCGATCGGTCTGATCGGGTTCTTCATGCTGGTCAACGTGGTCTCCATCGCGCACGCGACGATGGTCGCCCGGGACCCCGTCCCCGTGACGCCCGAACCGGGCACCCGGGTCGCCTTCCTCACCACGTACGTCCCCGGCAAGGAACCGCTCTCGATGGTGCGCGCCACCCTCAAGGGCGCCGTCCGCATGACGCACCCCGGTCCGCTGGACATCTGGCTCCTCGACGAGGGCGACGACCCGGCCGCCCGGATGCTCTGCGCGGAGCTGGGCGTGCACCACTTCACCCGGAACGGGGTGCCCGAGTGGAACCGCAAGAAGGGCGCCCACAAGGCGAAGACGAAGCACGGCAACTACAACGCCTGGATCGCCCTGCACGGTGACGACTACGACTTCTTCGCCTCCGTCGACACCGACCACGTGCCGATGCCCAACTTCCTGGAACGGATGCTGGGCTACTTCCGCGACCCCGACATCGCCTTCGTCGTCGGACCGCAGGTCTACGGGAACTACGACTCGGCCGTCACCAAGGCCGCCGAGTCGCAGCAGTTCCTCTTCCACGCCCTGATCCAGCGCGCGGGCAACCGCTACGGCGCCCCCATGTTCGTCGGCACCAACAACGTCGTGCGCATCGCCGCGCTGCGGCAGGTCGGCGGCCTGTACGACTCGATCACCGAGGACATGGCGACCGGCTTCGAGATCCACCGCCGCCGCAACCCCGTCACCGGGCGCTTCTGGCGTTCCGTCTACACCCCCGACGTGCTGGCCGTCGGGGAGGGGCCCTCCTCCTGGACGGACTTCTTCACCCAGCAGCTGCGCTGGTCCCGGGGGACGTACGAGACGCTGTTCAAGCAGTACGTCCGGATGCTGTTCCGGGTGCCGCCCGGCCGGCTCCTCAGCTACACCCTGATGCTCGTCTACTACCCCATGACGGCCGTCAACTGGCTGCTGGGCGTGGGGAGCTGTGTGCTCTTCCTCTGGTTCGGGGCGTCCGGCACCCAGGTCGCCGCCTCCATCTGGCTGATGCTCTACAGCGACGCGGCGGCCCTCCAGATCGGGCTGTACCTCTGGAACCGGCGGCACAACGTCTCCCCGCACGAGCCCGAGGGCTCCGGCGGCCTCGCCGGGATGGCCATGTCCGCGCTCTCCGCCCCGATCTACCTCAAGTCGCTCGGCTCGGCAGTGCTGCGCACGAACGGCCGGTTCGTCGTCACGCCCAAGGGCGGCCAGACCTCCCCGGACCGGCTGCTCACCTTCCGCATCCACCTCTTCTGGGCGGTGGTCCTGCTCTCCTCGCTCGTCGCCTCCGTCCACCTGAACCACACCCATGTGGCGATGCGGACCTGGGCCACGCTGGGGCTCGCGATCTCCCTCTCCCCGGTCGCGGTGTGGGCCTGGACCCTGTGGCAGGACCGGCGTACGCGGGCGCGCAGCGCCGTACCCGCCCCCGCGCCCACCCCCGTACAGCCGCTGCCCGAGACGGCGTTCGTCACCACCACGACCACCACGACCACCACGACGCCGACCACGACCACCACCACGGCCGGGGCCCCGGCGCCCGGCACCGCCACGGCCGGTACCACCGCCACCACCACCGCAGGAGGGAACTGACCCATGGCCTACCGGCCTTCGAAGAAGCTGAGGAAGACGCTCCTGGGCACCGGCGCCGTGGTCGTGCTCGCGGGGCTCAACGCCCCGGCGGCACTCTCCTTCGCGGAGGACCAGTACCACGCGTACAAGATCGCCCAGCCGAAGTACAAGGCGCGGTACGGCTCCTGGGAGCGCGTCGACATCCCGAAGGACTACCGGACCAACGCCATCCACGCGGCGCTCCTGCACACCGGCAAGGTGCTGATCGTCGCGGGCTCCGGCAACGACCAGAAGAACTTCGACGCGGGCACCTTCGACACCGTGCTGTGGGACCCGGCGGAGAACACCTTCCAGAAGATCCCCACCCCCGAGGACTTCTTCTGCGCCGGTCACGCCCAGCTCCCGGACGGACGGCTGCTGATCGCCGGGGGCACCGCCCGCTACGAGGTGCTGGACGACAAGGTGGAGCGGGCCGGCGGCGGGATGCGGGTCAAGAACGAGAACCCGGACAAGCCGCTGAAGCTGAAGAAGGGCACGGTCTTCCGCTCGCCCTCCGGCGTGGAGTACGTGGCCAAGTTCGACGTCACCGTGCCCAAGGCCAAGCGCGAGTTCGAGGTCACGTACTTCAAGAGCGGCCAGATGAAGCCGTGGAAGACGAAGGTGACCGCGTCCGAGCAGCGGGTCTTCGTGGAGGCGGTGAAGGACGGCGTGGAGGCGGTGGCGCCCGAGGCCGCCCAGTACGAGATCGTCGGGCTGAAGGGCAAGGAGGCCGACAACTCGTACGGGATCGCCGAGAAGATCACCATGGACAAGCAGGACTTCCAGGGGATCAGGGCCGCCTACGAGTTCGACCCGACGGCGGAGAAGTACATCCCGGTCGACCCGATGAAGGAGGCCCGCTGGTACCCGACGCTCGTCGGACTGGAGGACGGCCGGGTCCTCTCCGTCTCCGGCCTGGACGACGTGGGCGCGATTCTTCCCGGCGACAACGAGATCTACGACCCGAAGACCAAGAAGTGGAGCAAGGGCCCCTTCCAGTACTTCCCCACCTACCCGGCGCTCTTCCTCACCAAGGGCGGCACCCTCTTCTACCCGGGCGCCAACGCCGGTTACGGCCCGGCGGACAAGGGCCGCGACCCCGGGATCTGGGACCTGAAGAAGAACACCTTCACCAAGGTGCCCGGACTGACCGACACCGACCAGCTGGAGACGGCGGCCTCGCTGATGCTGCCGCCCGTGCAGGACCAGAAGGTGATGGTGCTGGGCGGCGGCGGGGTCGGCGAGTCCAAGAAGTCCACGGCCCGCACGGCCGTCATCGACCTCAAGGAGGCCAGCCCGGCCTTCAAGCCCGGACCCGATCTGCCGCAGGGCACGCGCTATCTGAACAGCGTGATCATGCCGGACGACACCGTCTTCACCAGCGGCGGCTCCGAGGACTACCGGGGCCGCGGCGACAGCAACATCCTCAAGGCGCAGTCCTACGACCCGAAGACCAACACCTTCAAGGAGGCGGCCGAGCCGACGGTCGGCCGCAACTACCACTCCGAGGCGCTGCTGCTGCCCGACGGCCGGGTCGCCACCTTCGGCTCCGACTCGCTCTACGGGGACAAGGACAACACCAAGCTCGGCAAGTTCGAGCAGCGCATGGAGGTCTACACCCCGCCCGCCCTGCACCGGGGCAAGGACAAGAGGCCGGTGATCGGGGCCGGTCCGCAGGCGGTGCAGCTCGGCAAGACGGTCACCTTCAAGACCGCCGACGCGGACCGGATCGCCACGGCCCGGCTGATGCGGCCGAGCGCGGTCACGCACACCACCGACGTGGAGCAGCGCTCCATCGAGCTGGCGCTGAAGAAGGGCAAGGGCGAGGTGAGCGTGACCGTGCCGGACGACGCCACGCTGGTGCCGCCCGGCTGGTACATGCTCTTCGTGACGGACACCGACGGCATCCCGTCGGTCGCGAAGTGGGTCAAGGCGTCCTGAGACCGGGGCTTCGGAGCCGTACGTCGGGACCGGCCGGGTCTCAGGGACCGGCCGGGTCTCAGGGCCTGGCCGGGTCTCAGGGCCTGGCCGGGCTTCAGGGGCTGGCCGGGTCGACCCCGTAGCGCAGGGGCTCGATCTCCACGCGCGGATCGCGCCGGTAGACGTAGAGCGCGTCCGCCCGGGCGCCGCCCGCCGGTCCGTCCAGCTCACAGGGGTACGTGACCTGTACGACGGAGGGCCGGCCCACGACCCGTATCCGTGTTCCGTCCGCGGGGCCGCCGACGAGTACGGCGGTCTCGTCGGCGGGTTCCGCCGCGGCGGACGCCCCGTGCGTCCGCCGCCGGTCCTGGGGGTGGGGTGTCATGTGTGCCCTGGTTTCGTATCCCATGGCAACACTTTAGAGGTTGCGCAATCTTTGAACTACGGTGCCATGGGTCCCGGGGCTGCTCAGGACGTGGCGCGGGTGGCCAGCCCCAGGGCGTACTCCGGCCACCAGGTGCCCGCCTCGGGGCCGCCCCGGCAGGTGCCGTCCGACTCGCCGGGCCGCTTGATCCACAGATAGGCGTCGAGGCGGTCGTCGCGGGTGTCGGTGGTCGGCGGGGTGCCGAGCGCCCGGCCCGGCGGGTTGCACCAGGCTTCGGCGCGGTCCCCGGTCAGGGGGCCGCCGCCGTTGCGGCTGGTGTCGATCACGTAGTGCGCGCCGCCGAGGGAGTCGGAGAGGAGACTCCCGTACTCCTTCACGCTCGCGTTCGACTGGAAGTTGGAGACGTTCAGCGAGAAGCCGTCGGCCCGGTCGATCCCGGCCCGCCGCAGCGGCTCCGCGATCTTCTCCGGCTCCGTGATCCAGTCCGGGTTGCCCGCGTCCAGGTAGACCTTGGTGCGCGCCCCCGCCTTGAGCGTGTCCACGGCCCCGGAGAGCAGTTCGTAGCGCTCGGCGTGGTGCTCGGGCGGGGTGCAGCCGTCCGCGATGTGGGGGAGGGCGTCGGGCTCCAGGACCACGGTCGCCGGGGCGTCGCCGATGGCGTCCGCGAACTCGCCGATCCAGGACCGGTAGGTGTCCGCGTCCTTGGCGCCGCCCGCCGAGTAGAGCCCGCAGTCGCGGTGGGGAATGTTGTACGCGACGAGCAGGACGCTCTTCTTCGTCTCGGCCGCCGCCTTCACGGCGGCCACGATCTCGGGCCCGGGCGCGTCCCAGGCGGGCCAGAGTGCCACCGGGCGGTCGGCGATCCGCTGCAGGGCCTTCGCGTCCCCCTCCCGGCCCTCCCGGTCCCAGGCGCGCACCTGGCGGGCGGCGTCGCTGTCCGGGTCCACCCAGTACGGGGACGCCGCGCTCGGCGCCGGTTCGCCGCGTACGGGGTCGGCCCCGGCGGCCGTCGGGTCCGCGCCGCCCGGCGCGGAGCAGCCCGCCGTGAAGGCGGCCGCGAGCGTGGCGGCGGCCAGGGCGGAGAGGAGGCCGAAGCCTCGGGAAACGGTTCTACGGCCGGACATCCAGCCCCCTCGGACGGCGGTGGCTCACGGATACGGGACGCCGTGCTGCGGGACGGCGTCCGGGAACGCCTGAGCGCGCGCACGGAACGTCAGCAGTACGGAAACGTCAGCAATCGTGACATAGCGGTCACCGGGAGTGGTGCCGCCACACCATCCGTCACCGGGCCCCCGCCCGGGTGGCGGCCGTCAGCGCGATCCGCACCGGCCCCCGCTCAGGCGGAGGCCGTCAGCGTGACCCCCACCGGCCCCGCTCAGGTGGCGGCGGCCAGGGCGATCCCCAGCGGCGTCCGCTCGTACAGCACCTGGTGTCCGTACCGCCGGGACGTCAGCAGCCCCGCCCCGCGCAGCACCGACAGATGCGCCGACACGGAGGAGGGGGCGAGGCCGAACCGGTGGGCCAGGGCGCTCGTCCCGGCCGGTTCGTCCAGCGCGCACAGCACGTCCGCCCGGACCCGGCCCAGCAGCCGGGCCAGGGCCTCGGGCGTCCGCTCCCCGGCCTCGGCCCACAGCCCGCCGATCCCGCGCGCCGGGTAGATCAGCCCGGGCTGCCACGGCTCCAGGTGGCCGCCCACCACCTCGGGCCAGACGAAGACGCTCGGCATCAGCACCAGCCCCTGCCCGCCCAGCACCTGGTGGTGGTCGCCCCGCGTCCCCTTCACGGTGAGCGTCGAGCCGTTCCAGCTCAGCTGGGTGCTCACCTCGCCCAGCAGCCGTTCCAGCCCGCTGTCCGCGAGCCGACGGGAGTGGTAGGCGATGTCCGCCTCCAGCAGGGCCCGCAGCCGGGGCCAGTACGGCTCGATGAGCGTCTGCCAGGCCCGCTCCAGCAGATCGGCGAGATCGCGTACGGCCCGTGCCGGATCGGCCAGCAGCCGACGGCCCGCCGCCGACTCCCGCCTCCCGGGCCGCTCCTTCAGCGCCAGCTCCATGTCCGCCAGCGCCAGCTCCGGATCGACCGCCCGGACGCCCGCGATCTCCTCCTCGAACGTGGCGAACGGGCCGATCGGCGGCGGGCAGATGAAGTCCGGGTTGTGGCCGCCGTCCGGCATCAGCAGCCACAGCGGTTCGAGGTCGAGGGCCTTCGCCGCCTCCCGTATCCGCCGGAGCCAGGGCAGGTGGTAGCCGTGCCGGTAGGGGCGGGCCAGGGTGCGGACGGCCTCCTGGGTCTCGACCAGCGGCGAGAGCGCGAACCGGCAGCGCAGCAGGTCGCTCTCGTCGAAGTGCAGCTGAAACGGCATACCGGCCCCCGTCGAAGATTCGCCCCCAGCCGAAAGTCTAGAACGCGCCGCCCGCCCGGCCCAGGCTGCTGCGCATGTCCCCCGTGCCCTCCTCCACCCCGCCCACCGGCTACCGCGCTGTGTTCGCCGTCCGCGAGTTCCGGGCCGTCTTCGCCGCCCACCTGCTCTCGCTCCTCGGTGTCGTCGTCAGCGAGCTCGCCCTCACCGTCCTCGTCTACGACCTCACCGGCTCCCCGCTGCTCAGCGCGCTGACGTTCGCGCTGGGGCTGCTCCCGTACGTCATCGGCGGCACCCTCCTCGCCGGGGTCGCCGACCGCTACCCGGCCCGCCGGGTCCTCGTCGTCTGCGACCTGATCTGCGCGGCCTGCGTCGCCGTGATGCTGGTGCCCGCCACCCCGGTCGCCGGACTCCTCTCGCTGCGCTGCCTGGTGGCCGCCGTCGCGCCGGTCTTCACCGGGACCCGGATGGCGGCCCTCACCGACATCCTGGGCGACGGCGACCTCTACGTCCTCGGCCGCTCCCTCCTGCGGATCGTCTCGCAGAGCGCGATGCTCATCGGCTTCGGCCTGGGCGGGGCGCTGCTCACCGTGCTCTCCCCGCGCGGGGCGATCACCGTCACCGTCGTCACCTTCCTCTGCTCGGCGGCCTTCCTGCGCTTCGGCACCCGCGACCGCCCGGCCCGCGCCGGGAGCGGCTCCGCCACGCTGCTGCGGGAGTCGCTCTCCGGGGCGCGCCTGGTGCTGGGGAACCGCCGGGTCCGGGCGCTGCTGCTCCTGCTCTGGCTGCCCGCGATGTTCGTGGTGGCCCCGGAGGCGCTCGCCGCCCCGTACGTGGCGGAGATCGGCGCCGGTCCGGCCGCCCTCGGGCTGCTGCTCTGCGCGATGGCCGTCGGGCATGTGGGGGCCGAGCTCTTCGTGGGGTCCGTGCTCCGGCCCCGTACCCGGACCCGGATCGTGCTGCCGGTCGCGGCCGTGGGGCTGCTGCCGCTGGTGGTGTACGTGGTGCGGCCGGGGCTGCCGCTCGCGCTGGCCGCCCTCGCGCTGGCGGGGATGGGGGCGGCGTACGTCATCGGGCTCGACCAGTGGTTCGTGGACGCCGTGCCCCCGGAGCTGCGGGGCCGGGCCATGACGCTGCTCACCGCCGGGCTGATGACGGTCCAGGGCCTCGGGATGGCGCTGGCGGGGCTCGCGGCCGAGTTCTTCCCGGTGCACCACGTGGTCGCGGCATGCGGAATCATCGGTACCGTCGTCTCGCTCCTCGTGGTCGCCGAGGTCCGCCGAACGGCCCCTGGACAGATGTCCGATACCGAAAGGCGAGACGGGGCTGACCGGCATATGACCAGTGGGTAAGGTCGGTGCCGTGCCGAAGCCGCTCAGCCTTCCCTTCGATCCCATCGCCCGTGCCGAGGAACTCTGGCACCAGCGCTGGGGGCCCGTGCCCTCCATGGGGGCGATCACCTCGATCATGCGGGCCCAGCAGATCCTGCTCGCCGAGGTCGACGCCGTCGTCAAACCGTACGGACTCACCTTCGCCCGGTACGAGGCGCTGGTGCTGCTCACCTTCTCCAAAGCGGGCGAGCTGCCGATGTCCAAGATCGGCGAGCGGCTGATGGTGCACCCCACCTCGGTCACCAACACCGTGGACCGGCTGGTGAAGTCCGGGCTGGTGAGCAAGCGCCCCAACCCCAACGACGGCCGGGGCACGCTCGCCTCCGTCACCGACAAGGGCCGCGAGGTCGTCGATGCGGCCACCGGGGACCTGATGGCGATGGACTTCGGACTCGGGGTGTACGACGCCGAGGAGTGCGCGGAGATCTTCGCGATGCTCCGGCCGTTGCGGGTGGCCGCGCAGGACTTCGACGAGAGGTGAGCGGGCCGTCCCCCTGACGCGGGGCCCGCGTCAGGACCGCCGCTGTCGACGGAGGGCCCGCGCGAAGATCGCCCCGGGCGCCCCGTTACGCTCGTGTCCATGAAACAGAACGTGCTCACCCGCTACCGGGTGATGGCTTACGTCACCGCCATCTGGCTGCTCGTCTTCACGGTGGCGATCATCGCGAAGTACGGGTTCGACACCGGCGACACCATGGTGATCTCCCAGATCCACGGCGTGCTGTTCATCGTCTACGTCATCTTCGCCTTCGACCTCGGCTCCAAGGCGAAGTGGCCGTTCGGCAGGCTCCTGTGGGTGCTGGCGGCCGGCTGCATCCCCTTCGCCTCCTTCTTCGTCGAACCGAAGGTCAGCCGCGAGGCCCAGGCGCTGGTCGACAAGACGGCCCCGGCGCCCGCGAAAGCCTGACCGCACGGCACCCCGCACCGCCCCGCGCGAAAGCGCCGGGCGGTTTGCCATCGACATTTAGTAGGACGTCCTAGTAAATTCGAAGGTATGGACGCTGACGCGATCGAGGAAGGCCGCCTCCGCTGGCAGGCCCGTTACGACAAGGCCCGCAAGCGCGACGCGGACTTCACCACGCTCTCCGGGGACCCGGTGGAGCCCGCGTACGGGCCCCGCCCCGGCGACACGTACGAGGGGTTCGAGCGGATCGGCTGGCCGGGGGAGTACCCCTTCACCCGGGGCCTGCACCCCACCGGCTACCGGGGCCGTACGTGGACCATCCGCCAGTTCGCCGGTTTCGGCAACGCCGAGCAGACCAACGAGCGCTACAAGATGATCCTCGCGGCGGGCGGCGGCGGGCTCAGCGTCGCCTTCGACATGCCGACGCTGATGGGCCGCGACTCCGACGAACCGCGCTCGCTCGGCGAGGTCGGCCACTGCGGGGTCGCCATCGACTCCGCCGCCGACATGGAGATCCTCTTCAAGGACATCCCCCTCGGTGACGTCACCACCTCGATGACGATCAGCGGTCCGGCCGTCCCGGTCTTCTGCATGTACCTGGTCGCCGCCGAGCGCCAGGGCGTCGACCCGGGGGTGCTCAACGGCACGCTCCAGACCGACATCTTCAAGGAGTACATCGCGCAGAAGGAGTGGCTCTTCCAGCCCGAGCCCCATCTGCGTCTCATCGGCGACCTGATGGAGCACTGCGCCCGGGACATCCCCGCCTACAAGCCGCTCTCCGTCTCCGGCTACCACATCCGCGAGGCCGGGGCGACGGCCGCGCAGGAGCTGGCGTACACCCTGGCCGACGGCTTCGGCTATGTGGAGCTCGGCCTCTCCCGGGGCCTGGACGTCGACACCTTCGCGCCCGGGCTCTCCTTCTTCTTCGACGCGCACCTGGACTTCTTCGAGGAGATCGCCAAGTTCCGCGCCGCCCGCCGCATCTGGGCCCGCTGGATGAAGGAGACGTACGGCGCGAAGACCGACAAGGCGCAGTGGCTCCGCTTCCACACCCAGACCGCCGGGGTCTCCCTCACCGCGCAGCAGCCGTACAACAACGTCGTACGCACAGCCGTCGAAGCCCTCTCCGCCGTGCTCGGCGGCACCAACTCGCTCCACACCAACGCCCTGGACGAGACCCTCGCGCTCCCCTCCGAGCAGGCCGCCGAGATCGCGCTGCGCACCCAGCAGGTGCTGATGGAGGAGACCGGGGTCGCCAATGTGGCCGACCCGCTGGGCGGTTCCTGGTACGTGGAGCAGCTCACCGACCGGATCGAGGCCGAGGCCGAGAAGATCTTCGACCAGATCAAGGAGCGCGGCACCCGGGCCCACCCCGACGGTCAGCACCCCATCGGGCCGATGACCTCCGGCATCCTGCGCGGCATCGAGGACGGCTGGTTCACCGGCGAGATCGCCGAGTCGGCCTTCCAGTACCAGCAGGCGCTGGAGAAGGGCGACAAGCGGGTCGTCGGCGTCAACGTCCACCACGGCTCGGTCACCGGCGACCTGGAGATCCTCCGCGTCAGCCACGAGGTCGAGCGCGACCAGGTCAGCCAGCTCACCGCCCGCAAGGCCGCCCGGGACGACGCCAAGGTGAGCGCCGCGCTGGACGCGATGCTCGTCGCCGCCCGCGACGGCTCGAACATGATCGCGCCGATGCTGGACGCGGTACGGGCCGAGGCCACGCTCGGCGAGATCTGCGGGGTGCTGCGCGAGGAGTGGGGCACGTACACGGAGCCGCCGGGCTTCTGAGGCCCTGAGTTACGGGGAGGGGGCCCGGCCCGGGTGGCTGGGCCCCCTCCGTGCGCGCGGGCCGGACACCCCTTCGCGCTATCCGTCGGCCGCCGTACGCGCCGGTCGCCCGAACGCCAGGCGCAGCAGCCGCCGCCAGTCCACCGGCGGGGCCGGAGCCACCGTTCCCGGGCGGTCGCGCGGCACCAGAACCCGCAGCGCCCCCGGGCGCAGCGCGCACACCACCGGCGTGGGCATCCGCAGCGCCTCGCCGTCCACGGCCACGGAGATCTCGTCCGCGTCGGCGGTCACCTCCACCCGGCGCCCGGTCAGAGCGGACAGCCCCTGCGACTGCGTCCCCCACACGGCGAGGTCCGCCGCGTGCACGGCCCCCTCCACCTTGACGGCGAGCACCCCCAGCACCCCGCCGTCGAGCCGGGGACGGCGTCCCGCGCCGCTCAGGACGTCGGGGGATGCGTACGGGTTGTTGCTGACCAGCAACGCCTGCCGGCCGTCGAGCGCGCCGCCGTCCACGCGCGCGTCCAGCCGCCGCGCCTCGTCCCCGGTCAGCAGCTCCGGCAGGAGCTCCAGGGCCGTCCCGGTCTTGTTGTCGCGGTACTCGGGGTGCTGGACGACATCCGCGTACACCCCGAAGGAGACGGTGTTCACGAAGGCGCGGCCCGCCACGTCACCGAGGTCCACGCGCAGCTCCTCGCCGTCGGTCAGCGCCTCCAGGGCCCGGGACGGGTCGGCGCGGTCCAGCCCCAGGTCCATGGCGAAGTGGTTGCGCGTACCGGCGGGGATCACCAGGAACGGCACACCGTGCTCGGCGGCGACGGCCGCGACGAGGGCCTGGGTGCCGTCGCCGCCCGCCACCCCGAGGAGGTCGGCGCCCTCGGCGACGCCCCGGCGGGCGAGGTCCGCGACATCGGCGGGGGCATCGGGGTCGAGCAGGACCACCCGCGCGCCCAGCTCCTCCGCCCGCCCGACGAGCCCGAACCGCTCCACCTTCCCGCCCCCGGAGACCGGGTTCATGATCAGCACCGGCCGCTCGGGCCGTACCGCCGCCACCGCCCGCATCGGCTGCTCCGGCCGCGACCGGCGCAGCGCCGCCCGGGCGCAGGCCAGCGTCGCGGCCCAGCAGAGCGCCAGCAGCAGCGCGAGCAGCCACAGCCCCTCGAAGGTGAGGAGCACCAGCACGGCGGCCGGAGCCGCGACCGCCAGCAGGGCGCCGAGGAACCGTACGAACCCCCGGTGGGCCAGGAACCCCCACAGCCCGACGACACAGAGCACCAGCCCGAGCAGCCCGCCGCCCAGCACCACCAGGCTGCCTTCCCCGACGGCGAACGCCAGGACGAGCACATCACCGACCAGCCCCAGCACCGCCAGCCGGGCCAGCAGCCGCGCGATCCCGTCACCGCCGGGTGCCGCCGCCCGGCTCCGGCCCTCTCCGCCGTGTCGTCCCATGTCTCCGTCACCTCTCCCGGCCGTCCGTCACCGTCCAACCTGCCCGCCTCCGGCCGGAAGGGCATCGCGGGCGGGCCGACCGGGGAGGGTTCCGCGCGGGCCCCTCGGAACGCCGACGCCTACGGCTCCTGCGTGCCCGCCAGCCCGAGCAGCAGCAGGGTGGTGAAGCCGCTCGCCCATTCGGCGTCCACCGGTTCGGCGCTCACCAGCGTGCGGTGCACCACGGCCCCGGCGATCACGTCGAAGATCAGGTCCGCGTTCCGGGTGGCGGTGGAGGCGTCGGCCTCGTACCGCAGCTCGCCCCGGGCCTGGGCGCGCTCCCGCCCCAGGAGCACCAGCCGCTTCTGCCGGTCCACGATGGCCGAGCGGATACGGCGGCGCAGCGAGTCGTCCCGGGTGGACTCGGCGACCACCGCCATCAGGGCCGTACGGGTCTCCGGCCGCTCCAGCAGCGCGGCGAACTGGAGCACCACGCCCTGCACATCGGCGGCCAGGCTGCCCCGATCGGGGAGTTCCAGCTCGTCGAAGAGGACGGCGACCGCGTCCACGACCAGCTCGTTCTTGCCCGCCCAGCGCCGGTACAGGGTCGTCTTGGCGACCTTGGCCCGGGTCGCCACATCGCCCATGGTCAGCTTCGACCAGCCGAGGTCGACCAGGGAGGCGCGCGTCGCCTCCAGGATCGCGGCGTCGGCCTCGGTGGAACGCGGACGTCCGGTCCGGCTGGTCGGGGAGTCGCTGCTGCTCATGATGCGGCGACCATACCGGCCGGTAGGGATGATCGTTCCCCGCAGGTATCCGTGAGACAGATCACCGGGATGGCCTGTTCCGGCAGGCCCATCGGCCGTTACGCTACGACCCGTAGCGTAAGGAAGGCGGCCGGGCCGCCCCCGTACGCCTCGGAACGAACGAGCGACAGCCACCGGGGTCTTCACCGAGACCCCAGGCTCCGGGTGGGGACCCGGAGCCGCACGGACCGGCCGGATGGGGATCTGGACGGTCCACCGGGCCTTCAGATCCGGAAGGTCCACCCGGGTCTTTCAGGGGCCCGTTTCCGCACCACCGGGCTCCGGCACGGTCTCCGCGGACCCCGTCGAAGGGTCTACGGGTTCCACCCGGGGCCGATGGGTTTCCGCCAGGGTTCCACGGGTTCCGCGAGGGGTCCGCCGGGGTCTTCGCGGAGCCCCGCCGGGGTTCTTCGGGGCCCCGGGACCGTCTCGGTCCGCCCGCCCGGCACTCCGGCCGGTGCCGCGGACCGGTCAGGTTCCCGTACCGCTTTCCGGAACGGCGTGCTCAGGGGGGAGGATGTACGTATGCAGCCTAGGAACATGTCCATGAGCGGCGTCGTCGATCTCGCCGCTGTCAAGGCGGCCGGCGAGGCCAAGGCCAAGGCGGAGCAGGCCCGCGCACAGGCCGCCCGCACGGGGGGCACCGGCGCCGTGGCGCCCGCCGCCCTGGTGATCGACGTCGATGAAGCAGGCTTCGAGCGCGATGTCCTCCAGCGCTCCGCCGAGGTGCCCGTCGTCATCGACTTCTGGGCCGAGTGGTGCGAGCCGTGCAAGCAGCTGGGGCCCCTGCTGGAGCGCCTGGCCGTCGAGTACAACGGCCGCTTCCTGCTGGCCAAGGTCGATGTCGACGCCAACCAGATGCTGATGCAGCAGTTCGGCATCCAGGGCATTCCGGCGGTCTTCGCCGTCGTCGCCGGGCAGGCCCTCCCGCTCTTCCAGGGCGCGGCCCCCGAGGCCCAGATCCGCGAGACCCTGGACCAGCTGATCCAGGTCGGCGAGCAGCGCTTCGGCCTCACCGGGATCGCCGTCGACCCGGACGCCTCCGCGGACGCCGCTCCGGCCGAGGTGCCGGCCGGTCCGTACGACGCCCTGCTGGAGGCCGCCGCCTCCGCGCTCGACGCCAATGACTTCGGCGGCGCCGTGCAGGCGTACAAGAACGTGCTCACCGACGACCCGGGCAACCCGGAGGCCAAGCTCGGGCTCGCCCAGGCGGAGCTGCTCGGCCGGGTCCAGAGCATGGACCCGCAGGCGGTCCGCAAGGACGCGGCGGAGAACCCGGGCGATGTGAACGCCCAGATCGCCGCCGCCGACCTGGATCTGGTGGGCGGTCATGTCGAGGACGCCTTCGGGCGGCTCGTCGAGGCGGTCCGCCGCACCGCCGGGGACGAGCGGAACACCGCCCGGCTGCGGCTGCTGGAGCTCTTCGAGGTGATCGGTCCGGAGGACCCCCGGGTCACCTCCGCCCGTACGGCTCTGGCACGCGTCCTGTTCTGATCGCGCGGACCGGTCCGCTTCTGATCGCACCGACCGTGCTGACCGTTCCGCCGATTGTGCCGATGTGACAAGACGGCCGCGCCACCCCTCGGGGAGCGCGGCCGTCTTGCGTCCGGGTGCCAAGAGAGGCCCCTGCTTTACCAAATCTTGACAAAGCAACGTGCTGTTACTGACGGTAAGTCAAGGTGGCTGCTCTGTCCTGTTTCCGTTGAGTTTCCCGTCATTTCGATGTCCCTTTCGTGCCACCCTGTGTGGCCGTGTGATGTCGCCCGGTCGCGGCTCGGTTATCAGGTCGTTACTGGCAAGTAACGACCCCCCTTGTGCGGCGGCCCCGAATGCACCACGATCGGCCACGCTCGGTCCCATCCCTTCAGCCCGGTCTCCAGCCGGTGCCGAGGGCCTGTTGGGTCCCCACCGAGTGGGCCGGCGGCAGTGGCGCCGGCCGTGGACAGGGGGGTTCCCGCCGACAGGCGGGGCCTGTCCGACCGGCTGCGCACACCGTGCAGCCAGTGGTTGTCGCTCGGGGGTGAACGCCGGTGGATCGGATGCGGGACATGCCTCCGTTTCCAGGCGCTCTCCTTCCCGAGGACGTAGCACTTCTCCCATCCCAGGCCGGTTCTTCTCTCCGGCCGGAGATGTACGTCCGAGAAGAAGGAGCAAGGTATGAGTTCCCAGGTTCGCGGTGGGACGAGATGGAAGCGGTTCGCTCTGGTCATGGTGCCGAGCGTCGTCGCGACGGCGGCGGTGGGTGTCGGTCTCGCGCAGGGCGCGCTGGCCGCGTCGTTCAGCGTGTCCGGCCAGGAGTTCAAGGTCAGGACCGACCGGCTGGAGGGCAAGAACTTCGTCCAGTACGGCAGTGTCGCGACCGGCAAGGACCTCGAGGGCAAGGACGCGACGCACGCGGTCGCGGTGTCGGGCTTCAGCAGCGCCACGATCACCAACATGTGCCAGTCGGTGGTCACCCCGAAGGTGCCCGTCCTCGGCAACGTCAGCCTTGAGCTGAGGGCCGGGACGAACCCCGACAACCCGGTGAGGGCCACCAACCTCTACCTGGATGTCTCCCAGCTCGACGCGGACGCCGAGTTCAAGAACATTGACATCGGTGTCGCGGCCGGCTCGCTGAAGAAGAAGGGCGACCCGGAGAGCATAGGCATCCAGCCCGGAACGCAGGCGAAGGAGGAGGGCTTCGCGCAGCGCGCCGACGAAGCCGTCCTGACGAAGGTGAAGCAGACGGCGTGGGCGACCACGGCCGGCACCTTCAAGCTCAGCGACCTGAAGCTGAGGCTGCACACGGGCGACAAGAAGGAGTGCTTCTAGCACCCGCCCGGGTGGCCGGACCCGCCCCGGCGGGTCCGGCCACCCCCCTCCTCTTCTCACCGCAGTACCGGTTCCAGGGAGCTGTTTTCCATGAGCCCCGAGTCCACAGGGCAGAACAAGCACAACTTCACCGCCTACCGGCGGGGATTCCGGACCTGGCGGGGCGACCGGCCGTTCTGGGCGGGTCTGTTCACCATGCTGGGCGGTGCGCCCATCGCCTACTTCCCGTACGCCGACCTCAGGCTCGGCAATATGACGCTGGCGATGTCCACCACCGCCGGCGCCGGGTCCCTCATCATCGGAATCCTGCTGATCACGCTGGGCCTGACCATGTGGTTCCACAGCATCGTCCGGGTCTTCGCCGGTGTGGCGGCCATCCTCCTCGCGCTGATCTCCCTGCCCGTCGCCAACATCGGCGGCTTCCTGATCGGATTCCTCTTCGCGCTCGTCGGCGGAGCCCTGTCCATTTCCTGGGCGCCGGGCGTACCGAAGGCGGACGAGGAGGACCCGTACGCGGACCCCTCGCCCCTGGACGAGCGCCGGCCGGAGGGCCCCGGGCACGCCGAGGGCGCCCTGCACGGCGCGGCCGTCCCGCAGCAGCAGGTGGGTGACCACGACGCGGCCTCCGGCCATGACGGAGGGACACACCGTGCGGGGTGACGAGAAACAGCGGCCGGAGGCGTACGCGGACGACGGCCTCCCGGTCCGCAAAGGGCCCCGTCACGCGGCTCCCAAGAAGTCGCTGCTGACGAAGCTGCACATGCCGAGCGGCAGGAAGGCGTTCGCGCTCGCCGCGATGCCGACCGCCGTCTTCGTCGGCATGGGCCTCACGCCCAAGCTCGCCATGGCCGACGGCAACCCCGACATCCCCTTCGCCCCGGGCCCGTGCGTCACCCGGTCCGACGAACCGGAGGCGACCGAGTCCCCGAGCCCCTCCGCCTCCCCGACCCCGTCGGCGACGCCCACGGACGAGCCGGGCCGGGACGGCAACGGTACGGACGAGGAGCCCGGCCAGGACGGCACCGGCGCCCCGAAGCCCACGGAGACCGCCCCGGCCCCCGAGGACCCGGCGGCCGGGCAGAAGCCCGACGAGGCACGGAAGCCGGAGACGCGGCAGCCCGCCGAGGAGCCGAGCCCCACCCCGACGCCCACCACGTCCAAGAACCCGCTCGACCCGCTGGGCCTGGGCGACGCCCTCAGGGACCTCTTCGACCCGAACAGGGGCAAGGACAAGGACGGGGCGGAGGAGAAGCCCGCGGCACCCGCGAGCCCGTCCCCGAGCCCCACGGCGGAGTCCCCGAAGCCGGAGGCCGACCAGAAGACCCCCGAGAAGTCACCGGAGAAGTCCCCGGAGAAGCCGCGGGAGAAGTCCCCGGCGAAGGACGCGGCCGACAGGACCGCCGACGCCATCCGCGAGGCGGCCGAGAAGGCGGGCCGGGACGTCGAGGAGCTGGGCGAGGACGCCAAGGGACTCGACCCCAAGAAGGACGAGGACATCCCGGACGGCGCCAAGCCCCGCTTCCCCTGCCCCGAATCCGACCCGGAGGCGCTCGCCGCGGCGGCCCTGGAGCCCGGCATCCCGCTGGTCCCGGCCGACCCGTGGGTCCTGGAGTCCTCGCTGCTCACGCTCAACGGGCTGGACTACAAAGGGATCGTCGAGGTGAAGAAGGCGGACGGCAGCATCAAGAAGGTGCTGAAGTTCACCGCGAGCTCCATCGACATCAGGGACCTCCACCAGCTCACCGTCGGCCCGGCGGGCACGACCGGCCATGTGAAGTCGCGCCCCGGCTCCACGTCGACCATCCGCAACGGCACGGTGACGATGTACACGGAGGAGCTGAAGGGCAACCTCTTCGGCCTGATCCCGATCACCTTCAGCCCGCAGACCCCGCCCCCGCTGAACGTGCCCTTCGCCTTCTTCACCAAGGTGAGGGTGGTCCAGGCCGCCCAGTTCGGCGGCACGCTCAAGGTCCCGGGCCTGGAGAACTACCTGGAGCCCGGCAGGCGCTAGCCGCCCCCCGATCCCGTACGGGAGCCGCACAGAGCCGTGGGCCGTCCCCCTCACCAGGGGTACGGCCCACGGTCATCGGTCGTGGAGAACAGCGGGCCGCGTCACCGGCACCACCGTGAGCAGTTCGTCCAGCCCCCGGAAGTCGTCGGGGTTGGTGGTGAACAGGGGAAGGTCTTCGGCGATGGCGATCGAAGCGATCATCAGGTCCGCCACGCGCCTTCTGGGCTTGCGGCCCGAGGAGATGACGGCCGCGCACACCCTGCCGTAGACACGGGCCGCTTCCACGTCGAAGGGGATGGGATCGAATTCGCTCTCCGCCCGCTGGAGGACGTCAAGTCTTCTGCCGCGCTCCGCGTATTCGTCGTAGTCGCTCTGCTCATCGTTCCTGCGGACTTCGTGCGGCCCGGCGGAGAGTTCGGCGAGCGTGACGGTGGTGATCCCCACCTCGGCGGGCAGTTCCTCCGGGGCGATCCACTTCCGCAGGATCATGATGCTCGTGTCGAGCAGGCCCCGCTGGTGGACGACGGACGCGCCGGGCGAAGGCTCAGTCGGCATGCCGGTCGTCCTGTCCCTGTTCGGCGGTGATGCCCTGGTCCTCACGGAAGGCATCGAGCGAGATGTCCGGGGCCGACCGGGACAGCGCCGAGAACTCCTCGCGGGGTACGAAACGCCTACGCCGCCGCAGTGGGATCAGTTCACCGATGCGGTGACCGTCGCGTGTCACGGTGAACGCCTTGCCGTTCTGCACGGCGTCCATGATCTCTCTTGACCTGTTGCGGAGATCCCTTTGGGTGATCTCGGGCTGGGCGCTCATGGCAACCACGATACCGAGGCATGCCGCAGTGTGCCACAGGGTGCTACGGCATGCCTCGGCCCTGCGCATGACGACCTCGTACGCATGACCCGAGCGGACCGAGCGGGCCCGAAAAGCCCGAAGGGCGGCGCTCCGGATCGCTCCGGAACACCGCCCCACGGGCTCGATCAGCGAGGAACTAGCCCTGCTCGCCGCCCAGGTGGTGCACCCGGACCATGTTCGTGGTGCCGGGGATGCCGGGGGGCGAACCGGCGGTGATGACCATCGTGTCGCCGGTGGTGTAGCGGTTGAGCTTCAGCAGCTCCGCGTCGACCAGGTCGACCATCGCGTCGGTGTTGTCCACGTGCGGGACCACGTACGACTCGACGCCCCAGCTCAGGGCGAGCTGGTTGCGGGTGTTCTCGTCCGTGGTGAAGGCCAGGATCGGCTGGGCCACCCGGTAGCGGGAGAGGCGGCGGGCGGTGTCACCGGACTGGGTGAAGGCCACCAGGGCCTTGCCGTTGAGGAAGTCCGCGATCTCACAGGCGGCACGGGCCACCGAACCGCCCTGCGTACGGGGCTTCTTGCCGGGGACCAGCGGCTGGAGGCCCTTGGAGAGCAGCTCCTCCTCGGCGGCGCAGACGATCTTCGACATCGTCTTGACCGTCTCGATCGGGTACGCGCCCACCGACGACTCGGCCGACAGCATGACCGCGTCCGCGCCGTCCAGGATCGCGTTGGCGACATCGGACGCCTCGGCGCGGGTCGGCCGCGAGTTGGTGATCATCGACTCCATCATCTGGGTCGCCACGATCACCGGCTTGGCGTTGCGGCGGCACAGCTCGATGAGGCGCTTCTGCACCATCGGGACCTTCTCCAGCGGATATTCCACCGCCAGGTCGCCACGGGCCACCATCACACCGTCGAACGCCATGACGACGCCCTCCATGTGCTCGACCGCCTGCGGCTTCTCCACCTTGGCGATGACGGGGACCCGGCGGCCCTCCTCGTCCATCACCTTGTGGACGTCCTTGACGTCGTCGGCGTCCCGGACGAAGGAGAGGGCGACCAGGTCGCAGCCCATCCGCAGGGCGAAGCGCAGGTCCTCGACGTCCTTCTCGGAGAGGGCCGGGACGTTGACCGCCGCGCCGGGCAGGTTGATGCCCTTGTGGTCGGAGATGACCCCGCCCTCGATGACGATGGTCCTGACCCGGGGGCCCTCGACCGCGACGACCTTCAGCTCGACGTTGCCGTCGTTGATCAGGATCGGGTCGCCCTTGGTGACATCGCCGGGCAGGCCCTTGTAGGTCGTGCCGCAGATCGACTTGTCGCCGGGGACGTCCTCGGAGGTGATGGTGAACTCGTCCCCGCGGACCAGCTCCACCGGGCCCTCGGCGAACTTCGCCAGCCGGATCTTGGGGCCCTGGAGGTCGGCGAGCACGCCGACCGCGCGGCCGGTCTCGGCGGCCGCCTTGCGGACGCGGTCGTAACGGCCCTGGTGTTCCTCGTGGGAGCCGTGGCTGAAGTTGAAACGGGCCACGCTCATGCCGGCCTCGATCAGAGCGACGAGCTGCTCATGGGAGTCGACGGCGGGACCGAGGGTACAGACGATTTTGGAACGGCGCATGAGGCGATCCTATCGGTTTGTTTCGGCGCGGAATATTCCGTCTGGTGGAAGATACAAAGGGGCGCGGGGGCGCTCAGTTGTCGACCTGCCCAAGGCCCCGGATCAGGACGAACCGGGCCCCTCGACGAGCGCGAACGTCTGGTCGGCGATCTCCAGCTCCTCGTCCGTCGGCACCACGGCGACCGCCACCCGTGCGTACTCCGGAGAGATCAGCCGCGGCTCACCGGACCGTACGGAGTTGAGCCCGGCGTCCACCGCGAGACCGAACTCCTCCAGACCCGCGATGGCAGCCTCCCGCACCGGAGCCGAGTTCTCCCCGACCCCCGCCGTGAACGCCACCGCGTCCACCCGGCCGAGCACCGCCGCGTACGCGCCGATGTACTTCTTCAGCCGGTGGATGTAGATGTCGAAGGCGAGCGCGGCCCGCTCGTCGCCCTCCTCGATCCGGCGGCGGATCTCCCGCATGTCGTTGTCGCCGCAGAGCCCGACCAGCCCGCTCTTCTTGTTCAGCAGGACATCGACCTCGTCCGTCGACATGCCCGCCACCCGCTTCAGATGGAAGACGACCGCCGGATCGATGTCCCCGGAGCGCGTACCCATCACGAGCCCTTCCAAGGGGGTCAGCCCCATGGACGTCTCCACGCACCGCCCGCCCGCGACCGCCGAGGCGGAGGCCCCGTTGCCCAGGTGCAGCACGATGACGTTGACGTCCTCGGGCGCCCGGCCCAGCAGCTCGGCCGTCCTCCGGGAGACGTACGCGTGCGAGGTGCCGTGGAAGCCGTAGCGGCGGATGCGGTGCGCGTCGGCGGTCTCCACGTCGATCGCGTACCGGGCGGCCGACTCCGGCATCGTCGTGTGGAACGCCGTGTCGAAGACCGCCACCTGCGGCAGGTCCGGCCGCAGCGCCCGGGCCGTACGGATGCCCGTGATGTTGGCCGGGTTGTGCAGCGGCGCCACCGGGACCAGCCGCTCGATCTCCGTCAGCACCTCGTCGGTGATCACGGTCGGCGCGGAGAACCGCAGCCCGCCGTGGACCACCCGGTGGCCGATCGCGGCGAGTTCGGGGGAGTCCAGGCCGAGCCCGTCCGCCGTCAGCTCCTCGGCCGCCGCCTCCAGCGCCGCCGCGTGGTCCGCGATCCGGCCCGTACGCTCCCGGGGCCCGGCGCCGCCGCCGGTCAGCGGGGTGTGCACCAGGCGGGAGGTCTCCTCGCCGATCCGCTCGACCAGCCCGGAGGCGAGCCGCGAGCGGTCGCGCATGTCGAGCAGCTGGTACTTCACCGACGAGGAGCCGGAGTTGAGGACGAGGACGCGGTGCGGTTCCACAGGGGCTGCCGTGCTTTCGTGATCGGGGGCGGGGTTCGTCATGCGGGGCGCTCCTCGCCCTGCGCCTGGATCGCCGTGATGGCCACCGTGTTGACGATGTCCTGGACGAGCGCGCCCCGGGAGAGGTCGTTGACGGGCTTGCGCAGACCCTGGAGCACCGGGCCGACCGCCACCGCGCCCGCCGAGCGCTGCACGGCCTTGTAGGTGTTGTTGCCGGTGTTCAGGTCCGGGAAGATCAGGACCGTCGCCTGCCCGGCCACCTCCGAGTCGGGGAGCTTGGTCGCCGCCACGGTCGGCTCGACGGCCGCGTCGTACTGGATCGGCCCCTCCACCCGCAGCTCCGGCCGCGAGGCCCGTACCCGCTCGGTCGCCTCGCGCACCTTGTCGACGTCCGCGCCGGAGCCGGAGGTGCCGGTCGAGTACGAGAGCATCGCGATCCGGGGCTCGACGCCGAAGCGGGCCGCCGTCACCGCCGACTGCACCGCGATGTCCGCGAGCTGCTCCGCGTTCGGGTCCGGATTGACCGCGCAGTCGCCGTACACGAGGACCTTGTCGGCCAGGCACATGAAGAAGACGGACGAGACGATCGAGGCGTCCGGCTTCGTCTTGATGATCTCGAAGGCCGGGCGGATCGTGGCGGCGGTGGAGTGCACCGACCCGGACACCATCCCGTCGGCCAGGCCCTCCTGGACCATCAGCGTGCCGAAGTAGTTGACGTCCGCCACGACGTCGTATGCGAGTTCCACCGTCACTCCGCGGTGCGCGCGCAGCTGCGCGTACCGCTCGGCGAAGACCTGGCGCAGCTCGGAGGTCTGCGGGTCGATGATCTGGGTCTCGGCGAGGTCGATACCGAGGTCGGCGGCCTTCTTGCGGATCGTGTCCACATCGCCGAGGAGGGTGAGGTCGCAGACATCGCGGCGCAGCAGCACGTCCGCCGCGCGCAGCACCCGCTCCTCGGTGCCTTCGGGCAGCACCACGCGCTTGCGGTCGGAGCGGGCCTGCTCCAGCAGCTCGTGCTCGAACATCATCGGCGTGACCCGGCCGCTGCGGGCCACCGAGATCCGCTCCAGGAGGGCCCCGGTGTCGACATGGCGCTCGAAGAGGCCGAGCGCGGTCTCCGCCTTACGAGGTGTGGCCGCGTTCAACTTCCCTTCGAGGGTGAAGAGTTCGGCCGCCGTGGGGAAGGAGCCGCCGGCCACCGAGACGACCGGGGTCCCCGGTGCGAGCCGGGCGGCCAGCGTGAGTATCTCCTCGCCGGGGCGCTCGTTCAGGGTCAGCAGGATGCCCGCGATGGGCGGGGTCCCGGCGCTGTGCGCGGCCAGCGACCCCACCACCAGGTCGGCCCGGTCCCCGGGCGTCACGACCATGCAGCCGGGCGTCAGCGCGTTGAGCAGGTTCGGCAGCATCGCCCCGCCGAAGACGAAGTCCAGCGCGTCCCGGGCCAGCCCGGAGTCGTCGCCGAGCAGCACCGTGCCGCCCAGCGCGGCGGTGACCTGGGCGACCGTCGGGGCGGAGAGCGCCGGATCGTCCGGCAGTACGGAGACGGGCACCGGCAGCCGGGCCGCGAGCCGCTCGGCTATCACCGCCCGGTCCTCCGGGGCGACCCGGTTCACCACCATCGCCAGCACATCGCAGCCCAGGCCCGCGTAGGCGCGGTAGGCGTTACGGGTCTCGGCGCGCACGGACTCCGCCGTCTGGCCCTTGCCGCCGACGACCGCGATCACCGAGGCGCCGAACTCGTTGGCGAGGCGCGCGTTGAGCGCCAGCTCGTCGGGGAGCTGGGTGGCGGCGAAGTCGCTGCCGAGCACGAGGACCACCTCGTACTCGCGGGCCACCTGGTGGAAGCGTTCGACGAGCAGCGAGACCAGCTCGTCGGTGCCCTTCTCGGCCTGCACGGCGGCGGCCTCGGGGTAGTCCAGACCGTAGACCGAGGCGGGGCTCTGGGAGAGCCGGTAGCGGGCCCGCAGGAGTTCGTAGAGCCGGTCGGGCCCGTCGTGGACCAGCGGCCGGAAGACCCCGACCCGGTCCACCTGGCGCGTCAGTAGCTCCATGACTCCCAGCTCGACGACCTGCCGGCCGTCCCCCCGTTCGATCCCGGTCACGTACACGCTGCGCGCCACGCGTGCTCTCCCGTCGTTGTGCGGTGCCGCGACCGGCGGGTCCGCCCAGGACGTGGGGGGTCTCCCCGTGCTGTCCCCGGCCTTCCGAGGGGTGCGGCATTGGCCTGCATTGCCTCTTGACGATACCTGCGCGGGCCGCTATATCGCCCGCCGGAGGTTCTCGTCCGGTCCTCGCCCCTCTCCTGCCCCGTTTCCCGCCCCCGGCCCGGCCGAAAGCGCGGGGTACGTGCCCGGCGTGGGACAATCGACCTGGTTCAGGGCAGGGGGGCCGCCTCGGTCGGCCTCCTGGAAAAGCGCGACTCAACGAGCAGGAGACACACCTCGATGCGCATCGGCATTCTCACCGCGGGCGGCGACTGCCCCGGCCTGAACGCAGTGATCCGGTCCGTCGTCCACCGGGCCGTCGTCGGCCACGGCGACGAGGTCATCGGCTTCGAGGACGGCTTCAAGGGGCTGCTCGACGGCCACTACCGCCCCCTCGACCTCAACGCGGTCAGCGGCATCCTCGCCCGGGGCGGCACCATCCTCGGCTCGGCCCGCCTGGAGCGCGACCGGCTGCGCGAGGCCGCCGAGAACTGCGAGGAGCTGGCCCGCCGTTACGGCATCGACGCGCTCATCCCGATCGGCGGCGAGGGCACGCTCACGGCGGCCCGGATGCTCTCCGACGCGGGCATGCCGGTCGTCGGCGTCCCGAAGACCATCGACAACGACATCTCCGCCACCGACCGGACCTTCGGGTTCGACACGGCGGTGGGCGTCGCGACCGAGGCCATAGACCGTCTCAAGACGACCGCCGAGTCCCACCAGCGGGTGATGGTCGTCGAGGTCATGGGCCGCCACGCGGGCTGGATCGCGCTGGAGTCCGGGATGGCCGGCGGCGCCCACGGCATCTGCCTGCCCGAGCGCCCCTTCCAGGTCGACGACCTGGTCAAGATGGTCGAGGAGCGGTTCGCCCGGGGCAAGAAGTTCGCGGTCATCTGTGTCGCCGAGGGCGCGCACCCGGCCGAGGGCTCCATGCCGTACGCCAAGGGCGCCATCGACCAGTACGGCCACGAGCGCTTCCAGGGCATCGGCAACCGCCTCGCCGTCGAGCTGGAGACCCGGCTCGGCAAGGAGGCCCGGCCGGTCATCCTCGGCCACGTCCAGCGCGGCGGCACGCCCACCGCGTACGACCGCGTCCTCGCCACCCGCTTCGGCTGGCACGCGGTGGAGGCCGTCCACCGCGGCGACTTCGGCCGGATGACCGCCCTGCGCGGCACCGACATCGCCATGGTCCCGCTCGCCGACGCGGTCACCCAGCTCAAGAGGGTTCCGGTGGACCGGATGGACGAGGCGGAGTCGGTCTTCTAGGACGCCGCGTCACGGGATACGGGTATGGGGTTCACGCCCCGGCGGTCCGGCTCACGGGCTCACGCCCCGTACGGCGTGGGGCTCACGCCCGCGCCGGTCCCGTACGGCGTCACACCCCGGCGGTCCGCCAGAACTGTTCCACCACCCGGGCCAGGAACGCCCGTCCCGCGTCGCCCGTCGACCCGGACCGTTCCTGGCCCGTGCTGCTCCAGCTCAGGGTGGAGACCATCAGGGCCTGGTAGTCGGCGTGCAGCTGCTCCAGCACGTCCTGGATCTGCCCCCGCTCCAGCGGGACGATCTTGGCCACCGGCCGGACGTACGCCTGCCAGCGCGTGGTGACCGCGCTGGTCAGCAGCTCCGCCAGCTCCTCGTCGCGGCCGGTCGCCGTGAGGAACTGCGCGGCCGACAGGCCCAGCGCCCGGCACAGCGCGGCGGACTGCCGTTCGTTGCCCTTCCAGCGCCCGGACTCCTCCATCCGCAGGTACGAGGCCCCAGTCATCCCGAGCTGCCGCGCCAGGTCGTCCACCGAGAGCTCCCGGCTCAGCCGGTGCTCGCGCAGGGTGGTGGCGGCGGCCAGCAGCTCGCCGGGGGCGCACCAGAGCACTCCGGCGAGGGCGGTCAGTTCGCGTTCGCCGGGGGTCGCGACACCGCGCTCCCAGGCGACGACGGTCTCGGCGGGTATGCGGAGCCCGTACTGGGCGGCGAGACCGTAGGCGACATGTCCGGGAGCCATCCCCAGTGCCTCACGGAGTCGTCGTGCGGCGGGGGCGTTGAAGGGCGGGGTGGGGTGCACGGCCCCACCGTAGAAGTCCATTTCCGCCCTGGCTACGGTCCGTCCCTCCCAGAACACGCTTCGTAGGAACCTCCTAGCGTGAACCGAACGACCGGTCCGTAAAAAAGCGCCCCACCAGCGCTTTCCTTACTCGCCCGTACGTTCCGTCGCACCTCCGCGCGCCCTTGCGGAAAGCGCTTGCGGTATGCGTCCGCCGCCCTCGCTCAGCGCCCGCTCGCCAGCCAGCGGTAGTGGAGCTCCGGTCGGCCGACCTGCCCATAATGCGGACGCCGCGCCGCGCTCCCCACGGTCACCAGGTGCTCCAGATAGCGGCGCGCGGTGATCCGCGAGATCCCGAGCCGCTCCCCGGCCGCCGCCGCCGTCACCCCCTCCGCCGACTCCCGCAGGACCCGGGTCACCGCCTCCAGGGTCGGCCCGCTGAGCCCCTTCGGCAGCGCGGCCGGCCCGGTGACCCGCAGCGCGCCCAGCGCCCGGTCCACCTCCTCCTGCCCGCTCGCCTCCCCGGCGGCACCCCGGAACTCCGCGTACCGCATCAGCCGGTCCCGCAGGGTGGGGTACGTGAACGGCTTCAGCACGTACTGCACGACCCCCAGCGACACCCCCTCCCGCACCACCGCGAGGTCGCGCGCCGAGGTCACCGCGATCACGTCCGCCCCGTGCCCGGCGGCCCGCAGCGAGCGCAGCAACCCGAGCCCGTGCCCGTCGGGCAGGTAGAGGTCCAGCAGGAGCAGGTCCACCGGGGTCCGTTCCAGCACCCGGACCGCCTCCGCCCGGGTGTGGGCCACGGCGGCGACCGTGAAGCCCGCGACCCGCTCCACGTACATCTGGTGCGCGTCGGCGGCCACCGGATCGTCCTCGACCACCAGGACCCGGATCACGCGGTCACCTCCGTGGCCGTACGGTCCCCGAGCGGCAGCCGTACGGTGAACCGCGCCCCGCCCTCCGGCGCCCGGTCCAGCTCCACCGACCCGCCGTTGCGGTGCGCCGCCTGCCGCACCAGCGCGAGGCCCAGCCCGCGCCCCGCCCCGTGCGTCGTCCAGCCGCGCCGGAACACCTCGTCCGCCTCCTCGGGGCCGATCCCCGGCCCGGTGTCGGAGACCCGCAGCAGCAGTTCCCGGCCGTCGGCGAGCGCGGTCACGGTGACCCGGGCCCGTCCGGCGCCGCCCTGCGCGGCCGTACGGGGCGCCGGAACGGCCGCCGCGGAGGCGAGGCCGTCCCCCTCCGAGGCCGCGTCCACCGCGTTGTCGATCAGATTGCCGAGGATCGTCACCAGATCCCGCTGGGCCAGCGACGGCGGCAGCGCCCCGTCGTCGATCAGGCTGTCCTCGGCGAGCTCCAGCTCCACCCCGCGCTCGTGCGCCTGGGCCGCCTTGCCCAGCAGCAGCGCGGCCAGCACCGGTTCCTCCACCGCGCCCACCACCCGGTCGGTCAGCACCTGCGCCAGCTCCAGCTCCGCCGTCGCGAACTCCACCGCCTCCGCCACCCGCCCCAGCTCGATCAGCGACACCACCGTGTGCAGCCGGTTCGCCGCCTCGTGGGCCTGCGAGCGCAGCGCCTGCGTGAAACCGCGCTCGGAGTCCAGCTCACCGGTGAGCGCCTGGAGCTCGGTGTGGTCCCGCAGGGTCACCACCGTGCCGCGCCGCTCACCGCCCACCACCGGACGGGTGTTGACGACGACCACCCGGTCCACCGTCAGATGCAGCTCGTCCACCCGCGCCTCCGACGCCAGCAGCGCCCCGGTCAGCGGCGCGGGCAGATTCAGCTCCGCCACCGTCCGGCCGACCGCCTCCGTCTCCGGGCCGAGCCCCAGCAGCTCGCGCCCCGCGTCGTTGATGAGCGCGATCCGGCGCTGCCCGTCCAGCATCAGCAGCCCCTCGCGCACCGCGTGCAACGTGGCCTGGTGGTAGTCGTGCAGCCTGCTCAGCTCGGCCGCGTTCATCCCGTGGGTGTGGCGCCGCAGCCGGGCGTTGATCACGTACGTGCCGATCCCGCCGAGCGCCAGCGCCCCGCCCGCCGCCAGCGCGAGGGCGCCCAGCTGCTCGCGTACCTGCGAGGAGACCCGGTCCACCGTGATGCCCGCGCTGACGAGCCCGATGATCCGGTCTCCGTCCCGTACCGGGGTCACCACCCGTATCGAGGGGCCGAGCGTGCCGGTGTAGGTCTCGGTGAAGGTCGCCCCGGCGAGCGCCTCCTCGGTGTGGCCGAGAAAGGTCTCCCCGATCTGCGAGGGGTCCGGGTGCGTCCACCGCTTCCGGTCGGTGTCCATGATCGTGATGAACGCGATCCCGGTGTCCCGGCGCACCTGCTCCGCGTACGGCTGGAGCACGGCGGAGGGGTCCGGGGTGCGGATGGCCTCCCGTACGGAGGGGGAATCGGCCACCGCCAGCGCCGCCGCCCGCACCTGCCGGGCCGCCGTCCGCTCGGCCTGCGCGGAGCCGGAGACGTACGCGAAGACCGCGCACCCGGCCACCACCGCGGCGATCAGTACGACCTGCATGGCGAAGAGCTGCCCGGCCAGGCTGCGGGGTCGGGTACGGGGGAGGCGCATGGCCACAGTCTGCCTCGCCGGAGCGGGCCGCTCCCAGTGGCTCGAAAGCATCGGCGAACAGCGCCCCGTGAACGATATGAACGCAAGGGTGACCGGGGTCACAGGGCGGTGGATAGTCACCGGAGCCCCCAGGGACGGGGGAGCCCCCACAGACGAGAGAGCGCGGCCCCCAGGGACGGGGCGCACGCCCTGATCCGAGCCGAGGAGCCCCACCATGGCTGTGGCAGCCAAGAAACGGGACCGTACCCACTACCTGTACATCGCCGTGATCGCCGCCGTGGCGCTCGGCATCCTGGTGGGCTTCGTCGCCCCCGGGGTGGCCGTCGAGCTCAAGCCCATCGGCGCGGGCTTCGTGAACCTGATCAAGATGATGATCTCGCCGATCATCTTCTGCACGATCGTGCTGGGCGTCGGCTCGGTCCGCAAGGCGGCCAAGGTCGGCGCCGTCGGCGGACTGGCGCTGGGCTACTTCCTGGTCATGTCGACCGTCGCCCTCGCCATCGGCCTGCTGGTCGGCAACTTCCTGGAGCCCGGCTCCACCCTCCACATCACCGAGCAGGCGCGGGCCGCGGGCGAGGCACAGGCGTCCGGCGCCAGCGAGTCCACGGTGGACTTCCTGCTCGGCATCATCCCGACCACGATCGTCTCCGCCTTCACGGCGGGCGAGGTGCTCCAGACCCTGCTGGTCGCGCTGCTCGCGGGCTTCGCGCTCCAGGCGATGGGCTCGGCGGGTGAGCCGATCATCCGGGGCATCACCCACATCCAGCGGCTCGTCTTCCGTATCCTCGCCATGATCATGTGGGCCGCCCCGGTCGGCGCGTTCGGCGCCATCGCGGCGGTGGTCGGGGAGACCGGGCTCGACGCCCTGAAGTCCCTCGCGATCATCATGATCGGCTTCTACCTGACCTGCGCCCTCTTCGTCTTCGTGGTGCTCGGCGCGATCCTGCGCCTGGTCGCCGGGGTCAGCCTGATCGCCCTGCTGAAGTACCTGGGCCGCGAGTTCCTGCTCATCCTCTCCACCTCCTCGTCCGAGTCCGCCCTGCCCCGGCTCATCGCGAAGATGGAGCACATGGGGGTCAGCAAGCCCGTCGTCGGCATCACCGTCCCGACCGGCTACTCCTTCAACCTGGACGGCACCGCGATCTACCTCACGATGTCCTCGCTCTTCATCGCCAACGCGCTGGGCGACCCGCTGAGCGCGAGCGAGCAGATCTCCCTGCTGATCTTCATGGTCATCGCCTCGAAGGGCGCGGCGGGCGTGACCGGCGCGGGCCTGGCGACCCTCGCGGGCGGGCTCCAGTCGCACCGCCCCGAACTCGTGGACGGGGTCGGCCTGATCGTCGGCATCGACCGCTTCATGAGCGAGGCCCGCGCGCTGACCAACTTCGCGGGCAACGCGGTCGCCACGGTCCTGGTCGGCCACTGGACGAAGGAGATCGACAAGGAGCGCGTCGGCCGGGTCCTCGCCGGACAGCTCCCGTTCGACGAGCGGACGCTGGTGGACGACGGCCACGGCGCCCCCGCCGACGTACCCGAGCCGCGCGAGAAGGCGGCCGAGCCCGCCAAGGTCTGACGGGCCCTTTCAAGCCACTGCGAAACCCCCCACCCAAGGACACCCGTATCCCCCGGTACGGGTGTCCTTGCGCTCCCCGCACACGGAAACCGTCCGCGTACGAAGCCACTCACGTACGAAGTCATCCGCGTGCCCCGCACAACCATTCGCCGCCGGAACATGTCTTCCGGGTGAACAACCGCACTGCCCCCGTGGGCAGTCGACCGTCAACCGACCGAGGGATTTTCATGGGGATCGCCGTTTCCGGCCGCCGTACGCCGCTGAGCGGAGGTGCGGTGCTCGCATCCGCCGCCCTGATCGCGCTGACCGCCACCGCACCGGCCCAGGCCGCCGGGACCGGACCCGATCTCGGGGTCGGCGCTCTCACCCCCGTCACCGGGATCGCTCCGGGCGGCACGTTCGGGCTGCCGGTGAGCGTGCTGAACAAGGGGACGGAAGAGGTGCCCAAGGTCTATCTGAGCTACTCCTTCTCCGTCGGCCTGGAGACCGCCGAGACCTACTCCAACTGCGTCTACTTCAGGATCAACTCCTACGACGAGCGGCCGGAGCGGAACGAGGCCCTCTGCACCCTCGACCAGCCGCTGAAGCCCGGTGTGCTGTACGGGACGGAGAAGCCGCTCGGCCTCAAGGCGGGGGCGGACGCGCTGTACGACCGCGCGGGGTACTCGGTGTCGGCGGACAAGCCGGCCCCCGACGACGGCGGCGAGAGCGAGCACGTACCGGGGACCGGCGCGCCCCTGAAGCTGGTCGAGCGGGGAGAGGCCACCGAGGCCGACCGGGCCGCCCACCCCGACTCCTCCGTGGGCGCGGACGTCACGGCGGTCAACACCGCAGACTTCGCCCTGACCGGCGCCGAGCTCAAGGGCAAGGTGGGCGACAAGGTCACCGCCCAGGTGAAGTTCACCAACAAGGGCCCCGCCTGGGTGATGGGCGAACGGGACACCAGCGTCACCACCGTCGACGTACGCATCCCGGCCGGAGTCACGGTCACCAAGGCCAACGGCTTCTGCACCCCGGTCACCAAGACGCACTACACGTGCGGGACCAGCCAGGCGTGGGTGGACCCGACAGACGGTGCGACCTACCCCTTCGTGCTCCGCATCGACAAGGCCGTCGGCCGCACGACGGGCAAGGTCTCCTTCGCGGGCCCGGCCCGCCCCTTCGACAAGAACGCGGCCAACGACACCGCCGAGATCGTGGTCGAGACCGGCGAACCGGCCACCACGGGCGGCACCGCGTCCACCGGCGGTTCCGGCACCTCGGGCGGCTCGGCCAGCTCCGGCGGCTCCACCGGTTCCGACGGCGGTACGGGCTCCACGGGCGGCTCGACCTCCGGCTCCTCCGGCTCCACGGCCACGGGCGGCACCACCGGTTCGGACTCCACCACCTCGGGCAGCGGCTCGACGACCGGCGGCACCACCCCGCAGACGGGCGGCAACCTGGCGGCGACCGGCTCGGACTCCACCCTGCCGGTCGCGGGCGCGGCGGGCGCGGCGGTGCTCGCGGGCGCCGGACTGTTCTACGCGATGCGCCGTCGCACGGCGGCACGCAAGGGCTGACCGCTCCTCACGGAAGGGGGCCCGTCCCGTGTCGGCCATGACACGGGACGGGCCCCTTCCTTGTGCGGCTCAGACCCTCACGCGGGCCGGAACCACACCGTCGCCAGCGGCGGCAGCGTCAGGGAGATGCTGGCCGGGCGGCCGTGCGCGGGCACCGCCTCCGCCTTCAGCGGCTCCTCGTTGCGGACGTCGCTGCCGCCGTAGCGGTCCGCGTCCGTGTTGAGGACCTCGACCCAGCCCTCGGTCCCGGTCTCCGGCACCCCGAGGCGGTAGTCGTGGCGGACCACCGGGGAGAAGTGGGAGACCGCCAGCAGCGGGGAGCCGTCGGCGTCGTAGCGCAGGAACGCGAAGACGTTGTCCTCGGCCGCCCCGCCGTCCACCCAGCTGAACCCCTCCGGCACGGTGTCGCGCTGCCAGAGGGCGGGCACCGCCCCGTACACCGCGTTGAGATCGCCCACCAGGTTCCGCACCCCGCGGTGGTCGCCGGACGCCTCGTACGTCGGGTCCAGCAGCCACCAGTCCGGGCCGTGGCCCTCGGACCACTCGGCGCCCTGGGCGAACTCCTGGCCCATGAAGAGGAGTTGCTTGCCGGGGTGGGCCCACATGAAGCCCAGGTAGGCGCGGTGGTTGGCGCGCTGCTGCCACCAGTCGCCGGGCATCTTCGCCACCAGCGCCTGCTTGCCGTGCACCACCTCGTCGTGCGAGATCGGCAGCACGTAGTTCTCGCTGTACGCGTACACCATCGAGAACGTCATCTCGTTGTGGTGGTACTTGCGGTGCACCGGCTCCTTGGACATGTAGACCAGCGAGTCGTGCATCCACCCCATGTTCCACTTCAGCCCGAAGCCCAGGCCGCCGCTGTCGGTGGGCCGGGTGACGCCGTCCCAGGCGGTGGACTCCTCGGCGATGGTGACGACCCCGGGGTTGCGCCGGTAGACGGTCGCGTTCATCTCCTGGAGGAAGGCGACCGCGTCCCAGTTCTCCCGCCCGCCCTGGTCGTTGGGCGCCCACTGGCCGTCCTCGCGGGAGTAGTCCAGGTAGAGCATCGAGGCGACCGCGTCGACCCGCAGCCCGTCGATGTGGAACTCCTCGCACCAGTAAGTGGCGTTGGCCACCAGGAAGTTGCGGACCTCCGTGCGGCCGTAGTCGAACTCCAGCGTCCCCCAGTCCGGGTGCGCGGCCCGGCGCGGGTCGGAGTGCTCGTACAGCGGCCGGCCGTCGAACTCCGCCAACGCCCATTCGTCGCGCGGGAAATGGGCCGGGACCCAGTCCATGATGACTCCGATGCCCGCCCGGTGCAGGGCGTCCACCAGGAACCGGAAGTCGTCCGGGGAGCCCATCCGTGAGGTCGGCGCGAAGAAGCCGGTGACCTGGTAGCCCCAGGAGCCGCCGAAGGGGTGCTCCGAGACCGGCATCAGCTCGACATGCGTGAAGCCGAGCTCCTTGACGTAGGAGGGGAGTTGGGCCGCAAGTTGACGGTACGTCAGTCCCGGTCGCCAGGAGGCGAGGTGGACCTCGTAGACGGAGAACGGGGCCTCGTGCACCGGGCGGTCGCCCCGGTGCGCCATCCAGTCTGCGTCCTGCCACTCGTGGTGCGCGGCGGTGACGACGGAGGCGGTCGCGGGCGGGACCTCGGTGTGCCGGGCCATCGGGTCGGCCCTGACCGTGTGCGAGCCGTCCGGGCGGCAGATGTCGTACTTGTAGAGCGCGCCCTCGCCGATCCCGGGCAGGAACAGCTCCCACACCCCGGTCGAGCCGAGCGAACGCATCGGGAAGCCCGTGCCGTCCCAGTAATTGAAGTCACCGGTGACCCGCACCCCGCGCGCGTTCGGCGCCCAGACGGTGAACCGGGTCCCGGCCACCCCCTGGTGGACCATCGGCTCCGAGCCGAGCGCCCGCCACAGCTCCTCGTGGCGCCCCTCCGCGATCAGATGCAGGTCCAGCTCGCCGAGCGCGGGCCAGAAGCGGTACGGGTCGTCCACCTCGATGGTGTTGTCGTCGTACGCGACCCGGAGCCGGTACACGGGAACCTCGGGCACCGGCAGCACCCCGGAGAAGAACCCGTCGCCGTCGTCGTGCAGTTCGGCCCGCACCCCCTCGGCCAGCACCGTGACCGAGCGGGCGAACGGGCGCAGCGCCCGGACCAGCACCCCGCCCGGGATCGGCCGGGCGCCGAGCACGTCGTGCGGCGCGTGGTGGTCACCGGCCAGCAGCCGCCCCCGGTCGGCGGGGTCCAGGGCCGGGGCTGGACGCGCGCTCCCGCCGTCGCCGCCCTGCCGGGGGCGCGGCGGGACGGCCTCCGTACGCCGGGGGCGGGCGCGCTTGGCGGGTGCGGCGGCCGTGGTGGCGGTCTCGGCTTCTACAGAAGCGGAAGCGGCGGCGGGCACGGGCTGCTGCGCGGTCTCCACGGCCTCGGCGGGGGCCGTGACGGTGGCGTCGGCGGCTGCGGACTTCGAGCGGGATGCCTTACGGGACGGCTTGCGGGCGGTCACAGGGACTGCCTCCTCGGAGGGTGAAGGGAGAGAAAGCGCGGGGCGGAGGGAGAGGGAGAGGTCGGAGGGGCTCAGGCCGCTGCGGACTGGGCCAGGCGCTGGATGGCGGCCATCGGGACCGGCAGCCAGTCGGGGCGGTGCCGGGCCTCGTACACCACCTCGTACACCGCTTTGTCGGTCTCGTGGGCGCGCAGCAGCTCCGGTTCACCGCGCGGGTCGGTGCCCGAGGCGAGCGCGTACCCCTCGCAGTAGGCGGCGCGGCAGCGGGCCGCCCACTCGGGGTTCCACGGGCGGTGCGAGCGGGCCGCGTAGTCGAAGGAGCGCAGCATGCCCGCCACATCCCGTACCGGGGGTGCCGGGCGGCGGCGCTCGTCCAGCGGGCGGGCCGGTTCGCCCTCGAAGTCGATCAGCGACCAGAAGCCGTCGGGGGAGCGGAGCGCCTGGCCGAGGTGGAGGTCGCCGTGCACCCGCTGCTGCGCCCAGCCGCTGCCCCGGTGGCCGAGCGCCGTCACGGCGTCGAACGCGGTGCGCAGGGCGGGGACGTACGGGGCGAGCGCGGGCACTGCCTGGGCGGCGGCCTCCAGGCGCTGGACCATCTGGGAGACCAGCTGCCGGGTCTGTGTGCCGTGCAGCGCGGGGGTGGGCAGGGCGGCGGCGAGCGCGGTGTGCACCTCGGCGGTGGCCCGGCCGAGCGCCCGCGCCTCCGGGACGAAGTCGCGGCCCGCCGTGAGGGCGGTCAGGGCGAGCTGCCAGCCGTCCCGGGCCCCGTACAGGAAGGGCTGGAGCACACCGAGGGTGAGCGGTTCGGGGCCGGGGGCCTCGAACCAGGCGATGGGTGCCGGTACCCGTTCGCACCCCTCGCGGGCCAGGGCGAGCGGCAGCTCCAGATCCGGGTTGGCACCGGGGAAGACCCGGCGGAAGATCTTGAGGATGTACGCATCGCCGTAGACGAGCGAGGAGTTGGACTGTTCGGCGTCCAGTACCCGGGGCGGCAGCCCGGCCGGGATGGCGGCGGTCCGCTCGAAGCGGAGGGTGCCGAGGGTGCCGGGGCGGCGGAACCGTTCCAGCAGGAGGTCCGCCAGACGGGGGTCGTGCAGCGCGTCGTAGACGGTCCGCCCGGCCAGCGGTCCGCGCTCGACGCGGCCGATCAGCGCTCCGGCGAGCGTGGTCGGCAGTGATGTCCTTACGCCCAGCAGGAGTTGGTAGCAGTCGTCCGCCGCGGGAGCCGACGGTGACGGCTGCTGGACCCGGACCAGGAGGTGGAGCAGGCCCGGTCCGGCCGTGCCGTCCAGCGGCAGCATCTCGGTGGCCGACACCAGGCCGAAGCCGGTGACCGGCCGGCCCTTTCCGGCGAACCACCGCTGCCGGGGCAGCCATTCATGGAGCAGCGGTGCGAGGGACGGCAGCAGGGAGCCGTCCGCCGTACTGCTTGGGTTCGCGCTGTTCCTCGTGCTCTTCGCCAGGGCGACGTGAGGGGATGCAGCCTCCGACATGGCATCGCGTCCTTTCCCCGGGCACACCACAGGATGCGAAGAGTGTCCCGGATTGCGGCAATGGCTGTCCGGCTGTGCGGGACGTGTCGGGAGAGGAAGGTGCTTACGGACTCGAACGGCCGAACGCAACGGCCGGGTTCTGGGTCAGAGTGCCCCGTGCGGGACGGCGGAAACCGTCCCGCACCGGGCCGCCGCCGGATCAGGCCGGCGGCGCGTCCTTGCGCAGCCGGAACCAGTAGAAGCCGTGTCCCGCCAGGGTCAGCAGGTAGGGCCACTGGCCGATGGCCGGAAAGCGCACCCCGCCGATCAGCTCCACCGGATGGCGTCCGGTGAACGACCGCAGGTCCAGCTCGGTCGGCTGGGCGAACCGCGAGAAGTTGTGCACGCACAGGACGAGGTCGTCCTTGTACTCACGGGTGAACGCCAGCACCGCCGGGTTGGACGAGGGCAGCTCGGTGTACTCGCCCAGCCCGAAGGCCGGATTCTGCTTGCGGATCTCGATCATCCGGCGGGTCCAGTGCAGCAGCGAGGACGGCGAGGCCATCGACGCCTCCACGTTGGTGACCTGGTAGCCGTAGACCGGGTCCATGATCGTGGGGAGGTAGAGCCGCCCCGGATCGCTGGAGGAGAAGCCCGCGTTGCGGTCGGGCGTCCACTGCATCGGGGTGCGTACCGCGTCCCGGTCGCCCAGCCAGATGTTGTCGCCCATCCCGATCTCGTCCCCGTAGTAGAGGATCGGGGAGCCGGGCAGCGACAGCAGCAGCGCGGTGAACAGCTCGATCTGGTTGCGGTCGTTGTCCAGCAGCGGGGCCAGGCGGCGGCGGATGCCGATGTTGGCGCGCATCCGCGGGTCCTTGGCGTACTCCGCGTACATGTAGTCGCGCTCTTCGTCCGTGACCATTTCGAGGGTCAGCTCGTCGTGGTTGCGCAGGAAGATGCCCCACTGGCAGTTCTTCGGGATCGCCGGGGTCTTGGCGAGGATTTCGGAGACCGGGTAGCGGCTCTCGCGGCGCACCGCCATGAAGATGCGCGGCATGACGGGGAAGTGGAACGCCATGTGGCACTCGTCACCGCCCGCCTCGTAGTCGCCGAAGTAGTCGACGACGTCCTCGGGCCACTGGTTGGCCTCGGCGAGGAGCACGGTGTCCGGGTAGTTGGCGTCGATCTCCTTGCGGACCCGCTTGAGGAAGTGGTGGGTCTCGGGGAGGTTCTCGCAGTTGGTGCCCTCGCGCTGGTAGAGGTAGGGCACCGCGTCGACCCGGAAGCCGTCGATGCCGAGGTCCAGCCAGAACCGCAGGGCCGCGAGGATCTCCTCCTGGACCGCCGGGTTCTCGTAGTTGAGGTCCGGCTGGTGGGAGAAGAAGCGGTGCCAGTAGTACTGCTTGCGCACCGGGTCGAAGGTCCAGTTCGACGTCTCGGTGTCGACGAAGATGATCCGGGCGTCCTGGAACTGTTTGTCGTCGTCCGCCCAGACGTAGTAGTCGCCGTACGGCCCGTCCGGGTCGGTGCGGGACTGCTGGAACCACTCGTGCTGGTCGCTCGTGTGGTTCATGACGAAGTCGATGATGACGCGCATGCCGCGCTGGTGGGCGGCGTCCACGAACTCGACGAAGTCGGCGAGGTCACCGAACTCCGGCAGGACCGCGGTGTAGTCGGAGACGTCGTAACCGCCGTCTCGCAGGGGGGACTTGAAGAACGGTGGCAGCCAGAGGCAGTCGACACCGAGCCACTGGAGATAGTCCAGCTTGGCGGTGATGCCCTTGAGGTCGCCGATTCCGTCGCCGTTGGAGTCCTGGAAGGACCGGACGAGCACCTCGTAGAAGACGGCGCGCTTGAACCAGTCGGGATCACGGTCCTTGGCGGGAGTGTCCTCGAACGTGTCGTGGACGGGCTCATTGACGATCATGGTGTGGGTGACCCTCCGGTCGGCGGGGACGGTCGCAGGACGGCGATGTGCGCGGGCGTGATGCCCGGCTCTAGGCGCACATAGAAGGCCCTGCCCCAGTGATAGGTGTCGCCGGTGAGCTGATCGCGCACCGGTACGCGCTCGTGCCCCTGAAGGCCGAGCCGCTCCATGTCCAACGAGACCGTGGCCTCCTGGGTGTGGTGAGGGTCGAGGTTCACGACCACCAGAACGGTGTTCGAACCCGAGCGCTTGCTGTAGACGAGCAGCGACTCGTTGTCGACGTGGTGGAAGTGGACGTCACGCAGCTGCCGGAGCGCGGGGTTGTGGCGTCGGATGCGGTTGAGCGAGGTGATCAGGGGGGTCAGCGTGCGGCCCTCACGCTCGGCCGACTCCCAGTCCCTCGGGCGCAGTTCGTACTTCTCCGAGTGCAGGTACTCCTCACTCCCCGGCTTGGCCGGGGTGTTCTCGCACAGCTCGAATCCGGCGTACACGCCCCAGCTCGGGGAGAGGGTCGCGGCGAGCACGGCCCGCGCCTCGAAGGCCGGGCGGCCGCCGTCCTGGAGGTACCCCGGCAGGATGTCCGGGGTGTTCACGAAGAAGTTGGGCCGCATGTACGAGGCGGCCTCGCCCGCCAGCTCCGTGACGTACTCCGTCAGCTCCCGCTTGGTGTTCCGCCAGGTGAAGTACGTGTACGACTGCTGGAACCCGACCGCGCCCAGGGTGTGCATCATCGCCGGGCGGGTGAACGCCTCCGCCAGGAAGATGACATCGGGGTCGGTGCCGTTGATCTCCGTGATGACCTTCTCCCAGAACACCACCGGCTTGGTGTGCGGGTTGTCGACGCGGAAGATACGTACGCCGTGGTCCATCCAGAAGCGCAGGACCCGTACGGTCTCCGCCACCAGACCGCGCATGTCCTGGTCGAAGGCGATCGGATAGATGTCCTGGTACTTCTTCGGCGGGTTCTCGGCGTACGCGATCGAGCCGTCGGGGCGGTGGTGGAACCAGTCCGGGTGGTCCTTCACCCACGGGTGGTCCGGCGAGCACTGGAGCGCGAAGTCGAGCGCGATCTCCATCCGCAGGTTGCGGGCCGTCTCCACGAAGTGGTCGAAGTCCGCCAGCGTCCCCAGCTCCGGGTGGACGGCGTCGTGCCCGCCGTCCGGCGAGCCGATCGCCCACGGCACGCCCGGATCGTGCTCACCGGCCGTGAGGGTGTTGTTCGGCCCCTTGCGGTGGGTGGTCCCGATCGGGTGGATCGGGGGCAGGTACACGACATCGAACCCCATGGCGGCGACCGCAGGCAGCCGCTCGGCCGCGGTCCGGAACGTGCCGCTCACCAGCCGGGCCGGTGCGTCCGGCGAGGTGTCGGCCGGGTCCACCGGTACCCGCTTCGCCCCCTCCGAGCGCGGGAACAGCTCGTACCACGACCCGTACAGCGCCCGCTCGCGCTCCACGCGCACCGCCAGCGGCTTGGAGCGGGTGACCAGTTCGCGCAGCGGATGCCGGCCGAGGACCGCCTCGGCGGCCGGGGTCCAGGCGGCGGCCAGCCGGGCGGCCGGGGAGTGCGCGGTGTCCCGCAGCGCGTCCACCGCCGCGAGGACCGCCTCCCGGCCGTTCTTCTTCGGCACGCCCGCGGCGGCCCGCTCCAGCAGGGCCGCGCCCTCCGCCAGCACCAGATCGGTGTCGATGCCCGCCGGGATCTTGATCGCCGCGTGGTGGCGCCAGGTGGTGACCGGATCGCTCCACGCCTCCACCGTGTACGTCCAGCGCCCCTCGGCGGTCACCGTCACCTCCGCGCCCCACCGGTCCGTGCCCGGGGCCAGCTCGCGCATCGGGGTCCACGGCCCGACCCGTCCGCTCGGATCGCGCAGGACGACATTGGCCGCCACCGCGTCATGGCCTTCGCGGAAGACGGTGGCGGTGACCTCGAAGGTCTCACCGACGACGGCCTTCGCCGCCCGTCTGCCGCAGTCGACGAGGGGACGGACGTCCAGGACGGGAATACGACCGATCATGGAATCACCTGAGGGCTGGAGGAGCTCGGAGTGCACGGGGGACGGCACGGACGCGGAGGACCGACCGCGCGTGCCGCGAAGATGGGGATCTGTCCTTTGTAGCTGCTCAGCTGTCGGCTGACGGGCTGTGGGCATGGCCGCTCCTGTCCGCATTCACTCGAATGGCACTCGAATGGGTGGGTCGCGGGGGTTTCATGCATGTTTCGGGTGCACCGGGAAGGCGTGCGGGCCGGGTCCGGCTGCGTACCGGGGCGTACGCGGAAAGCCTTCCCCGCGCTCGTTCACGGGAAATCCGGCGCTGTGTTAACTACTCGGTCGTAACCATCCGGTTCGCGCCCCGGCGCGCGCCCCGGTCCGGTCCGGTCGCGCCCGGCGCGTGCGCCCCGGTGGGCGTACGGGCCGAAGCGCCCTTACAGGTTCCGGATACCCGCTAAGCGGCGCCACACGGCAGCCTTCCCTGTGACCGGAAGGTCCACAAGGCTGCGTACGGGAAGGAAATCGGCCAAACCCGCAGGTGAAGGGTGGGGTGGGGGAGGGCTGACGGGGCGTGTGGTGTTCCTGTGGGGCGGCGCGCGCGGGCCGCTTCCGGCCCCGGTGAGCCGTCCGCGCGCCGTGGCCGGGAGCCACGGCCGGCCGCTACCGTCGAGGGTGACGGAAGGGCGCACACCGTCGTGCGTCCCCTCGGATGCGCAAGTCCCCTGTAAAGGTGGAGTACGTGAAGGCCATTCGTCGATTCACCGTGCGTCCTGTCCTCCCCGAACCCCTCCGACCCCTCCACGACCTCGCGCGCAACCTGCGCTGGTCGTGGCATACCGAGACCCGCGAGCTGTTCCGGTCCGCCGACCCCGAGGGGTGGCGGCCCGCGGACGCCGACCCCGTACGGCTGCTCGGCTCCCTGACCGCCGGGCGCCTGGCCGAACTGGGCCGGGACGAGGAGTACCTGGGCCGCCTGGCCGAGGTCTCCGCCGACCTCAAGGAGTATCTGGACGGCCCCCGCTGGTACCAGGAACAGCAGGCGGCCGGTGCGGAACTCCCCTCCGCCATCGCCTACTTCTCACCCGAGTTCGGCGTCACCGCCGCCCTGCCCCAGTACAGCGGCGGCCTCGGCATCCTGGCCGGTGACCACCTCAAGGCCGCCAGCGACCTGGGCGTCCCGCTCATCGGCGTCGGCCTGCTCTACCGCCACGGCTACTTCCGCCAGAGCCTCTCCCGCGAGGGCTGGCAGCAGGAGCACTACCCGGTCCTCGACCCCAACGAGCTCCCGCTCGACCTGGTCCGCGAGGCCGACGGCACCCCCGCCCGGGTGGTGCTCGCCCTGCCCGGCGGACGCTCCCTGTACGCCTGCATCTGGCTGGCCCGGGTCGGCCGCGTCCCGCTCCTCCTGCTCGACTCCGACGTCGAGGAGAACGCCCCGGGCGAACGCGATGTCACCGACCGGCTCTACGGCGGCGGCAGCGACCACCGCCTGCTCCAGGAGATGCTGCTCGGTATCGGCGGGGTGCGCGCCGTACGCACCTGGTGCAGGCTCACCCGGACCCCGGAGCCGGAGGTCTTCCACACCAACGAGGGCCACGCGGGCTTCCTCGGCCTGGAGCGCATCCGCGAACTGGCCGCCGAAGGGCTCGACTTCGAGGCGGCCCTCGAAGTGGTCCGGGCCGGGACCGTCTTCACCACCCACACCCCGGTGCCCGCCGGGATAGACCGTTTCGACCGGCAGCTGATCGCCCGCCACTTCGGCGAGGACGGCGAGCTGCCCGGCGTACCGGTGGAGAAGATCCTGCCGCTGGGCCGCGAGACCTACCCCGGCGGCGAGCCCGAGCTGTTCAACATGGCGGTGATGGGGCTCCGGCTCGCCCAGCGCGCCAACGGCGTCTCCACCCTCCACGGGGCCGTCAGCCGGGAGATGTTCTCCGGGCTCTGGCCGGGCTTCGACCCCGCCGACGTGCCGATCACCTCCATCACCAACGGCGTCCACGCCCCCACCTGGGTCGCCCCCGAGGTCTTCCGCCTCGGCGCCGGACAGGTCGGCACCGGCCGCGCCCACCAGGTCCTGGCGGGCGGACCGGTGACGGACGGCGGCACCGAGCAGCAGCCCGGCACCCCGCGCCGCTGGGACGCGGTGGGCGGCATCGGCGACCGGGACATCTGGGAGCTCCGCCGCGAGCTGCGCGGACAGCTGGTCACCGAGGTCCGCCGCCGCCTCTACGCCTCCTGGCGCAGGCGCGGCGCGGGCACCGCCGAACTGGGCTGGATCGACGACGTCCTCGACCCGGAGATCCTGACCATCGGCTTCGCCCGCCGCGTCCCCTCGTACAAGCGTCTGACGCTCATGCTGCGCGACCGCGACCGGCTGCGGGAGCTCCTCCTGCACCCGACACACCCGATCCAGATCGTCGTCGCGGGCAAGGCCCACCCCGCCGACGACGGCGGCAAGCGGCTGGTCCAGGAGCTGGTGCGGTTCGCGGACGACCCGCGCGTACGCCACCGGATCGTCTTCCTGCCGGACTACGGCATGGGCATGGCGCAGAAGCTCTACCCGGGCTGCGACGTCTGGCTCAACAACCCGCTGCGCCCGCTGGAGGCGTGCGGCACGAGCGGGATGAAGGCCGCGCTCAACGGCTGCCTCAACCTCTCGGTGCGCGACGGCTGGTGGGACGAGTGGTTCGAGCCGGACTTCGGCTGGGAGATCCCCACCGCCGACGGCTCGGCGGTCGACGAGGACCGGCGCGACGAGCTGGAGTCGAATGCCCTGTACGCCCTGATCGAGGACCGGGTCGCCCCGCGCTTCTACGACCGGGGAGCGGAGGGGCTGCCGGACCGGTGGATCGAGATGGTCCGCTCGACCCTGGTCAACCTGGGGCCGAAGGTGCTCGCGGGGCGGATGGTGCGCGAGTACGTGGAGCGGCTGTACGCCCCTGCCGCGCTCTCCCGGCGGGCGCTCGGCCCGGCGGTCGCGCGGGACCTCGCGGAGTGGAAGGCGAAGGTCCGGGCGGCGTGGCGGGAAGTCTCCGTCGACCATGTGGAGTCGGTCACCGACACGGTGGCGGGCGGCTCGGCGGAGCTGGGGGCGACCCTCTCGCTCCGGGTGCGGATCGCGCTCGGCGGGCTGGAGCCGGACGATGTGGAGGTCCAGGTGGTCGCGGGCCGGGTGGACTCGGCCGACGCCATCGCGGACGCCCAGGTCTTCCCGCTGAAGCCGGCGGGCGGCCAGGACCTGGAGGACCGCTGGCTGTACGAGGGCCCGCTCGCCCTGGACCGGACGGGACCGTACGGCTACACCGTGCGCGTCCTGCCCTCGCACGAACTGCTGGCCTCCGGCGCCGAGCTGGGCCTGCTCGCGGTGCCGAACGAGGCGACGGGCGAGGGCGCGGGCGTGCTGATGCGCTGAGCGTGTCCCGTACGGACGGGAGAACGAACGGCCCGGCAGGGGAGCAGAACCCCTGCCGGGCCGTTCGTCTTCATCCGGTGGTGCGGTGATCCCGTGGGGTCAGAAGGTGAGCTTGAAGCTGTTGATCCGGCCCGTGTCCGAGCGGTACACGTCCTGGACCCGCAGCCTCCACTGCCCGTTGGCCACCTTGGACGAGGCGTTGACCGTGTAGGTCGCGATCACGTTGTCCGCAGAGTCCGATGCGGAGGAGTTCTTCAGCCGGAAGGTGCCGCCGTCCGGGGCCACCAGGTCGATGACCAGGTCACCGCGGTAGGTGTGGCTGATGTTGACGTCCACCTTGAGGGTGCTCGGGGCGTTGCCCGCGATGCCGGTGACGTTGACCGCGCTGGTGACGGCCGCGCCCGCGTCCGGGATGTTCACCACGGTGTTGTTCTCGAAGACCTTGCCGCCCGGGTCGGGGTCGCCGCCGCCGGGTCGGGTGCCCACGTTGACGCCGGCCCAGGCGTGCGCCACGGCCGCGTACTCGGGGCTGTTGGCGCCGTACAGCTCACTGGCGACCGCGAGGGTGCCGGTGCGGGCGCCCGCGTAGTTGGTCGACGAGGTGAACTTGGTGGTGAGCGCCTTGAACCAGATCAGCGACGCCTTGTCCCGGCCGATGCCGGTGACCGGCAGTCCGTCGGAGGTCGGGGAGTCGTAGCTGACGCCGTTGATCGTCTTGGCGCCGCTGCCCTCGGAGAGCAGGTAGTACCAGTGGTTGGCCGGGCCCGAGGAGTAGTGGACGTCGACGCTGCCGATGCCCGCGTACCAGTAGTCCTTGGAGCTGCCGTCCCGGCTCGGCTTGTCCATGTAGCGCAGCGGGGTGCCGTTGCCGCGGATGTCGATCTTCTCGCCGACCAGGTAGTCGCCCGGGTCCTGGGCGTTGTTGGCGTGGAACTCGACGGCGGCGGCGAAGATGTCGGACGTCGCCTCGTTGAGACCGCCGGACTCGCCGCTGTAGACGAGGCGTGCGGTGTTCGAGGTGAGGCCGTGGGTCATCTCGTGGGCGGCCACGTCGATCGAGGTCAGCGGCTTGGCGTTGCCCGCCCCGTCGCCGTACGTCATGCAGAAGCAGCTGTCCTGCCAGAACGCGTTGACGTAGTTGTTGCCGTAGTGGACGCGGGAGTACGCGCCGACGCCGTCACCGCGGATGCCGTTGCGGCCGTGCACGTTCTTGAAGTAGTCCCAGGTGAGCGCGGCGCCGTAGTGGGCGTCGGCGCCGGCCGTCTCCAGGTTCTGCGGGGTGCCGTTGCCCCACACGTCCGTGGAGTTGGTGAAGAGCGTGCCGGTGCCGGAGGTGCCCCGGTTGAGGTTGTACGTCTTGTGGTTGCCGCGCGTGGTGTCGGTCAGGGTGTACGAGGGCGCCGTGCCCAGCGTCACCTGGCCGCTGTACTGGGTGTTGCCGGTCCCGTTGTGGACGGCCTGCCACTCGTACAGCTTCTCGCCCGTGGCCGCGTCGGTGACGACGTGCAGCTCGTTGGGGGTGCCGTCGTGCTGGAGTCCGCCGACCACCGTCTCGTAGGCGAGCTTCGGGGAGCCGCTGCCCAGCCAGACCACCTTGCGCGGGGCCTCGCTCGGCTTCGTCGCCTTCGAGCCCTCGGCCTTCGCCGCGCCGAGCGCCTGCTTCTCGGCGGTGGCCGGGGCCACGTCGGCGGTGAGCCCGACGGCCTTCAGCTGCGCGGTGGTCGCCTTCGACGCCTTGGAGACGCCGAGGGTCTTGCCCGCCGAGGTCTCCTGGACCACCAGGTCGCCGCCGAGGACGGGGAGCCCGTCCAGGGTGCGCTCGTAGCGGGTGTGCGTGGTGCCGTCCCGGTCCTGGACGACATCGCGGACGACGAGCTTCTCCGTGGCCCCGAGCCCGAGCTCCTTGGCGGTGGCCGCCTTGGTGGCGTCGGCCTCGCGGAGGAGTTCGGCGCGCTGGGCGGGGGAGAGCTTGGCGGGGAGCGCACCCGGGTCGGCCTTCGTACCGGCGGTGATCCCGCCGGCCGGGGTGACCGAGGTGGGGGTGGCGGTGGCGGAGCCGGACTGGAGTCCGACGGCGATCATGGCGGCTGCGGCTATCAGAGCGCCGGTCGCGGTGGCGCGACGGCTGGGCGTGGATCTCACGCTGGACTCCTTCTGCGAGGGGGGTTACCGGCGGCGCTGGATGAGCCGTCCGGCTGGTGCAGGCGGTGCGCAGAACGGGGGAAGAGTGTCAGCAGATCCGTATGCGTGTCAGGAGCGCGTCAAGAACTTGGCCGGAAGTCGTTCGTTGCTGGAAAGGTCATGTTCGTTAAGCGGACGTTTCGCCGATCATTACCGGAATGTTGCCGGGGTGTGCGAAGGCCCGTATTCACAGGGTGGGCACAGGTTCGGTGCGCCGATGGCACATTCGAACGGCGCGCCCGGGAGCGGTTACGGCCCACCTGGTGAGACAGGGGCGGGTTCTGGCCAGATCCCGCCAGCGGAACGGGGCGGTGCGGCGGGGTGGGGTGGGGTTCGATGCGGTGAGGTCGGGTGGGGTCCGGTGCGGTGCGGTGGGGTTCGATCCGGTCCGGTGCGGCGGTGCTCGGGTGTGGCCTTGTCGGTCAAGCCGCGCGGCCTGTGGGTGAGGTCACACGAGTCACTGACTCCCGCGTACAACCCCGCACCACCCGTAGCGGTCGAACCCATTGGCCTCACCCGTGTCTTCCCCCACCTACGAAACCCGGACGGCCCTCCCAGCCTTCGTGCCGCTCCGGCGGCACCCAGACTCTTCCGAGGTCCTCATCTCATGAAGCTCCGCCGCACCCTGGGCGTCGCCGCCGCGACCGCCGTCCTCGCCCCGGTCACCCTGCTGTCGGCCTCCGTCGCCGTCGCGAACCCCACCCCGGCCACCGAGGCCACGGAGACCTCCGAGACGTCCCCCGCGCCGCAGGAGACCGAGGGGGCGTCCACGCCGGAGACGGACGAGGGCACTCCCGCGGCCGAGGAGAAGGAGGAGACCTCTCCGGCCCCGGGTGCGGAGAAGGGCGAGGAGGCGGAGGGCGGCGAGAGCGCCGAAGGCGCCGAGAAGGGCGAAGAGGCCGCCGAGGGCGAGAAGCCCAAGGAGTCTCCGGCCCCCGTCACGACGTCCCCCGCCCCGGCCCCCAGCGAGATCGGCGACATCTGCGAGGACCAGGGGGACCTGAAGCTCGACAAGAACCTGTCCGCCGGGCTCACCGGCCTCCCGTCCAAGGTCGTGGCGGGCAGCGGGTTCCACGCCTTCAAGCTGAACGTGGTCAACAAGGGCGACAAGTCCTACAAGCGGGTCGACCTGGGTGTCTTCGCCGCGCAGGTCGACACCGACACGTGGGACGAGGACAGCGGCTACCTCACGCTCCAGTTCAAGAACCCGGAGACGGGCGCCTGGACGGACATCTCCCTCGGCGCGGACGACGAGCTCGCCGGTTACCTCGGCTACACGGACATCCGGGCCAAGGAGTCCTTCGCGATCGACCTGCGGCTGAGCGTCGACAAGAAGGCACCCGCCAGCTTCGCCTACGCCCTCGCCATCGGCATCTACGCCGACGACCAGGGCAACTGCGTCTCCCTCGGCGGCAAGGACTTCTACTCGTTCGACGTCGTCGCGGCCGGTGCCCAGCCGGGCAAGCCGAACGAGGCCGAGCCCCAGACGGGCGGCAAGAAGCCGGTCCCGGTCAAGCCCGTCGGCAACACCGAGATCAAGCCCGAGGGCACGCTCGCCCAGACCGGTTCGGACTCCAACCTGCCGGTCATCGCGACCATCGGCGGAGTGGCGATCCTGGCCGGTGCCGGTGTCGTCTTCGCCCTGGGCCGTCGCCGCCGGGACGGTGCGGCCGCCTGATCTCCCGTACGGGACGTGAGACGTGTCCCCCTGTCCGACGGCGGACAGGGGGACACGTCTGTGTGGGGGAGGTAGTCAGGGGGCGCGCGTCTGTGCGGGGGCGGCCCGGTCAGGGCGGTGCGTCCGCCGGGTAGACCGCGTCCAGCAGTCCCCGTACGAACCGGTCGAGGTCGTCCAGGCCCGCCGCCGCCAGGGTGGCCGGGCCGCCGCCCAGCAGGTGCGGGATCGCCGCGTGCAGCGCGAGCGTGACGGTGGCGGCCCGCTGCGGGGTGACGGGTAGTCCGGCGGACCGCTGGACCGCCTCGAACCCGGCGAAGTCGCCGCTCGCCATCGGGTCCAGGAGGGCGGAGAGCCAGGGGCGCCGGGCCGCCTCCGCCTGGAGCTCCAGGTAGGCGAGGAGCCGGGGGCGGCCGGGTCCGGCGACGTTCTCCAGGAGAGTGCGGAACAGGGCCACCACCCCCTCGCGGTCGGCGGGGCCGGGGCCGGTGGCGAGCCGGGCGGTGAGCGCGAGGTACTGCTCCAGACAGCGCCCGGCCACCGCCCGCAGCACCGCGTCCCGGGTCGGGAAGTAGTTCTTGGTGGTCCCGTCCGGGACCCCGGCCGCCCGGTCCACGGCCCGGTGGGTGAGGCCGCGCCCGCCCTCCTCGGCCAGTACGGCGACGGCCGCGTCGCGCAGCCGGTCGCGCCGGTCAGGGTTCATGCGCCCGCTTCCTCGGTCCGCCGTTCTCTCTGTCTCTGCTTGCCGATGCTACCCCAGGCGTGGTACCACGGATGTGGTGGTTGTTCGCACCGGCCGGACGAGCTTCGGGAGTACGTCATGACAGGGCGCGCGGGAACAGGGGCAGGGCCCGGAACGGCGACCGTCGTCGGGGCGGGCGTCGGGGGCCTGGCGACGGCGATCGGGCTGCGCCGCGCGGGCTGGCGGGTGACTGTGCTGGAGCGCCGCACCGAACTGGAGCGGTACGGCGCCGCCTTCGGCATCCACCCCACCGCCCAGTCGGCGCTCGACCGGCTCGGCGTCGGGGAGGCCCTGCGCGCCCACTCGGTCCCCTACCGCGACGCGCGCATCCGCACCCCGGACGGCCGCGTGCTGGCCCGCCTCCCGCTGGAGCGCATCGAGAAGAAGGCGGGCCGCCCCGAACTCCTCATCTCCCGGCCCTACTTGATCGACGCCCTGCTCGCCGGGCTGGACGCCTTCGGGGACGTACCGCTGAAACTCGGGGAGACCGTCACCGATGTGAACGCCCTGGCCGCCGGGCAGGACCTGGTGGTCGGCGCGGACGGTATCCGCAGTGCCGTACGTACCGCCCGCTTCGGCGACCGCAGCGGCCCGCGCTCCCTCTCCACCGTCGCCTGGATCGGCATCGCCGACTTCGAGAGCCCGGTCCACGGGGAGACCTGGGGCAGCGGCCGGTTCTTCGGGCTGACCCCCGTCGAGCCGGGCCGCACCAACTGGTACGCCACCGTCCCCGGGGCGGCCACCGCCGACGAACTGCGCGGCTTCTTCGCCGACTGGCACGACCCGATCCCGCGCATCCTGGCCGCCACCGACCCGGAGCGCTGGATTCGTTACGAGATGCGGCACCTGTACCCGGCCCTGCCCTCGTTCGTCTCCGCCGGTCCCCCGGCGGTCCCCGTCGCGCTGGTCGGCGACGCGGCCCACGCCATGACCCCCAACCTGGGGCAGGGGGCCTGCACCGCGATCCTGGACGCGGACGCCCTGGCACGTGCGGTGACGCGCGAGCCCCTCCCCGCTGCCCTGCGCGCCTACGACCGCGAGCGCCGCCGCAGCGCCCAGCGGACCGCCTTCGCCTCCCGGACCCTGCACCGCTTCATGAGCACGGAACGGACCCGGCTGCGGGACGGGGCTGTGCGGCTGCTGCCGGGGTGAGGGGGCGCAGCGGCCCGCCGGACTGCCGTCCGCAGAGCCGCCGGTCGGCGGAAACCGTCAGCCGCCAGTCGTCGGCCAGCGGAAACCGCCGGTTGCCAGCCGTCAGCCGTTAGCTGTCAGTTGACGGACCGGGGTCCCGGGACCCCAGCAGCCGTCCCAGAGCCTCCGCGTCCTGGACGGCCGAGGCAGGCGTCCCGCCGTCCACGATCAGCGTGGGCACTCCCCTGACGCCCCGCTCCCGCGCGGACCGTTCGTCCGCGCGAACGTCCTCCGCGAACTCCGTGCCCTCCAGCGTCCGGCGGACCGCCGACGGCTCCAGCCCCGCCTCCGCCCCGAGCCGCTCCAGCACCTGGTGGGAGGCGATGTCCAGCCCTTCGGTGTGGTAGCCGTACAGCAGCCGCTCCAGCACTTCGTCGGCCAGCTCGTGGGCGGCGCCCAGCCGGACCAGGCGGTGCGCGTCGAAGGAGTTGACCGGCCGCGCCTTGTGCAGGTCGAGCCGCAGCCCCTCCGCCTCGCCGAGCGACTGGATCTGCCGTATCCGCGCGGCGGCCCGCTCCGGACTGCTCTGGTACCGGGCGATCACCTCGGCCGCCGTCGGTCCCGCCGTCCGGCTGCCCTCCGGGTCGAGTTCCAGGCTGCGCCAGACGACCTCCGCGTCCATGCGTCCGGCCAGCGCGGCGGTCAGCCTCCTCTTCCCGATGTAGCACCAGGGGCACAGGATGTCGAAGTACACCTCGACCTGCATGAGTTGTGTCTCCCTCTCAGTCGGTGGCCGGCGCGGGAGCGGCGGCGCTGTCGGGCGTCCCGTGGTCCCCGGCCGGTTCCCCGCCGCGCCGCCGCAGGGTGAGCGTCAGCGCGGAGAGGGCCAGCAGGAGGGGGATCAGGATGAGCGCGTGCACGTGCAGGCTGTGGGTGAACGCGGCGCGGGCGGTGTCGGCCAGCGCGGTGCCCAGCTCCTCGGGGAGCTGCCGCGCGACCTCCAGGGCGGCGGGGAGCGTCTCCCCGGCGGGTCCGGCGAGCTCCGGCGGTACGCCGTCGGGCATACGGTCCGCCAGGTGGCCGCCGTAGACGGCGGTGGCGACACTGCCCAGGGTGGCGATGCCCAGCGCGCCGCCGAGCTCCGCCCCCGTCTCGGAGACGGCCGAGGCGGCACCGGCCCGTTCGGGTGGCGCGGCGCCCACGACCAGGCCGGTGCCCAGGGCCATGAAGGGCGTGAGGCCCGCGAAGAGGAGCAGCGATCCGGCCACCACGAAACCGGGGCCGCCGTCGGCCCGGGTGAGCAGGACCGGCCCGAGGACGGCCAGGGCGGCCCCCGCGCTCATCAGTACGGCGGGCTGGAAGCGGGCGGCCAGCCCCGAGACCCACAGGGCGGCCACCGTGCCGCCCACGGCGGTCGGCAACTGCCAGAGACCGGCCTCCAGGGGCTCGAAGCCCAGCACCAGTTGCAGGTACTGCGAGGTGAGGAGGCTCGTCCCGAAGAGGAGCATCCCGACCACGATCATCCCTCCGGCCGGGACCGCGAACGCGGGAATCCTGAAGAGGGACAGGTCGAGCAGAGGCGTGTCGAGCCGCCGCTGACGCCGTACGAAGAGCGCGCCGACGGCCGTACCGGCGGCGATGGCGCCCAGCGAGGACGGCCCGACGCCGTCGGCCGCGAGGCTCTTGACCCCGTACACGACCGCGAGCGGAGCCGTCAGGGACAGGACGACGCTGACGGGGTCGAGCCGCCCGGGCCCGGCCGGGCGGAACTCCGGCACCAGGAAGGGGGCGGTGAGCAGCAGCACCAGCATGGTCGGTACGGCGACGAGGAAGACCGAGCCCCACCAGAAGTACTGGAGGAGGACACCGCCGACGAGCGGGCCGAGCGCCCCGCCGCCCATGAAGCTCATCATCCAGATGGTGATGGCGAGGGTGCGCTGCCCCGGGTCGCGGAAGAGGGTGCGGATCACGGAGAGCGAGGAGGGTGCGAGGGAGGCGGCGGCGACGCCCTGGACCGCCCGTGCGGCGATGAGCATCCCGGCGCTGTCCGCGTACGCCGCGAAGACCGAGGCGCCGGTGAAGGCGACCGCCCCGGCCAGCAGGACCCGGCGGTGCCCGAGCCGGTCGCCGAGCGTGCCCATGGTGATCAGGGCACCGGCGACCATGAAGCCGTAGATGTCCGTGATCCACAGCAACTGGGGGCCGCTGGGGTCCAGATCGCGGCTGAGCGTCGGGAGCGCCAGGTAGAGCACCGACATGTTCATCATGACGAGGACGGCCGGAACGCCCAGCACCGCGAGCGCGGTCCACTCCCTGACGCCCGCCCGCTCCGGCGGGGTGCCGGGACGTTCCGGCGGTACGTCTGTCCGCGCCGACTGCGCGTCCGCCCGCTCCGGCGATCCGGGCTCCGGTCGGGTGCTCATCGGCCGGAGTCCGGATCGCCGACGGCGAGCAGGGTCTTGCCCACCGTGGCCCGCGCCTCGATGGCGGCGTGCGCCTCGGCGGCCGAGGCGAGCGGGAAGACCTGGCCGACGACCGGCCGCAGGACGCCGTCCGCCGCGAGCCGCAGCGCCTCACCGATGTAGGCGTGGGTCTCGGCGGGGCCCGGCGCCGCGAAGAGCCCGAGGGTACGGATCTGCCGGGCGGCGAGGTCGTCCTCGTCGAGCTCGGCGTCCGCGCCGCTCGCCATGCCGTAGAGGCTGAGGCGTCCACCGGGGCCCAGGGCGCCCGCCGCCTCGGTGCCGATGGCTCCGCCCACGCCGTCGAAGACGACATCGAGGGCGCCACCGGCCGCGTCCCGGACCCGGCGGAGCCACCGCTCCTCGGAGTAGTCGACATAGGAGGCGCCGAGCGAGGTGACCAGCTCGGCCTTGTGCGCACCGCGCGCGGCCCCGATGACGCGGGCGCCGGCCTGGACGGCGAGCTGCACCAGGAGGCTGCCGACACCCCCGGCGGCGGCCTCCACCAGGACCTTCTCGCCCGGCCGGACCTCCGCCTGCCGGAACAGCAGCAGGGCCGTACGGCCGTCGGCCAGCAGCGCGACCGCGTCCTGGATGCCGAGGCCGGGCGGTACCGGCACCACCTCGTCGGCCCGGGCGAGGGCCCGTTCGGCATAGCCGCCCGCACCGCCGGTCGTGGTGACCACGACCGTACCGGCCAGGGAGGGGTCCACGCCCGGGCCCACGGCGGCGACCCGGCCGCCCACGCCGTTGCCCGGCACGCGGGGGAGCGTGGGGCGGCTGAAGGGGCCGTTGCCCGAGCGGACCTGCGTCTCGACGAAGGTGACGCTCGCGTACGCCACGTCGACGAGCACCTGACCGGGCCCCGGGACCGGGTCCTCCACCTGCCGAGCCCGCAGGACCTCCGGTCCGCCGAACTCCTCCATCACCACGGACAGCATGGCGCCTCCAAACGGATAGATTCGCTTCGTTTGAAAGCTATAACGGAGCGATTCGCTTCGCAAGTGAGTACAGTGGCCCCATGGCCCGACGAGCTCCCCGGTACGCAGAAGCCGAACGCAACGACCGCGCCCTCCTGGAGGCCGCCAGGAAGGTCCTCGCCGTGGACGGCGCCCATACGTCCGTGGCGGCGATCGCGGCCCGCGCGGGCGTCGGCATCGCCAGCCTCTACCGGCGGTACCGCACCAAGGATGAGCTGTTCCAGCACCTGTGCGCGCTCTCGCTCGGGCAGTGGATTCAGGCGGCGGAGGAGGGGCTCGCCCACGACGACGCCTGGGAGGGGCTCGTCCACTACGTCACCGCCGCCATCGAGTTCAGCGCCGGTGCGCTCGGACCGCTGGCCGGCACGATCGAGGTCACCGACGAGATGGCCGAGAAGTTCACCAGATCCGACGAGCTGACGAAGGCCCTGGTGGAGCGGGCCCACGAGGCCGGGGTGCTGCGGGCGGACGCCACGACCGTGGACATCTCCCTGCTGGTCGAGCAGCTCGGCAAGTCCTCACTGGCCGAGCAGTTCGAGGCGCGGGGCAGGACCGACCTCGCCGAGGCCGCGAGCAACGCCCGCCACCGCGTCATCGCCATCGCCCTGGACGGGCTGCGGCCCGGCCGGGACCCCCTGCCCGGCACCCCGCCCGGCCCCGGCCTCCTCGCGGAACGCTGGTAGGGCGGGGGCGCCGGTCCGGCGGCCGGTCAGACCGTATCGGCGTCGGCGTCCGGCAGGCCACCTGCCCTATCCAGTGACGACGGGGCCGGGGCCCGGTCAGGCAGGCGAACGGCGCCGCCTCAGACCAGGCTGTCCTTCCACGTCCGGTGCAGCCCCGCGAACCGCCCCGTACCGCCGATGAGTTCGGCCGGTGCCCCGTCCTCCACGATCCGGCCGCCCTCCATCACCAGCACCCGGTCCGCGATCTCCACGGTGGACAGCCGGTGGGCGATCACCACCGCCGTGCGGCCGTGCAGCACCGTGTCCATGGCGCGCTGCACCGCCCGCTCGCCGGGGATGTCCAGGGAGCTGGTCGCCTCGTCCAGGATCAGCACCGCCGGGTCCGCCAGCAGCGCGCGGGCGAAGGCCACCAACTGGCGCTGGCCCGCCGAGATCCGGCCGCCCCGCTTCCGTACGTCCGTGTCGTAGCCCTCGGGCAGCGAGGCGATGAAGTCGTGCGCGCCGATCGCCTTCGCCGCCCGCTCGATCTCGTCGCGGGTGGCGTCCGGGCGGCCGATCGCGATGTTCTCCGCCACCGTCCCCGAGAACAGGAACGCCTCCTGCGTCACCATCACCACGCCCCTGCGCAGCTCGGCCGTGGACAGCTCCCGCAGGTCCACCCCGTCCAGCAGCACCCGGCCCTCGGTCGGGTCGTAGAACCGGGCCAGCAGCTTGGCCAGCGTCGACTTGCCCGCGCCCGTGGAGCCGACGACCGCCACCGTGGTGCCCGCAGGGATGCGCAGGCCGAACGTGGGCAGCACCTCACCGCCCGTACGGTAGGCGAACCGCACCCCGTCGAAGACGACCTCCCGGCCCGGGTGGTCGCCGGTCCGGGCGGGCAGCTCCTTCGGCTCCGCCGCGTCCGGGACCGTCGGGGTCTGGGCCAGCAGGCCCGCGATCTTCTCCAGCGAGGCCGCCGCCGACTGGTAGGAGTTGAGGAACATCGCCAGCCGGTCGATCGGGTCGTAGAGGCGGCGCATGTACAGCACCGCCGCCGCCAGCACCCCGAGCGCCAGCGTCCCGTCGGCCACCCGGTAGGCGCCCCACAGCACCATCCCGGCCACCGCCGTGTTCGCCACCAGCCGGGAGCCGACCACATAGCGCGCCATCTCCAGCAGCGCGTCCCCGTTGCGCCGCTCGTGCACCCCGTTGAGCGCGGCGAACGCGGCGTCGTTGGCCCGCTCCCGGCGGAACGCCCGCACCGGGCGGATGCCGTTCATGGTCTCCGCGAACTTCACGATCACCGACGCGATGGCCGTCGACCTCGCCCCGTACACCACGGCCGCGCGCCGCCGGTAGAGCCGTACCAGCAGATACAGCGGTACGAAGGAGAGCACGGCGATTCCGCCGATGGCCAGGTCCAGCCAGAGCAGGACCAGCCCGATCGACACGAAGGAGAGGACGACCGTGATCAGCTCCTGGAGCCCCTCGCTCAGCAGCTCCTGGAGCGACTCGACGTCCGTGGTGGAGCGGGAGATCAGCCGCCCCGAGGTGTAGCGCTCGTGGAAGTCCACGCTCAGCGCCTGGGCGTGCCGGAAGATCCGGCCGCGCAGGTCCAGCAGCGCGTTCTGGTTGATCCGGGCCGAGCCCCTGATGAAGGCGTACTGGAACACCCCGGCCCCCGCCGAGCAGAGCAGATAGCCGACCGCCACCGCGATCAGCGGCCCGTAGTCGTGGTCCCGGAACGCCGGGACGCCGCTGTCGATCGCGTACGCCACCAGCAGCGGGCCCGCCTGGACGGCCGCCTGCTGGAGCACCAGCAGCAGGGCGACGGCGGCGACCCTGCCCCGCATCGGGCGGAGCAGCGAGAACAGGAGCGCCCGGGTCGCGCCGGGCGGGGCGGGCAGATCGTCCTGGTCGAAGGGGTCGGGGGCCTCCGCCGGGGCAGGGACCTGGGAAGCCCGGCCGGGCTCCGGTCCCTCGCCGCCACCTGGGGCGGCACGCGTGGCGTCGTCGGCGGTCGTGGTCATCGGGTGCCCTCCTCGGCGGGGACCTTGGTGGTCGTTACGGGGCCGGGGGCCGTGACGTCGGGGTTCTGCTGGGCGGGGGGCCCGGGGGCTACGGGCCCGGGGGCCGGGGCGCCGGGGTCCTCGTCGGCGGGTACGGGACCTCCGCCCGGCCCGGCGTCGGCGCGGGCGCCATCGGGCAGGCTCCCGTCACCCGCCCCCGCCCCGGGCGCACTCCCGTCACCCGCCCCGGCCCCGGGCGCCAGGGACCCGTCACCCGGGCCCGCTCCGAGGCCGCCCCCGCCCGGCTCCGCCCCCGACATCAGCCACGCGTACTCCGCGTTCGACCGCAGCAGCTCCTGGTGCGTGCCCACCGCCGTGATCCGGCCCCCGGACAGCAGTGCCACCCGGTCCGCCAGCATCACCGTCGAGGGGCGGTGCGCCACCACCACCGCCGTGGTCTCCTCCAGCACCCGGCGCAGCGCCGCCTCCACCAGCGTCTCCGTGTGCACGTCCAGCGCCGAGAGCGGGTCGTCCAGCACCAGGAAGCGCGGCTCGCCCACCACCGCACGGGCCAGGGCCAGGCGCTGGCGCTGGCCGCCGGAGAGGCTCAGACCCTGCTCGCCGACCTCCGTGTCCAGCCCCTTGGGCAGTCGGTGCACGAAGTCGGCCTGGGCCACCGCGAGCGCCCGCCGTACCTGCTCCTCGTCCGCGCCCTCCGCGCCCATCAGCACGTTCTCGCCGACCGTCGCGGAGAACAGCGTCGGCTCCTCGAACGCCACCGACACCAGCTCCCGCAGCCGCGCCCGCTCCATCGTGGCGATGTCCTCGCCGTCCAGCGTGATCCGCCCGCCGGTCACCTCGTGCAGCCGGGGCACCAGGGCGGTGAGCGTCGTCTTCCCGGAGCCCGTACCGCCCACCAGGGCCATCGTCTCGCCGGGCCGCACCTCCAGGTCGATCCGGGCCAGGACGGGCGGGGAACCGGGCTCCGCGTCCGGGTAGCGGAACTCCACGCCCTCGAACACCAGCCCGGCGGGGGGCTTCGGGGCGTCCGCGCGGGCACCGGCCGTTTCCTGCTCCTCCGCCGCGTCCATCACCTCGAAGTACCGGTCGGTCGCGGTCGCCGCCTCCTGGCTCATCGCCAGCAGGAAGCCGATCGACTCCACCGGCCACCGCAGCGCGAGCGCCGTCGAGAGGAAGGCGACCAGGGTGCCCGCCGACAGCGAACCGTCCGCCACCTGGATCGTGCCGAGCACCAGCGCCGCCCCGATCGCCAGCTCCGGGATCGTGGTGATGAGCGCCCAGATCCCGGCCAGCAGCCGTGCCTTGCCCAGCTCCGTGGAGCGCAGCCGCTGCGACAGGGCCTTGAACGCCAGGGCCTGGCTGCGGTGGCGGCCGAAGCCCTTGACGATCCGGATGCCGAGCACGCTCTCCTCGACGACCGTGGTCAGATCACCCGTCTGGTCCTGGGCCTTCCGCGCCACCAGCGAGTACTTCGTCTCGAACACCGAGCACAGGATCACCAGCGGCACCACGGGCACCAGCAGCACCAGGCCGAGCGACCAGTCCTGGGCGAACAGGATCACGAAACCGACGAGGATCGTCGCGGAGTTGACGACCAGGAACGTCAGCGGGAACGCCAGGAACATCCGCAGCAGCATCAGGTCGGACGTCCCGCGCGACAGCAGCTGGCCCGAGGGCCAGCGGTCGTGGAAGGCCACCGGCAGCCGTTGCAGATGACGGTAGAGATCGGCCCGCATCGACGCCTCGACCCCGGCCAGCGGACGCGCCACCAGCCACCGCCGGAACCCGAACAGCACGGCCTCCGCGATGCCGAGCAGCAGCAGATACAGCGCCCCCAGCCAGACCCCGCCCGGGTCCCGGTCGGCCACCGGCCCGTCCACCATCCACTTCAGGATCAGCGGGATCACCAGCGACAGACAGGACGCCAGGACCGCCACGAAGGCGGCGGTGAACAGGCGGACCCGTACCGGGCGGACATAGGGCCACAGGCGCAGGAGGGAGCGTACGGCGGACCGGTCCGTGCGCTCTGCAGGCTTTTTGGGCATCAGGGCCGACTGTACGTTTCACCACTGACATCGGTCCTCCCAATTTCGGCCGGAGCGGTGGCCGCCGTACGGCCGGGGGAGGTCGTACCGCCGTATCGTCCGATCGGCTGATGGAGCGTTGAGCGTGATGACGGATACCGCCGGGACCCGCCCGCCGGAACCCTGGTGGACATGGCAATCATCGAAGTCAACGGGGTGCGCAAGACCTACGCGGGCCGTCATGTGGTCGACGGCGTCTCCTTCTCCGTCGAGGAGGGGGAGATCTTCGGCATCCTCGGCCCCAACGGGGCGGGCAAGACCACCACCGTCGAATGCGTCGAGGGGCTGCGCGTCCCCGACGCGGGCACCGTCAAGGTCGCCGGGCTCGACCCCGTAGCCGACCACGACCGGGTGACGCACCTGCTCGGCGCCCAGCTCCAGGAGAGCGAGATCCAGGCCAAACTGACCGTACGGGAAGCGCTGGAGCTCTACTCCGCCTTCTACCCGGCCCCCGCCGACTGGCGGCCCCTCGTGGAGCGGCTCGGCCTGGCGGACCGGCTCACCACCCGCTTCGCCAAGCTCTCCGGCGGCCAGAAGCAGCGGCTGTTCATCGCGCTCGCCCTGATCGGCGACCCGAAGGTCGTCGTGCTGGACGAGCTGACCACCGGACTGGACCCCCGGGCCCGCCGCGACACCTGGAAGCTCATCGAGGAGATCCGCGACAGCGGGGTCACCGTCCTGCTCGTCACCCACTTCATGGAGGAGGCCCAGCGCCTCTGCGACCGGATCGCCGTCATCGACCGGGGCAAGGTCGTCGCCCTGGACACCCCGGCCGGGCTGATCCGGCAGGCCACCGGCTCCACCGTGCTCTCCTTCATCCCCTCCCGCCCCCCGACCGGGCCCGAGCTGACCCGGCTCGCCGCGCTGCCGGGCGTCGAGTCGGTGACCCCGCCCGACGCCGCCGGTGTCCTCGTCCTGCACGCCACCGACGACACCGTCACCCCGCTCATCTCCCTGCTCGCCGAACTCGGCATCACGGCCAACCGGCTGCGGATCACCGAGACCAGCCTCGACGAAGCCTTCCTCGACCTCACCGGACAGGACGCCTGACATGAACCCCTCCGACGTCACCGCCGCCCCTGCCGCCCCCGCCGCCGGGTCCGCCGCCCGCCGCGGCAGCCCCATGAAGGCTGTCCTGACCGCCGAGACCCGGCTCTTCCTCCGCGAACCCGGCAGCCTCTTCTGGATTCTCGCCTTCCCCTCCGTCCTCCTGGTGATCCTCGGCTTCGTCCCGGCCTTCAGGGAGGCCCAGGAGGACCTCGGCGGGCGGCGCGTCATCGACCTGTACGTCCCCATCTCGATCCTGCTCGCCCTGATCATGGCCGGTCTCCAGGCGATGCCCCCGGTCCTCACCGCCTACCGCGAACGCGGCATCCTCCGCCGCATGTTCACCACCCCCGTGCGGCCCTCCGCCCTCCTCACCGCCCAGATCGCCCTGCACGGTGCCGCCGCCCTCGGCTCCGCGATCCTGGTCACCGCCGTGGGCCGCCTCGCCTACGGGGTCGAGCTGCCCGGCCAGCCGGCCGGGTACCTCCTGGCGCTGCTGCTCGCGATCGCGGCCGTACTGACCCTGGGGGCGACGATCTGCGCCCTGTCCCGTACGACGAAGGCGGCCACCGCCGTCGGCTCGGTCGCCTACCTCGTGATGATGTTCACCTCCGGGCTCTGGCTGCCGGTCCGGGCGATGCCCGGCACCCTGCGGCGCATCGTGGAGGCCACCCCGTTCGGCGCCGCGTCCCAGGCCCTGGACCAGGCCGCCTCCGGCCAGTGGCCGAGCTGGGTGTATCTCGGGATCGTCGCGCTGTGGACCGCCGTACTGGGCTTCACGGCGAGCCGCCTCTTCCGGTGGCAGTGACCGAGGAGATGCGGATGACGGGGACGGGGGCGACGGGGACAGAGGTGGAGGCAGCCACGGTGACGGAGGTCCGGTCCGTCCCCCGGCCGGGAGTGACGGCGGCCCGCGCCCGGAGGGAGACTGCCCGCATGACGCAGCCGCCCCGCACCCCGTACCCCTCCGGCGCGACGGGGCCCCGCACGATCGAGGACCGCTGGGAGCAGTTCTACCGGTACGGCCCCTACGCCGTCCTCACCCTCTCCGTCCTGGTCGGGGGCGTCGCCGCCGGCCTGCTCATGAGCCGGACCGAGATGTACGCGGCCGGGGTCCTGACCGCCGCCGCGTACGGGCTCCAGATCTGGTGGGGCCGGACCCGGCCCCGTACCGCTCCCGCCGCCCCCGCCGGGGTGGCCTACTACGCCGTACGGACCGTCCTCGCCTTCGCCCTCACCTGGCTCAACCCGTTCTTCGCGATCTACGCGGCCCTCGGCTACTTCGACGTCGACCCCTTGCTCCCCAAGCGGTTCATCCGGGCCGGGCTGCTCACCACCGCCGTCACGCTGGCCGGTTCGCAGAGCGGCGGACTGCCGCCCGCCTCCCTGATGAACTGGGTCGCCTTCGGCGCGCTGTACCTCATCAACTCCGCCCTCGCGCTCTTCTTCTGGTACGTCGGGATGCGGGAGGAGGAGAAGGCCCGCGTCCAGGTCGAGACCATCGCCGAGCTGGAGCGCACCAACCTCCGGCTGGAGGAGGCGATGGCCGAGAACGCGGCCCTGCACGCCCAGCTCCTCGTCCAGGCGCGGGAGGCCGGGGTCGACGACGAGCGGCGCAGGCTCGCCGCCGAGATCCACGACACCCTCGCCCAGGGGCTGACCGGGATCATCGCCCAGCTCCAGGTCGTCACCTCCACCCGGGACACCGACCCGGCCACCGCCCGCGTCCACCTGGACCGGGCCGCCGCCCTGGCCCGACACAGCCTCGGCGAGGCCCGCCGCTCCGTCCACAACCTGGCCCCTGTCGCCCTGGAGCACGACGGGCTGACCGGCGCGCTGGAGAAGACGGTCGCCACCTGGGCCGAACAGCACCGCGTCCGGGCCGACTTCACCGTCACCGGCACCGCCGAACCGGTCCACGACGAGGTCGCCGCCACCCTCCTGCGCATCGCGGGCGAGGCCCTGGCCAACGCGGGCCGCCACGCCGGGGCCTCACGGGTCGGGGTCACGCTCTCCTTCATGGACGACGAACTGACCCTGGACGTACGGGACGACGGCCGAGGCTTCGACCCGGACGCCACCGCCCCGGCGAGCCGCACCGGCGGCTTCGGCCTCGGCGGCATGCGGGCCCGCGCGGAGCGCATCGCGGGCACGGTGGAGGTGGAGTCGGAACCGGGCGGCGGCACGGCGGTCTCGGCCCGGGTCCCCCTGGTCAGGCAGGGGTGAGACGCGGGTACGGGGACTTGGCTCCCAGGGGCGTCCCCGTTCGGGCGGGAGCGAGGCGCCGAAGACGGTTTCCGCCCCCCCCCGGACGGGCCCCCGCCGTGGTCGTCCCTGGCCGGGTGGGCGTGAGGCACGGTGTGGCGTTCCGGCCCCGGACGGGCTCGCCGTAAGGTCACCCCCGGTCGGGCGGGCGTGAGGCGCCGAAGACGGTTTCCCCCCGGGACGGGCCCCGCTGTAGGGCCCTCCCTGGTCGGGCGGGCGTGAGGCGCGGTATGGCGTCCCGGCCCCGACGGGCTCGCCGTAAGTCACCCCGGTCGGACGGCATGAGGCGCCGAAGACGGTTTCCGCCCCCGGACGGGCCCCGCCGTAAGGCCACCCCCATTCGGGCAGGCGTGAGGCACGGTATGGCGTCCCGGCCCCGGACGGGCCCGCCGTAAGGTCACCCCGGTCAGGCACGCGTGACGCGCCGACGACGGTTCCCGGCCCGCGCGCCCCGCGTACGGCCGCCCCTGGCCAGACACCCACGCCCCCCGCACGGCCGCCCCTGGCCAGACACCCACGCCCCGCCGTACGGTGACTCGTGCCATGATCGAGACTCCCAGTGACACCCCCGACAGGGCCCCCGCCATCACCCTCGTCCTCGTCGACGACCACCCCGTCGTCCGCGACGGCCTGCGCGGCATGTTCACCGCCGCGCCCGGCTTCGAGGTTCTCGGCGAGGCGTCGAACGGGGTCGACGCCCTCGATGCCGTCGAACGCCTCGATCCCGATGTCGTCCTGATGGACCTGCGGATGCCCGGCGGCGGGGGAGTGGCCGCCATCACCGAGCTGACCCGGCGCGGCTCCCGGGCCCGGGTCCTGGTGCTGACCACGTACGACACCGACTCCGACACGCTCCCCGCGATCGAGGCGGGCGCCACCGGCTATCTGCTCAAGGACGCCCCGCGCGAGGAGCTGTTCGCCGCCGTCCGGGCCGCCGCCGACGGGCGCAGCGTCCTGTCGCCCGCCGTGGCCTCCCGGCTGATGACCCGGGTCCGTACCCCCGCGACCCCCGCCGACGCGGCCCTCTCCGCCCGGGAGCGCGAGGTGCTGGTGCTGGTGGCGCGGGGGACGACGAACCGGGAGATCGCCGCCGAGCTCTTCATCAGCGAGGCGACCGTGAAGACCCACCTCACCCACATCTTCGCCAAGCTCGGCACCAAGGACCGGGCCGCGGCCGTCGCCGTCGGCTACGACCGGGGCATCCTCGGCTGACTTCCCGGTGCCCCTACGCGGCCACCCGCAGCAGCAGCACCGAGCGGGCCGGGACGGTCAGCTCCGTACCGCCGTCCAGGACCGTGCCGGGCGGTTCGGCCTGGTCCTCCCGGGAGGTGTCCAGGACCAGTTCGTACCGCTCCGCCCACGGGGCTCCCGGCAGCTCGAAGGCGACCGGGTCCGCGCCCGCGTGCAGGACCGCCAGGAAGCTGTCGTCGGTGACCGGCTCGCCGCGCGCGTCCCGCCCGGGGATGTCCCGGCCCGAGAGGTAGAGGCCGAGCGTGGCGGCGGGCGCGTACCAGTCGCCCTCCGTCATCTCCCGGCCGTCCCGGGTGAACCACGCCAGGTCCCGCAGCCCGTCCGGCGCCTGGGCCCGGCCCGAGAAGAACGCGCGGCGGCGCAGCACCGGATGGGTCTGGCGCAGCTTCAGCACCCGGGCCGTCAGCGCGGTGAGCTCGCGCCACTCGGGCTGCTCCAGCAGCGACCAGTCCAGCCAGCCGATCTCGTTGTCCTGGCAGTAGGCGTTGTTGTTGCCGCCCTGCGTACGGCCCATCTCGTCGCCCGCCACCAGCATCGGGACCCCGGTGGAGAGCAGCAGCGTGGTGAGCAGGTTGCGGAGCTGGCGGCGGCGCAGCGCGTTGATCTCCGGGTCGTCGCTCTCGCCCTCGGCCCCGCAGTTCCACGCCCGGTTGTCGCTGGTCCCGTCCCGGTTGCCCTCGCCGTTGGCCTCGTTGTGCTTGTGCTCGTAGGAGACCAGGTCGCGCAGGGTGAAGCCGTCGTGCGCGGTGACGAAGTTGACCGAGGCGTACGGGCGGCGGCCGCCCCAGGCGTAGAGGTCGCTGGAGCCGGTCAGCCGGTAGCCGAGATCCCGTACGTCGGGGAGCGCGCCGCGCCAGAAGTCCCGTACGGCGTCGCGGTAGCGGTCGTTCCACTCCGTCCAGAGCGGCGGGAACGCGCCGACCTGGTAGCCGCCGCTGCCCACGTCCCAGGGCTCCGCGATCAGCTTGACCCGGCGCAGCACCGGGTCCTGGGCGATGACGGCGAGGAAAGGGGAGAGCATGTCGACGTCGTGCATCGAACGGGCGAGCGCCGCCGCCAGGTCGAAGCGGAAGCCGTCGACGCCCATCTCGGTGACCCAGTAGCGCAGCGAGTCGGTGATGAGCCGCAGCACCTGGGGCTGGACGACGTGCAGGGTGTTGCCGCAGCCGGTGTAGTCGGCGTAGCGGCGGGGGTCCTGCTGGAGGCGGTAGTAGCCCCGGTTGTCGATGCCGCGCAGGGAGAGCATCGGGCCAAGCTCGCCCGCCTCGGCGGTGTGGTTGTAGACGACGTCGAGGATGACCTCGATCCCGGCGCTGTGCAGGGCGTGCACCATCCGTTTGAACTCGCCGACCTGCCCGCCCGCCGATCCGGATGCGGAGTAGTCGGCGTGCGGGGCGAAGTAGCCGATGGAGTTGTAGCCCCAGTAGTTGTGCAGCCCGCGCCGCAGCAGATGGTCCTCGTGAGCGAACTGGTGGACCGGCAGCAGCTCCACCGCCGTCACCCCGAGCCGGGTCAGATGGTCGATCGCGGCCGGGTGCGCCAGCCCGGCGTAGGTGCCGCGCAGCTCCGGCGGGATGTCCGGGTGGAGCTTGGTGAAGCCGCGTACGTGGAGTTCGTAGATGACCGAGTCGGCCCACGGCGTCTTCGGGCGGCGGTCCTCCACCCAGTCGTCGTCATCATGGACGACGACGCCCTTGGGGACGTACGGGGCCGAGTCCCGCTCGTCGCGCACGGTGTCGGCCACATGCTGGTCGGGCCAGTCCCTCATATGGCCGTACACCTCGGGCGGCAGGGTGAAGGTGCCGTCGACCGCACGGGCGTACGGGTCCAGGAGCAGCTTGGCCGCGTTCCAGCGGGCGCCGGTCCAGGGGTCCCAGCGGCCGTGCACCCGGTAGCCGTACCGCTGGCCGGGCCGGACCCCGGGCAGGAAGCCGTGCCAGATCTCGTGGGTCAGCTCGGTGAGCGGGCAGCGGGTCTCGGTGCCGTCCTCCTCGAAGAGGCACACCTCGACCGCCTCGGCCCCGCCCGCCCAGAGCGCGAAATTGGTACCCGCCACCCCGTCGGGGCCGACCCGGAAGCGGGCCCCCAGCGGCATGGGCGCCCCGGGCCACACGACGGGGGCGCGGGGCCCGGCGCGTACGGCTCCGGTGGCCGCGGCGATCCCCGTGCTCGTCGTGAACTCCGTGCTCTCGGTGAACTCCGTCCGTACGGTGACGGGTGCGGCCCGCCCCGGTGGCCGGCCGGGCTCCACCGCCGTCCCGGCCGGGTCCTGTACTGCCTCCTGATCGGCTGCGCTCGACATCGTGTCGCCTCCCGCGGCTCATGAGGACGGGCACCGGAAAGGGGGCGCGCGACGTCCCGGCCGCGGCCCTCTCCTGGTAGTCCTTCCCTCTGTTCTGCCCACCGAGGGGCCCGCACTCACGTTTCCCCCGACCGGCCCTGGTCGTTGGGGGAGCGTGAACCACGTAGCGAAGAGCGCACGGGCGGGCTCGGCCGCCGTGCTGACATGGGCAGGACTGCTCACCGTGCTGGCCCTGCTGACGGGATGCACCGATACGAGGGAGGCCCTGCGAGGCGGCGCTTCGGGCTCGCCCCCGGATGTGATCGCCATCTTCCCGGAGAACGGGGCGAAGGAGGTCGACGCGGAGACCCGAATCCGGGTGAAGATCCCCGACGGCCGGCTGGAGAGCGTCAAGGTGATGCGGATCGAGGACGCGCAGCAGCAGACGGTGGCGGGGCGCATCGCGGAGGACGGCCTCTCCTGGAACCCGGAGCCCGGCGCGGCCCGGCTCGCCCTGGCCGCGAAGTACAGCATCGACGCGGTGGCGGTGGACGCGTCCGGACAGCGCTCGGCCCGCCACTCCACGTTCACCACGCTCGTCCCCGAGCACCGCTTCATCGGCTACTTCAAGCCGGAGAACCGGTCCACCGTGGGCACGGGCATGATCGTCTCCTTCTCCTTCAACCGGCCCATCGCCGACCGCGCGGCCGTGCAGAAGGCCATCCGGGTGACCGCGGAACCGGAGGTGGAGGTCGTCGGCCACTGGTTCGGCAAGGACCGGCTCGACTTCCGGCCCCGGGAGTACTGGAAGCCCGGCACCGAGGTCACCGTGGACATCGGACTGCGGGACGTGGAGGGCGCCCCGAAGGTCTACGGCAGCCAGGACAAGAAGGTCACCTTCACCGTCGGCCGCTCCCAGGTCTCCACCGTCGACGCGGAGGCCAAGACCATGGAGGTACGGAAGGACGGCGAGCTGGTCAGTACGGTCCCGATCACCGCCGGGGCCCCGAAGACGACCACGTACAACGGGAAGATGGTCGTCACCGAGCTGCACGAGGTGACCCGGATGAACGGCGCCACCGTCGGCTTCACGGACGACGAGGGCAAGGGCGAGTACGACATCAAGGACGTCCCGCACGCCATCCGGCTCACCACCTCCGGCACCTTTCTGCACGGCAACTACTGGGCCGACGAGTCCGTCTTCGGCAAGGAGAACGTCAGCCACGGCTGCATCGGGCTGCGCGACGCGAAGGGCGGCAGCGCCACCACCCCGGGCGGCTGGTTCTTCGACCGGACGCTGATCGGGGACGTGGTGGAGGTCGTCAACTCGAAGGACAAGAAGGTCGCGCCGGACAACGGGCTTGGCGGCTGGAACATGGACTGGGCGAAGTGGAAGGCGGGCTCCGCCCTGCGCTGAGAACTCCGCGGCCCCTGCGCCGAGACCTCCGCCGCCCGTGCGCCGAGACCCCTGCTGCCTCCGCGCTCGGCCCCCCGCCGACTCTGCGCCGAGACCCCCGCCGCCGGGTGTCCCGTACCCCGTCCCACCTGCGCGGCTCTCCGCGTCAGTTGGGACGGAACGGTGACATTCCGGGGGGAGTCCCCCGCGCCCACGGTGTGATTATCTTGCCTGTAGTGCGCATGTGCAGCGTGCGGGGGTGCGGGCCACGGCGATGCCGGGCCCGGCGAGGGGAGAACCACAGTGAACGGGCAGCCGATATCGGGGGCATCGGCCGGGGCGGCCAGGAAGCGGCGCGGCGGATCGGGGCCCCTGGCCCTGGCCCTGGGAGCCATGCTGGTGCTGGTGACGGCGTGCGGGGGCAGCGCGGAGGCCGAGAGCAAGGGCGGCGCGGCAGGGAAGAGCAGCCCGAAGGCGGAGGACACCACGGCCTCGCAGGCGGTGGTGACCATCGCCCCGGAGGACGGCGCGAAGGCCGTGGCGACCAGCGGCGCGCTGAAGATCACCGCCGCGCAGGGCAAGCTGACCACGGTCAAGGTCGCCGACCCCGAGGGCAACGAGATCGAGGGCGAGATCGCGGCCGACGGCGCGAGCTGGGTGCCGGAGCGGCACCTCGCCGCCGCCACCAAGTACGCGGTGCACGCGGTCGCCGAGGACGAGAAGGGCCGTGAGTCGGCCAAGGACACCACCTTCACCACGCTGGTGCCGGAGAACACCTTCATCGGGCACTACACACCGGAGGACGGCTCCACCGTCGGGGTCGGCATGCCGGTCTCCATCAACTTCACCCGGGGCATCACCGAGCCCGACGCGGTGGAGAAGGGCATCAAGGTCACCGCCGATCCGCCGGTCGAGATCGAGAGCCACTGGTTCGGCAACGACCGCCTCGACTTCCGCCCGGAGCACTACTGGAAGCCCGGTACGAAGGTGAGCGTCGAGCTCAGCCTCGACGGTGTGGAGGGACGGCCGGGGGTCTACGGCAAGCAGGCCAAGACGGTGACGTTCACCATCGGCCGCAGCCAGGTCTCCACCGTGGACGCGAGCACCAAGCGGATGAAGGTCGTCCGCGACGGCAAGGAGATCAAGGACATCCCGATCTCGGCGGGCGCCCCGGCGACGACCACGTACAACGGTCAGATGGTCATCAGCGAGAAGCTCAAGGTGACCCGGATGAACGGCGCCACCGTCGGCTTCGGCGGCGAGTACGACATCAAGGACGTGCCGCACGCCATGCGGCTCTCCACCTCGGGCACCTTCCTGCACGGCAACTACTGGGGCGCGTCCTCCATCTTCGGCACCACCAACACCAGCCACGGCTGCATCGGTCTGCGCGATGTGCGCGGCGGCTACGACGGCCAGACCCCGGCGGCCTGGTTCTACAACAAGTCCCTCCTCGGTGACGTGGTCATCGTGAAGAACTCCAAGGACAAGCAGATCCAGCCGGACAACGGCCTCAACGGCTGGAACATGGACTGGGAGGAGTGGAAGAAGTAGGCCCCGGCCGCGGCTTCTTCCGTACGACCCCGGTTTCTCCGTACGACCCCGGCGGGCCCGGTGCTGTGACCAACGGCACCGGGCCCGCCCGCGTTAGCAGTGGTTAACCTGCCTCCATGACTGTGACCCTCGAAGTACGCGACAACGTCGGCACGATCCTGCTGGACCGGCCGCCGATGAACGCCCTGGACGTGGCGGTCCAGGACCGGCTGCGGGAGCTCGCCGACGAGGCCACCCGGCGCGAGGACGTGCGCGCGGTCGTCCTCTACGGCGGCGAGAAGGTGTTCGCGGCCGGAGCGGACATCAAGGAGATGCAGGCGATGGACCACACGGCGATGGTCCTGCGCTCCAAGGCGCTCCAGGACTCCTTCACCGCCGTCGCCCGCATCCCCAAGCCCGTCGTCGCCGCCGTCACCGGCTACGCGCTCGGCGGCGGCTGCGAACTGGCCCTCTGCGCCGACTACCGCATCGCCGCGGAGAACGCCAAGCTCGGCCAGCCGGAGATCCTGCTCGGGCTGATCCCGGGCGCCGGCGGCACCCAGCGGCTCGCCCGGCTGATCGGCCCCTCCCGGGCCAAGGACCTCATCTTCACCGGCCGTATGGTCAAGGCGGAGGAGGCCCTGACGCTGGGTCTCGTGGACCGTGTGGTGCCCGCCGCCGAGGTCTACGAGCAGGCGCACGCCTGGGCGGCCAGGCTGGCGAAGGGGCCCGCGCTGGCGCTGCGCGCGGCGAAGGAGTCGATCGACGCCGGACTGGAGACGGACATCGACACCGGGCTCACCGTCGAGCGGAACTGGTTCGCCGGGCTGTTCGCCACCGAGGACCGCGAGCGCGGGATGCGCAGCTTCGTGGAGGAGGGCCCGGGCAAGGCGAAGTTCCTCTGAGCGCGCCCCGCCGGGCGGCCACCGCTTCTTCTGAAGGCCGTTCTCTGGGCGGGCCCCCGCTTTTGGATGCGCTCCCGACGCGGGTTCATCCCTCCGAGCGCATTATCCGGACCTTAAGGCAACCTTAAGGTCCGGTGCCGCCCCCCTCGGGGCAATCCCGCGCGGGAGGGGTATCGCCGCAGTTCACAGCGGCTCCGAAGGGGCTCGTTCTGCCGCTGGCATATGTCAACTGCCCTCTGCGGAATGAGGTGTTCCGGGGGGCGGATTCCCCCGGAACGGCCCCGGACGGCGATGTGTGCGTTCATGATGGTGGGCATGGCGGGCCTGGAGGGTGTGGATCAGCCGCGACCGCGCAGCAGCGCGACAGCGGCACGCTGGACGTCGGGCATGGATGACGAACAGGCGTTCAAGGCGCTGGAGTTGTTCGGAAATCCGACCGAGAAGGAAGTCCTGCTGCCGTCGCGGCCGGAGTCCGCGGCGTCCGCCCGTCGGCTCACCTCCTGCGTGGTGCTCCGGCAGTGGGCGCTCTCGCCGCAGACCGCCGAGTACGCCGTGCTGCTCGTCTCCGAGCTCGTCGGCAACGCGGTGCGCCACACCGGCGCCCGCGTCTTCGGGTTACGGATGGTGCGCCGTCGGGGCTGGATTCGGATCGAGGTGCGCGACCCCTCGCGCGGGCTGCCGTGTCTGATGCCGGTGCGCGAGATGGACATCAGCGGGCGAGGGCTCTTCCTCGTCGACAAGCTCTCCGACCGGTGGGGGGTGGATCTGCTGCCGCGCGGCAAGACCACCTGGTTCGAGATGCGCATCTCCGACCGCTGACGGGGCATGGCCCGGGGATGCACAGAAGCCCCCGGTCGGCCGTGGTGCGGCGCAGCGGGGGCTTCTGTGGGGAGGCCGTGAAATGTGGGGTGTGTCCACGGCCGCTGATGGCGACCTCGCCCGGGTCAATGGGGGTCGTGGCTCCGACTATGGCAGACGGGCGACCCCGGTGCCAAAGAGGCATGTCGGGCGATTCTCGTACCAAACGGGCATATCTTGACTGAATCGCAGGTGTGCTCGGTCACGCGCCTGGCTTTCCATGCATTTTTATGGCACCCCCTGAATGATTCATAGATCATTCGGGGAATCGGTCAATCGTTATATTTCGCCCGTTCCGCCTCTACTGTGTTCCGGGGATTCCGTGGAACGCGAGGTGGTCGGGCATGGACGGACGCAGGACGCCGATGCGCCGCCGCGATGCGCTGGGCGCCGGGGCCGGGCTGCTCGCTGCCGTCGCCGCGGCGGGCTGTGCGCGAGGCGGCGACGGCAGCGGCGACAGGAACGGGGGCGGCGGGCCCGGAGCCGCCGGGGCGTCCGCGAGCTCCTCCCCGACCCCGTCCCCGTACGCATCCGACCCCGCCCCCGCCGTCCCGCGCCGCTTCCCCGGGCAGCCCGTCCAGATCACCCACGGCCCCCGCGACCGGCCCCGGATCGCCCTCACCTTCGACGGCCGGGGCGATCCGGACCTCGCCCGCGCCGCGCTCGCCCGGATCGAACGGGCCGGGGCCCGGGTCACCGTCCTCGCCGTCGGCAGCTGGCTCGACGCCCACCCCGGTATGGCCCGCCGCATCCTCGACGGCGGCCACGAGCTCGGCAACCACACCCAGCACCACCGCGACCTCACCGCCCTCGACGAGCGCACGGCGTACGAGGAGATCACCGCCTGCGCCCGGCGGCTGCACCGGCTCACCGGCTCCATCGGCACCTGGTTCCGCGCCTCGCCAGGACCGGACGCCAGCCCGCTCGTCCAGCGCCTCGCCCAGCGGGCCGGGTACCCGCACGTCCTCTCGTACGACGTCGAGTCGCTCGACCACGCGGCGAACGGAGTACCGGCCGTCACCCGCAAGGTGGCGGGCGAGCTCCGGTACGGGTCCGTGGTCGGGATGGGCTTCGGCCACCCCGTCACCGTGGCCGCGCTGCCCCTGCTCCTCACCGAGATCGACCGGCGCGGCCTGCGCGCGGTGACGGCCACGGAGCTGCTGAGCTGACCCCGCCCGGCGTACCGGCGGACCTTGCGCGGCTTGCTGTGCGTTTGTCCACCGGAGAGGATCGAGCCGTGATGTACTCCGGACCTCCCGCCGATCCGGCCGCCCCGACGCCCCCGCCCGGCCCCGACACGCCGTCCGCCACGGTGCCTTCGGGCATGCCGTCCGGCGTGCTGCCCCCGGGCGCGCCGTCCGCCTCACCGGCTGCCGCGCCGGTCGTCGCCGTCACCGCCGAGGTGCTGCCGTCCGGCGACCGGTCCGAGCTGGCAGGGAAGGCAGGGAAGCCAGGAAACCCCGAGAGGTCCGGGAAGGCCGGGCCGCCCCGGTCCGTCATGACCGCCGCCCTCGTCGCGGCCGGCCTCCTGGCGCTCCTCGTCGCCCTGTTCGGCCCCGGGGCCGTGGCGCGCGGCACCGGGGAGCTGCGGATACCCGGCGCAGGGCTCACCACCCTGCTCCGTACCGTCCTGTTCACGGCGCTCGCCCTGCACCTCGGCGAGCTCGTCGCCCCGCAGCTCATCCGGCCCGTCCGCGGCCGGCCCCGTACCGCCGTACGGAGCTGGGCCGTCTGCGCCGCCGTCGCCGGGGCCGCCGCCGCGGCCGGGCAGATCGTCCAGCTCGCCGCCGTCAGCGGTCTCGGGATCACCGACACGTACGCCACCCGGGACGGCGGGCTGCTCCTCCTCATCGCCAACGGCTTCGTCCTGGCCGCCTTCTGCGCCCGGAGCAAGCGCCCCGCCCTCGCTCTCGCCCCGCTCGCCGTCGTCATCGGCGCGGAGGCCCTGCGCGCCCACCCGGAGGCGTACAGCCCGGAGATCGGCGCCGCCCTCACCGTCGTCCACCTCACCGCCGCGTCCCTGTGGACCGGGGGGCTGCTGTACGTGCTGCGGACCATGTGGCTCTGGCGCGGTTCGCCGGTCGCCGCCCGGGCGCTGCTCGGCCGGTACGCGCGCCTGGCGATCTGGCTGTTCGTCGCCCTCGCCGTCACCGGCACCGCCTCCACCCTGCGGCGGCTGCCGCTGGACGTGGTGTTCACCTCCGCCTACGGGCGCACCCTGCTGGTCAAGCTGGCGCTGATGGTGGTGGTCAGCGCGCTGGCGCTGGCGGCCCGGCGGCGGATGCTCCGCGACACCGACCCGGCGCTCGCCCACCGCCTGGCCCGCCGCGAACAGGCCGTCCTGGGGCTGGTCGTGGTGGTCTCGGCGATCCTCACCGTGGTCCCCGACCCGCACTGGATCAGCATGCGCCCCTAAGGCTTCGCGCGGTACGGGTCCCAGCCCCGCAACTCGTCGTCGCGCGGGGCCAGGACGAGCGCCGGTCCGTCCGGGCCGAAGTGCTCCACCGGCCGGGACGCGTCCCAGGACGGCCAGCCAGGCTCGCCCGTCGTCGCGAAGTCCACCCAGGCCCGGTGCATCGCGTCCGCCAGCTCCTGCGGTGCGTCCGGGCCGGTCAGGGCCCGGGTGTCGGGGTGGGCCAGCGTGTCGAAGACGAAGCCGAGCTCCAGCGCGTGGCAGGCCCCGAGCCGCTGTACGGGGGAGGGCCAGCCGAACTCGTAGACGTACGTGGACCCCTCCGCGCCCGTCCGCGCGTCGGCCAGGCGGTTGAGCGGGACCCGCAGCAGCAGGTCGGTGGCGAGGGCGCCGAGGAGTTCGCCGGGGGTGGCGCCGGGGCGGTTGGCCCGGTAGACGCGGGCGGTGGCGTTCGGGACCTTGAACTTCAGCAGGGCCAGGCGGAGCTTGAGCCTGCCGATCCGCTCGATCAGCCCGCCGGGGACGAACCAGAGCCGGTACTCCTCGGTGTTCGTCCCCATCAGCAGGTCGACCCCGGCGGCGGCGCCCGTGCGCAGGGCCTCGGCCGGGTCCCGGGTCAGCAGTTCGCCGTCCACCACGAGCTGGAACGCGTTGCGGCCGGTCAGCGGGTTGCCGCCGCTCGTCACCCCGGTCTGCGCGGTCAGCAGGGCCGCCGGGTCCACGGCGGCCAGGGCGGCGGCCGTGGCGGGGACCCCGAGCCGCTTCGCGATCAGCCGGGTCGTCCCGCGCGCGGCCTCCGGGTCCAGGGCGGCGGGCGCCCCGCTCTGGAGCACCGCCCGCCGGAACAGCCCGGCCGCCCGGTCCGTGGCCAGCAGGGCGGCCACGCTCACCGCCCCGGCCGACTCCCCGGCCACCGTCACCCGGTCCGGGTCCCCGCCGAACCCCGCGATGTTGTCCCGCACCCACTCCAGGGCGGCCAGCTGGTCCAGCAGCCCCCGGTTGGCGGGCGCGTCCGGGAAGAGGCCGAAGCCCTCGATGCCCAGGCGGTAGTTGACGGAGACCAGCACCACCCCGTCCCGGGCGAACGCGGACCCGTCGTAGACCGGAACCGCCGAGGAGCCGTGCAGCAGCGAACCGCCGTGGATCCAGACGAGGACGGGGAGTCCCGCGGCCTCCGTGGAGGGCGTCCACACATTGAGGTTGAGCCACCCGTCGCCCGGCACTTCCGGGTCCGGCAGCAGCCGGTCCAGCGGCGGGGCGTAAGGGCGCTTGGGGGCCGTCGGCCCGTACGTGACCGCCTCCCGCACGCCCTCCCACGGCTCCGGCGGCTCCGGCGCGCGGAACCTCCGCGCGCCGACCGGGGGCGCCGCGTACGGGATGCCGCGGAAGACCGCGACACCCCGCTCCACCGCACCGCGTACCGTGCCCTGCGCGGTCCTGGCCGTGGCCTCCACGATGTCGGACATGGTGTCTGCCCACCCCTCTCGCGGTGCGGTGGTCGGGGCGCCTACCTCAGGTAGACCAGCCCGTCCGTGGTGATGGCCGGGCGGCCCTTCGTACCGACCACCACGATCTTGACCGTGTGCTTGCCGCTGGACGCCCAGGAGGTCGTCCAGATCGCGTCCCGGTACTTGGTGGCGGAGGACTTCAGGTCCACCGTGGCCACCTTCTTGCCGTCGACATAGACGTATGCCTGCCCCGAAGTGGCGGCCCGTGACACCACCCAGGAGGCTGACCTGCCGGTGAACGTCCAGGTCAGGCTGGCCTTCTTGGCGCTGCTGGAGAGCGACTTGCCACCCAGGTAGCTCTTGGAGGACTTCGTCGTCCACTTGCCGGTCTTCTTGGCGGCGGACTCCTGGAGGATGACCGGGCTGCCGGTGACCGAGGCGGCGGCCGTGTTGCCCGCGTGGTCGTACGCCGTCATCTTCCAGGCGGTCGCCTTGCGGGGCTTCGCGGTGTGCGAGGCGCTGCCCGTCGTCGGGCCGTACGTCTTCGCGACGGGCGCGGTGAGCCGGACCTCCTTGAGGGCGGCGGCGTCCGTGGCCTTCCACCTCAGGGTGAGCGGGACCGCGTCGGCGTTCACCGTGCCGGTGCGCAGCGTGAGGGCGGGCTTGGTGGTGAAGGCGGGGGGCGTCTTCTCGGCGACGACCGTGGCGGCGGCCGATGTGGTCGTCTTGCCCGACTGGTGGGTGGCCCGGACCTGCACGGAGTGCCTGCCGACCGGGAGGGCGGCCGAGGCCGAGGTGACGTTGCCCTTGACGGTGGCCACCGGCTTTCCGCCGACGAGGAGTTCGTAACTCCTGACGAAGGAGGCGGGGGTGGTCGTCTTCCAGCCGACGGTGACGTTCGACTTCGTGTAGTACGTGGAGCCCGAGGCGCTCGCCCCGGTCACCGAGGCGATGGTGAGCCCGGTGACCGATCCGCCGGCCAGGGAGCGGACGGCGGGGAGCTGCCCGTAGAGGCTTCCGCCGGGGCACTGGGTGTTGAAGCCGTCGCGGTGCCCGGAGATCTGCTGGAAGGGGTACTCCTTGCCCGCGGCGAACTTCGTCCCGAAGAAGTTCCCGCCCGCCGCCCCGGCGGTCAGCATCACCGTGCCGGCCGGGTCGCCCTTGTACTGGCCGAGCTTCCACGCGGCGATCCGGGCGACCGAGGTGGTCGCGGCGCTCGCGGCCTTGGTGTCCGTGTGCATGCCGATCACGGCGATGCCGGTGGTGTCCCGGTTGAAGCCGTAGGTGTGCGCGCCCAGCACGGCCCGGTCCGCGCCGCCCTTGCGGCCCTCGAAGATCGTGCCGCACTTGTCGACCACGAAGTTGTAGCCGAGGTCCTTCCAGCCGTTCGACTTCACGTGGTACGTGTGCAGCCCGCGCACGATGGCCGCGGAGTCGGCGCAGGAGTAGGAGTTGGTCTGCGCGGTGTGGTGGACGAAGACCGCCTTGACCCTGTCCAGGTAGTCCGGGGCCTCCTTGCTGATCGACTCGTCGGCCTTCCAGTCGGCCCGCGAGACGATCGGGGGCCGCGGAGCCGTGGACGGCGGGCCGGGCGGCAGCGGCGGGGTCGTGGAGGGGCTGGGCGTCGGCGAGGCGGACGGCGGCTTCGGGGACGCGGTGGTCCGGCTCGGCGTGGGGCTCGGCGGCGTCGGGGAGGGGGACTCGACCGTCGGGGTGGGGGTGGGGGACGGCTCGGCCGTCTCCTCGCCCGGCTCCTCCGTCGGCGTACCCGAGGGGGTCTCATCGCCGGGCGAGGGATCGTCCGACGGGGTCTCCGTCTCCTCCACGGCGAACGCGGCCGGTTCGGCGGCGAAGGCGGCCGGTTCGGCGGCGAGCGGGGTGGTGCTGCCGCCCGGGTCGACGGTGTCCAGCCGCAGCCCGGCGGGGAGCCCGGCCTTCACCCCGTTCCCGGCGGTGACCCGGACCTCGACACCGTTCGACGGGCCGACCCAGCGCGGTTCGGTGGTGCCCCGGACGCCGGTCCGGCCGGCCTCGGTGCGCCCGTCGATCTCGGTGTCCAGCGGCAGCCAGCCCGTCCACGTGCCGGTGGCGGCGGAGCGGGTACGGGCCTCGATCCGGCCGGTCACCTGGGCGGCGGGGTCGGCCCAGGTGACGCCGAGGAGGCTGAACGGCTCGGTGGAGCGCTGCGGGAGGGCGGCGGAGCTGCCGTCCTCGGAGGTCGTGAGCGGGGTCCGGTACACATCCGCCTCGACGGGAGCGGACTTCGCATCCGCCCCGCTCTTGCCATCACCGTCGGGGTCCGAACCGCCCGTCACGCCCTGGAACACCAGGACGCCCGTCACCGCCGCCGTGGCGACGGCGGCCGTGGTCCATATTCTTCGCTGTGATCTCACGTGTGTGGTTTCCCCGAGGACTGTGGTGGAAGGCATGGCGTGCCGAAGACATGACATTCCGACCGGTCAGTCGCTGACCGGGGGCGCGACGCAGTGGTCGGCCCGGCCGGTGGGGCGACCCGGGACATGCTTGCGCGGGACAGTCTTCCATGCGGCCACAGCCGACCGGGCTTGTTCCTTCCCGAACGGTCGCGATGTGATCCGATCGATCTCTTACGGCGCGTCCGACCGGCTCTGTGCGGTCGGTCCGGTCGGTCCGGGGGGTGTTCGGCCCCGGGGCCCGGGAGGCTTCCGCCTCCCGGGCCCCGGCCGTCGTCTCTCAGGCGGCGAAGTACTGGGACATCGATGCGCGGGCGTCCGGCTCCACCAGATCCGGGCGGGTGTAGCGCTCGGCGCGTGCGTGGTAGTCGAAGTCGCCCCGCACCAGCCCCCGGTAGTCCTGTACGCAGCGTTCCAGGGCGGCCCGGGTCGGGTCGGCGATTCCCGCCGCCTCGATTTCCTCGATCAGCTCCTTTTCCGCCCGCACCACGCGCTCGGCGATTCTGGCCAGCTGAATTCCGGCCTCGTCGACGGCTTCCTGGAGGGTGGAGCCCCGGTCGCGCTGGATGAGCCGTACCGCATTGTGCTCATATCCGAGGGCGGCCTCCTTCTCGAACGAGCAGATGTCGTTGCAGAGCCCCGAATGATCGGTGACCGCGTTCCGCAGGGCGATGTACGCGGGCAGACTGCGGGCGGAATCCGGCAGATCGATTCCGGCGGTGATCTCATGGAGATCGAGGAACGGCTGCATGGCCACCGAGTCCCGCCGGTGCTTGACGAAGTCCACCCGGCTCGGCACCTGTCCGGCCGCCCGCTCGACCGCCTCGGCGTAGTACGTCCAGAGCCAGGCCGCCGTGTCCCGCCGGAACTGCCGGTTCCACCGGTCGGACCGGTCGCGGCAGGTCCGCTCGCGCAGCCCCGCGAGCGCGTGCTCCATCGGCCCGCGCGGCGCGGCCCCGTCGAACACGTCCACCAGCCGGGTGATCGCCGCCTCGCACATCAGGGGATCACGGCCGGCCGGGCCGTCATCGAACTCGTCGTCCACCAGGAAAGCCCAGAAGAGCCACTGGCAGAAAAGATCGAGATGGTGCTGGGACGCCTTCGGGAAGATGAGGGAAATCCAGAGTTCGGGGCGTGTCCGGATCATCTTCTTCCGGGCCGGTACGGAGAGATTCAGACCTTCCGATTCAGCCCATTCCCAGGCGGCCTGCCGGGTTTCGGCCAAGCCCGGATTGCACCCTGCGCTCTGGAACGGCATGTGAAACGCCGGTAACGCGATATGGCTCATTGCTGCCCCTCGTCGAATGAGTCGGAATGAAGGATGGGAGCGGCGCATTCCTGGAGATCGCGTACGGGGCGGGTCCAGGGGAAAAGCTGCCGCCGCACTTCCGGAGAACCCGGCCGAGAGGCGGCCGTACGAGGTGAGGTGGCCATCGCTGTCCTCTCTCCGCTGCCGGGGGACCGGGGTGCCGGAGCAGGGTCGACGGGCCGACGGGAGCGGTACCGTCACCATGCGTGAGGCCCAGTCAACCGCTAGTTGAACGTTGAGGGAAGTCAACTGTGACCGAAAGTGCGTGATCGCTGAAAACTTCCTGAGCACCTCTGGGTACGTTGTGCACTTCTGGGACTGGTCGGACCCGGGTGCCGGGTGCGACCGCTCCGGGTGTCAGGTGCGCTTGAAGAACTCGACCTCACCGACCGCGATCGGCCGCCCGCCGCCCTGTCCCGCCGCCTCCCGCAGGACGAGCCGGACGGAGACGACATCGCTGATGCCCGTCCGTACCGTCTGCTGCCCCGGCTTGTCGTTGAGCGTCAGCTCCTGCTCGTGGACCGTGCCGTCCGCCGTCGTGACGATCAGATCCGCCCGGGTCGGCCGGGGCTCCTGCCGGAACTCCTCGGGCTCCTTCGACGCCCCGGTGTGCAGGACGACCCCGACCAGCCGGAACGGCGTACCGAAGGTGCACGTCAGCGACGCGCCGAGGGCGGGGGCGCCCCAGTACTTGTTGGTCAGGCCGTCGACGGCCGCCCGCGCCGGATGGCCGGGGGCCGCGCCGCTCGCGGTCACCCCGGTGGGGCTGATCTCCGCCGTACCGCCGAGCTTGTCCCGGACGTCCTCGAAGAGCACCCGCCCGGCGGGCAGGAACAGGAAGCCCGCGAACAGCAGGCCGACGACCGCCAGGACCATCAGGACGCGCCGCAGCGCCCGGCCCGACCGGACCCGCACCCGGCGGCGGAACGGCCACACCGTGCGCCACCACGGCAGGGGCGCGGGGCGCTCCTCGGGCCGCAGCGGTGCCGCGCAGCGTCGGCAGAACCGCCGCCCGGGCAGGTTCGGCGTACCGCAGGCCGGACACGGCGGCCCCTCCGCCGCCTCGTCCGCCTCCACCGGCCGCACGACGGGCCGCCGGGCGACGGGCTTCGCGGGCTGGACGGCACCGATGGGTTCCTCGGCCGGGTCCTCCCGCCGCACGGCTGGTGGCGTCACGGGCGCGGCCGGGCGTACGGGGGCGGGGTGCGGGGGGTGTTGCGGGCGTACGGGGGCGGGGCGCGCGACCTCCGGGGCGGCGGGCGGCCGGGGCGGGGCCGCGGGGGCGGGCGGCGACGCGGGTGGCGGCACGGGCGGGGTGGCGGGCGCCGCCGCCGGACGTGGGGGCACCACGGGGGGAGCGGCTGGTTCGGCGGCCCGGCCGGGCTCCGCCGCCGGAGGTGCCGGGTCCGCGGCCGGGGCGGGCGGCTGCTCCTGGTCGGTACGACGATCGCGGGCGGGGCCGGAGGCGTGCTCGGGGGCAGGGCTTTGCGGTGCCGGTGCCGGTGCCGGTGCCGGTGTTGGTGGGGTCGGTGCCTGTGCTGGTGGGGCTGGAGTGGGCGTCGGGGGCGGCGTCGGCTCCGGAGCCGGGACCTGGACCGGAGCCGCAGCCGACTGAGGCTGCGGTTCCGCGGCAGGCTCCGGCTCCGGAACAGGCTCCGGCTCCGGAGCCCGTGCCGTCGAGGGGCGCCGGGGCTCCGAGGACCACCCCAGGTACGACCCGCAGTTCCCGCAGAAGTCGTCGTTCTCGCCGTTGGCCGTACCGCATGCTGGACACGAGCGCATCGCGTCAGCCCCCCGTCGTCTCTGCGGTCGTCCCGGGCGGCGCCTCGGGCGGGCCCGGCAGGACCTCCACCCGGCACGTGAGGTGCACGGGGCACGAGGCCGTGACGACGTCCAGGACGCGCGCCGCGTCCACCGTGGCTCCCGGCGCCACCGGCCAGACCCGGACGAACAGTTCACCGGTCGGGGCCGGAGGCAGCGCCGTACCGGGCCGGGACGACCATGCCACGCCCCCGCCGTCCCGTACGTCGGCGTGCACGCCGAAGCAGAGCCGGAGGTGGTCCACCAGACCGCGCCGGGTGCCGCGCCACCGGTGCAGCTCCACCGCCCGTGCCACCACCGCGCGTTGCAGCTCCGGCGGCCAGTCGGGGTCGACGCCCGCGCCCACCCAGGTCGCCAGCCAGGGCAGGAAGTCGGCCGGGGCCAGGGCCGGGTCGAAGTAGGCGGGCAGGTTGTCCAGGGTGGAGAGGACCGGTGCCAGTACGGTGTCGAGCCCGGCCGTGAACCGCTGGGCCAGGTCGTCGTCGGCGTACAGGGCGGGCAGCAGCTCACCGAGCGGGTAGCGGCTGGGCAGCCCGGGTACGGAGGCCCGGCTCATGCCCCCTCACCCGGCCCGCCCGCCGTGACGATCACCTGGTGCTGGTGGGAGAAGACCAGCGCGCCCGGAGCCACGTCGATCCGGTCCACCGCACCCCCGCGCCGCCCGGTGATCGGGTCCGCCGGGAAGAGCCGGACCTCCTCCACCAGCCCGGCGCCCCGCACCTGCTGGAGCACGGCGAACACCTCCCCGTACTGCACGGGCCTCCCGAACGGCCACCCCGTACCGTCCGCACCGCCCCGCAGCGGGTCGATCAGCCGGAACAGGGCCTCCAGCGCCTCCGCGCGCACCCGGTCCACCTCGGCCGGGGCCGCGACCAGCCGGGCCACCACCGTGACGCCCTGGTAGGCGGGCGGCTCCACGACCAGCCGGGTGCCCACCAGACGGCGTTCGTCCAGCCGTTCGGCCACCGCCGCCAGCACCTGGTCCGAGGGGATCAGCTGCTCGAACCGCAGATGGCCGCCCTCGTCGGGCACCGCGTCCGGCACCACCAGGACCCGTACCGCACCGCCCTCGCCCGCGACGGCCGGCAGACACCGTACCCGGCGCAGGGACGGCGCGGCCTCCCGGGCGATGACCTCGTGGTCCCGGGCCGTGACCGCCCGTTCCTGCACCCGCAGGATGTTGGGGGCGCGCACCTTGGCGTTCTCGACGCTCTCGCCGTCCACGCCGCCGCTCGCCGCCTCCCGGTTGTCGACCCCCGCGACGTACGGGACCGAGCTGCGCAGCACGGAGATCGCTCCCCGGGCCACGTTCCCGGCCGCACCACCGCCCGTGCGGTAGCGGGGGACGCGGAGCTGGGCGCCCTTCTCCGGGACGGCCCCGTACGCGCGCATCGTGCCGTCCGGCTCCCGTACCTCCGGCGGGAACGCGAACTCGCCCGATACGGCGTCGATCCGGACGTGCCGGTCACCGGGCGCGGAGGCCCCGAAGTGCTCGACGGGCGTCCAGACCTGCCAGCCCTCGGCGGTCGACACCTGGACCACCGGCGGGTCGCCGTCCAGCAGCAGCGGCACCCGGCTCACCGAGAACCGCTGCCCGGCCACGCCCTCGGAGACCCCGAGGGGCACGTCGAGCACGGTCTCCGCGTGCTCGACGGCGGCCGTACCGCCGACCGTGAAGACCTCGGCCTCGCGGATCGTCGGCGACTCGGAGTAGAACGGCTGGCCCGGCTCGGGCGGGGTCACCCGGCAGCGCAGCCACCCCGCCCGCGTCCCCGCGACGACGGACGCGGTGTGCCCGGCCGGGACGAACACGATGACCTCGCCCGGCCGGTTCAGCCCGCCCGTGCTGTCGTCCCCGGTCGCGCACTCCACCCACCGGACCCCGTCCCACGCCTCCCACACCAGCGGCGGCTGCCTCGGGTCGACGCCCACGCCCTCCACCCGGCTGTCCAGGCGGACGGCGACGATGCAGCGCGGTACGGCGGTGGGCAGCCCGAACAGCAGCGCGTCCCCCGGCTCCGGGCGCGGCGAGAAGCACGGGATGTCCTTGCCCGCGCCGAGCGGCCCGGTGCGGTCGGTCTGGTCACCGGTCTTCGGCGCGGTCACCAGCCGGACCAGCTCGCTCGGCACGATCGGCAGATCCTCGGAGGTGGTGAACACGACCGGTTCCTCGGCCTCGCCGCGCGCGGTCGCCACCTCCGTACCGGCGGACAGGTGCACGGTCTCCGGCTGCGGGGCGGAGAGCCAGAAGTCGACCTCGGCACGGGCCACGGTGGGCGGGAACAGCGTCACGCCGAGCAGGTCCAGGAAGGCCGCGTAGTTCTTGTCCGGCACCCGGTTCAGCCGGTACAGCAGCTGGTCGACCATGTACGCGAACGTCTCGATCAGGGTCACCCCGGGGTCCGACACATTGTGGTCGGTCCACTCCGGCGAGCGCTGCTGGACGTATCGCTTGGCCTCGTCGACGAGCTGCTGGAACCGCCGGTCGTCCAGGTTGGGGGAGGGGAGGGCCATCAGCGCACACCCGCTTCGGACGAGCCTTCTTCCGACGGGATCGTATAGAAGGGGAACACCAGGTTCCGCAGGTCGTTGGTGGCCCGCACGGTGTAGCGCACGTCGATGTAGAGCGTGCCCTCCTCGATCGCGTCGAACGCGATCACCACGTCCGTCACCTCGATGCGCGGCTCCCACCGCTCCAGCGACGTACGGACCTCCTGGGCGATCCGCCCGGCGGTCGCGCCGTCGCCGGGCGCGAAGACGTAGTCGTGGATGCCGCAGCCGAACTCCGGCCGCATCGGCCGCTCGCCCGGAGCCGTACCGAGGATCAGGCCGATGGCCTCCTCGATCTCCTTGTCCCGTTCCACCAGGGCGATCCCGCCGGTCGGGCCGGTGCGCAGGGGGAAGCCCCAGCCGCGCCCGATGAAACCGCTGCCGCTCATATCGGGCCTCCGATCAGGACGTTCGGCGCGCCGGTGAGGATGACCGCACCGCAGGTGGTCTTGTCGCCCACCCGGGCGGCGGGCATGCCGCCGATCAGCACCTGGCCCGTGAGCGCCGCCGCCGGGTTGGGCAGGATCACATTGGCGGCCGCGAGCGCCGCGTGCGGCGGGACGACGCAGACATGCACGCTGCCCGGACGGGGCGGGGCGGCGCTCGTGGTGACGGCCGCGGGCCGACCGCCGATCCACACGGTGGCCACGGCCGGCGCACCCGGCGGCGGAGGGCCGATGACGCCACCGTGGGCGGTGCTGTCGCCCGTACGGGCTGCGGGGGGCATGGCCGGGGTTCTCCTAGCTGTGGAAAGGGAGTTGGGGGTGAGGGGGAGGGCTGGCGTCAGTTGATGCGGATCAGCTTGGCCTTCAGCACGGCGAGCAGGCCGCCGTCCACGGTGACCCCCGTCTTGCCGTTGATGGTCACCGAACGCCCCTTGACCTCGACGTTCCCCGTACCGGCGTCGAGCGTGATGCCCGACGAGGAGAGCGTCACGGAGCTCTGCGGGCGCCGGGAGCCGGGGGCGAAGACGGTCAGCGCGATCTCGTTCTTCCGCTCGTCCAGCAGGACTTCGAGCCGCTTGTTCCCGCTGGCCAGCCGGACCCCGGACGGGCCGCGCGGGGTGTCCAGCAGCTCCAGCCGGTTGCCCGAACGGGACACCAGGGAACGGCGGTTGACCTTGCCGCTGGTCTTGTCGACAAGGGGCACGTCGTGCTCGGACGGCCGGTCGATCCCGTTGTAGAGGCCGCCCAGCACATACGGGCTGTCCAGCAGCCCCTGCTCGAAGCCGACCAGCACCTCGTCGTTGACCTCGGGGCTGAACACCCCGCCGCCGCCGTTGCCGCCCCACTGCACCGTACGGACCCAGTCGGTGACGTACGTGTCGTCCAGCCAGGGGAACTTCAGCCGCACCCAGCCGCGTTGGCCCTTGCCCTCGCGGATGTCGGTGACCACGCCGATCGCCAGCCCCGGCATACGGGGACCGCGCGAGGGGGCGCCGCCGCCGGTCAGCCCGGCCAGGGAACGGTCGGGCGAGGCGCTGACGACCACGGTGGTGCGGTAGCCGCCGTCCGGTTCCAGGACGTGGTGGGCGGCGGTGGCGGTGTAGCGCCCGGAGAAGGTCGGGCCGACGTTGCCGAGGGCCACGGGGGCGCCCGCCCGCAGCTGCGGATTCCCGAAGGCCACCGCCTCGATCTCGCCGAAGCCCGAGCTGACCGAGGCCGCCACCGCCCCGGCGACGGCCGTGGTCTCCGCCTGGGTGCGGTACGGGGTGTCGGCGACGGTCACCCGGGCGCTCGCGCCGAACGCCCCGGCCGCCACCGACGGGCTCATCCCCGGCACCACGGTGTCGCTGCGGACGGACTGCTCCCGCGCCACCAGCCGCGTCTTGGTGTCGACGTTCCAGCCGCGCACCTCCACGTCCCCGGCCCCGTCCGCGCCGGTCACGACCGCCCGCAGGGAGAGCAGGTTGTCCCCGTACTCCAGGACCATCGGGTTCTTGGCGGCCCGGGTGTCGGGCGAGGGCGCCGACGACGCGGGCTTCGGCCTGGTGAACTGGAGCACGCCCTGATCGTCCACCCGCACCTGCGCCCCGCTCTCGGCGGCCAGATGCTGGAGGAACTCCCAGTCGGACACATTGGGCTGGGTCAGCTGCTTGTACGTGATCGGCGCCGCCTCGACCGTCCCGCAGGCCAGCCCGGCGCCCGCGGCGACCTTGCGGACGATGTCCGCCGTCTTCATGTTCCGGTACGCCACCACCTTCCGGCCGCGCTGGAGCCGGTGCGCCTTGGAGAGGGCCCGGATCACGGTGAACGTCCCGGTGGTGTCGTGGTCCAGCTCGATCGCCGTGACCTCCCCGGTGAACAGCCGCTCGCGGACCCGCTCCTGCACGGTGACGACGGAGATCTTCAGCGGCGTACCGAGGGTGATCCCGCTCTCGCTGAGCAGATCGTGGTCCGGGTCCCGGTACATCAGCACGGCGGTGTCCGGCAGCCCGACGTTCTCGTCGACCACACAGCTCACCAGCTGGGCGGCCCAGCCCAGGGGCAGTTCGGCGGGGATCTCCACGATCGGGTCGGCGGCGAAGGAGCGCCCCGGGGAGGCGGGGCTCATCGGCCGCCCTCCGCGAGGTGGTCTTCCAGTCCGGGCACGAGGAGTTCACTGCCGGGGACCAACTGCATGGGGTTGTCGATGCCGTTGGCCTCCGCGATCGTCCGCCAGGCGGTGGCGTCGCCGTACTCCCGCCAGGCGAGCAGCGGCAGACTGTCCCCGGCCACCACCCGGTGCGTCCGCCGCGCCTCCTTCGAACCCGAGGTGGGGTTCTGGCCCGCCGGATCGACGCTCGCCTCCTCGATGGAGAGCGAACAGGTGGCGCGGAGCGGCTTTCCGTCCACGTCGAACAGAGTGTAGGAGACCGAGAGGTTGGAGAGTACGCCGTCGAACGAGGTCGTCCTCGACGTACCCCAGTCGAACCGCACCCAGGGGCTCGCGGGCGTCTTGCGCGCGAGGCTGGTCGGCGTGGGCACACAGGCGATCATCAGCTGCTCCACCGCCTTCTCCACGGAGTTGTCATGGGTGGCCGTCGCATCGAGGAAGACCTCCAGGGAGAGCGACCGGGGCCCGCTCCCGACGAACTCGGGCAGCGCGGACTGCCCGGCCATCCGCGACGGAGTGCGCCGCCACTCGGTGCTCTTGCTCAGCGACAGCTTGTTCGGGTTGAACTGGAGGGTGAGCTGCGCGAGTCGGCCACCCGGCTTGGCGCCCACCGTCGACGGCGGCTCCATGATGGTCAGTTGGGCGCGTGCGCGGCTCGCACGGAGAGAGAGCGACATGGCGTTCCTCCTTCCTGGTTTGCGGGAGCGATGGCGGTGACAGCGATGTGACGGTGCATCAGGAGGGCTCCAGGCCCTCGTGCGCGATCTCCAGCGTCTCGATGGCCGCCTGGGAGTTGGCGGGATCGAAGGACGGGCCCTGCCAGCGCACGGGGACGATCCCCTGCACCTGCCAGCTGATGATCCGGCTGAGGTCCGGCCGCAGGGCGACGATCTCGCCGTCCTTGGGCTCGACCCGCTGGATCGTCTCGTTCAGCCAGCGCGCGATCTTCATCGTGTCGGCGGTGACCGGGCGGGTCAGCGTGATGTTGGTCCAGGTGATGCGCCCCGGCAGCTGCCAGGTGAAGCCGTTGTTGCCGCCCTCGGCGTACGTCTCCATCTCCACCTCGGCGCCCAGACCCGAGCAGGTGTGGAAGGCCCCCAGGTCGCTGCCGCCGATCACGAGCTTGAAGTACACGCTCGTCGCGAAGATGTTGTCCGTCATGCCGTTTCTCTTCTTCTCTGCTGGTGCGGTTCCTGCGGTTCCTGCGGGGGGTGCCGGGCCGGGGCACCGCTGTCAGCGGCGGCCGTCGTGGAGCCGCCCGGCGCGCTCCCGCCCGCGGCGCATGTCGGCGCGGATGAGCCGGCTCACGGGGTCGAGGAGACGGCGGGCCAGCTCCTCGATCTCGGCTCCGGTGATGCGGCCGGCCGCGTTGGTCCCGTCGGCCGTGGTGGCTGCTGAGTTCGCCGCGCTTCCGGCGTTCGCCGCGTCTCCCGTGGTCTCGTCGGCGCCTGTGCGCTGGACGGCCTTCGGTGAAGTGCCCTTCGACGGGACCGCCTTGACCGGGACACCGGTGATACCCGCCTGGGCGGCCACGCGCTGGAGGACCTGCGCCTGCGTCTCGGGGCGCCCCGTGGTGCCGGTGCCGGTGCTCGCGGTGGCCGGGCGTGGCGGGACCCGTACGGCGAGGCTCGGCGGCCCTTGCGGAGGAGCGCCGCCGCCGGGGGCCGGTCCGGCGGGCGGAGGGCCGGCCGGGTCGGGCACCACCGGCAACGGCATCCGCTGGACGGGGACGACGGTGGCTCCGGGCCGGGGCGCCGCGGGCGGATGCGGCCGGACGACCGGGACCGGGCGGGCGTGCGGGGTGGAGCGGTGCGCCGGGGTGCTCGCGGTGTGCGGGGCGCGGGGTGGGGACGGGGGAGCCGAGGACGCCGTGGAGGTCATGTGCGGCATCGACGGGGAGGTGGGCGCGGGGGGCGTCGGCCGGGTGGTGGGCGGCTGCGGGGTGTACTGGTGGGGTGCGCCGGAGTTGGCCGGGCCGGACGCTGATGGCGACGGCGACGGCGACGGCGACGGCGACGGTGTGGAGCCTGCCGGGGAAGGGGGCGTCGAGCCCCGTACCGTACGCCGCTGCACGAGCCGTGTGAGCGCCCCGCCGACTGCGGACCGGGCCTTGGAGGGGGCGGCCCCGGGGTGTTCGGTGGTGGGGGGCGGGGGTGCGTGGGCCGGTGCCGTCGGTGGTGGTGCGCCGGGGCGCGGGGTCTCCGTGCGCGGCCCGCTGGACGGTGGAGCCGGGCGCCGGGGCCGGGGTTGTGGCCGGTCCGGAGGTACGGGAAGTGGTGTGCCGGTGCGTCGTGGCCGGGGGTGTCCGGTGCTTCCAGGGGTGGGGGGGTACCTGCCTGGGGGGTGTCCGGCTGGGTGGTTGCGGCCTGCGTGGGTCCGGTCCGTGTGGGTCCGGTCCGTGTGAGCCCGGGCGTCGGTGCACCGGAGGCTGTCGTACCGGTGCCTGCCGTACCGGAGTTGCCGGTGCTCGGCTCCGGCTGCGGTACGTCGCGGCGCCAGGTGGCTGCCACGACCGGGCGGGCCGGACTGCCGCCTGCCGTGGTCGGTGCGGGGGGTGCGGAGAACCCTTCGGCGGAACCGGTGTTGATCTTCAGGGACCGGCCCGAGAGCAGGGTGCGCGTCCGCTGGACGGTGGGCGGGAGCGATCCGATGGCGGTGGGGGAAGGGGTGGCGGTGGCTGGGCCGCCTTCCCGCTTCGGGCCGATGCTGCGGATACGGACCGGCGCCGGGGGAGGGGCTGGGGAGGCGGCGGTGCCGGGTGCGGGTGCACCCGTCCCCGTACCCGTGCTCGTATGCGTACGTGTCGGGGGGCGCTCGCCGTCCACCGCGCGCTGTACGGGTGCGGTGTGCGCGGGCGCGGCGGACGAGCGGACCGGCAGCTCGGAAGGGGTGCCCGGGGCGGCGGCCGGTGGTGCGGCGGCCTGCGGGGGCGTGTTCCGGGGGGCCGGTGTGGCCGAGGGGCCCGGCTGGGTACGGCGCCGGTCCCCGAGGAGGGGGGCGTCGGGCTGGAGCCGGGCGGTCGGGGGGAGCGAGGTGAGCGGCGTACCGATCCCGCCTCGCGTACGGGCACGGGGGGCGGCCGGGTCGGCGGGCTGCGGGGGCTCGGGGGTGCCGGGGCGCTCCGTCCGGTGCGGCGCGGTGGCGGGAGCCTTCTGGAGGGGGAGCGGTGTTGATCCCGAACCCGACCCCGAACCCGAACCCGAACCCGGTGCCGGTGTTGCCTGCTGACGGCCTGATGCCTTGGGCGTCTTCGGAGCAGACGCAGGCGCAGACGTACGCGCAGGCTCAGACGCTGAGGCCGCCGCCGCTCCTGCCTCCGAGGTCGGGCGCTGGATGACCGGCATGACCGTCGCCTCCTGCCCTTCAGGGGCGGCGGGCGCGGGCTGCCCCTGCCCCGGAGGGCCGGAAGGGATGGCCCCGGAGGGCAGCTCGCGCAGGGGCTTGCCCAGGGCGGGCCGTACGACCTCGGCAGCGGGAGCCGTGCCTCGGCCCGGGCTCTCCTGCCGCGCGGGGGAGGAGGCCCGCTGCTCGCTCCGCTGCACGGTGTCAGGGCCGGGAGTGCCGGAAGTGCCGGAAGCGTCGGACGTGCTGTGAGCGGTCGGTGCGGTCGGTGCGGCCGGTGTGGAAGAAGGGGCAGGCGGCAGGCCGGTGATCTGCCGCAGCCGCACCGCCGGGCGCCGGGCGACGGTCAGGGGCGGTGCCGTCCGCCGGGGACGTACAGCGGCGGGCCGCGCACGCTGCACCGAGGCCGAAGAAGTCGAGGGAGCCGAAGAAGCCGAAGCGACCGGGGGAGCCGAAGCGGCCGAAGCAGCCGAAGAAGTCGACGCGGTTGAAGGCGCCGCCTCCGTGGCCGGGGCAGCCCCGGAGGAAGCCGGAGAGCCCGAAGGAGCCGCGGCCGTACCGGGGTTCGCCTTGCGCTGTACGGTCGGCGGGGTCGCCGCCCCCGTACCGGAAGCAGCCGCAGTGCCCGAGCCGGACGTGGAAGCCGTGCCCCGCCCCCGTACCGTCTTCGGTGCCGTACTGCCCGACCGCTGGACCGAGGCACTCCGCCCCGGCGCCCGCGCGCCCGCGCGGCCCGCCGCCGCAGCGGGCAGATCCCTCGCGGGCTCGGCAGCCCCCGTGGTCCCCGGGGCCTCCGTCTCGCCCTCGGCCCCCGTCCGGGCGGCCCGCAGCAGCAGCGGTCCCCCGGGGGAGGCCGAGCGGGCGGCGCCCGGACGGGCCACGCCGTGGATGAGGCCCACGGGGGCGGACGGCAGTACGGCGTGGCCGAGTTCGCCGCCGAACGTGGGGTTCTGCCAGGAGGCGAGCTGGGACCGGAACCGCAGTCCGTCGCTCACCCCGATCGAGGACCGGGCGACGGTCACCGTGGGCGGGGCGACCTGCCGCCACCCACCGTCCCAGCCGCCGGAACCGCCGGAGCCCTCCGGCCCACCGTCCGTGACGGCGGCCCCGGCCTCCGGCGCCGTACCGCCGCCCGCACCGGCACCCGTACCCATGCCCGTACCGCCATCGGTACCGGCACCGGAAGCGCCACCGGCACCGGAAGCGGTGCCCTCCCGCGAGGCCGTGCCGGGCCCTTGCCTGTCCGTTCGGCGCAGCCAGTTCCCGAGCCCCACACGATCACCCGCCTTCGTTGACGCGGGTGTTGATCCGCGCTATCTCCCGCACCCACTGCTGACGTTCAGCGTGGGTGAGGTCGAGAATGTCCTCACGCTGCCAATGGAAGTGGTAGGCGACGTACGCGATCTCCTCCCGCAACCGGGGAAGCGCGTACGTCACGATTCCCCCAGGCGCCCACCCGAGAGGTCCACCTCGAACGAGCCGTGGCAGAGCGGGCAGGTCACCGCCGCGTGGGTGTGGCCCTCGCTGTTGATCCGGCGGTAGAAGTCCTGGAGGAACGCCACGTCCGTGGCGTACATCCGCTCCACGACCCCCGCGTGCACATCGGTGACCGTGCCGAGCCGGGTGATGACCTGGCTCAGCAGCACCACGGACAGATACGCCGGGTTCTCCTTCACCCGCAGGTCGATCTGCGGGCGCAGTTCGTCCCGGGCCGTGGCGAGCCGCATGGTGCCCTGCCGGTGCACCTGGCCCTCGTCGTCCACGTACCCGCGCGGCAGCTCGAAGGCGAACTCCGTCTGCAACGTGTCCCGTTCACGGGGACGGGCGGGGGCGGGAGCGGGCGCGGAGGTCTCCTCGCGCGCGGCGGGCGCCGCGGCGAGGTTGTCCAGGACCTCTTCGAGGCCGTTGCCCGGCGAAACGGTCCGGCGCCTCATTCGACCACGATCTCCTCGAAGGTGATGGTCACCGTCTCGGTCGCCGCGCTGGACTCGCCGGCCTTGAGGGAGGGGCCCTCCCACTTGGAGGCCCAGCCCTGCATCAGCTGGATGCGCCGGACGGTCTCACCGGTCGAGTCCTTGATCTCGATCGTGAGGTTCTGGCGCGCGGTGTCGACGGCCCCGTTGTTGAGCGTCTCCTTGATCCAGGTGGTGAACTCGCTGCTCTGGTCGAGCCCGCGGGTGATCGTCACCTCGCCCGCCTGGCGCGCGCCCGGCTGCTTGCGGATGATCTGCTTGCCCTCGGCGGTCACCTGGCGGACCTCGACGACTTCTTCCTCGACGGTCAGACCGCTGATCTCCTGGATGGACTCCACGAGATAGCCGCCGAGCTGCACGCCGAATACGTGGGTGGAAAGAGCGTCGCCCTCTGCCATGACTGTGTGTCACCTGTTCCGATTGAAGTGATGAGAAGGGAGGACCGCGAAGGTCACTCGTCGACGAGGCTGGTGCTGTCGGAGAACTGCGAGAGCCGGAAGACCACGAACTCCGCGGGCTTCACCGGGGCCACGCCGATCTCGCAGACGACCTGGCCGAGGTCGATCGACTCCTGCGGGTTGTTGCTCCGGTCGCAGCGGACGTAGAACGCCTCCTCGGCCGTGCGGCCGAACAGGGCCCCGCGGCGCCACTCCTCGGTGAGGAAGGCGGTGACATTGCGCCGGATGCTCGACCAGAGGCGGTCGTCGTTCGGCTCGAAGACCACCCACTGGGTGCCCAGGAGGATGGACTCCTCCAGGTAGTTGAAGAGGCGGCGCACGTTGAGGTAGCGCCAGGCCGGGTCGGAGGAGAGGGTACGGGCGCCCCAGATGCGGATGCCCCGGCCGGGGAAGGCCCGTACGCAGTTGACGCCGATCGGGTTCAGCAGGTCCTGCTCGCCCTTGCTGAGCCGGATCTCCAGGTCGACCGCGCCCCGGATGACCTCGTTGGCGGGCGCCTTGTGCACCCCGCGCTCACCGTCGCTGCGCGCCCAGACACCGGCCACGTGACCGCTCGGCGGGACCAGGGAGTTGCGGCCGCTCGCCGGGTCGAAGACCTTGACCCAGGGGTAGTAGAGGGTGGCGTAGCGCGAGTCGTAACCGGCCTCGTCGTTGCGCCAGGTGCGGACCTGCTGGGCGTTGAGACCCGGCGGGGTGTCCAGGACGGCGACCCGGTCGCCCATCTGCTCGCAGTGCGAGATGACCGCCAGCTGGACGGCCTTGACGCCCTCGGCGTCGATCTCGCCGCGCTGGAAGGCGCTCATCAGGTCCGGGACCGCGACCATGGTGATCTCGTCGATCGACTCGAGGCCGGAGAAGCCCGTGCGGGCGGCGGCGTCACCGACGTACTCGGCCGCGTCGAGGCGCGCCACGCCGGAACCGGGGGCGGGCGCGGCCGGGGCGAGGGCGACGGTCTGCTTCTCGGGGCGGCTCTGGGCCGTGCCGGGCTGCTCGGCGATCTGGACCAGCTTGGAGTCGCGGGCCTGGGTGACCAGGTAGCCCTTGACGTTCTTGCGGGTGGAGACGTCGTACGTCTCCACGACCTTGCCGCCCTGGCGGACCAGCAGTTTGAAGCGGTCCTCCGGGGGGTTCTCGCCCTCGGGATCGGCGATCTCGACGGAGAGGTCGCCGCTCGTACCGGACTTGGCGGAGATGAGGAAGCCGCCGAGCGCGGTGGGCGCCGGGGCCTGGCCGACGGCGCCGGGCGCCGTGGCGCCGGACGCGCCCTGGGCGGGGCCGCCGATGCGCACGATGTAGGCCGCGCCGCCGCCGTTGGCGAAGAAGCCGTAGACGGCGTGCGTGAGGTAGGTGTCGGCGGTGAAGGTGCCGAAGGTCTGGACGTACTGGTCCCAGTTGGTCACCAGCGTCGGCTGGTGGAAGGGGCCTGTCTCGGCGAAGCCGACGAAGGCTGCGACCGCGGTGCCGACTCCCTCGATGGGCCGCGCTCCGGACTGCACCTCCTCCACGTATACACCGGGGGTGAGGTACGACGGCATGCTCGCTCCTTCGGGGTGGTCACTCGTTCACCGGTCAGTCTTGCCCGGTGGGGAAGGCGGGGAGTAGGTCCGGAAGTCCTGGGCGCGGGGCAAGGTCGCTGCCTTCCCGGGCACCCGTCCGGCGGGGAACGCTGCCCTCGGCGGACGGGGCCGTGCTGCTCGCCGCATTCACGATGCGCGCGGAGCGGCGGGTACCGGGCGGATACCGGGTATTCCGGCGGCAGAAGGGCGGCAGAAGTGAGGCCGAAGTGAAGGGAAGGAGAACGGCGGGTTACGGAAGAGTTTCCTCTTCCGGTCCGGCGTCTCCCGGCACCCCTTACCGCCTCCCGCTCACTTCCGGCCCCGCGTTCCGACCGGCTTCCCGTTCCGCTTCCGGATCGGCTTCCCGTCCGGGTTCCCGCGCGGCTTCCGGATGGGGCTCCGGTCCGTGTCGCGGTGTGTTCGGTATCTCTTTTCCGCAGTGAACCCCGTACGGCCGAAAAACGTACGGGGGCCGCCCGAGAACCACAGCGGAGTGACGGGATTCGGCCAGAATGCGCCAAGAAGGTGCGGTGTTCCGGCCGGGTTCCGCCGAGGTAAACGGGCAGCCGGAGCTTCCGATCGGGCATCCGCCGGATGCCGTCAGAGCGTCAGGAGGGGCCCTGAGCAGGCCCGTTCGTGCCGTAGCCCGGCGGAACCGGATATTCTTCCGGTGTCGTCGGCGTCGCGGCTGACCGAATTGGTGTAGACCTTTGGCGTATTCAGGAAGTTGAATCCGCCACCGTCCGGCACGCCGGGTTTCCCCAGGGGCCGGGTTTCTGCTGTTGTCGTCACCGACAGGTCGTCACCGGCAGGCGGGGCGCGGCGTATCGCGTCGCCGTTTCCGTGTTCTACGGTGCGAGATCGCTCAGTACACCGCTGACGTTAACCACCTGATGGCAGCCTGACGCCTGCGTTCCGGTCGCCGGAGTGCCGGGCTTGGCACAGGTGACGGCGGCGGTGACCGTGGCGTTCTCCGGAATCTGAATGGGGGTGACCCAGTGATAGTCCTGGTTGCGGAAGGTTTCCAGCGCGATGGTGGTGATCTTCCGCTCTCCGAAGGAGATGGTCAGCACTCCCTCGTCGCCCTGGAAGTTCGCCACCACGAGGTCCGTGATCCCGAACACCTTGCCCGCCGGAACCTGGTACGTCCCCTCGTTGTCGGTCCCGGTCTCGGTCTCCACGTCGATCGTCGCGGAACTCTGCTGGGTGCCCCCGGCCCCCGTACCGCCAGGACCGGAGCCCGTCCCCCCTGTCCCCGGACCGGTGCCGGAGCCCCCGGTGGCGCCGGGTGCGGCCGACCCGTCCGGGTTGGTGCCCTGCCCCTGGCCTCCCGCGGGGTTGTCCGGGCCGCCCGGCGTTGCCGAACCCTGCTGTTGTTCGCCGCGGGCGGCCTCCTCCTCCGCCGCCTCGGTCACGGCCTGCTTCGCGGTGCTCTGCACGGCGGGGCGGACCAGCGCGAACCAGGCGAGCAGCAGCGCCAGCAGCGCGGCCAGCACGATCAGCAACCACTTGGGCAGCACCGGCAGTTGGAGGAACTCACCGGGGACCGGCTCCGGCTGTACGAGCTCGACGGGAGCGGTCTCGGACCGTACGGGTTCGGTCCGGGCGGGCTCCTGCCGTACGGGCTTTCCGCCCCCGGCCTCCCCGCTCTCCGTGCCGCCGGACTCCGTGGTGGTGTCCGTGGCGGCCGGGGCGGTCTCGGTGGCCGCCACCTCGAACGGCCAGGTGACCGGCTCGCCGAACCAGATCAGCTTGCCCGCACGGACCTTGAGCCGTACCTCGGCCGACTCGCCCGGCTCCAGCCGCCGTCGGTCCGGAGCGAAGCCCAGCCGCAGCTCCTCCCCGGCCTGCTTGCCGGTAAGGGCGACATCGACCGGGGTGTTCCCCTTGTTCTGTACGGCGGTACGGAAGCGGGCGCCCCGCCAGCCCCTGCGGCGGCGCGGCTCCAGCTCGGTGCGCAGCTCGTGGAACGGCTCGACGGTGACCGTGCTCTCCGGGACCACCACCGACTCCGGGTGCTCCGCGGGCAGGACGCGGACGGCCAGCGGGGTCTCGCCCGCCCTGACCTCGTGGGAGCGGGGCGGGGCGAAGGTGAGCGTCACCGTCTCGGAGGTGCCCGGGTAGAGCGACACGCGGGCCGGCTCGACGGTGCTCCACGCGGCGCAGTCACCGACGACTTCGAGCGTGTACGCCTCGACGATGTCGCTGTCGTTGCGCACCGTCAGGGTCGTCGTGGCGGTACCGCCCGGCGACACCGTCACCGCGGGCATTTCGAGTTCGGCAGATGTGGTCACCCTGCGACGGTAAGCCGCCCGGCCCGCCGCGCAGCAGGGTCGCGAGGGCAACGAGCGGGCAGGGCGGATGCCCCGAGCGCACACCGGCCCGGTGGCCCCGAGGACCCGCCCCGGGCCCGCGCCCCCTGCCGAAGGCCGGTGCGGTCGGGAGCGGAGAAGGGCTAGAGAAGACATATCGGTCGGCAGAACCTGAGGAAGACGGCGCGGAACGATGACGACAGCAGAGACCAAGAGCAGAACGACGGCGGAGCACCGCCAGTACCGCAGGCCCGGCGCGGCGCAGCGCACCGCGCGGCCCACACCGGGAGCGGGGTCCGGCGGCAGGGTCACCGTGGCGGTGTACGCGGAGGACCTGATCCTCCAGACCGGCATGGTCCACCAGCTGCGGATGCGCCCGGAGATAGAACTGATACCGGAGGCCGAGGCGGACCGGGCGCAGGTCTCCCTGGTGGTGGTGGACATGGTGGACGAGGCCACCGTCCAGCTCCTGCACCGCCTCCAGCGCAACACCTCCACCCGCACCGGACTGGTGGTCGGCTTCTTCGAGTCGGGTGCCCTCCAGACGATGATCGAGTGCGGGGTCGCCGCCGTGCTGCGGCGCGGCGAGGCCGACCAGGACCGGCTGATCCACCTGGTCACGGCGATGGCCAACGGCGAGGGCGTCCTCCCGGGCGATCTGCTCGGCAAGCTCCTCGACCATGTCAGCAGCCTCCAGCGGACGGTCCTGGACCCCCGGGGGCTCACCCTCTCCACCCTCACGGCACGCGAGGCGGAGATGATCCGGCTGGTGTCGGAGGGCTTCGACACTTCGGAGATCGCGCAGAAGACCTCGTACTCCGAACGCACCGTCAAGAACGTGCTGCACGAGGTCGCGACCCGGCTCGAACTGCGCAACCGCGCCCACGCCGTGGGCTATGCGATGCGGCACGGGCTGATCTGACGGTCTCCCGTCGAACCGGCCGCCCCTGCCCGCCGGTTCGGCCGGGCTGTCCCCTGCCCGCCGAACCGGCCTTTCCCCGAAGGGCTGATCCCGAAGGACGTTCCCGGCCGGGCGGGGGCGGGGCGCCGCAAAGGGCAGCGGCTCCTTCCCCCGCTCCGGGTACTCGGGGCCTGTCTTCCTGACCCGCGCGAGCGCGATGCTCGACGGTGGAGCGTCATCAACAGACTGTGAGGTGGGCCGTGACCGGCACTGCTGGCCCGGCGAAGCATTCCCGGTGGAGCCGACTGGCGGGCGCGGTGGTGCTGTTGGCGCCGCTGCTGGTCGTCGGTTCCGCCTCCGCCCCGCACGGGGCGCCGAGGCCCGACCCGGCGGCGGCAGCCGTCGCGGACCCGGCGGAGGCGGGGCGGATCGCGTTCGCCGGTACGGAGCACCGCAGCCTCGGCCGGGTCGCCGACCCGCAGGCCACCGAGCCGCTGTTCGGCTCCACCGGCCCGGTCCACTACGACGAGGACCCCTCCGCACGCGGCGAGGTACTCGTCTTCACCAGCCTCCGCGACAGCGTGCGCCCCCAGGTGTACGTGCGCGACGCGGACGGGACCGTACGCAGGCTCACCACCGACCGGGACGCCGCCAACCCCGAACTCTCCCCGGACGGGCGGACGGTGGTCTTCGACTCCGCCGAGCCCGGCGGCCCCGGCGGAGGCACCCAGCGCGACCTGTGGGCGGTCGGCATCGACGGCTCGGACCTGCGGCGGCTCTCGGACACCCCCGACAACGAGGAGTCCCCGACCTTCTCCCCGGACGGCACCCGGATCGCGTACGCCTGCGACGGCGACACCTCACGCGGCTGGCAGATATACGAACAGGCCCTCACGGGCGGCGAGCGGACCCGGATCAGCGACGGCCCGCCCGGGGACGCGGTCGACCCGTCCTGGAACCCGGTGGACGACGACACCCGCCGCAGCCGGGTCGCGTACACCCACGTCACCGACCCCGACCCCGAGAAGGGCAACCGGCTCCGCGTCACCGAGGGCATCGGCACCGACCGGCCGCTGCTGGCCGGGGCCCACGCCGAATGGGGCAGCCACTCCGTCAGCTGGCTGCCGGACGGGGACGGCGTCCTCTTCCTCAGCCCCTTCCACGTCTGCGGCTGCGACGACTTCGACCACGTCTACCGGGTGACCGCGTTCACCGACGAGACCCCGCAGCAGCTGCTCACCGAGGACCGGAAGGTCGCCTCGCCCACCTGGCTCGGCCCCGGCGGCTCCGGCGGTGTCGTCGTCGCCCGGATCACCGCCGAGGCCGCGAACGTCGTCACGCTCCAGGACGTACGCCAGGACGGCTCCGACCCCCGCGACCTCGGGCTCACCATCCTCCGCGAGGACCCGGCGGCCCGCACCAACACCGATCCCGCGCAGGACCCCCTCTTCAACCCGGCGGCCGGGTACGACCCGTGGACCGAGCGGCAGAACTACACCCCCGACGGCCGGCGCATCGTCGTGACCCGCTTCGAGGGCCCGGCCGACGCGCGTATCCAGCGCATCTGGATGGTCGACGCCGACGGCACCGATGCGCAGCCCCTGCCGCTCGCCGGACGCGGTGACCGGGACCGGGACACCGACCCCACCTTCTCGCCCGACGGCACCAAGCTGGCCTTCACCCGGACCTCGCCCGGCGGTGCCGGAGAGCCGGCCGGACCGGGCCGCATCCTCATCGCCGACGTGGCCACCGGCGAGATCCTGGACGAGGTCCGCCCGCCCGAGGGCGAACAGCAGGGCAGCGACGCCCAGCCGACCTGGTCCTCCGACGGCCTCAACCTCGCCTTTACCCGCACCCATGTGATCAACGGCCACGGCGGCAACAAGCACATCTGGGTCGTCCCGGTGGACCGGCTCGACCAGCAGCGCGACCTCAGCTCCACCATCTGCTACGGCGACTGCGAAGTCATCGACGACAGCCCGGCGTTCTCCCCCGACGGTACGCGGGTGGCCTTCAACCGCAAGGACGGCGGCGGCCGACTCAACGAACGGGCAGGCATCCTGATCAAGCCCCTGCGCGGCGGCGGCTGCCGGGTCGTGCTCCCCTCCTCCCAGCGGGAGAACCCGGACGGCTGCGAGCAGGAGATCCCCGACACCACCGGCACCGGCCCCTTCCAGCCCCGCGATGTGGCCTGGTCCCCGGACGGCAGCCGGATCGTGCTGACCTCCCGCCGGGAGCTCGCCCCGAACTCGATGGAGCAGCTCTCCGTCCTCGACCTCGCCTCCGGCGAGCTGGCGCCCCTCGACAACACGCACGCCGGACGGCAGAAGGAGCCGAGCTACCAGCAGTCGGTCGACCTCGCCGTCACCGCCCCGCCCACCGGGCCCGCCGTGGAGGTCGGCTCCTCCGTCGAGGTGAAGGTCACGGTGGTCAACCACGGCCCCTCGCCCTCGCCCGGCACCCTGTTCACGGCCGACGCCCCGCCCGGCGTACGGCTGGAGGAGCTGACCACCGACGCCGGTCCGTGCGGGGCGGGTTCGCCCCAGTGCGACCTGGGCACCGTCCCGCCCGGCGCGAGCGTGGAGATCACCGCCAAGCTGACCGGGGTGACGCGGGGCGACCAGCCGGTCGGCTGGTCCGTCACCGGCGCCGTGCTCGACCCGAACCCGACGGACAACGCCACCGGCACACTCGTACCGGTCCAGGACGTGCCCCCGCCGAGCCCGACCCCCACACCGCCGACCCCGTCACCCACGCCTCCGACCCCCAGCCCCACGCCTCCCACGCAGAGCCCCACCCCGACCCCGGCGCCTCCCACCCCCACCCCCACGACCACCGCGCCCACCCCGCCCCGGCCCCCCGCCGCCCGCCCGCCCGTCGCGCGGCCCCCGGCCCCCCTGCCGCCCGCGCCCCTGGCCGGACCCGGAGTCGTGGTGCGGGCCCAGCCCAGCCCCGGCTACGTCGGCGGCAAGGTCGTCGTCACGTACACCGTGCGCAACGGCGACAACGCCACCGCCACCGGCCTGCGCCTCCGGCTCGGGCTGCCCGGGAACATCCCGGCGGGCCCGCTCCCGGCGGGCTGCGCGGCCGGGCGGTGCGCGCTGCCCGACCTGGCCCCCGGCGCCTCCACCGTCGTACGGGTCGTCCTCTCGCCGGACCGCGCGCTGCGCACGAGCATCACGGCGAGGCTCACCACGACCGGCACGGACGCGGACCGGAGCGACAACGTCTCCCGCATCCCGCTCCGTATCCTCCAGCCCCGCATCATCGCGGTGCCCGCCGTCGGCAAGCCCGGCTTCGTCACCTCGGTGCGCGGCAAGGACTTCCCGCCCGGGGCGCCCGTGAAGCTCCGCTGGAACCCGGGCATCACGGCCTCCGCCGTGCCGACCCTGCCGAACCCGGACGGCACGTTCATCGCCCAGCTGCTCATCCTGGCGAAGGACCAGACCGGACCGCGCACGATCACGGCCAGGGGGCCCGGCTTCAGCCCCGTGAAGACGGACTTCCTCGTGGTGGTCGGCACCATCACACCGCCGGACGAGGTGACCCGCCGATGATCCACGAAGTGGACGAAGGGCTGCGGCTGTTGCTGGCCGACGCGGGGCTCCAGGAGAACGGGGTCGACCTGGTCTTCGACGCGCCAACGAAGGACTGGTCGGCGCGGCGCAACGCCCCCACGATCAGCGTCTTCCTGCACGCCATCCGCGAGGACACGGGGCGGCGGCGGACCGGAACGGCCGAGGAGCACGACGAGAACGGCGTGGTCACCGCCTGGCGGACCCCGCCGCGCTGGTTCGAGCTGACCTACCTGGTCACCGCCTGGACCAACCGCCCGCAGGACGAACACCGCCTGCTCTCCGAGGTGTTGCGCTGCCTGGTGCGCACGGACGTGCTGCCCGCCCGGATGTACACGGGCAGCCTCGCCGAACTCGGCCTCACCGTGGAGCTGGAGGCGGCGGGCCCGCGCACCGACGGGCCGTCCGCGTCCGACGTGTGGTCCGCGCTCGGCGGCGAGCTGAAGGCCGCGATCGACCTGCGCGTCCTCGCCCCGCTCGCCGGGGAACGGGCCCCGGCGGGCCCGCCGGTCACCGAGGGCCTCGTCATGAAGGCCGCCCCCGCCGTGAACGGCACGGCCGCCGACGACCCGGGCCGCCGCCTGCGGTATGCGGAGGCGGCAGGCGACCTGGCGGCGGAGGGCTTCGCCGCCGAACGGGAACGGCAGCTGCCGCCCGGCCGCCGCAGGCGGGGGAGCGCGGCACGATGACGGTGACGGAGAACGGATCGGCCCGGGACGCGACTGACCGTGCGGCTACGGGGAACGTACCGGCCCCAAGCGCTGCCGACCGCGTGGCGACGGAGGACGCATCGGCCCGGGACGCCGCCGACCGCGCGGTGACCGACATCGAGGTGCTGTGGGAGCGGCTGGGCCGCGTCGAGCAGCGGGTCCGGCACGCGGTGGTGGACCGCCGCGCCACCGACCCGGAGCCGGACGACCCGTACCGGGGGCAGTACCTCACCCCCGAGGCGGCCGAACGCGTCCTGGAGTCGCGGGACGCTTTCGCCTCCGTACCCCTGCCGTCCTACGGTACGGAGCAACCGCCGTACGGTACGGAGTCGGCGCCCCCGGACAGTCGGCTCGCCCGACTGGCCGCCCGTTTCGGACTGGCGGAGCTCGATGTCGAGCTCCTGCTGATCGCGATGGCGCCGGACATCGACGCCCGGTTCGAGCGCCTCTACGGCTATCTCAACGACGACCTCACCCGCCGCCGCCCGACCGTCGGACTGGCGCTGGAGCTCTGCGGACTGCCCGCCGCGAGCTCCGGCCGCTTCCGGTTCCAGCCCTCCGCCCCGCTCGTCGCGGGCGGGCTGCTGGAGATCGGCGACCCCGAACGCCCGCTGCTCTCAAGGGCCTTGAGGGTCTCCGACCGGGTCACCGCCCATCTCCTCGGCGACGACGAGACCGACGGACGGCTGCGCGGCCTCGTCCATGTCCCCGCCTCCGACCCCGCCTCCGCCGACGGGTCGGACGAGCGCCCCGAGATCCGGCGCATCACCGCCGCGCTCGCCACGGGCAGCGGCCTGGTCCATCTGCTCGACCGGGGCGGCGACCCCTCGGGTCTGGCCGTCGACGCGCTCGTCACGGCGGGCCGCCGCCCGCTCGTCGTCGACATCGCGGCCCTCGCCGCGACCACCGAACAGGCCGAGCTCGTAAGGGCTTTGGCCGCCGAGGCCCGCCTCGGCCACGCGGGCGTCGTGCTCGGCCCGCTCGAAGCGCTCGCCCCCGAACGCCCCGAAGGCGCCCGCCTGCTGGCCGCCCTCTGCGCGGCGCTGAGCGGTACGCCCCTGATCGCGTACGGGAAGAAGAACTGGGACCCCCTGTGGACCCGGGACAGCCCGGTTCCGATCGCCGTCCGGCCCCCGGGCCCGGCGGGCGCGGCCCGGCAGTGGCGGCAGGCGCTCGCCGAGGCCGCCCGGGCGGTGGGCCTGCCGGACGCCCAGGGACCGGCCGACGACCACCTGATCGAGGCCACCGCCTCTTACCGCCTCGACTCCGAACAGCTGCGCAAGGCCGCCACCGTGGCCACCCGGCTGGCCGTCCTGGAGCAGCGCCCGGTCCACCCGGACGATCTGCGCACGGCGGTCCGCGCCCAGAACGGCGCCGGGCTCGAACGGCTCGCCCGCCGCATCGAACCCGCCGTCGGCTGGGACGACCTGGTGCTGCCCCCGGCCACCCGCACCCAGCTCACCGAACTCGCCCTCCGCGCCCGCCACCGCGAACAGGTCCTCGGCCAGTGGGGGATGCGGCCGGGCGGCGGCCGGGGGCGCGGGGTCATCGCGATGTTCGCGGGCGAGTCCGGCACCGGCAAGACCATGTCGGCCGAGGTCGTCGCCCGGGACCTGGGCATGGAGCTGTATGTCGTCGACCTCTCCACGGTGGTGGACAAGTACATCGGGGAGACCGAGAAGAACCTGGAGCGGATCTTCGTCGAGGCGTCCGACGTCAACGGCATCCTGCTCTTCGACGAGGCCGACGCGATCTTCGGCAAGCGCTCCCAGGTCAAGGACGCCCATGACAAGCACGCCAACATGGAGTCCGCGTACCTCCTCCAGCGCATGGAGTCCTTCGACGGCATCGCCGTGCTGACCACCAACCTCCGGGCCAACCTGGACGAGGCGTTCACCCGCCGCCTGGACGTGATCGCGGAGTTCCCGATGCCGGACGCCGAGCAGCGCCTCGCCCTCTGGGACCGCTGCCTGGGCACCTCCATCCCCCGCGATCCCGCGCTGGACCTGGCGTTCTGCGCGGACCGCTTCGAGCTGGCGGGCGGCTCGATCCGGGCCTGCGCGGTGACCGCCGCCTATCTCGCGGCGGAGTCGCGGGCGCCGCTGGCCATGGACCAGATCGTCACAGCGGTGCTCCAGGAGTACCGCAAGCTGGGCCGGCTGGTGCTGGAGAGCGAGTTCGGTCCGTGGCTGGCGAAGGAGCGGGGGCGGTAGGGGCCCCACGTGGCCCGCGACCACCGGGACCGGTGGCGATGTGTGGGCGGACGCCATCGCCGTACGCCGTCGCGGACGTGGGGCCCGGGTCGTCCCTGGCGGTCGGCGGATTCGGGCTCTGCGGTATCCCCGGCGTGCTGATCCACGCCCTGCCGGAGCGGGGCGCGGGCGGGCTGCGGGTGGTGTCCGACAACTGCGGGGTGGACGACCGGGGCCTCGGCCTCGTACGCGTGTAGCAGCGGGACGCACGCTCCCGCAACGGGTGGCGGCGCCCCCTTCCGGGCCGGGTTGTGGCGCGTACCGCTGCGGCTCGGCAGCCGCGTCATCGGTGTCCTGTACGCCGCCGACCGGGCACCCCGCGAGTTCACCGCTGGGGAGGTGGCGCTGCTCTCCTCGCTGGCCGACCACGCGGCCATCGCCATCGACGGGGCCCGGCTGCTGGAGGAGACCCGGGCCGCGCTCGTCGACCTCAACGCCGCCTCCGAGACCATCCGCACCCACAGCGAGGCGATGCGCCGCGCCGAGGAGGCCCACGACCAGCTCACCGACCTCGTGCTGCGCGGCGGCGGGGCCGACGACGTGGCCGCCGCCCTCGCCGAGATCCTGGACGGCGGCATCCTCATCCACGACGCGGACGGCGCCGAACTGGCCCGCGCCCGCACCGGACCGCAGCCCGCGCCCACCCCGGCGGTCGCCGCCTCCCGGGCCCGGGGCCGGGCCGTCCCGCTCAACGGCACCTGGGTCTGCGCGGTCCTCGCCGGACCCGAACTCCTCGGCTCGATCGCGCTCACCGGCCGGGCGGACCTCGCGGACGCCGACCGGCTGCTGTTCGAACGGGCCAGCGTGGTGACCGCGCTCCTGATGCTGCTGCGCCGCTCGGTCGCCGAGACGGAGGACCGGGTACGGGGTGAGCTCCTCGGCGACCTGCTCTCGCGCACCGGCGACCCGGGCACCCTGACCGCCAGGGCCCGCCGCCTCGGCGTCGACCTGGGCCGCCCGCACAGCGTGTTCGTGGCCCACGGCGAGGCGGCCCCGCGCCACCGCCTGCTGGCCGCCGCAGCCCGGAGCGCCCAGACCCGCGACGGCCTCGCCGGTCTCCACCACGACCACGTCGTCCTGGTGGCCCCCTCCGGCGCCCCCGGCCCCGAGGCCCAGGCGCTCGCCGCCGAACTGGGCCAGGCGGCCGGCTGCCCCGTCACCGTCGGCGCGGCGGGCCCCGCCTCCGGCCCGGCCGAACTCCCCGGCGCCCACGAGGAGGCGGCCCGCTGCCTCTCCGCCCTGCGCGCGCTCGGCCACACGGGGAGCGGCGGGGCCACAGCGGACCTGGGCTTCATCGGCGTACTCCTGGGCGACCAGGCCGACCTGGGCGGGTACGTACGCCGGACCCTCGGCCCGGTCCTGGACTACGACACGGCACGTTCCACGGACCTGGTCACCACCCTGGACGCGTACTACGCGCAGGGGGCGAGCCTCACCCGCACCAAGACCCTGCTCCATGTGCACGTGAACACCGTGGTGCAGCGGCTGGAACGCATCGGCCGCCTCCTCGGCCCGGACTGGAACGAGCCGCCGCGCACGCTGGAGATCCAACTGGCGCTGAGACTGCACCGCTTGACGCAGGGGCTGTAACCCTGGTTGCCGTCAGAACACCACCGCGTCCCGGATCAACGGGCAGGTCATGCAGTGCCCGCCGCCCCGCCCCCGCCCCAGCTCCGCGCCGACGATGGTGATGACCTCCACCCCGGCCCGCCGCAGCAGGGCGTTGGTCTGGGTGTTCCGGTCGTAGGTGAAGACGACCCCCGGCTCCAGCGCCACCGCGTTGTTGCCGCTGTCCCACTGCTGCCGCTCGGAGGCGTACACGTCCCCGCCCGTCTCGATCACCCGCAGCCGCGCCAGCCCCAGGGCGCGGGCCACGACCTCGGTGAACGGGGTGGAGCCCTCGTCGGTGATCTCGATCCCCGGCGCCCGGTCGGAGGGCCGCAGCGAGAACGTGTGGACGCCGTCCATGATGCGCGGGTACAGCGTCACGATGTCCCGGTCCGCGAAGGTGAACACGGTGTCCAGGTGCATCGCCGAACGCAGCTTCGGCATCCCGGCGACGATCACGTGTTCCGCCGCCCCCTGCGCGAACAGGGCCGCCGCGACCTGGGTGATGGCCTGCCGGGAGGTCCGCTCGCTCATGCCCATGAGGACGACGCCGTTGCCGACGGGCATGATGTCCCCGCCCTCGAAGGTGGCCCGCCCCCAGTCCTTCTCCGGGTCGCCCCACCAGACCGTGGACCCCCGGAAGTCGGGGTGGAAGGTGTAGATGGCCTTCATCAGCAGGGTCTCGTCGTGGCGGGCGGGCCAGTAGAGCGGGTTCAGCGTCACCCCGCCGTAGAGCCAGCAGGTCGTGTCACGGGTGTACAGGGTGTTGGGCAGCGGCGGCATCAGGTACTCCCGCCCGCCCGTCCCCTCCCGGGCCAGCCCCAGGTACGCCGAACGGAACGGGTCCGGCAGGTCGGCGGTGGCCAGCCCGCCGATCAGATGGTCGGCGAGCCGGCGCGGGGTGAGGGTGTCGAGGAAGGCGCGGGTGTCGTCGACCAGCCCGAGGCCCACCTCGTTCGCGTCGATCTTCCGGTCGAGCAGCCAGGACCGGGCCTCCGGGATCGCCATGGTGGCGGCGAGCAGCGCGTGCAGTTCGACCACCTCCACACCCCGTTCGGTGAGCTGGGTGACGAAGTCGGCGTGGTCGCGCTGGGCGTTCTCCACCCACATCACATCGTCGAACAGCAGATCGTCGGAGTTGGTGGGGGTCAGCCGCCGGTGGGCCATCCCGGGGGCGCACACCAGGACCTTGCGCAACCGCCCCACTTCGGAGTGGACGCCGAGGGCGGAGGCGGGGGAAGTGCTGGTCACGATGGGTCCTTTCGCTCGACTGACGACTCACTCGACGGATGACTGGCTCGACGGACGACAGGTTTCTTCCGGGCGGGACTCAGAGCTCGATCCACCCCACGGCCAGCGCCGCGACGCCGACCGCCGCACCGGCCACCGTCACCGCGCAGATGACCGCCTCGCCCGGCGAGAACAGCCGACGCCCCTGCTCCCGGCGGGACTTGACGAAGAGGAAGGTGGCCGGGGCGTAGAGGATGAAGGAGACGAGGACGAACTTCAGCCCGGCCGCGTACAGCAGGAACGCGGTGTAGAGCGTCGCCACCACGGCGACGACCAGTTCGCGCCGGGTGGAGCGCCCCACCGCGCCCCAGCGCTCCGGCCGCGCCGCGACCTTCAGGGCGAAGGCGGCGGCCAGCAGGAAGGGGATCAGGCTGAGGGCGCTGGTCAGATCGAGGGCGAAGGTGAAGGCATCGGCGGAGAAGAGCGTCACGACGAGGACGACCTGGCTGAGGCAGGTCGTCAGGAGCAGCGCGTTCTCGGGTACGTCCCCCGCCGCCGACCGCCCCAGGAAGCGCGGCATGTCCTTGTCCTTGGCGGCGACGAAGAGGACCTCGGCGGCCATCAGGGTCCAGGCGAGGTAGGCGCCGAGCACCGAGACGATGAGCCCGACGCTGATGAAGACCTGCCCCCAGGTGCCGACCGCCGACTCCAGCACCCCGGCCATCGAGGGCTGCCGCAGCTCGGCGATCTCGGCCATCGGGAGGAGCCCGTAACTGACGATCGTGACGGAGGCGAAGACGGCGAACACGCTCAGGAACCCCAGGACCGTGGCCCGGCCGACGTCTTCGCGCCGCTTGGCGTGGCGCGAATAGACGCTGGCCCCCTCCACGCCGAGGAAGACGAAGACGGTGGCGAGCATGGTCCCGCGCACCTGGCCGAAGAGGGAGCCCGCGTAGTCGGTCCCGGAGAAGTTGCCCGCGAAGACGGACGGCTCGAAGTAGAACAGGGCCAGGATCACGAAGAAGACGATGGGCACGATCTTCGCCACGGTGACGATGCGGTTGATCGCCGCCGCTTCCTTCACCCCTCGCCGGATCAGCAGGAAGAACCCCCACAGCCCGACGGAGGAGACCACCACGGCCGTCACGGTGTCACCGTCCCCGAGCACCGGCGCCACCGCGCCGACCGTCGACATGATGAGCACCCAGTAGGTGACGTTCCCGACGCAGGCGCTGGCCCAGTAGCCGAAGGCGGAGAAGAAGCCGAGGTACTCCCCGAACCCCGCTTTCGCGTACGCGTACACGCCCGCGTCCAGGTCCGGCCGCCGTACGGCCAGCGCCTGGAAGACGAAGGCCAGCATCAGCATCCCGGTCCCGGCGACCGCCCACGCGATCAGCGCCCCCGCGACCCCGGTCTCCTGCGCGAAGCGCCGCGGCAGCGAGAACACCCCGGCACCGACCATCGAGCCGACGACCATCGCGGTGAGCGTCAGCAGGGTCAGCTTGGCGGCCGGCCGGGCGACGGCCTCCGAACCGGTGTGGGTCATGGCGTTCCCCTGTCGACGCGGTCATCGGCCAAAGGGGAAAGCTAGCAACTTTACGCAGGATTTCCCTCCATATCGCCACAACAGAAAACGGCGCCTCCGGGCAGGCGCACAGCACTCCCACCCGGCTTCTCGAATGATGCAAACATCTGGATGCCCTAGGTATCATGAAGGTGGACACACGAGGCGAAGCACCGAGCACGGAGTACCGCGGAATGGCACGGAACACGGACGGGGGGAGACGATGGCGAGGCTGACCCGCGCACAGCAGCAGGAGCGGACCCGGGCGGAGGTGCTGGTCGCGGCCCGGCAGGAGTTCGCCGAGTACGGCTACGCCGACGCCAAGGTCGACCGGATCGCCGACCGGGCCGAACTGACCAGGGGAGCGGTCTACTCCAACTTCACCGGCAAGCGCGCGCTCTACCTCGCGGTGCTCGCCGACGCCGCCGAAGAGACCCTGCGCCGCGCCGAACCGCCCCTGGAATCACCCGGATCGGCCGGAGCCGCACTCGGTGCGTTCGCCCGGGTCTGGCTGGAGCGGCTGCCCTTCGCGGGGGACACGCCCGGCAGCGGGCACCTCCAGCTGCGCTCACTGGCCGGAGTGCTGGACGCCGGACCGGCCGGAGCCGCCCTGGCCGAACTCGTACGGCTCGAAGCCCTGTTGCTCGCCCTCTCCCTCGAACCGCGCACCGGGCTCCGCACCCGGCCGGTGCGCCTGGCCGAGCTGACGCTGACCCTGCTGCACGGCGCGGCCGCCCTCGCGGAGAGCGCCCCCGGGACCGGCGACCCGTTCGCCCTGGCCCGCGCCGCCGAGCATCTGGCCGCCCTCGGCCCCGTCGACGACGCGCCCCCGCCCCACCTGCCCTTCGTCGCCCCGGCCCGCCCGGTGCGGGAGGAGTGGGCGGCGCCCCGGGGGCTGCGCGACGAGGTCACCGGCCGTCAGGCCGCCCTGGACGAGGACGGTGTGGTGGTCGTGCTGGGCGTGGCACGGCTCTCGGCGGCCGAGGAGGCGTTGCGCTCGGCGCGACCGCACGACGCGGTGACCCTCGTCGTCGTGACGAGCGACCCCGCCGAGCTCGGCAGGCTGGCCCGGCTCCGGATCACCGATCTGGTCGGCTGCCTGCGCCGGGTCTTCGCGCCCGCCGAACTCCCGCGGCTGCGCATCGTGTTGGACGACACCGGTACGGTCGCGGAGGCCGTCGGCGGGCTCCCGGCCGCCGACCGCACCGAGGCCGCGATCCGGGTCCGGGACGGGCTGATCGTGGCCCGCGCGGACGGCCGGGGCGCCGGCCACGCGGCGGCCGACCACAGCCCCGACGAGGCCGACGCACGCCCTGACAACCAGTCCCCGCCACCCCTCGGCACCCCCCGGGGTACGGCGCCCCGGTAGCCCCGGCGCATGGCCACCCGCCGTCTCCACCTGGCCCGCCACGGCGAGGCGGACGCGTTCGGCGAGCTCACCGGCACGGGGCACCGGCAGGCGGACCTGCTGGGCGAACGGCTCGCCGGACTGCCGGTCGACACGGTGTGTGGCACTCGCTGCTGCCCCGCGCCGCCGCGAGCGCCCGGACGACCGCAGAGCACCTGCTGGGCGTGCCGGTGACGGAGGCGCCCGAACTGATCGACCACGTACGGTATATACCGCACATAACATGCGTACCGGACGCGGACGAGATGCCCCGTCCCGGCCCGGCCTGGACAGCGCGAACACGGGGCTCACGGCTTCCTTTCCGCTTCCCTTCACCTCGCTCCGGCCAATCCGGATCTTCCGCCGCGACGAATAGCTGTTGGAGGATGCGCGCGCCCGCCGCACTCCGGACGGAAGGTGACCGGCATGCTCACGTTGGCCTTGATCGGATTGCTGGGAGGGCTGATCACCGCGGTATCGCCCTGCATCCTGCCCGTCCTCCCCGTGGTGTTCCTGGCCGGCGGAACCGGCGGCAAGGGGGACGGCCGTACGAAGCCCGGCGCCACGACCGGGGCACCGGACGCGGGGCCCGCTCCGCCGCGGAGGGGTGCGGCGGGCGGCCCCGCGGTACGGACCGCACCCGCCCAGGACCCGGCCGCTCCGGAGGCACCCGCTCCGGACCCGGCCGGGGCCGTACGGGCGCCGCGCAACCGGCGCCCGTACGCCGTGGTCGCCGGGCTGGTCGTCAGCTTCGCCTTCTTCACCCTGCTCGGCGTGACGATCATCTCCGCACTCGGACTGCCCCAGGACATCCTGCGCTACACCGGCCTGGGCCTGCTCGTGCTCATCGGGCTCGGTCTGATCCTCCCGCCCGTCGAACGCGTACTGGAGAAGCCCTTCGCCCGTATCCCGCAGCGCCAGGTCAACAAGGAGGGCAGCGCCTTCGCCCTGGGCCTGGGACTGGGCCTGCTGTACGTCCCCTGCGCCGGTCCCGTTCTCGCCGCGATCACCGTCGCCGGGGCGCGGGGCGAGATCAGCGCCGACATCGTGGTGCTGACCCTGTCCTTCGCCGTCGGCACCGCCGTACCCCTCCTGGCCTTCGCCCTGGCCGGACGCAGGGTCGCCGAGCGGGTCGCCGCGTTCCGCAGGCGCGCCCGGGGGCTCCGCATCGTCGCCGGTTCCCTGATGATCGTGCTCGCCCTCGGCCTCGCCTTCGACGTCACCGCCGCCATCCAGCGGACCCTGCCGGACTACACCTCCGGCGTCCAGAGGAAGATCGAGGACAGCGACGCCGCCAGGCAGCAGCTCTCCGGGCTCTACGACGACTCCAACAAGGAGCTCTCCCGCTGCGAGGACGGCGCCGACGAACTCCGTGCGTGCGGACAGGCCCCACCGCTCGAAGGCATCGACGGCTGGCTCAACACCCCCGGCAACCGGCCCGTCGACCTCAAGAGCCTGCGCGGCAAGGTCACCCTGATCGACTTCTGGACGTACTCCTGCATCAACTGCCAGCGCGCGGTGCCCCATCTGCAGGACTGGGAACGCGCCTACGAGGATGCCGGACTGCGCATCATCGGCGTCCACTCACCCGAGTTCGCCTTCGAGAAGAAGCGTGACAACGTCGTCTCCGGGGCCAGGAAGCTCGGCGTGACCTGGCCCGTCGCCCTCGACAACGACCTCACCACCTGGGACAACTACCGCAACCGCTTCTGGCCCGCCAAGTACCTCATCGACGCCGAAGGCACCGTCCGCTACTTCAAGTTCGGCGAAGGCGACTACGACAAGACCGAGAAGATGATCCGGGAACTGCTCCGCCAGGCGGACCCCACCGTCGCTCTCCCCGAGCCGACCGGCCGCGCGATGGACGACCTGACCACCGGCCGGACCCCCGAGACCTACCTCAGCAACCTGCGCATCCGCGGCTACGTCGGCACCCCCCTGGTGGACGACAAGCCCGCCGTCTACCGCTTCCCCCGCGAGCCCCTGCCCCTCAACAAGCTCTCGCTCGACGGCACATGGACCGCCGGTTACGAGCACTTCACCGCGGGCCCCGACGCCCGCCTCGCCTTCACCTACCGTGCCAAGAACGCCAACCTGGTCCTCGCCGGTACCGGAAAGGTCACCGTCGTCGTGGACGGCAAGGCCACCAGGACGATCGATGTGTCCGGCTCCCCGGCCCTGTACCGCCTGACCGACGACAAGGACCCGCGCACCGCCCGTCTCGAACTCCGCCTGGACGAGGGACTGGAGGCGTACGCGTTCACCTTCGGGTAGAGCCGGAGGTGGGCCGCCGGAGGGTCCGGCGGCCCACCGCACAGCGGGCTGTGGCTCAGTGCTGGTCGAGCGGCAGGGCGAGGTCGGTGACCTGGTGGGCCCGGGGGAAGGCGCCGAGGTCGCGGGCGGCGCCGGTGAGCACGTCGACCGCGTACAGGCGGGCGGCACCGGCCGTGTTGAGGGTGGCGAAGCCGTGGTTGGTGCCGTGCTTCGGCGAGAAGTAGATGTCGAACCCGGCGTCCGGGCCCGCGTCCACGCCGAGGTTCCCGGTCGGGGCGAGGGTGCCGGCGTTGGCGGGCGACTGGAGGGAGACGCGGTCGGCCAGGGTGTCGATGTCGAACAGGGTGGTCGCGGTGGCCGGGTCGAGGTCGTTGTTGGTGTAGGCGGCGCCGGTGACACCCATGGCGGTGGAGGGCGGCATGGTGGGGTTGGTGAGGGTGCCGTCAGCGATGGTCCCCAGGGGAGCGGCGCCGTCGTCGATGTTGTGCCGCAGGTTCTGCCCGGTATCACTGATGACGCGGAGCCGGTTGGCGGCGGGGTTGAAGTCGACGCCGAACCGCTTGCCGGAGAGGGCGACGGTGAGCCGGGAGACCTTCAGGGCCTTGGCGTCGGCGGTGTTCAGGGTGTAGACACCGCCCTTGTCGCCGACTCCGTACAGCTTCCCGTTCTGGACACGGAAGTCGATCCCGACGACCTTGGTGTCACCGCGCAGCCCGGACACCTTCCCGATGGCCGTGGTCCTGGCGGGCCGGTCGACGGCGAACGCGACCAGGCGCTGGTCGGCGGTCAGCCCGATGGCGGTGAGCGCATTGTGCCCTCGGTGGTTCATGGCGGGCCCGTCATGGCCGCCCGCGGACGCGAGGGCCGGAGCGGCCAGGGCCGCGACCACGGCGACGGAGGCGGCGACGACGGTTCTGCGTGTACGCATGATGCTCCAGGGGAAGTACGGTGCCCCGCCCGCAGGTACGGGCGGGTTCGCGACGGGTTCGGAGCACAGAGGTGTACGGATGGGCGGAAACCCGGAAAGTCACCTCATTGGAGTCATCGAGCGTGGAGTCATCGAACGTGGAGTCACCGAACCGGGAGGGGAGAGGGCGCGGTGACCATGGAGGCCGCTGCGGACGGCATCACCGGCGTGGTCATCCCCGGCTGCGGCCACTTTTCCGGCCGAGGAGGCTCCGCGGGAACCGCTGTCAGCGCTGCGGCCCTTCCTCGCGCCCTGTCGGACCAAGGCGGTTCCGCCTCCGCGAGCGTCAGCCCCTGAGCACGTCTCGGTGTGCGGAGAGGCACCCAGACGCCTCAGTTGCAGAACGCGGTGTCCGTCGCGGCCATGACCGCCTTCGCGCTCTTCTCCGCGTCGCTGAAGGTTCCCGGGAGCGCGGTCACCGCCAGGCCGACCGAGCGGCCGTCGTCGGTGGCGCCGCCCCGGGTCTCGTAGCCGTCGATGTCGCCGCCGTGCCCCCAGTACTCGCCGCCGCAGCTCAGCGGGATGCTGAAGACGCCGAGACCGTAGCGCCATCCGGGCATGAGCGGCGCGTCGACCGTCCTGCGCATCTCGGCCAGTTGCCCGGGTGCGAGGAGCTTCCCGTCGAGGAGCAGGCGGGCGAACTTCGCGAGGTCGCTCGGTGTGGAGATCATCTGGCCGGCGGCTCCGCCCCAGGAGGGGTCCATCCGCGTGGCGTCGATGACCTTGCCGTTCTCCAGGCTGCTGAGCGCGTAGCCCCGGGCATGGGGCTTCGGGACGGTCCGGTCGCCGGGCTGCGGCCAGGAGGTGTGGCGCAGCCCCGCCTTCCGGATCACGCGCTCGGTGATCTGCTCCTGCACGGGCCGTCCGGTGACCTTCTCGATCAGCATGCCCGCCAGCAGGTAGTTGGTGTTGCTGTACCCCCACTTGGCGCCGGGCGCGAAGTCCGCCGGGTGGGCCAGGGCCGCGGTGAGCAGATCGTGCGGATGGAAGAACGTGTGCTGGACCTTCGCGAAGTTCTCCAGGCCGATGTGTTCGGTGTAGTTGGGAAGGCCGCTGGTGTGCTGCAGCAGCTGCCGGACGGTGATCTTCCCGCCGTCGATGCCCTCACCCCGTACCACTCCGGGAAGGTATGTCTCGATGGGCTCGTCCAGGGCGACCTTGCCCTCGGCCACCAGTTGCAGGACCACGACCGCGGTGAACGTCTTGGTGTTGCTGCCGGCCCGTACGTAACCGTCGCGCGGGACCGGAACCTGTTCGTCCAGCCGCGCGGACCCGGAGACCGGCGAGGAGGTACGGCCGTCCTTGCGCACCCACGCGAACGCGGCGGGGAACTTGTCCTCGCTCACCAACGCGTCGAGGCTCTCCTGCAGAGCTGTGCTCCCGCCCGCTCGTGCGGCCGCCTCCCGTGGCGTGTCCGCCACGGCGGCGATCGTGGTGGCGGCTCCCACCAGACTCACCGCCGCGACGACCAGCATGCCCTTGCGCAGCCTTGAAACGGTCTTCGCGCGTACCATCACGACTCCCTCAGATTCGGTGTTGCCGGTCGGGCTTCCCCGCGATCCCCCAGGCCGTGGAATCGAGCGTGGCGATCTCGTGGTCCGCACGGACTCGCGCCATCCTGGCGGGGTTTGTTCCAGCGGGCCGGAGGCTCAGAAGCTCTGCGGGCTCTTCTCGCGCAGCAGCCACAGCGTGAACGCCGATCCCAGGAAGATCAGCCCGGACGCGACGCTGAGTGCCACCTGCGTCGGTCCGGACCACAACAGGCTCGTCGCCACGTTGAAGAGGAGCGAGCAGACGAGCACGAACCAGAGCAGGGCCTTCATGGGGAGCTCCCGGGGGCGAGTGGGTGACGCGGTGCGTCCTGATGCCTCCATCCTGGTCGCCGCACCCCGCGCCGCGGCAGGGCACCCACTCGTCGGTGCGTGGTGTAGCAGGCTCCACCTCGCGGGCCCGTCCCTGTCGCCTAGGCTGGTCGCCATGGAACAGGCGGTGGGCAGGGCCTGGCGGGCGACCCGGCATCTCGTCGTCGGCTTCGGGCTCAGCTGTGCCTGTCTCTTCCTGGTCGCCCTGTTCCTCATCGGGCTGATGGCGACCGCCCTCGTGGTCGGTGCGGGGATGCTGCCCGAGACCGTGCTGACCGTGCGGCGGTTCGCGGGCTTCGAGCGGCGGCGGGTGGGCGCCTGGACGGGCGTCGAGGTGCCCGAGGCGTACGCCACCTTGACCGGGACGGTCGTCGAGCGGCTGCGCGGCGCGGCCGACGACCCCGGCACCCTGCGCGATCTGCGCTGGGTCGGGGCCCAGTTGGTGTACGGGATCGTCCTGTTCTGCGTCGCGCTGGTCGTCTGGGTGCCCGCGATCGTGGTCGACGGACTGTGGTGCGGGGCGCTCGGCCGGCCCCCGGTCCTCCTGCCCCTGCTCACCCGTATCGCCGATCTCGAATGCGTGTGGTCCAGAGCCCTCCTGACGCCTTCGCCGCAGGCCCGCCTCGCCCGCCGGGTCGAGCAGCTCACCGAGACCCGGGCCGGCGCGGTCGCCGCGCACGGCGCCGAGCTGCGGCGCATCGAACGCGATCTGCACGACGGCACCCAGGCCCGCCTGGTCTCCCTGTCGATGCGCATCGGGCTCGCCAAACGGGCCTACGACACCGATCCCGCGACCGGCCGCGCCCTGCTCGACGAGGCGCAGACGCAGGCGGAGGAGGCGCTCACCGAGCTGCGGCACGTGGTGCGCGGCATCCACCCGCCCGTCCTCACCGACCGGGGCCTGGAGGGCGCGGTGCGTGCGCTCGCCGCGAGCAGCGGTCTGGACGTCGAGGTGAGCGTCGGCGGCACGGACGACGGGACGCGGGCCCCCGCCGCCGTGGAGGCCGCCGCCTACTTCGTGGTGGCCGAGGCGCTCACCAACGCGGCCAGGCACAGCGGCGCCGAGCGGGCGTCGGTCACGCTGACCCGGACGCCGCGGCTGGTCCGCGTCCGGGTCCACGACGAGGGCCGCGGCGGCGCCGAGGAGGCCCTCACCGGCACCGACCCCGAACAGCCGCGCGGCACCGGTCTGATCGGCATCCGCCGCCGGGTCGCCGCCCTGGACGGAACGGTCCGGGTGGCCAGCCCCGCAGGGGGTCCGACCGATATCGAAGTGGAGCTGCCGTGCGCGTGGTGATCGCCGAGGACAACGCCCTGTTGCGGGAGGGCCTGGTCCTCCTGCTGCGCTCCTCGGGCCATGAGGTGGCGGGCGTCGCCGCGACCGGGCCCGAGATTCTGCCCCTGCTGCTCGACCAGCGGCCGGACGCCGCCGTGCTCGACGTACGGATGCCGCCCGACTTCCGTGACGAGGGACTGCGCGCAGCCCTCGCCGCCCGCGAGCAGCTGCCCGGCCTTCCGGTGCTCGTCCTCTCCCAGTACGTCGAGGAGACCTACGCGGCCGAACTCCTCGGCGGCGGGGCGCGGGGCGTCGGCTATCTGCTCAAGGACCGGGTGGGCCGGGTCGACGAGTTCCTCGACGCGCTCGGCCGGGTCGCCGACGGGGGCACGGTGCTCGACCCCGAGGTCGTCACCGAGCTGATGTCCCGGCGGCGCCGGGACGATCCCCTGGCCGCCCTCACCCCGCGCGAGCGCGAGGTGCTGCACCTGATGGCCGAGGGGCATGACAACGCGATGATCGCCAAGTCCCTCGTGGTGACGGAGCGTTCGGTGCACAAGCACATCGGCAACGTCTTCACCAAGCTCGAACTGCCGCCCAGCGACAGCGGGCACCGCAGGGTGCGGGCCGTGCTCGCCTATCTCAACGCCTGAACGGGGCACCGGGCCCGGGCGGCTCCGCGGTGCGGTCACCGCAGGGCCCTCCGGGCCGGGAGCAGTGTCCCCGCGGTCGCCGCCACCGCGACCACACCGACGATCAACAGCCCCTGGAGCGGCGGCAGGTACGGCGTGGTGCGCGCGGTCGCGAAGCTGAAAGCGGCCAGCGGGACGGCCGCCACCCCCGCCCCCACGGCCAGTCCGGTCACCGCGATCAGGGCGGCCTCGGCGCAGAGCATCCCGCGCAGCTGGGACCGGCCCGCGCCGACCAGCCGCAGGAGCCGCAGGGCCGGATGGCGCCCGATGCCGATCAGGGTCAGGGTGCTGAGTACGGCGATGACGGTGAACGCCCCGATCGCGGCCACGGCGACACCCGCCAGGATCTCCCCGGCGCGCTGCTCCTCGGCCACGAGGCGTACCGGCGAAGGGTCTTGACGTAGCGTCATATCGGCCGGGCCGCCGCGTGCCTGGGCGCCCGCGCTCGCGGTATCGGCGGCGAGCCGTCCCGTCAGGCGGGCGCCCAGGTCGGACGGGTCGGTTCCCGGGGTGGCCGCGATCAGCACCTCGGTGCTGCGCGGTGCGGTCAGGTGTGCGGCCAACTCGTCGCGTGCGAAGAGGAATTCACCCAGAGCCAGGGAGCGCTCGTGCACGGCCGCCACGCGCGGGGAGCGCTCCGTGCCGTCGCCGAAGCGGAGCCGGACGCGGTCGCCCGGACGCAGGTCCATCGACCTGGCCCGGTCCCGGCCGACCGACACCGTACCCGGGCCGAGATCCGCGAACGAGCCCTCGACGAGCCCCGGGTCCAGGGTGTGCGGCAGGCCGTCCGGGGTGACCCCGAGGACCGGCAGGCGTTCGAGGACCGGCGAGCCCGCCTCGCGTCCGGCCAGGACCACCGTGCCGCGCAGGACGTCGTTGACGGCGGCGACCCCGGGAGTGCCCCGGAGGCGGTCGAGGGCGCCGGGCGGCAGACCGTCACCGGTGGCCGTCACGGCCAGGTCCGCCCGCATCGCCGCCACCGCCTGCCCGTCCCCGGCCCGCGACAGGGTCGCACCCGCCGTGAGCTGCACCAGGACGAAGGCGGTGACCAGGACGACGGGGGTGATCGCCGCCCCCAGCCTGCGGGCGCCTGCCGCGCACTCGGCCGCCGCCAGCCGCCCCGCGGGACCGCCGAAGCGCCGCAGCGGGACGGCCGCCACCCGAATCGCGCCGCGGGCGATCCACGGACCGAGCACCGCACAGCCGACGACCATCGTGAGCGCTGCCGCACTCGCCGCGGCGGCCGCCGCCGCGCCGCTCTGCAGGGCCGCCGTCCCGGCCGCGCTGACGCCGAGGGCCAGCAGGACCAGGCCGGTGATCCGCCGGGCCGGGCGCTCCCTCACCGGTTCGGCGGCCGTTGCCCCGAGGGCCGCCGCGGGCCGGGCCCGGGCAATGGGCTCGCAGCCGAGGAACGCGGTCAGGCGGGCGATGCCCACGGTCAGGCCCGCCGTCACCAGGACACCCGCGAACAGCCAGGCGGGTGTGGCCGGTTCGAACCCCGACGGCAGAGCGCCGCCGGACCGCAGCAGGCCGAGCAGGCCGAAGCACACCGGCACCGAGGCGACCGCCCCGAGCAGCGCGGGACCCACCGAGACCCGCAGGACCTCCCGGCCGACGGCGGCGCGCAATTGCCGTGGCGCGGCGCCGACGGCCCGGAGCAGCGCCAGTTCGCCCGCCCGCTGGCGCAGGGCCTGCGCCACCAGGGAGGCGATGACCAGAACCGCGATCAGGACCACGGTTCCCGCGACGGCTCCGTACATCGCGAGCAGCGCCGACCGCGCCGGGGCCGCCGCCAACTGCTCGGCGGCGCCCCGGTCGTCTCCGGTGAACACCCGCAGGGCGGTGGCATCGTCGGCCGCCCGTACCTCCGCCAGGGCGTCCCGCACCCCGGCCCGGTCGAGGGCGGCCCTGACCCGAACCTGCAACTCGGCGGTTTCCACGCCCGGTTCGGCCAGCAAGCCGATGGCGTCCACGGTGCCGGGATGCCCGGCGAGACGGCGCGCCTCGCCTGCCGTGAAGTGCACGGCGTCCCGGCCGTCCGCGACACCGACCACCGTGAACGTGCGAGCCGCCCCGCCCACCCGCAGGCGCACACGGTCGCCGGGCGAGGCCCCGTGCCCGGCGGACACGACCACCTCGTCCGCCGCACCGGGCGCACGTCCTGTCCGCAGGGCGTACGGCGCGAGCCGGGCGGCCTCCCACGAACTGCCCCGCAAAGCAGCGCCATGGGCGCTCTCCGCAGTCACCGGGAACGTGCTGTCGGGCACGGCCGCCCGTACGCCGTCCACCTTCCGCAGCAGGCCGACGGTGTGCCACGGCACCCGGACCCGCTCGGTGAGGGCCGCCTCGGCGGTCTCCGGCCCGCCGCCCCACGGCTTGGCCCGGTAGCGGGTCGTCTGGTCGGCGGCCACCACGGCGTCGGCGGCCGCGTAGCGCTCCACGCGCGCGTGGCCGAGCGCCGTGGCGCCGACGGTCAGGGCGAAGGCGCCGAGCAGCAGCGAGACGAGCGCGAGCGCGACGACGACCGCCGACCACGCCGTACGGTGTGTCCGCCGTGCCCGCGCGGCCAGCAGGGCGGCTGCCGGTGCGGTGCTCACCGCGGGTTCCGCTCGTACCGTGCGGCGGCGGGGCCGCGGTGGGCGCGGGCGCCGGGCTCGTAAGGCAACGGGTCCGGCGGCAGGTGCGGCCACCCGTCCGGCACCTCGTGGGGCCCGCGTCCCAGTTCGTGCAGCAGGGCGCGTACGGTCCCGGCGCGTGGTGCCACCTCGTGGGCGGCGACCCGCCCCGCGTGCAGGAACACCGCCTCGTCCGCCCAGGCCGCGGCGACCGGATCGTGCGTCACCATCACGACCGTGCGGCCGTCGTCGGCCGCGTGCCGCAGCAGCGCGAGGACCTCGGCGGCGGTGACCGGGTCGAGCGCGCCGGTGGGCTCGTCCGCGAACACCACGTCCGGCTCGGTGACCAGCGCCCTGGCGACCGCCACCCGCTGCCGCTGACCGCCGGAGAGCCGGGCCGGGCGGTCCTCGGCACGGTCGGCGAGACCGACCGCCGCGAGGGCGGCCCGCGCCCGGCCGTCCGCCTCCCGGCCCGCGAGCAGCAGGGGGAGCGCGGCGTTCTCCAGCACGCTCAACGACGGCACCAGGTTCAGGGACTGGAACACGAAGCCCACCCGGTCGCGGCGCAGCCGCGTGAGCGCCGCTTCCCCGAGACCCGCGAGCCCCGTACCGCCGATCCGGACCGTCCCGGACGTCGGCCGGTCCAGGCCCGCCGCGCACTGCAGCAACGTCGACTTTCCCGAACCCGAGCGACCGAGCACGGCGACCATGCGGCCGGCCGGCACCCGCAGGCTCACCCCGTCGAGCGCCGTCACCCCGCCGGGGTACGTACGGCGCACGGTGTCCAGGTCCAGCGCCGGGACCTTGTCCGACGGGCCCTGGTCCCCTGCGAGAGCCTCCGTACCGCTGCGTCGCCCGAACATCTCCACGTCCCTCCGCGATGGATCGCCGACGGACCGACGGAATCCCGGAACTCAGCCGGCTCCCGCCCGGCCTTCACGGCCGGATCGTCCTCAAGGGAAACGCTAGGAATCCGCCGCGGCGGCCACGAGGGAGCAGGCACCTGTCGTGGGGTGGAGTCAGCTCCACCCCGTCCACCGCGCCTGCGGCCCCGCTTTCAGGCTGTGTGCCGGTAGGCCGGGTACGTCAGATAGCCTGCGTCGCCGCCCTGGTAGTACGTGGCCTCGTCCACCGGCGCGATCGGCAGCCCGGTGCGCAGGCGCTCGACCAGGTCGGGGTTGGCCAGGAAGCCCCGGCCGAAGCTGATCAGGTCGGCTCCCAGGCCGAGCCAGTGGTCGGCGTCGGCCCGCCCGACCTGCTTCGGGCCCATCGGGACCGACGGGTTCATGATGAGGGTGCCCGGCCACGCGCGGCGCAGCCCGACCAGGATTCCCTCGTCGGCGGTGGCCTCCAGGTGGACGTAGGCGAGGCCCAGCCCGGCCAGTTCGCTCAGCAACCGCGCGTAGAGCTCGGGCACATCGGATTCCTCGACGCCCCAGAACGCCGCGCCCGGCGAGAGCCGGATGCCGGTCCTGGCGGCGCCCACGGCCTCCACGGTCGCCGCGGCCGCCTCGACGGCGAAGCGGATGCGGTTGGCCACCGGGCCGCCGTAATGGTCGGTGCGCAGGTTGGCGTTCGAGGAGAGGAACTGCGAGATCAGGTAGCCGTTGGCGCCGTGCAGTTCCACGCCGTCGAAACCGGCGTCGACCGCCCGGCGGGCGGCGTCGGCGTACGACCGGGCGTGCTCGGGCACCTCGGCGGTCTCCAGGGCGCGCGGGACCGGCGCGGCCTGGGGGCCGGTGGGCGTGAACACCTCACCGTCGGCCGGGACCGCGGAGGGGCCGACAGGCCGCAGTCCGGTCGTGTCGGAGTGCGAGACGCGTCCTCCGTGCATGAGCTGGGCGAAGATCCGGCCGCCGTTGGCGTGCACGGCAGCCGTCACCGGCCGCCAGGAGGCGACCTGCTCGTCGGTGTGCAGGCCCGGTGTCCCCGGGTTGGACTGTCCGACGGGACTGGGCTGCACGCCCTCGCTCACGATCAGACCGGCGGTGGCCCGCTGGGCGTAGTACGTGGCCATCGAGGGGGTGGCCAGACCGCCTGCGGCGGCTCGGACCCGGGTCATCGGCGCCATCACCACCCGGTTCGGCAGGATCAGGTCGCCGAGCCGATGGCCGTCGAACAACGTCGTCATATCAGGACTCCTTGGTGGGGTGAGGCTGGTGGGGTGAGGACAGGTGGTGATGTGCGCGGTTCCGGGCCGACCGGCGGGCGGGCCCGATGACGCCCGTCCGACGGGATGCGGTCGCCCGGCCGTCCTCGTTCTCGGTTCAGATGCCGAGAGACGCCTTGGTCTCCCTGGTCTCCCGGTCGGCGAGCACCTCGGGCGCGCCCGCCGCGAGGCCGTCGAGAGCGACGGTCACGACGTCGGCCGGGTCGTTCTTGGGGATGTCCCAGCCGGCCATCAGGTCGGTGTCGGTCGAGCTGAGGTGGAGGCCGGTGACCTGGGTGCCCTGCTCGGCGAGTTCCAGGCGTACCCCGTAGGTCATGCTCCACGCGGCCGCCTTGGAGGCGGCGTGGGCGTTGACGCCAGGGAAGGAGAGCCAGGACAGGCGGGAGTCCACGTTGAGGACGGCGCCACCGCCGTTGGTGGCCAGGATCGGCGCGAAGGCGCGGATCATCGCGAGCGGGCCGTAGAAGTTCGTCTCGAACTCCTGCCGGATCGCTGCGAGGTCGCCGGTGACGAAGTCGCTTCCCGTGGCCGCGCCTGCGTTGTTGACCAGCAGTGTCACGTCGGGGGCCGCCGCGGCCGCGGCGGTCACCGCCTCGGGGTCGGTGATGTCGAGCGCCAGGGGAATCGCGCCGGGTACGTCGACGCTCTGCGGATTCCGGGCGGCGGCGTACACCTTCGCGGCGCCTCGGTCGAGCAGCTGCTGGACGAAGTGGCGGCCGATGCCGCGGTTGCCGCCGGTGACGAGTGCGATGCTCCCTCGGATGTCCATGACGTCAACCGTAGGGAGCATGGCTGCGAGCATCAATGACGCATATGCTCAATTTGATATCCGTATGACGCATGCATCCGGCGTGCTGAGCGCTTTGGGCATACTGAGAGCATGGATGCTCTGACGGGACTCATCGACGCGCAGGTGGTGCGCGGTGTGCTCGGCGCGCGGATCGCCGCCGGGGACGACTGGGGGTGGTGGTCGTCCGAGCGGCAGGGGGCCGCGTTCCACGCGGTGACCTCGGGCACCGTGTGGGTCGCCCTCGAGGGCTCCGAACCCCTGCAGCTCCGGGCCGGAGACGTGCTCCTGCTCCCGGGCGGCCGCGCACACGCCCTCGCGGGCGACCCCGAGGCGCTCGCCCGGACCTCACCCGAGCACTCCGACGGCTACACGCTCGACGCCGACGGCACAGTCCGGATGGGACACGGGCAGGCGCACACGCACATCCTCTGCGCGCACTACACGCACGACCCCACGGCCTCCGCGTCCTTTCTGGCGGCGCTGCCCGAGACCGTCCTGCTCCGCGGGCAGGGCGACGGCGGCGGGCTCGCCGAGACCGTCCGCCTCGTGGGCCGCGAGCTGACCGCGCCGCGGCCGGGCGGCCAGGTCGTTCTCGCCCGCCTCGTCGACGTCCTGCTGGTGCAGGCGCTGCGGCACTGGCTCGAACGGGACGACGACGGCCCGGCCTCCCCGCTGCGCGCGCTGCGCGACCCCGTCGTCAGCAAGGCGATGGCCCTGATCGACGCAGAGCCGGGACGTGCCTGGACGGCCACGGAACTCGCCCGGGCGACCGGCGTCTCGCGCGCGACCCTGGCCCGCCGTTTTCCCGAAGCCCTGGGCGAGACGCCCGCCGCCTACCTCACCCGACGGCGCCTGGACCTCTCCGCCCGGCGTCTGCGCGACTCGGACCTCCCGCTGGAGCGGATCGCCCAGGACGTCGGCTACACCTCGGTATACGCCTTCAGCCGCGCGTTCAGCCGCGCACGGGGCCTACCGCCCGGGCGGTTCCGCACCACCTCCCGTACGCTCACAGCCCGCCCGGCTCCCTGACGCCAAGTCAGCCGATCGCTGTACGTACGGTGGTGGCGCGGTTCGGGGGAGGGCCGGGGGGCGTGTGAGTACCGTCCCGGCGTGAGGAAGGCGAGGGGACGTGAGCAGTCAGAGCCGTGTCGGGGTGAGGAAGCCGTCCAGCGTCGCCACGAACCAGGCGGGGTCCTCCTCGGCGACGAAGTGTCCGGTCGGTGCGAACACCTCGCGGACGTCGTCCGCGTAAGGGCGCGGCGCCTTCGCGGTGGTTGCGCCGGAGCGCGCGGTACCCGATGGCCAGCACGGGCATACGCAGGTGGCGACGGGAGAGCAGGCCGAGGTTCTGGTCCAGGGCCTTGGGGACGCCGCGGATGTCGTCGGCCTGGTTCGTCTTCGCGTACCCGTCGTCGGGCCGGTCGCTGGCGCCGGTGCCGCGCAGATCGGGAACGACGACCGTACGCGTACGGGCGAGGCCGGGCCGGGCGAGCCGACGCAGGCGCTCCTCGCCGATCAGGGCGAGCAGGTCGGTGTGCTCGGGCCGCCAGGGCGGCAACCATGACGGCTGCCGACGAGCAGGCCGACGCCGGGCAGAGGTCCAGGGACTTTCCGCCGTGTAAACAGAGAAGGCCCTGGCAGCGCTGAAAGATTGGAAAGCGCTGGTCAGGGCCTATTTGCTCAGTACTCGATTCTGCTCAGCACTCGATGATGTTCACCGCGAGCCCGCCCCGCGCCGTCTCCTTGTACTTGACGCTCATGTCGGCGCCCGTGTCCTTCATCGTCTTGATGACCTTGTCCAGCGAGACCTTGTGGCTGCCGTCGCCCCGCAGCGCCATCTTCGCCGCCGTCACCGCCTTCACCGCCGCCATGCCGTTGCGCTCGATGCACGGGATCTGGACGAGGCCGCCGACCGGGTCGCAGGTCAGGCCCAGGTTGTGTTCCATGCCGATCTCGGCGGCGTTCTCCACCTGCTCGGGGGAGCCGCCCAGGACCTCGGCGAGGGCGCCGGCCGCCATCGAGCAGGCCGAGCCGACCTCGCCCTGGCAGCCGACCTCGGCGCCGGAGATGGAGGCGTTCTCCTTGAAAAGGAGGCCGATCGCACCGGCGGCCAGGAGGAAGCGGACGACGCTGTCCTCCTTCTCCGCCTCGGTGCAGCCGTGGGAGGCGAAGTTCATGTAGTAGTGCAGAACGGCCGGGATGATGCCCGCCGCGCCGTTGGTGGGGGCGGTGACCACGCGGCCGCCCGCCGCGTTCTCCTCGTTGACCGCCATCGCGTAGAGGGTGATCCACTCCATCGCGTGGGCCTGCGGGTCGCCCTCGGCGCGCAGCTGGCGGGCCGAGTTGGCGGCGCGGCGGCGGACCTTGAGGCCGCCGGGGAGGATGCCCTCGCGGGACATGCCGCGCGAGACGCACGCCTGCATGACCCGCCAGATGTCCAGCAGGCCGGAGCGGATCTCCGCCTCCGTGCGCCAGGCCAGCTCGTTCTCCAGCATCATCGAGGAGATGGAGAGGCCGGTCTCGCGGGCCAGGCGCAGCAGCTCGTCGCCCGTACGGAAGGGGTGGCGCAGGACCGTGTCGTCCGGGACGATCGGGTTCTCCCCGGCCACCGCGTCCTCGTCCACCACGAAGCCGCCGCCGACCGAGTAGTACGTCTTCTCCAGGAGCGGGGCGCCCTCGGTGTCGTACGCGAAGATCGTCATGCCGTTGGCGTGGTATGGGAGCGCCTTGCGGCGGTGCAGGATCAGGTCCTCGTCGAAGTCGAAGGCGATCTCGTGCATGTCGAGCAGGTTGATCCGGCCGGTGGAGCGGATCGCCTCGACCCGGGCGTCCGCCGTCTCCACGTCGACCGTCTGCGGGGACTCGCCCTCCAGGCCGAGCAGGACCGCCTTCGGGGTGCCGTGGCCGTGGCCGGTCGCGCCGAGGGAGCCGTACAGCTCGGCGCGTATCGAGGTGGTGTGCGCGAGCAGCCCCTCGTTCTTCAGGCGGCGCGCGAACATCCGGGCGGCCCGCATCGGGCCCACCGTGTGGGAGCTGGACGGGCCGATGCCGACCGAGAAGAGGTCGAAGACCGAGATGGCCACGGGAGGACTCCTTGGGGGGTTGGAAGACGCCGTTGTCTGCCTGGGCGGTGCGGGGACAAGCGGGGCAAGCAGGGTGAAAACTTCGGGCCGGGGGCGCGGAACGGGGCACCGCGCTCACTCTCCTCAGTGTGCGCGGTGCCCCGTCACGATGCGCGGAACCGCAGGCCAGGTGCTACTTCAGGCCGGGGTACAGCGGGAACTTCTCGGCCAGCGCGGCGACACGGGCCTTGAGGTCGTCCGCGTCGTACGACCGCTTGAGGGCGGAGGCGATGATCTCCGCGACCTCCGTGAAGTCCTCGGCGCCGAAGCCGCGGGTGGCCAGCGCCGGGGTGCCGATCCGCAGGCCCGAGGTGACCATCGGGGGGCGCGGGTCGTTCGGGATGGCGTTCCGGTTGACCGTGATGCCCAGCTCGTGGAGCCGGTCCTCGGCCTGCTGGCCGTCCAGCTCGGAGTTGCGCAGGTCGACCAGGACCAGGTGCACGTCGGTGCCGCCGGAGAGGACGGAGACGCCCACCTCGGTGACGTCCGGCTGGACCAGGCGCTCGGCCAGGATGCGGGCGCCGTCCAGGGTGCGCTGCTGGCGCTCCTTGAACTCCTCGCCCGCCGCGATCTTGAACGAGACCGCCTTGGCCGCGATCACGTGCTCCAGCGGACCGCCCTGCTGGCCCGGGAAGACCGCCGAGTTGATCTTCTTGGCGAGCTCCTGGGTGGAGAGGATCACACCGCCGCGCGGACCGCCGAGGGTCTTGTGCGTGGTGGTGGTGACGACGTGGGCGTGCGGCACCGGGTTGGGGTGCAGACCGGCCGCGACCAGGCCCGCGAAGTGCGCCATGTCGACCATGAGGTACGCGCCGACCTCGTCCGCGATCCGGCGGAAGGCGGCGAAGTCCAGCTGGCGCGGGTAGGCGGACCAGCCGGCCACGATCAGCTTCGGCTGGGACTCCTTGGCGAGGCGCTCGACCTCCTCCATGTCCACGAGGCCGCTCTCGTCGACGTGGTAGGGGACCACGTTGTAGAGCTTGCCGGAGAAGTTGATCTTCATGCCGTGGGTCAGGTGACCGCCGTGGGCCAGGTTCAGGCCCATGATCGTGTCGCCCGGCTTCAGCAGCGCGAACATCGCGGCGGCGTTCGCCTGCGCACCGGAGTGCGGCTGGACGTTGGCGGCCTCGGCGCCGAACAGGGCCTTGATCCGGTCGATCGCGATCTGCTCGACCACGTCGACGTGCTCACAGCCACCGTAGTAGCGGCGGCCCGGGTAGCCCTCGGCGTACTTGTTGGTGAGGACGGAGCCCTGCGCCTCCATGACCGCGACCGGAGCGAAGTTCTCCGAGGCGATCATCTCGAGGGTGGACTGCTGACGGTGGAGCTCGGCGTCGACGGCGGCGGCGACGTCCGGGTCCAGCTCGTGGAGGGAGGAGTTCAGAAGCGACATCAGGGGGTCCCTTAAGGTCTCAGTTGCCGGAGAACGCGGTGTACTCGTCGGCGGAGAGCAGATCGTCCGGCTCCCCCTCGACGCGCACCTTGAACAGCCAGCCGCCCTCGAAGGGAGCGGAGTTCACCAGCGAGGGGTCGTCCACGACGTCCTGGTTGAACGCCGTCACCTCGCCGGTCACCGGCGAGTACAGATCGCTGACGGACTTGGTCGACTCCAGCTCGCCGCAGGTCTCGCCCGCGGTCACCGTGTCACCGACCTCCGGAAGCTGGGCGAAGACGACGTCACCGAGCGCGTTGGCCGCGTACTCCGTGATGCCGATCGTGGCCACGCCGTCCTCGACGGCCGACAGCCACTCGTGCTCCTTGCTGTACCGCAGCTGCTGGGGGTTGCTCATGACCTGAATTCTCCTGTACGCGGGGGAGTGCTGATGAACGGTGGTCTTACGGTGTGAGACGGAGGTACGTCACTTCTGTGACGTCCGCGCGCCGGTGCGAGGGTCCGGAATGCCCCGGTCCCTCCGGAATATCACTTCTGGCGCTTGTAGAACGGCAGCGCGACGACCTCGTACGGCTCGTGCGTGCCCCGGATGTCCACGCCCACGCCCTCGGTGCCCGGGGCGGCGAAGGCCGCGTCCACGTACGCCATGGCGATCGGCTTGCCCAGGGTGGGGGAGGGGGCGCCGGAGGTGACCTCGCCGATCACCTTGCCGTCCGCCACGACCGAGAAGCCGGCGCGCGGGACCCGGCGGCCCTCGGCGACCAGGCCGACCAGCTTGCGCGGCGGGGCGGTCTCGGCGCGCTCGGCGGCGGCCCGGAGCGCCTCGCGCCCCACGAAGTCGCCCTCCTTCTCGAACTTCACGACCCGGCCAAGACCCGCGTCGAACGGGGTGAGCGCCGTCGTCAGCTCGTGCCCGTACAGCGGCATGCCCGCCTCCAGGCGCAGCGTGTCCCGGCAGGAGAGGCCGCAGGGGATCAGGCCGTGGGCCTCACCGGCCTCGCTCAGCGCGCGCCACAGGGCCTCGGCGTGCTCGGGCGCGACGAACAGCTCGAAGCCGTCCTCGCCGGTGTAGCCGGTACGGGCGATGAGCGCCGGGACCCCGGCGACCGTGCCCGGCAGACCCGCGTAGTACTTCAGCCCGTCCAGGTCGGCGTCGGTGACGGCCTTCATGATCGCGGGGGACTCGGGGCCCTGGACCGCGAGCAGCGCGTACGCGTCCCGGTCGTCGCGCACCTCGGCGTCGAAGCCGCCGACGCGCTCGGTCAGCGCGTCCAGCACGATCTGGGCGTTGCCCGCGTTGGCGACCACCATGTACTCGGTCTCGCCCAGCCGGTAGACGATCAGGTCGTCCACGATCCCGCCGTCCTCCTGGACGATCATCGTGTAGCGGGCCCGGCCGTTGCCGACGGTGGCGATGTTGCCCACCAGCGCGTAGCTCAGGAAGGCCGCCGCCTCGGGGCCGGTGACGGTGATCTCGCCCATGTGGGAGAGGTCGAAGAGCCCGGCCCGGGTGCGTACGGCGTTGTGCTCGTCGCGCTCGCTCGCGTACCGCAGGGGCATGTCCCAGCCCGCGAAGTCGGTCATGGTGGCGCCGAGCGAGCGGTGCAGCGCGTCGAGGGCGGTGAGACGGGGGGCAGTGCTCATGGATACGGCTCCAGGGCATGACGACGTCGGGACGGAATCCTCCCCATCTGTCATCGGAACCTGAGAGGTTCGCCGATAGCCCCTGACGGGGTATGCCCCAGGAGAGGGGCGCCCCTGTTCACAGGGCTCGGCTTGCACCTTGGGTGGAGCCGCCGGAGCGGCCCGCTTTTCAGATCTGCCTCATCCACGCGGTACGGGGCCTGAGAGATTCAAGGGAGGATCTTGCTCCTTCGGCGCCCGGCTCACACTGTGGCCGGAACTCTCCCGCGCGGATTCGAACGGCCGGTATGCAGTTGGCGCGGTCATCATCGCACGCATTGCGCCGGAGTGGGGAGGCCGGTCCGGAACGCGTGTGTGAACGGCGAGGGCGGTTGTGGAGGCTTGCCCTTTCTTTACACTTCAGGATCAGGCGTGGGTGGCCCGACAGCAGGGGGATGGGCGATGACGTTGCGGCGGTCGGTACCGGCCGCGGGGGTCGCGCACGGCGCGATGCCCGCACAGCCCGGCGCACCTGTACCGGAGGTGTCCGTACAGTCCGGTGCGTCCGTACGGGAGGTCTCCGTACAGCCTGGCGCGTCCGTACGGGAGATGTCCCCACCGCCCGGCGCGGCCGCGGGGGAGCTGATCACCGAGTGCGCGCCGGTGGTACGCGATCTGCGCGGGCGCACCGGATACGGGCCGGACAGCCTCCATTTCGCCGCGGGCGCCGTCGTGGTCGTCTCCGGGCTGCCCGGCGGGGGCAAGTCCACCCTGATCCGGCGGACCGTGAGCGGCCGCGCCATCGACTCCCAGAACACCCGCGACCGCTGGGCCGCCGCCCTGCCCCGGTTACTTCCCTACGCCCTCTACCGCCCCCTGGTCCGCGCCGCCCACTACCTCGGGCTCTGGGCCGCCCTGCGCTCCGGCGAATCCGTCGTCGTGCACGACTGCGGTACGCAGACCTGGGTACGCCGCTGGCTCGCCCTGCACGCCGCCCGCCGGGGCCGCACCCTGCATCTGATCCTCCTCGACGTGGACCCCGACACGGCCCGCCAGGGCCAGCGCGAGCGCGGGCGGGGCGTCTCCGGCTACGCCTTCGCCCGCCACCGGCACGCGGTGGCCCGGCTGATCCGCGACACCGAACAGGGCGTGCTGCCCACCGGCTGCGCCTCGGCGGTCCTGCTGGACCGGGCCGCCGCCAGCGCGCTCGGCCGGATCTCCTTCGCGGAGCCCGGAGCCACGGCCGTCCGCTCCGGTTAGGGTTCTGGCCGGAAACAACGACAGCCGAGAGAGGGCGACAGAGGCAGTGGACATTCCGGCACCGGCCCCGGCACACCCCCAGCAGGGATGGCCCGCCAACGAGCTCGAAGAGGTGCTGACCGCCTCCCTCGGCGTCGCCGACGCGGGCGGCCGGCTCGTCGAAGTGCTCGGCCGCAGCTCGGTCTGGGTGCCGCTGCCGAACGGCGGCTCGCCCGCCAGCGCCGACCTCGACCTGCCGATGATGGACATCGGCGGTGCCGCGTACGTCCCCGTCTTCAGCTCCGAGGGCCAGTTCCTGAGCTGCGTCGGCAGCCATATGTCCTTCGCCGTCGCGCCCGCCCGCGACTTCGCCCGGGGCCTGCCCCCGCAGGTCGGGATCGCGGTGAACCCGGGCGGCGCGGTCGGCATACCGCTGCCCCCGCCCGCCGTCGCCGAGCTCTGCCGGGCCGGGCGCACCGCGCTGGACGGGCCCGCCACCGGCGGCCGGGTCAGACTGTACGAACCGGACTGGCAGCACGACCCGGTCGACTTCCTCGCCGCCGTGTCCGCCGAGTTCGAGGCCACGGGAGTGGTGAGCACCGCCCGCCGGGCGCTCGCCAGCATCGAGGGCGGCGACCCCGTCCTCTTCGTCGGCGTCGAGTTCGCCACCTGGGACGGCGCGGGCCAGAGCGCCCCGATGGACGCCCTGGGCCGGGCGCTCGGCCGCGTCGAGGTGCCGTGGCCGGTGAACCTGGTCCTGCTGGACGTGGCCCAGGACCTGGTCGGCGACTGGATGCGGGAGAAAGTACGGCCGTTCTACCGGCGCGAGGGCCCCTGACCGCGGGGGTACTGGGCCGCTGACCGTACCGGCGCGGGGGCCACCGGCGTACCGTGGCGAAGGCCCCCGGCCGCACCCGCGCGAGGCCACCGGCCGACCGTGGCGTCAAGTCGGTGTCAGAAGTGGCGCATAAGCTGGTTTGATGGCGAGGACCGCTCCCGTGTGCCCGGGAGCGACGGATCGATGAGGGGCGGAACCCAGGGTGAGTGCGTCAGGCACTGCGGCGGCCGGCAAGGTCGAGCACATGCTGCGCCAGGTGACCCCCGGGCGTTACGACGCCTACGAGGCGCTGCTGGAGGCCCTCGCCGACAGCCGGGTCTGGATGCTGCTCTGGCACGGCACGGCCGGCTCCCCGGACGCCCAGTACGGGTCCATGGAGATCGATGGCCTGGGGTACGCCCCCTGTGTCACCTCCGCCCAGGAGCTCTCCGCCAGCGGCTGGAGCAGGGCCCATGAGCTGGTCTCCGGCCGGGACATCTCCCGCGCCCTCTTCCCCGACCGCTGGGGCATCTGGCTCAACCCGCACGCCCCCGGCGGCGGTGTCGGCATCCCCTGGCTCGACCTGCGCCGGATCGCCACCGGCCTCGACCGGCTGCCCGCGGGCCCGCTCCGGCTGACCGAGCCCGCCGTGGAGCTCCCGCAGTTCTACGCCCAGCTCACCCAGAACGCCCACCGCACCCCGGCCCTCCGCTCCCTGCGCCGCGCCTGGGTGCACCCCGCCGTCGGCGTCCCGTACCTCGCGATCGGGCTCGATCTGTACGATTCCGGGCGCGCCTCCGTCGACGCGGTGCGCGCGATGATGCGGCAGTCGATCGGCGCGGTCCCCGACGGGCTGCCCGTCTCCACCGTCGCCATGTCCGACGAGTACGACCCGGTCGCGATGTGGCTGCGCGCCAACGCCCGCCCGTTCTACGACCGCGAGGCGCACGCCCCCGCCGGTCCGCCGCCCGCGGCCCCCGGATACGGCTACCCGCCCCAGCCCCACCGCTGACCCGCGCCACCGGGCGCCGCTGTCCCGCCTGCCGCTGTCCCACCCGCTGAACTGCGGTTCCTCGCGGCGCCGTCGGCCCGCGCCCCGTCCCCGTACCGCCGAACACCCCCAGATGTCCGGCTTGTTAACCGGGCGCGGAGGGATGTCCCGGAACTGGACGGTTTGTTAACTGTCCGGGTCTCGACTAGGTCTCACCGCTATCCGGACTGTTCTCTTGCGGTGTACCCCGTCTGTAGTGTGCGGCCATCAAACCTCACCACATGGCGAACCAGGGGTGGACCCATGCGCATATTCAAGTCCCGGGCCGTCCGGGCGATCACGACAGCGGTCGCTGTCGGACTGATCGCCACGGGCTGTTCCAGCGAGCGGGACGAGGGCGGCTCCAAGGGGGGCGACAAGGACACCTTCGTCTTCGCCGGCTCCGGTGACCCCGGCTCCCTCGACCCGGCCCTCGCGAGCGACGGCGAGACGTTCCGCGTCACCCGCCAGGCGTTCGAGGCGCTGCTGGAGCACGAGCCCGGCGGCAGCAAGCTGGTCGGCGGCCTCGCGGAGAAGTGGGAGAGCGACCCGTCCGGCAAGGTCTGGACGTTCAACCTGCGCCAGGGCGTGAAGTTCCACGACGGCGAGGCGTTCAACGCCGCCGCGGTCTGCGCGAACTACGACCACTGGTTCAACTGGAAGGGTACGTACCAGTCCAGCGCGGTCTCGTACTACTGGCAGAAGATCATGGGCGGGTTCGCCAAGAACGAGGACGCCGAGGCGCCCAAGGCGAACTACAAGTCCTGCACCGCCAAGGACGAGAACACCGCCGTCATCGAGGTCAACGAGACCACGGCCAACCTGCCCGGCGGCTTCTCCCTCCAGGCGCTCGCGATCCACTCGCCGAAGGCGCTCCAGGAGTACGCGAAGCAGGACGCGACCGCCAAGGGCGACGCGATCACGTACCCCAAGTACAGCCAGGAGGCCGGCACGGTCGCCGGTACCGGCCCGTACAAGATCGTCAAGTGGAACAAGGGGAACAAGGAAGTCTCCCTGGAGCGCTTCGACGACTACTGGGGCGACAAGGCCAAGGTGAAGAACCTGGTCTTCCGCACCATCTCCACCGAGGAGACCCGCCGCCAGGCGCTCCAGGCCGGTGACATCGACGGCTACGACCTGGTCTCCCCGGCCGATGTGACGACGCTGGAGAAGCAGGGCTTCGAGGTCCCGACCCGTGACGTCTTCAACATCTTCTACGTCGGCATGAGCCAGGGCGCCAACCCGGCGCTGAAGAAGCCCGAGGTCCGCCAGGCGATCACGCACGCCATCGACCGCGAGAGCCTCGTCAAGACCCAGCTGCCCGAGGGCGGCAAGGTCGGCACCCAGTTCATGCCCGACACGGTCGCCGGCTACTCGGACCAGGTGAAGACCTACCCGTTCGACACCGCCAAGGCCAAGGACCTCCTCAAGCAGGCCGGTGAGGAGAAGCTGAGCGTCGAGTTCTGCTACCCGACCGAGGTCACCCGCCCGTACATGCCCGCCCCGCAGGATCTGTTCGAGCTGATGAAGGCCGACCTGGAGAAGGCCGGCATCACCGTCAAGCCGAAGGCCATGAAGTGGGCCCCGGACTACCTGGACGCCACCGAGTCCGGCTCCTGCGCCCTGCACCTGCTCGGCTGGACCGGTGACTTCAACGACGGCTACAACTTCATCGGCACCTGGTTCGCCGGGCCCGACAAGCAGTGGGGCTTCAAGGAGCAGAAGGTCTTCGACGCCGTGAACGCGGCCTCCAAGGTCGCCGACACCGCCGGCCGTACCGAGGCGTACAAGAAGGCCAACGAGGCGATCATGGAGTACGTCCCGGGCGTGCCGATCTCGTCGTCCCCGCCGGCGATCGCGTTCGCCAAGAACGTCAACCCGCCGAAGGTCTCCCCGCTGACGCAGGAGAACTTCGCCGAGGTCTCCTTCAAGTAATCGCACACCAGCGGGTCCGCCCGGCCACAGCTACCAGGTGGCCGGGCGGACCCGCATCAACGCACGTGAGAAAGGGGCATGCGGGGTGCTGCGACTCGTCGTCAGAAGACTTCTCCAGCTCATTCCCACCCTGCTCGGCCTGTCGGTCCTGCTGTTCCTCTGGCTGAACCGACTGCCCGGCGGACCCGCGTCGGCGATCCTGGGCGAGCGGGCCACCGAAGCCGAAGTGGCGAGAATCAACCGTGCGCTCGGGCTGGACGAGCCGGTGCACGTGCAGTACTGGCGCTTCCTCAAGCGCATCTTCGAGCTCGACCTCGGAACCTCCACCCAGACCGGGCAGCCGGTGTGGGACGAATTCGCCCTGCGCTTCCCGGCCACCGTGGAGCTGTCCGTCGCCGCGATCCTCATCGCCGTGGCCGTGGGCATCCCGATGGGGTATCTGGCGGCCAAGCGGCGCGGCGGCTGGCTGGACGTGGCGTCCGTCTCCGGATCGCTGCTCGGCATCTGCATCCCGGTCTTCTTCCTCGCCATGCTGCTGCGCGGGATCTTCTCCGTCCAGCTGGGCTGGTTCCCGAGCCAGGGGAGGCTCACCACCGGGCTCAACGCCACCGACGTCACCGGGTTCGCCGTCCTGGACGGGCTGCTGACCGGCGAGTTCGACGCGACCTGGGACGCGATCATGCATCTGGTCCTGCCCGCCCTCGCGCTCGCCTCGATCCCGCTCGCCGTCATCGTCCGGATGACCCGCGCCAGCGTCCTGGAGGTGCTCGGCGAGGACTACATCCGCACCGCCGAGTCCAAGGGCCTGGACAAGCGCGTCGTCCGCGGCCGGCACGTCCTGCGCAACGCGCTGCTGCCGGTGATCACCGCGGTCGGCCTGCTGACCGGCAGTCTGCTCTCCGGTGCGGTGCTCACCGAGTCCGTCTTCGACTTCGGCGGTATCGGCTCGTTCATCCGTACCGCGATCGACGGCCGCGACTACCCGGTCCTCGTCGGGTTCATTCTCTTCATCGCGATGGTGTACGTGCTCATCAACCTGCTGGTCGACCTCGCGTACAGCATCATCGACCCGAGAGTGCGGGTGCACTGACGTGACGATCCTGACCAACAAAGCAGACAAGATCGACCGTCTCGCCGAGCTGACACAGAGCTCCGAGGCCGTCGCGGGCACCAGCCTCTGGCGCGAGGCGTTCCGCCGGATGCGCGCCAGCAAGATGGCGGTCATCGGCGCGTCGATCATCGCCGTGTTCGTGCTCGTCGCGATCATCGGCCCGATGCTCGCGCCGCACGGCCCCACCGCGCAGACCTGGCGCGGCGAAGTCTTCCCCAACCAGGGCAAGTTCATCGGGATGCGCGGCGAGAACTGGTTCGGCCTGGACCACCTGGGCCGCGACATGTTCTCCCGCTGGCTCGTCGGGGCCCGGCAGACGCTCCTCGTCGGTGTGGTCTCCATGCTCATCGGCTTGATCGTCGGCGCCACCGTCGGCATCCTCTCCGGCGCCGCCGCCACCCTCGGCGGCAAGGCCGGACAGCGCGTCGACACCGTGATCATGCGCATCACCGACATCATGCTGTCGCTGCCGTCCCTGCTGCTGGCCGTCTCCATCGCCGCGGTCCTCGGACAGTCGCTGACCACCGTGATGATCGCCGTCGGTGTCGTCCAGATCCCCATCTTCGCCCGCCTGCTGCGGGGGTCGATGCTGGTGCAGGGCGGCGCCGACTACGTGCTCGCCGCGAAGGCGGTCGGCATCCGGCGCAAGCGGATCGTCTTCACCCAGATCCTGCCGAACTCCCTGAGCCCGGTGATCGTCCAGGCGACGCTGAGCCTCGCCACCGCGATCATCGAGGCGGCGGCCCTGTCCTACCTGGGGCTCGGCAACCCCGACCCGGCCGTTCCCGAGTGGGGCGTGATGCTCTCGCAGGCGCAGCGCTTCTTCGACAACGAGCCGATGATGGCCGCCTACCCGGCCATCGGCATCATCATCACGGCACTCGGCTTCACCCTGCTCGGCGAGTCCATGCGCGAAGCCCTCGACCCGAAGCTGCGAGGCTGACGTCCTATGCCACTGCTCTCAGTTGAAGAACTCAGCGTCACCTTCACCGCGCGCGGCCGCAAGGACGCCACGGCCGTGGACGGCGTCTCCTTCGACGTCGACCAGGGCCAGGTCGTCGGCCTGGTGGGCGAGTCGGGGTGCGGCAAGTCCGTCACCTCGCTCGCCCTGATGGGGCTGCTGCCCCGCAAGGGCGTACGGATCGGCGGACGGGCCGAGTTCGACGGCCAGAACCTGCTGGGCATCAGCGAGCGCAAGCTCCGTGACATGCGCGGCAGCCAGCTGGCGATGATCTTCCAGGACCCGCTCTCCTCGCTGAACCCGGTCATCCCCATCGGTGTCCAGGTCACCGAGATCCTCCAGCGCCACCGCGGCCTCAAGGGCGAGAAGGCCCGCAAGGAAGCGGCGTCGCTCCTGGACCGGGTCGGCATCCCGGACCCGGACCGGCGGCTCAAGGAGTACCCGCACCAGCTCTCCGGCGGTATGCGCCAGCGTGCGCTGATCGCCATGGCGGTGGCCTGCGCGCCCCGCCTGCTGATCGCCGACGAGCCGACCACGGCACTGGACGTGACCATCCAGGCGCAGATCCTGGAGCTCCTCAAGGAACTGGTCGACCGGGAGGGCACCGCCCTGCTGATGATCACCCACGACCTCGGCGTGGTGGCCGGCCTCTGCGACGAGGTCAACGTCCTCTACGCGGGCCGGGCGGTGGAGACGGCGGGCCGCCGCGAGCTGTTCGCCCACCCCACCCACCCGTACGCGCACGGGCTGCTCGGCTCCATCCCGCGCCTGGACGCCCCGCGCGGGGAGCCGCTCAACCCGATCCGCGGCTCCATCAACGACAAGATCGCCTGGGCCGACGGCTGCGCCTTCGCACCCCGTTGCGACCACTACACGATGGAGTGCCTCACCGGCACCCCCGAACTGACCGAACCGCGCGCCGCCGGACACCAGGTCCGCTGCGTCAACCCGGTCCTGCCCAAGGCGGAGGTCCCGGCATGAGCCTGCTAGAACTGGACGGCGTCAAAGTCCACTTCCCGGTCAAGAAGGGCCTCTTCTTCGACCGTACGGTGGGCCACGTCTACGCCGTCGACGGTGTCTCGCTCAGCGTGGAGGCGGGCCAGACGTACGGCCTCGTCGGCGAGTCGGGGTGCGGCAAGACGACCCTCGGCCGTGCGGTGCTGCGGCTGAACGACATCACCGACGGCGCGGTCGTCTTCGACGGCACCGACCTCGCGCAGCTGCCGTCGGAGGAGATGCGGGCCTTCCGCCGCCGCCTCCAGATGGTCTTCCAGGACCCGCTGGGCAGCCTCAACCCCCGGCAGAACATCGAGTCGATCCTGTCCGAGGGCATGGCCGCCCACGGCATCGGCAAGGACCAGGCCGAGCGCCGGGAGAAGATCAAGGGCATCCTCGCCAAGGTCGGCCTGCCGTCCAACGCGCTCTCCCGCTACCCGCACGAGTTCTCCGGCGGCCAGCGCCAGCGCATCGGCATCGCGCGGGCCCTCGTCCTGGAACCGGACGTCATCATCTGCGACGAGCCGGTCTCCGCGCTGGACGTCTCGGTCCAGGCGCAGGTCATCAACCTGCTGGAGGAGCTCCAGGAGTCGCTGGGCCTCACCTATCTGGTGATCGCCCACGACCTCGCCGTGGTCCGGCACATCTCGGACGTCATCGGGGTGATGTACCTGGGCGGGCTGGTCGAGGAGGCGCCGAGCGACGCGCTGTACGCGGGGCCCCGGCACCCGTACACCAAGGCGCTGATGTCGGCCGTGCCGGTGCCGGACCCCGAGGTGGAGGACCGCCGCGAGCGCATCCTGCTCCACGGCGACCTGCCCTCCCCGGCCAACCCGCCGGCCGGCTGCCGCTTCCACACCCGCTGCCCGTGGGTGCAGGAGACCAAGTGCGCCACGGAGCGCCCGCCGCTGCTCGACACCGGTGACGGGCACAAGGTCGCCTGCCACTTCACGGCCGAGATCGAGGCTGGGACGGTCAAGCAGACCCTGGCGACGGGGATCGAGGCGGTGATCGCCACGGAGGCGGTGGCGACCGAGGCGGTGGAGGTCTCGGAGGGGGACGCCGCTGATGCGCCGGAGGCCGGTGCTCCGGCCGGGAAGCCCGACGCTCCGGCCGAGAAGGAGTCGCCGGGCGAGGAGAAGTCTCCGGGCGAGGAGAAGTCTCCGGAGAAGGAGGAGCCCGCGACCGTACCGGCGCAGGCCGACGCGGGGAGCGCCGACCGGGCGGAGGACAGCCCCAGGGCCTGAGACCGGCACAATTGTCCGGTGCTCACCGAACTGTTCACGCCCTCCGTCCAGCATGCGCTCGACCTCGTCGGGATCTTCGTCTTCGCGATCTCGGGCGCGCTGCTCGCCGTACGCAAGAACTTCGATGTCTTCGGCATCGCGGTCCTCGCCGAGGTGACAGCGCTGGGCGGAGGGCTGTTCCGTGATGTGATGATCGGCGCGATCCCGCCCGCCGCCTTCACCGACCTCGGCTACTTCATCACCCCGCTCTTCGCCGCCGGACTGGTCTTCTTCCTCCACCCGCACGTGGAGCGCATCCAGGCCGGTGTCAACGTCTTCGACGCGGCGGGGCTCGGCCTGTTCTGCGTGACGGGGACGGTGAAGGCGTACGAGTACGGCCTCGGGCTCACGGCCTCGGCGGCGCTCGGGCTGGCCACGGCGGTCGGCGGCGGTGTGCTGCGGGACGTCCTGGCCAACGAGGTGCCCTCGCTGCTGCGCTGGGACCGCGACCTGTACGCGGTGCCCGCGATCGTCGGCGCGACCATGGTCGTCCTGTGCATCCGCTTCGACACCCTCAACGCCTTCACCAGCGGCGCGGCCGTCATCGCCGCCTTCACGCTGCGGCTGCTGGCCCTGCGCTTCCACTGGCGGGCACCGCGTGCGTACAACCGCTCCTCGGCGCGGGCGGAGGAGGCATAGGGCCTCTCGGGATGTGATCGGCGCCCCAAAAAGCTACCGCTCAGTAATGCAGTCCGTGTACCGTGCATGCCATGGCACAGGCAGCGACAGAGGCGGCGGCGCAGACCGCCCCGGCAACCATCGGCGACAGCGAGTTCGACCGGGACACCGCGGTCACCCTGCGCGAGGAAGGCGTCTACGACGCCGAGCTCTCGGCGGGCTGGACCATCATCCACGCCGTCAACGGCGGCTACCTGCTGGCTCTCCTCGGCCGTGCGCTGGGCGAGGCCCTGCCGCACTCCGACCCGTTCTCCGTCTCGGCCCACTACCTCACCGCCTCCGTCCCCGGACCCGCGGTGATCCGGACCCAGACCGTCCGCACCGGCCGCACGCTCTCCACCGGGCAGGCGTCCCTCTTCCAGTACGCCGAGGACGGCAGCGAGATCGAGCGCATCCGGGTCCTCGCCACCTACGGCGACCTGGACACCCTCCCCGACGACGTACGCACCACCGCCCTGCCGCCCGCCATGCCCGACCGGGACCACTGCCTCGGCCCGAGCGACGGCGCGCCGAAGATCCCCGGCAGCTCCGCCATCACCGACCGCCTCGACATCAAGCTGGACCCGGCCACCGTCGGCTGGGCCGTCGGCGCCCCGTCCGGCAAGGGCGAGATGCGCGGCTGGTTCGGCCTCGCGGACGGCCGCGACCCCGACGCGCTCTCCCTGCTGCTCACCGTGGACGCCCTGCCGCCGACCTCGTTCGAGCTGGGCCTCACCGGCTGGACCCCCACCGTCGAGCTCACCACCCACATCCGCTGCCGCCCGGCCCCGGGCCCGCTGCGGGTCTCCATCACCACCCGCAACCTCGCGGGCGGCTTCCTGGAGGAGGACGCGGAGGTCTGGGACAGCGCCGACCGCCTCGTCGCCCAGTCCCGCCAGCTGGCGAAGGCGCCGCGCGCGAAGTGAAGTAGGGCGTACGCGACGGAGAAGGCCGTACAGGCGTAGACGTACGGGAACGGCTTCCGCGCCCGTCCGGGGCATCCCGGGCGGGCGCGCCGTTGTTCGGTCCCGGCGGACGCGGAAGGTTCGGTCCCGGCGGACGCGGAAGCCGTTCCCGGTGCCGCGCCGTCGCTCGGTCCCGGGCGGGCGCGCGCCGTCGTCAGTCCCGGGCGGGCGCCTCGTCGAGCCAGTGGGCGCGGCCGATCGACACCAGCCGCAGCCGCCGTTTGGTCCGCCGGACCACCTCCCGCTCACGCTCCGGGCCTGCCTCCAGGAGGGCGGAGGCGGTCATAACCATGTGGTCCACGTAGAACCCGCCCAGCATCAGCAGATCCTCCTCGCTCCACCCCGCCGCCCCCGGCTCCTGGCCGAGTGCGCACGCCACCTCCTCCGCGAACCGGAACAGCTGCGCCGCGATGGCCTCGCGCACCGGGCCCACCCCGCCGTGCTGCTCCCGGGCGATGAACCGGAAGTGGGCGGGCTGCGCCGCGACATGGCGCGCTATCACCTCCACGCTGCGGTCCACCCGCTCCTCGCTGTCGCCCGTCTCCACGAGCACCGCGGCGATCAGCCCGTGCAGGCTGCCCAGCGTCTCCTCCACCAGGGCCACCCCGAGGGCGGCGGTGTCCTCGAAGTGCCGGTAGAAGGCGGTGGGGGTGACCCCGGCGGCCCGGGTCACCTCCCGGAGCCCCAGGCTGCTCAGGCTCTGGTGCTCCAGCAGCCCGAGCGCTGCGTCCAGCAGGGACTGGCGGGTCCTCAGCTTCCGGGTCTGGCGAATGCCGACGGTGTGACTCATGCCATTCAGTAAACAACCGTTCTCCGAGTCGAGGAAGGGGCCGGAGGTTTAGTCTGGTGAGTCAGTGAACACTCGTACTCCGAACGGCTTTCGTCGTCGCACAGCTCCGTCGCACAGAGAGGTTCCGCCGTGCTCGTCCTCGTCGCCGCGCTGTTGCTCCTGGGTATCGCCCTCGGGGCGGTCGCTCAGCTTCCGGTCCCGGTCTCCCTGGCCGCCGGGAGCGTGATCGGTGTCTGGCTGCTGATCTTCGCCGCCCGGGAACGCCACGCCCGCCGCACCCGCTGACCCGCACCCGTATCCGTACGTGCTGATCCGCACTCGCAGTCCGTACCTGCTGATCCGCCCCACAGCCCGCTGATCCACACGCACACCCGCACCCGCCGAGCCCGCCCCGACCGGACCGATCCGAAGGAGCTCGCACCATGACCCTCACCCTCATCGACCGCGTCCGCCGTACGGACGATGCCATCGACCAGGACACCGCCGCCCCGGGCGCGGCGCCGGAGAAGACCCCGGCCCCCGCTGCCCGCCGGGCCGTCGGCCGGGAGGCGGACGGGCTTGCCGTCGCCTCCTTCGTCCTCGGCCTCGTCGGCCTGCTGGTGTTCAACCTGCTCCTCGGCCCTGCCGCGATCGTGATGGCGCTGCTGGCCCTGGCCCGCCGCACCCGCCGCCCCGGCCGCGCCCGGCTCGGCCTCGCACTCGGCGTCGCCGACCTCGTCGTGCTGGCCGTCCTGGTCTCCGTCAACGGCACGGTCGCCTGGAACCTGGGCGGCTGACGGGGGCGGTCCGGGACGTGCCCGCCCTGCGCCCCGCCCCGGACTCGTAGAATCGGCCCCACCATGGCCTACCTCGACCACGCCGCGACCACGCCGATGCTTCCCGAAGCGATCGAGGCGATGACCGCCCAGCTCGCCGTCACCGGCAACGCGTCCTCCCTGCACGCAGCCGGGCGCCGGGCCCGCCGTACCGTCGAGGAGTCCAGAGAAACCCTCGCCGACGCCCTCGGCGCCCGCCCCAGCGAGGTGGTGTTCACCTCCGGCGGCACCGAGGCCGACAACCTCGCGGTCAAGGGCCTGTACTGGTCCCGGCGCGACGCCGACCCCCGCCGTACCCGGGTCCTCGCGGGCCCCGTCGAGCACCACGCGGTCCTGGACGCCGTCGACTGGCTGGCCCAGCACGAGGGCGCCACCGTCGACTACCTCCCGGTCGACCGCCACGGCCGGGTCCACCCCGAGGACCTGCGCGCGGCGATCCTCCGCAACCCCGACGACGTCGCGATGATCACCGTGATGTGGGCGAACAACGAGATCGGCACGGTCATGCCGGTACGGGAACTGGCTTCGGTGGCCGCCGAGTTCGGGATTCCGATGCACGCCGACGCGGTCCAGGCGTTCGGTCAGCTGGAGGTCGGCTTCGCCGCCTCCGGGCTGGCCGCGATGACGGTCAGCGGCCACAAGATCGGCGGCCCGTTCGGTATCGGCGCGCTGCTGCTGGGCCGCGACCACACCCCCGTACCCGTCCTGCACGGCGGCGGCCAGGAGCGGCACGTGCGCTCCGGCACCCTGGACGTGCCCGCCATCGCCTCCTTCGCGGTGGCCGGGCGGCTGGCCGCCGAGGGGCGCGAGCACTTCGCCCGGCGCGTCGGCGCGCTCCGCGACGACTTGGTGGCCGCCGTGCGCCACGCCGTCCCGGACGCCGTGCTCGGCGGCGACCCGGACCCGGCCGGGCGGCTCCCGGCCAACGCGCACTTCAGCTTCCCCGGCTGCGAGGGCGACTCGCTCCTCCTCCTGCTGGACGCCCAGGGCATCGAGTGCTCCACCGGCTCCGCCTGCACCGCCGGGATCGCCCAGCCCAGCCACGTACTCCTGGCCACCGGCACCGACCCGGACCTGGCCCGGGGCACCCTGCGCTTCTCGCTCGGCCACACCTCCACCGAGGACGATGTGAAGGCGCTGGCCCAGGCGATCGGCCCGGCGGTGGAGCGGGCGCGGACGGCCGGGCTCAGCTGAGGGCCGCTACTCCGCCTTCGCCGACGCGGAAGCCGAAGGCGCCGGTGAGGGCGGGGCCGTCGCCGCCCGCCGCACCAGCTTCAGATAGCGGTCCCAGTCCCAGTGCGGCCCCGGGTCCGTGTGGTCGGTGCCCGGCACCTCCACGTGCCCGATGATGTGCTCCCGGTCGACGGGTATGCCGTACCGCGCGCAGATCGACGCCGTGAGCCGCGCCGACGACTCGTACATCGCCTTCGTCAGGTCCTTCGGCCGGTCCACGAACCCCTCGTGCTCGATGCCGATCGCCCGCTCGTTGAAGGAGCGGTTGCCCGCCTGGTAGGCCACGTCCAGCTCGCGGATCATCTGCACCACCCGCCCGTCCTGGCCCACGATGTAGTGCGTCGCGGCCCGGTGGGCGGGGTCCTGGAAGACCCGCACCGCGCTGTCGAAGCTGCCCTGGGTGACATGGATGATCACGCGGTCGATCCCGTAGTCGTCGGGGCGGTCCGCGCGCCGCCAGTTCGCCTCGGACGCGGCGATCCAGGTGGCGCCCGCGTAGTCCAGCTCCCCGGGCCTGCGCGGCTTCTCCACGCCCGGCACCCGCCACCACGCCCGCCGCACCTCGTCGCGAGCGAGCACGGCGGCGGTGCCTGCGGCCACCACCGCACCGCCGCCGATCAGCAGCCCGCGCCGGCTGACACCGCCCGAGGGCTTCTTCCGCGACGCCCGGGTGCTCCCGTTGTTCCCCATGTGATCGTCAACGCTTATCCGCGAGCGTTCGGTTCCCGGCGACCCGTACCCTGGAGGGGCTATGACTCAGACTTCCCAGCGCCCCCTGCGTGTCCTCGCCGCGATGTCGGGCGGCGTGGACTCCGCCGTCGCCGCTGCCCGCGCCGTCGAGGCGGGCCACGACGTGACCGGTGTCCACCTCGCCCTGTCCGCGAACCCCCAGTCCTTCCGGACCGGGGCGCGCGGCTGTTGCACCATCGAGGACTCCCGGGACGCCCGCCGCGCGGCCGACGTCATCGGTATCCCCTTCTACGTCTGGGATCTGGCGGAACGCTTCCGCGAGGACGTGGTGGAGGACTTCGTCGCGGAGTACGAGGCCGGGCGCACGCCCAACCCGTGCCTGCGCTGCAACGAGAAGATCAAGTTCGCCGCGCTGCTCGACAAGGCCCTCGCCCTCGGCTTCGACGCCGTCTGCACCGGCCACTACGCCACCGTCGTGCTCACCGAGGACGGCGGCCGCGAGCTGCACCGCGCCTCCGACATGGCCAAGGACCAGAGCTATGTGCTGGGCGTCCTGGACGAGAAGCAGCTCGCGCACGCCCTGTTCCCGCTCGGCGACACCCTCACCACCAAGGACGAGATCCGCGCCGAGGCCGAGCGCCGGGGCCTGGCCGTCGCCAAGAAGCCCGACAGCCACGACATCTGCTTCATCGCCGACGGCGACACCCAGGGCTTCCTGGCGAGCCGCCTCGGCGGCCCGGCCGAGGGCGACATCCTGGACGAGTCCGGTACGAAGCTGGGCACCCACGAGGGCGCGTTCGGCTTCACCATCGGCCAGCGCAAGGGCCTGAAGATCGGCCACCCCGCCCCCGATGGCAAGCCGCGCTACGTGCTCGACATCTCCCCGGTGAACAACACGGTCACCGTCGGCCCGGTCGAGGCCCTCGACGTGACCGCCCTGACCGCCATCAAGCCCCGTTGGTGCGGAACGCCCCCGGCCGGCCCGGGCACGTACACCGCCCAGCTCCGCGCCCACGGCGGCGAGTGCGAGGTCACGGCCGAGCTGGTGGACGGCTCCGAACTGCACGTCACCTTCACCGAGCCGGTCCGGGGCGTGGCCCCCGGCCAGGCGGTCGTCCTCTACGACGGGACGCGCGTGGTCGGCTCGGCCACCATCGCGACGACGGTCCGCCGCGAGCGGGTGGCGACGGGGGCCTGAGCCCCGTCGCCTCACGACGCCTGGCGTACGTACGCGTCCCGGGCGAAGAAGTCCGCCAGCACCGGGGCGAGCACCTGGGGCGCCACCTCGTGCGTCTGGCCCGTCAGCGTACGGTGCCGGGCGCGCCGCAGGGCGTCCGCGAGCGTCCGGGTGGCGGCGCGGGCCGGGGCCGGGCTGAAGCCGCCGCAGACCACCAGCGTGCGGGCGGTGACGGCGGCGAACCGCTCGGCCGGGACCGCCCCGTCGCCCAGCAGCGCGTCGTCGTACGCCAGCGTGGGCGCCAGCGCCTCCAGCCCCGGCCACAGGGGCGCCCGCCGCATCCGGGCCACCGTCGCCGGGTCGACGCCCGCCGCGGAGAGGAACAGCTCCACCGCCCCCGCCCGGTCCCCGGCCGCCAGCAGCCGGTGCAGCCGGGCCGTGCGGCGGGCCTTGAGGAGGCGGCCGGAGGTCCCGGGGGTGTAGGGCGGCTCGTAGACGGCGAGCAACTCCACGGGGAGCCCGGCGGCGGCCGCCTCCAAGGCCAGCGCCCCGCCGGAGGACATGCCGAAGACCGAGGCCCCGGGGCCCGCCGCGGTGACGACGGCCGCCAGGTCCTCGATCTCCCGGCGCACGCCCGACGCCCCGCTGCCGTCCTCGGCGGGCTCCCGGCGCACGCCCGCCCCGCCGGAACCGCTGGCGCCCCGGCCCCGGCGGTCGTAGGTGACCACGGTGAAGCGCGGCGCCAGCAGGGCGGCCAGGGGCGCGTCGGTGGCCGCCCTGCTGAGCGCCCCGCCGACGAGCACCAGCGGTGGCCCCTCGCCCTGGCGGCGGCAGGCGATCGGGGTCCCGTCGGCGGAGAGAATCCTGTCCATGGGAGGGCAGACCGGGGCGGGCCCGGAAACTCATCGCCGGGCGGCGGGGAACTTCTCGGAGAGCGCCCCGCCGCAGGTCAGTCGGTCACCTTCACCGTCTCGTAGAAGCAGAAGTGGTCCTTGATCGCGGCGACTTCGGGCTTCGGCTCCGGGTAGGCCCAGACGAGATCGGCGGCGCCGGGGACCGACCAGTAGGAGGCGTCCCCCTTGAACGGACAGTGGGTGGTGGTCTCCGAAGGGGTGAGCAGTTCCGTACGGACGTCCTCGGGCGGCAGGTAGTAGCGGGCCGGACAGCCCGTCTCGCGCAGGACGAGGGGGCGGCGGCTCTCGGCCAGCACCTGCCCCTCGTGCACCGCCCTGACGCGCACGGTGCCCGGCTCGACGGTGATGTGGTGTCCTCGGGTGGCTCGGGTGGAAGTCATGCCTGTTTCAGCGGCGTACGGGTCCGGAATCTTCCCCGCCCCGTGGACCGGCCCGTGGACCGTGACGCGGACGGGGGAATGTCCGAGGCGGGTCGTACGGTGGCTCCATGAACATCTGCGTCTTCCTCTCCGCCGCCGACCTCGACGACCGTTACACCGTGCCCGCCCGGGAGTTCGCGGAGCTGCTCGGCAGAGGCGGGCACACCCTGGTCTGGGGCGGGTCGGAGAGCGGCCTGATGAAGGTCGTCGCGGACGGGGTGCAGGCGGCGGGCGGGCGGCTGGTCGGCGTCTCGGTCGAGTTCCTGGCCGCGAGCGCCCGTACGAACGCCGACGAAATGGTGATCGCCCGCGACCTCGCCGAGCGCAAGGCGCTCCTCCTGGAGAAGGCCGACGCCGTCGTGATCATGGTCGGCGGGACCGGGACGCTGGACGAGGCCACCGAGATCCTGGAGCTGAAGAAGCACGGCAAGCACACCAAGCCGGTCGTCCTGCTCAACACGGCGGGCTTCTACGACGGGCTGCGCGAGCAGTTCCAGCGGATGGAGGACGAGGGGTTCCTGCCCCTGCCCCTGACGGACCTGGTCTTCTTCGCCAAGGACGGGGTGGGGGCGCTGGCGTATCTGGAGGAGTCCGCCGGTCTCCAGTGATCACCGCTCCACCTAGGATCGCCCCATGCCTACCCACCTCATCACCGGCGCCGGTTCCGGCATCGGGGCCGCTGTCGCCCGCCGCCTCCTGGAGCGCGGTGACGACCTCGTCCTGCTCGCCCGTGACGCCGGTCGCGCCAAGGAGTTCGCCGACCGCTACCCGGGCGCGCGGACCCTCGTCGGCGACCTCGGCAACCCCGACCGGCTCTCCTGGGCGTTCGGCCAGCAGCCCATGCCCGAGCGGATCGACACCCTCCTGCACATCGCGGGCGTCGTCGAGCTCGGTACGGTCGGCGAGCTCACCCCCAAGTCCTGGCACTTCCAGCTCAACGCCAACCTGATCGCCCCCGCCGAGATCACCCGCCTCCTCATCCCGCAGCTCCGCGCCGCCCAGGGCCACGTCCTGTTCGTGAACTCCGGCGCCGGGCTCAACGCCCACGCCGGGTGGAGCGCGTACGCCGCGAGCAAGCACGGCCTCAAGGCGCTCGCCGACTCGCTGCGCCACGAGGAGCACGGCAACGGGGTGCGCGTCACCTCCGTCTACCCCGGGCGCACCGCCAGCCCCATGCAGGCCAAGGTGCACCAGCAGGAGGGCAAGGAGTACGACGCGGAGCGCTGGATCGACCCCGAGTCGGTGGCCACCACGATCCTGATGGCGATCGATCTGCCGCGCGACGCCGAGGTCAACGACCTGACGGTCCGCCCCGGCCGCTGAAGCCCCCTCGCGCCGGTGTCCCGCCCGGGACCGTAGGCTTCCCGCGTGAGCGAGAAGAACAAGTTGAGCGGCTGCCCGGCGACCGGCATCGGGTCGATGCCCGGGGGAGACGCGAGGGAGGCGGCGAAGACCGTCACCGGCTCCTTCGCCGATGGCCGGGGCATGCCGCACCTGGCGGAGCTGCCGGCGCGCGGGCCGGGCGCGGACATGATCGGCCGGACCGTCGGCATGCTCGTCGAGATGTACGGACACGTCGAGCCGAGCGGCTGGCGGATCAGCGACCGGCCCGGCCGCGACACCCGCCGCGCCCGCTCCTGGCTGGGGGAGGACCTGGACGCCCTGGAGGAGTTCACCCAGGGGTACGAGGGACTCCTCAAGGTCCAGGCGGTCGGCCCGTGGACCCTGGCCGCCGCCCTCGAACTGCGCGGCGGCGAAGCCATGCTGGCCGACGCCGGGGCCTGCCGCGACCTGGCCGGTTCGCTGGCCGAGGGGCTCCGCGCCCACCTCGCCGAGGTGCGGCGCCGGATGCCCGGGACCGAGGTCGTCCTCCAGCTGGACGAGCCCTCCCTGACCGCCGTCCTGCGCGGCCGGGTCCGCTCCGCCAGCGGCTACCGCACCTACCGCGCGGTGGACCGCCAGATCGTCGAGTCGGCCCTGCGTGACGTCCTCGCCGTCGTGGGCGAGGAGGGGACGGCGATCGTCCACTCCTGCGCCCCCGAGGTGCCGTTCGCGCTGCTGCGCCGGGCCGGGGCCGCCGGAATCTCGTTCGACTTCGCCTTGCTCACGGAGCGTGAGGAGGAGGCGATCGGGGAAGCCGTCGAGAGCGGTACCCAGCTGTTCCTGGGTGTGGTGCCCTCCACCGACGCGGCAACGGGGCCATTGTCAGACCCGGGCGGTAGCGTCATGGGGGTCAGGACGCTGTGGAGCAGGCTGGGGCTGAATCCGGGGACTCTCGCCGAGTCCGTCACGGTCACCCCGTCGTGCGGTCTCGCGGGGGCATCGCCCGCGTACGCCCGTACCGCGCTCGCCCACAGCGCCCGGGCGGCGAGGTCGCTCGCGGACAACCCTGAGTGACGGGGACGACGGGTACACAGGAGGACGGGACGATGGCGGGCGAAGAGCGGGTGGAGCAGGAGAGTTCGGTTCCGGCGGGCGTGCGGGAGACGCACGCGCTGCTGGCCGAGCAGATCGAGGAGCACCGCTTCCGGTATTACGTGAAGGACCAGCCGGTCGTCAGCGACGCCGAGTTCGACCGGCTGATGCGCTCCCTGGAAGCGCTGGAGGAGGAGTATCCCCAGCTCCGGACGCCGGACTCCCCGACGCAGAAGGTGGCGGGGCCCTACATCACGGAGTTCACCTCCGTCGAGCACCGCGAGCGCATGCTCTCCCTGGACAACGCCTTCGACGACGAGGAGCTGGCCGCCTGGGCGGAGCGCGTCGCCAAGGACGTCGGCACGCCCGACCACCACTTCCTGTGCGAGCTCAAGGTGGACGGGCTCGCCGTCAACCTCACCTACGAGCACGGCCGGCTGACCCGGGCGGCGACCCGGGGCGACGGCCGTACCGGCGAGGACATCACCCCCAACGTCCGCACCATCGCGGAGATCCCGCACCGGCTCCAGGGGGAGAACATCCCCGCGCTGGTCGAGATCCGGGGCGAGGTCTTCTTCCCGATGGAAGGCTTCGAGGAGCTGAACGCCCGGCTGGTGGCCGCCGAGGACAAGCCGTTCGCCAACCCGCGCAACGCGGCGGCCGGCTCGCTGCGCCAGAAGGACCCCAAGGTCACCGCCACCCGCCCGCTGCACATGGTGGTGCACGGCATCGGCGCCCACGAGGGCCTGAGCATCGACCGCCTCTCCCAGGCGTACGGGCTCCTCCACTCCTGGGGCCTGCCCACCGCCCGGCACAACAAGGTCGTCGACTCCATCGAAGGCGTACGGGAGTTCATCGCGCACTTCGGCGAGCACCGGCACTCCGTGGAGCACGAGATCGACGGGGTCGTCGTCAAGCTCGACGAGATCCCGCTCCAGGGGCGCCTGGGCTCCACCTCGCGCGCCCCGCGCTGGGCCATCGCCTGGAAGTACGCCCCCGAAGAGGTCAACACCAAGCTGGTCAACATCCGCGTCGGCGTCGGCCGCACCGGCCGCGTCACGCCGTACGCCCAGGTCGAGCCGGTCGAAGTGGCCGGTTCCGAGGTCGAGTTCGCCACCCTCCACAACCAGGAGGTGGTCAAGGCCAAGGGCGTCCTGATCGGCGACACCGTGGTCCTGCGCAAGGCGGGCGATGTCATCCCGGAGATCCTCGGCCCGGTGGTCGATCTGCGCGACGGCACCGAGAAGCCGTTCGAGATGCCGACGCACTGCCCCGAGTGCGGTACGGAGCTGCGCCCGATGAAGGAGGCCGACATCGACCTCCGCTGCCCCAACGCCCGCACCTGTCCCGCCCAGTTGCGCGAGCGGGTCTTCTATCTCGCCGGGCGCAAGAGCCTGGACATCGACCACTTCGGCTATGTGGCCGCCGCCGCCCTCACCCGGCCCCTGGAGCCCGCCGAGCCGGTCCTGAAGGACGAGAGCGGCCTGTTCGACCTCACCATCGAGCAGTTGCTGCCGATCCGGGCGTACGTCCTCGACCAGGACAGCGGGCTGCCCAAGCGCGACCCGAAGACCGGCGAGGAGAAGATCGCGACGGTCTTCGCCAACAAGCAGGGTGAGCCGAAGAAGAACGCGGTGGCCATGCTGGAGGGCATCGCCGCCGCGAAGGAGGCGCCGCTGGCCCGTATCCTCACCGGGCTCTCCATCCGGCACGTCGGACCGGTCGCCGCCCAGGAGCTGGCCCGCCAGTTCCGCTCCATCGACCGCATCGACGAGGCCACCGAGCAGGAGCTGGCCGACGCGGACGGCGTCGGCCCCATCATCGCCGCCTCCGTGAAGCAGTGGTTCGCCGAGGACTGGCACCGCGAGATCCTGCGCAAGTGGCGTGCGGCCGGGGTCAGGATGGCCGACGAGGGATCGGACGAGGACGAGGGCCCCCGCCCCCTCGACGGCCTCACCGTCGTCGTCACCGGCACCCTCGCCTCCCACACCCGGGACGGCGCCAAGGAGGCGCTCCAGAGCCTCGGGGCGAAGGTCACCGGATCGGTGTCGAAGAAGACCGCGTTCGTGGTCGTCGGCGACAACCCCGGCTCCAAGTACGACAAGGCCATGCAGCTGAAGGTCCCCGTGCTGGACGAGGCCGGTTTCGCCGTGCTGCTCGAGCAGGGCCCCGACGCGGCACGGGAGGCGGCCCTGCCCGTACCGGGGGAGGAAGAGGCGGAAGCGGAGATGGAGACCGGGGCGGAGGCGGGGGGAACGGAGCCGGGGGCCGCATCGGAGTAGCGCTCCCGGCCCCGCGCCACACCCGGACATCCGCTGTTCGCCGTATCGAGACGACTTCGAGACGATGCCCCGGCGTGGCGCGGCTCCGGTGGGGAAGAAACGGGGCAGAGAGGCCGAGAAAGGTCGGCCGGACCCCGAACGGCCCCACCGATTCACCCGTTCGGCGCATAGCAGATGGTGACGGGTCGTCGGTTCGCCTTCGGCAAGAGCTGTAGAGCGCTGCCCCTGGAAGCCCTTCGCGGCCTACTGTTGAGGGGTAGCGCCTGCCGTGCACCGGCCGCCCGCCCGGGGCGGTGCGGGCCAGGGAGCGGGGGCCACCGAGGGCTTCGGCACCGCCGGCTGTGAGAGGGACGGAATGAAACCGACCGAGAGCGCCGCCCCGGTGTCGCGGCTGCAAGGTTTCGTCGGACTCACCTCCCCCGTGGGCGCCGCCGCCATAGGGATCGCCGCGTTACTGCTGGGGGTCGGCTTCTACCGGACGGTGCGGGACGGCCACGCCCTCTTCCCGGACGGTGCCGTCGGCTGGTCGCTCGCCGTGCTCACCGGAATCATCGTCGGCCATCTGGTCGCGCTCGGCCGCGACCGCTGGTGGGGCGGCACCGGCTCCGGCGCCGCCCTCACCCTCGCCGTACTGCTGCTCTACGGCTGGCTGCCCGCCGGACTGGTCAGCCTGGTCGTCGTGGTGCTCGTCGGGAGCGCCCGCAGACACCGCTGGTGGCAGGGGCTCCTGCACGGTGCGGTGGACATCCTCGGCATCGCGGCGGCGGCGCTCGTGCTGGCGGCCTTCGGTGTGGTGCCGACCGTGGAGCGGCCCTGGCTGCCACTCGACTGGGGCATCGCCGCCGTACCGGAACTGCTCCTGACGGCGTCCACGTACCTGCTCGTCACCCGGGTCCTGCTGTGGTACGCGAGAGCGCCCCAGAACGGCGGGCTGCCCACCATCGCCCGTACCGCCCTGCTCCGTCAGGGGCTCGTCGCCGTCGCCCTGCTCGGGCTCGCCCCGCTGATCTGCGTCGTCGCGATGTCCATGCCCGTCGTGCTGCCGCTCTTCGCGGTGCCGCTGATCGCCCTGGACTCCACGCTCTGGATCGCCCGCGCCCGCGCCGAGGAGCAGCTCCGCGACCCGCTGACCGGACTGCCCAACCGCCAGTGGCTGCTGGAGCGGACCTGGTCGGCGCTGGAGGACGCCGAGAGCGTGGGGACCAGGTCGGGTCTCGTCCTGATCGACCTGGACCGCTTCCGCGCCGTCAACGACACGCTCGGCCACCTCGCCGGTGACCGGCTGCTGCTCCAGATAGCGGAACGCCTGCGCCTCGCCCTGCCGCCCGGCGCGGAGGCGGCCCGGCTCGGCGGTGACGAGTTCGCCGTACTGCTGCCGCAGGCCGACTCGACCACCAGCGCCCAGCGGGTGGCCCGTCACCTGGTCGCCGAGCTGTCCTCGCCGCTCGACCTGGACGGGCTGATCCTCGTGCTGGAGGCCAGCGCCGGGGTGGCGGTCTACCCGGACCACGCGCTGGACGCCGAGGGGCTGCTGCGCCGCGCGGACGTCGCGATGTACCAGGCCAAGCGCGACCGTACGGGCGTGGAGGTCTACGAGTCGAAGCGGGACAGCAACACCCCCGACCGGCTGGGACTGCTGGGCGATCTGCGCCGGGCGCTGGACGCGGGCGACGTCGAGCTGCACTACCAGCCCAAGGTCCGCTTCGACGGGCAGGTCGCCGGTCTGGAGGCACTGGTGCGCTGGGTGCACCCGGAGCGCGGCCGGGTCCCCCCGGACGAGTTCATCGCCATCGCGGAGTCCTCCGGCCTGATGCCGCACCTCACGGAGTACGTGCTGGAGACCGCGCTCGCCCAGGTCGCCCGGTGGCGGGCGCAGGGCCTGTTCGTGCCGGTCGCGGTCAACGTGTCCCCGCGCGACGTCCACACCCCCGGCTTCGCGGGCGGGGTCGCCGCCCGGCTCGCCCGGCACGGCGTCCCGGCCTCGGCGCTCCAGCTGGAGATCACCGAGCATGTGCTGCTGGAGGACCCGCAGCGGGCCGCCGACACCCTCGCCGGGCTGACGGCGCACGGCGTGAAGATGTCCCTGGACGACTTCGGTACGGGGTACTCCTCCCTCGTCCATCTGCGCAGGCTGCCCGTGAGCGAGCTGAAGATCGACCGCTCCTTCGTGGCCCGCCTCGCCCTGGACCACGAGGACGGCGAGATCGTCCGCTGCACGATCGACCTGGCCCACTCGCTCGGCCTGGTCGTCGTCGCGGAGGGCGTCGAGGACGACGAGACCTGGGAGCGGCTGCGGGACCTGCGGTGCGACGCGGTGCAGGGCTGGCTGGTGGCGGCGGCGATGCCGCCCCAGGAGACGACGGCCTGGCTCCGGGCGCGCGACGAGCACGGCTGGCGCCGCCCCGCCGAACTGGAGGCCCAGGCGGCAGCGGCAGCGGCGAACGGCAAGCCGGACCCGGAACAGCACCCGCACCCGGCCCAGGGCCGCACGGTCTCGGGCCCGGCGACGGCCTGAGGCGCGGCGGCGGTCCGGGCAAAAAGGGTGGGCCGATCGGGGTGGGGTACCCGGCCGCAGGGGACCCCATAGGATTGGGGCCAAAACCACACACCAACCCCTGAGGATCGCTGCATGCCTGGCATCACGCGCGAGGAGGTCGCCCACCTCGCCCGGCTGGCGCGTCTGGAGCTGAAGGGCGAAGAGCTCGATCACTTCGCCGGTCAGCTCGACGACATCATCGGCGCGGTCGCCCGCGTCTCCGAGGTCGCCGACCAAGACGTACCGCCGACCTCCCACCCGCTGCCGCTGACCAACGTCATGCGCGCGGACGAGGTCCGTCCGTCGCTCACCCCCGAGCAGGCGCTCTCCGGCGCCCCGGCCCAGGAGCAGCAGCGTTTCAAGGTGCCGCAGATCCTGGGGGAGGACTAACCGCCATGACGGACATCATCAAGCTCACCGCGGCCGAGATCGCCGCGAAGATCGCCTCCGGCGAACTCACCGCCGTCGAGGTCACCGAGGCGCACCTCGCCCGGATCGAGGCCGTCGACGAGAAGGTCCACGCCTTCCTGCACGTCGACCGCGAGGGCGCGCTCGCCCAGGCCCGTGCCGTGGACGCCAAGCGCGAGGCGGGCGAGAAGCTCGGCCCGCTGGCCGGTGTCCCGCTCGCGCTGAAGGACATCTTCACCACCAAGGACATGCCGACCACCGTCGGTTCCAAGATCCTCGAGGGCTGGGTCCCGCCGTACGACGCCACGCTGACGCAGAAGCTGCGCGCCGCCGACGTCGTCATCCTCGGCAAGACCAACATGGACGAGTTCGCCATGGGGTCCTCCACCGAGAACAGCGCCTACGGCCCCACCGGCAACCCCTGGGACCTCACCCGTATCCCCGGCGGCTCCGGCGGCGGCTCCTCCGCCGCCCTCGCCTCCTACGAGGCCCCGCTCGCCATCGGCACGGACACCGGCGGCTCGATCCGCCAGCCCGCCGCCGTCACCGGCACGGTCGGCGTCAAGCCCACCTACGGCGGCGTCTCCCGCTACGGCATGGTCGCCTTCTCGTCCTCCCTCGACCAGGGCGGGCCCTGCGCCCGTACGGTCCTGGACGCGGCGCTGCTCCACGAGGCCATCGCCGGGCACGACCCGCTGGACTCCACCTCCATCGACGCCCCGGTCCCACCGGTCGTCGAGGCCGCCCGCAACGGCTCCGTCCAGGGCATGCGCGTCGGTGTCGTCAAGCAGTTCCGCGGCGAGGGCTACCAGGCGGGCGTCCTCCAGCGGTTCGACGAGTCGGTCGAGCTGCTGAAGTCGCTCGGCGCCGACATCGTGGAGCTGGACTGCCCGTCCTTCGACCTGGCGCTCTCCGCGTACTACCTGATCGCGCCCTCCGAGTGCTCCTCCAACCTGGCCCGCTTCGACGCCATGCGCTACGGCCTGCGGGTCGGCGACGACGGCACGAAGTCGGCAGAGGAGGTCACCGCGCTCACCCGCGAGGCGGGCTTCGGCGACGAGGTCAAGCGCCGCATCATCCTGGGCACGTACGCGCTGAGCTCCGGCTACTACGACGCGTACTACGGCTCCGCCCAGAAGGTCCGCACCCTCATCACCCAGGACTTCGAGAAGGCATTCGAGCAGGTCGACGTGATCGTCTCCCCGACGACCCCGACCACCGCCTTCCCGATCGGCGAGCGCGCCGACGACCCGATGGCGATGTACCTCGCGGACCTGTGCACCATTCCCACCAACCTGGCCGGCAACTCCGCCATGTCGCTTCCCTGCGGCCTGGCCCCGGAGGACGGCCTGCCGGTCGGACTGCAGATCATCGCCCCCGCCATGAAGGACGACCGGCTCTACAAGGTCGGCGCGGCCGTCGAGGCCGCCTTCGTGGAAAAGTGGGGGCACCCGCTGCTTGAGGAGGCTCCGTCGCTGTGACCGCCATGGCAAAGAAGGCCAGTAACTTCAAGAAGTCCAAGACCGGGCTGTACGTCTCGCTCGGCAGTACCGCGTTCGGCGCGATCAGCATCGCCAAGCAGGCGAAGCTCGCCCGTCAGGACAACGACGTGCTGCGGCTCGTCGACGCGGCGGTCTCCGCGGCCGCCATCGTCACCGGACTCGCGATCCTCTATCGCGAACTGAAGCGTCTCGGCGACGACGACGTTCTGCTGGGCTGAGAGGGAAAGTTTCACCGTGACTGTCACCGACCTGGTGTCGTACGAGGACGCGCTCGCGTCCTACGACCCCGTCATGGGCCTCGAAGTCCATGTCGAACTCGGCACAAAGACGAAGATGTTCTGCGGCTGCTCCACGGAGCTGAAGCAGGGCGCCAACTCCCAGACCTGTCCGGTCTGTCTCGGACTGCCCGGCGCGCTGCCGGTCGTCAACGAGATCGGCGTGGAGTCGGCCATCAAGATCGGTCTCGCGCTGCACTGCGAGATCGCCGAGTGGTGCCGCTTCGCCCGGAAGAACTACTTCTATCCGGACATGCCGAAGAACTTCCAGACCTCCCAGTACGACGAGCCGATCGCCTTCAACGGCTATCTGGACGTCCAGCTGGAGGACGGCGAGATCTTCCGCGTGGAGATCGAGCGCGCCCACATGGAGGAGGACACCGGCAAGTCGACCCACGTCGGCGGCGCCACCGGCCGTATCCACGGCGCGTCCCACTCCCTGCTCGACTACAACCGGGCGGGCATCCCGCTCATCGAGATCGTCACCAAGCCGATCGAGGGAGCGGGCGCGCGTGCCCCCGAGGTCGCCAAGGCGTACGTCGCCGAGCTCCGCGAGCTGATCAAGGCCCTCGGGGTCTCCGAGGCGCGCATGGAGATGGGCCAGATGCGCTGCGACGTCAACCTGTCGCTGCGCCCCAACGGCACCGAGACGTTCGGTACCCGCTCCGAGACGAAGAACGTGAACTCGCTGCGTTCCGTCGAGCGGGCCGCGCGCTTCGAGATCCAGCGCCACGCGGCGGTGCTGTCCTCGGGCGGCACGATTGTGCAGGAGACCCGGCACTTCCACGAGGAGGACGGCTCCACCACGGCCGGCCGCATCAAGGACAACGCCGAGGACTACCGCTACTTCCCCGAGCCGGACCTGGTCCCCGTCGCGCCCGCGCGCGAGTGGGTCGAGGAGCTGCGCAAGGGCCTCCCCGAGCTGCCCCGGGTCCGCCGGGCACGGCTCAAGGAGGAGTGGGGCGTCTCCGAGCACGACATGCAGTCCATCCTCAACGCGGGCGCGGTCGACCTGATCGTCGCCACGACCGAGGCGGGCGCCCCCTCGGACCAGGCCCGCAAGTGGTGGATGGGCGAGCTGGCCCGTAACGCCAACGAGACCGGCCGCGGCCTGGACGAGCTGCCGATCACCCCGGCGCAGGTCGCCCGGGTGGCCGCGCTCGTCGCGGCGGGCGACCTCAACGACAAGCTGGCCCGCCAGGTCATCGAGGGCGTCCTCGCGGGCGAGGGCGACCCGGACACCGTCGTCGAGAAGCGCGGCCTGAAGGTCGTCTCGGACGAGGGCGCGCTGTCCACGGCCGTCGACGAGGCCATCGCGGGCAACGCGGCCATCGCGGACAAGATCCGCGGCGGCAAGGTCGCGGCGGCGGGCGCGCTCGTCGGCGCGGTCATGAAGGCCACCCGGGGCCAGGCGGACGCGGCGCGCGTGCGCGAGCTGATCCTGGAGAAGCTCGGCGTCGAGGGCTGATCACCTGATCGTCCCCGAAGGGGCGGTGCACCACCCGTACGCACGTACGCGGGGGCGCACCGCCCCTTCAGCCGTGCGGGACCCGCTCGCGCCGGGCAGCCGTCCCGCCGCCCCTTCCCGCCTCTGGGAGAGCCCCCGGAACCACCCCGCCGTCCGAGCAACCCACGAGAGCGCCCGCCCCCGGACCATCCCGCCGTCCGCACGGCCCTGAGACCCCACGAGAGCCCCCTGAACACCGTCCCCGCCGAGATCGTCTCCCTCGCCCTCCTCCTGGGCGTGCTCGCCTTCGCCGTCGTCCGCCCACGGGGCCTGCCGGAGGCGACCGTCGCGCTGCCCGCCGCCGGGCTCGTCGTAGGGCTCGGGGCGGTGTCCTGGCCCGAGGCGCGGGAACAGGTGGGGGAGCTGCTGCCCGTCGTCGGGTTCCTCGCCGCGATCCTCGTGCTGGCCCAGCTCTGCGCGGACGAGGGGCTCTTCCGGGCCGCCGGGGACTGGGTCGCCCGTGCCTGCCGGGGGCAGACCCGGCCGCTGCTCGGCGGGGTCTTCGGGGTGGCCGCGCTCGTCACCGCCGTGCTCAGCCTGGACGCCACCGTCGTCCTGCTCACCCCGGTCGTCCTCGCCACCGCCGCCCGGGTCGGCGCGCGGCCGCGCCCGTACGTCTACGCCTGCGCGCACCTCGCCAACTCCGCCTCCCTCCTGCTCCCCGTCTCCAACCTCACCAACCTTCTGGCGTTCACCGCGAGCGGCCTCTCCTTCACCCGGTTCGCCGCGCTGATGGCGCTGCCGTGGCTGGCCGCGATCGCCGTGGAGTACGTCGTGTTCCGGCGCGCGTTCCGGGACGACCTGGCTGCCGGGGCGCACGCGCCGGAGCCCGGGGCGGAGCGCACGCCCGTACCCGTCTTCACGCTCGTCGTGCTGGCGCTGACCCTGGCCGGGTTCGTCGTCACCTCGTTCGCGGGAGCCGAGCCGCTGTGGGCCGCGCTGGCGGGGGCGGCGGTCCTCGCCGTACGGGCGCTGGCCAGGCGGGAGACCACGCCCGCCGCCGTCGTCCGCTCGGCCAACCCGCTGTTCTGCCTCTTCGTCCTCGCCCTCGGCGTCGTCGTGAAGGCGGTCGTCGACAACGGCCTCGGGGACGGGATCGCCGCCCTTCTGCCCGACGGCGACACGCTCCCCGCGCTGCTCGGCGTCGCCGTGGTCGCGGCGCTGCTGGCCAACCTGATCAACAACCTGCCCGCGATCCTCGCGCTGCTCCCGATCGTCGCGGCGGCCGGGCCGGGACCGCTGCTGGCCGCGCTGATCGGGGTGAACATCGGCCCCAACCTCACCTACGTCGGATCGCTCGCCACCCTCCTCTGGCGCCGCATCCTGCACGCCCACGGGGACGCGCCCGAACTCGGCCGTTTCACCCGGCTGGGACTCGCGACCGTACCGGCGACGCTCCTCGCCTCGACCCTGGCGCTGTGGGCGTCGCTGCACCTCATCGGGGTGTAGGGCGCCTCTTGGACTTCTCGTCCGGCCTCTTGGACGTTCACCACCGGGCCGTACGCAGTCCTTCCCGACGCCACCTGACCTCACTAGCTTCCCGGCTGTAACCACCGATACCCGGGAGGCTCTTTTGACCACGGACATGTCACGGCGGCGGCTCTTCGCCCTCGGCGGGGGCGCGCTCGGCGCCGCTGCGGCCGGATCGTTCCTGCCGCCGTCGCTCCAGGCAGCCATCGCCGCGCAGCCCGCCCACGCGGCGGGGTCCGGCGGGCTCGGGGCCATCAAGCACGTGGTGATCCTCATGCAGGAGAACCGTTCCTTCGACCACTACTTCGGCACCCTGCGCGGCGTACGCGGCTTCGGCGACCGCAATGCCATCGAGCTGCCCACCGGGGGCACCGTCTTCGAGCAGCCCGGCGCGTCCGGCGCCGCTGTGCTGCCCTTCCCGGTGCGCGGCGCGGCCGAGGAGCAGAAGAAGGACCTCCAGTACATCGGCGCCCTCGACCACTCCTGGAACGGCGGCGCGAAAGCCTGGGGCGGCGGCTGGATGAACGGCTGGATCAGCGCCAAGACCGCGGCGACGATGGCGTACTACGACCGCCGTGACATCCCGCTCCACTACGAGCTGGCCGACACGTTCACCGTCTGCGACGCGTACCACTCCTCGATCCACACCTCCACCAGCCCCAACCGCAACCACCTCTGGAGCGGGAGGACCGGCTTCGAGGCGAACGGGAAACGGGCCGTCGGCAACGACGCGTACAACGAGGGCAGCCATCCCGGCTACGACTGGTCCACCTACGCCGAGCGGCTGGAGCAGGCGGGGCGGAGCTGGCGGACGTACACGGAGTGGGAGAACTTCACCGACAACCAGATCGAGTTCTACGCCACCTTCAAGGCCATCGCCCGCAAGGCCCTGGCCAGGACCGGCGGCCACACCTACATGGAAGCCTTCTACGCCAAGGTGCGCGGCGCGTCCGAGGCCGAGCGCGCCAGGCTGCTCGGGCTGCTGGAGGAGGGCGTCGCCACGCTCACCCGGCACGAGCGGAGCCTGTTCGAGCGGGGGCTGCGCCGGGTCCCGACCGGGACCCTCGCCGACGCGTTCGCCAGGGACGTGGCCGCCGGGACGCTGCCCGAGGTCTCCTACCTGGTGCCCTCGGCGATCGACTCCGAGCACCCGAGCACCTCCTCGCCCGTGCACAGCGCCACCATCGTCTACAAGATCCTGGACGCGCTGGGGAAGCATCCGGACGTCTGGCGGCACACCGCCGTACTGATCAACTACGACGAGAACGACGGCTTCTTCGACCATGTCCCGCCGCCCGTCGCCCCGCCCGAGGTGACCGACGAGCAGTGGGAGGGCCGCCCGACCGGCCTCGGCATCCGAGTGCCGCTGCTCGTCGTCTCGCCGTGGACCGTCGGCGGGTACGTCTGCTCCGAGGTCTTCGACCACACCTCGGTCATCCGCTTCCTGGAGCGCTGGACCGGGGTGAAGGAGCCCAACATCAGCGACTGGCGCCGGCGCGTGACCGGCGACCTCACCTCCGCCTTCGACTTCACCCGGACCCGGCGGCAGCCCGCCGTCCAGGCGCCCGGGGAGATCCCGCCGTTCGGCGGACGCTGGCAGCCCAGGCCCCCCGCCGACCAGCGCCTCCCCGTCCAGGAGCCCGGCGTACGCCCGGCGCGCCCGCTGCCGTATCAGCCGGACGCGCAGGTCAGGCGGGTGGGCGGCGCACTGCGAGTGGAGCTGGGGAACACCGGCCGGTCCTCGGCGCACTTCACGCTCTACCCGTACGCCGGTGAGTTCGCCGCCCCGCTCCACCAGGACGTCCGGGGCGCCGGGCACTGGACCGTACCGCTGACCGGGGACACGTACCGCTTCACCGTCACCGGGCCGAACGGCTTCCGGCGCGAGTTCGCCGGACCGGCCGCCGGGAGCGCCGAGGTCACCACCCGGACCGACGCCCGCGACCGCGACCTCCACCTCACCCTGCGCAACACCGGCCGCCGCCCCCTGACCTTCCTCGTCCGGCCGCTCGGCTACGCCGACGAGGACGACCTGCGCGACTGGACCCGCCGCGTCACCGTCAAGCCGGGCCGCCACCGTACGGTCGTGCACTCGGCGGCCGACGCCCACGGCTGGTACGACCTCGCCGTCACGGCCGACGGGGAGGACGGCTTCCGGCGGCGGCTCATGGGGCACATCGAGAACGGCCGGGCGAGCGTCTCCGGCTGAGTCCTATCGAGGATGGCCTGATCTGCACCATGTAGGGAGCAGATCAGGCCCTGTGAGCATGGCCACGAAAGGGACAAAGGATCACTTTCTGCTGAGAGAGTGGCGGTCTCAGGTCATGCGACGTTTGCGGGCAGATCACGTTATCTGCGGGTAAAGGTCCACGAACCCGCAGGGAGCTCGTCCGTTGGCTGCCATCGCCCGCTGGTGCGTCAAGCACCGTCTTCTCGCCATCCTCATCTGGCTCGCCGCCCTCGGCGGTACGGCCGCCGCGGCGGGGTTCGCGGGCTCCGCGTACTCCAACGACTACGAGGTGCCCGGCACCGAGTCCGGCCGGGCCACCGAGCTGCTCTCGCGCGGCTTCTCCGACCTCGGCGGCGACACCGACACCGTCGTCTGGCACACCACCGGCTCCACGGTCCGGGCCGCCGACGTCGAACAGACGATGACCCGCACCCTCCACGCGATCGATGCCCTCCCCGGCGTCGGCGCGGTCACCGGCCCGTACGGCGCCGAAGGGGCCGCGCAGATCAGCGAGGACGGCCGCACCGCCTACGCCACGGTCACCTTCGACCGCCCCGCCGACGAGATCCCCGTCTCCCAGGCGCAGGCCCTCGTGGACACCGCGAAGGAAGCCGAGAGCGACGGGCTCCAGGTCGAGCTGGGCGGCACCGCCATCGCCCTCACCGAGGCCCCCTCCGCCCATATCGCCGAAGTGGTCGGCGTCGCCGTCGCGGCCGTGGTCCTCTTCCTGGCCTTCGGCTCGCTCGCCGCCAGCCTGCTGCCGATCGCCACCGCCCTGGTCTCCGTGGGCACCGCCTACGCAGGCATCGTCCTGCTCGGCCATGTGATGACCGTGGCGGACTTCGCCCCGATGCTCGGCATGCTCATCGGGCTCGGCGTCGGCATCGACTACGCCCTCTTCATCGTCACCCGGCACCGCAGAGGGCTCCGGCGCGGCATGGCGGTCGACGAAGCGGCCCGGAACGCCGTCACCACCACCGGCCGCGCGGTCGTCTTCGCCGGGGCCACCGTCTGTATCGCCCTGCTCGGCATGCTGATCCTGCGGCTCAGCTTCCTCAATGGCGTCGCCATCGCCGCCTCGCTCACCGTCGTCCTGACCGTGGCCGCCTCCGTCACCCTGCTGCCCGCCCTGCTCTCCCTCATCGGGATGCGCGCCCTCAGCCGCCGTGAACGCCGCCGGCTCGCCGAGCACGGACCGCAGCCCGAGCTCCCCACCGGCTTCGCCGCCCGCTGGTCCGCCTTCGTCGAGCGCCACCCCAAGCTGCTCGGCGGGATCGCGACCGTCGTCATGGTCGTCCTCGCCCTGCCCGCCCTCGGCCTCCACCTCGGCACCTCCGACCAGGGCAACAACCCGGCCACCGCCACCACCCGGCAGGCGTACGACCTGATCGCGGACGGCTTCGGGCCCGGCGTCAACGGCCCCCTCACCATCGCCGCCCAGCTCGACGGGGCGGACGACCGGCTCGCCCTGGACGCGCTGCCCGAGAAGCTCCGTACGACCGAGGGCGTCGCCTCGGTCAGCCCCGTCACGTACAACGGCGGCGGCGACACCGCCTTCCTCACCGTCGTCCCCGACTCCGCGCCCCAGTCGCAGGAGACCAGCGAGCTGGTCGACCGCATCCGGGACGACGTGCTGCCACCGGTCCAGGAGACGACCTCGCTGGAGGCGTACGTCGGCGGAGTGACCGCGAGCTACGACGACTTCGCCGAGATCATCGTCGGCAAGCTGCCCCTCTTCGTCGGGGTCGTCATCGGCCTCGGCTGCCTCCTCCTGCTCCTCGCCTTCCGCTCCATCGGCATCCCCGTCAAGGCCGCGATCATGAACGTGGCCGCCGTCGCCTCCTCCTTCGGCGTCGTCGTCGCCGTCTTCCAGTGGGGCTGGGGGAGCGAGCTGCTCGGCCTCGGCAGCGCCGGGCCCATCGAACCCTTCCTCCCCGTGATCATGGTCTCGGTCCTCTTCGGGCTCTCCATGGACTATCAGGTCTTCCTGGTCGGCCGGATGTACGAGGAGTGGCTGGAGACCGGCGACAACCGGCGCGCGGTCCGGGTCGGCCTCGCCGAGACCAGCCGGGTGATCAACTCCGCCGCCGTGATCATGATCTCCGTCTTCCTCGCCTTCGTGCTCAGCGGGGACCGGGTGATCGCCATGTTCGGCATCGCGCTCGCCACCGCCGTCGCCCTGGACGCCTTCGTCCTGCGCACCCTCCTGGTCCCCGCACTCATGCACATGCTCGGCGGCGCCAACTGGTGGCTGCCGGGCTGGCTGGACCGCCGGCTGCCCCGGATCAGCATCGAGCCGCCGGACTCCGAGGTGGACCATGCGATGATCCCGGGGGCGCGCGTCACGGAAGAGGGCATCGGGGAAGAGGCCGTCGGGGAAGAGGGCGTCGCGTCGGCAAAGGAGGAGCACGATGTTCGCCCTGTCCCTCGGTGACGACCTGAGCGAGCACCGGGCGGAGCTGCGCCCGCTGGAGATCTGGCACGCCGAGGAGTTCCTCGCCCACATGGACCGGGCCCGCGACCTGGTGGACCCGTGGGTTCCGTTCGCCTCCTACGCCACCGACCTGGACTCGGCCCGCGCCCTGCTCCAGCGGTACGCGGAGAAGCAGGCGACGGACACCGGACGCCTCTGCGGCATCTGGCTGGAGGGCACCCTCGTCGGCGGTGTCCTGTTCCAGACCTTCGACGCGCGGTCGGGCAACTGTGAGCTCGGCGTCTGGCTGGAGCCCGCCGCCCAGGGCCGGGGCCTGATCACCCGCGCCGCCGAGCGCCTGATCGACTGGGCGGTGTACGAGCGCGGGATGCACCGCGTCGAGTGGGACGCCTCCGCCGCCAACACCCGCTCGATCGCGGTCGCCCAGCGGCTGGGCATGACCCGGGACGGGGTGATCCGCCAGAACTACCTCTACCAGGGCGTCCGCCACGACTCGGAGATCTGGTCCGTCCTCGCCCCGGAGTGGCGGGCCCGCACCGGCCGCTGACCCCCGGGCACTCACCACGCGCGTTAAGAGGGCTCTCATCCGGGGCCCCTAGCGTGCGGCACATGAACACCAACCCCTCCAAGACGCCCACGCCCGCCGCCGACCCCGAGGCCGACAACCCCGCCGACGCCGTTACGGAGGACACCACCGGTACGCCGTCGGAGGCCGCGCCCGCAGCCGCCGCCCCCGAGGACCACGTACCGGAGGACGACGGGACCGAGGACGCCGAGCACGACGACCTGGAGCCCGGCCCCTTCACCGAGGCCCGCCACGGCGTCGGCGCGGGCGCGGCGGCCGTCGTCTCCACCGCCCTCGGCGTCGTCGCCCTCACCGGCGCCTGGTCCGGCCGGGTCGCCGCCGAGCGCGAGACCCTGATCGGCCAGCTCCAGACCTCCGGCGGCTCCAGCGCGGCCCAGCAGATCTCCGCGATCTACGGGGACGCCTGGCACGCCACCGCCCTGGTCAACGGGGTCTTCGCCGCACTGGCTCTGCTCGTCGGCGCCCTCGTCCTGGTCCGCCCCGCCTTCGGCACCCCCGCCACGAGGCCGCGGCCCGCCTGGGTCCGGGCCGTCGCGCTGGCCGGTACCGCCCTCGGCACCCTCGGTGTGCTGATCTCCGTGGGCATGTACTTCGACCTGTTCCTCGCCCTGCCCGTCGCGGGCGCACCCGCAGGCTGACGCGCCCCCTTGCACCGCCCTACGCCGTCCTACGTCCCCGAGGCGCCCCCAGGCAGGGCGAGTAAGGCATACGGCACCCGCGCCTAAGGCCCCCGGCCCCGTACAGATGTGGCACTCGCCCGATGCGGCGGCACCCCCTGGCCCACGAGAGTGGAGGCACAGCGGAGACAGCGCCCCGGCCGACCGGCCGACCGGCCTCCCCGCCGCTGTGACCGTCACCAGGGAGCACCGTATGTACGAGTACGAGCTGTACCGGAACACCTCCGCCGAGCTCATCCGCCGGGCCGACGCCGAGCGCGAGGCCCGCCGGGCCGGGCTCGCCCGCCGGGCCGCCCGCCGCCGTTCCGGGCGCCAGGACCCAGAAGGGCGGGTGAGCGGCGGCCGGGGCGGGCCCGCCCGCTTCCTCCGCCTCGTCCGCCCCGCCTGACGGTGGCGGCCGACATCACCACCGCCCCGGCCACCCCTTCGGCCGGGGCGGTCCCGGTGGCCCCGGGGGTCCCGGGAGGCTCTGAGACCATGATCACCACGGCGGAAACCGGTGCCGCCCGGGCGGGCCGGTATGCGATGCTCCAGACCGTGGAGACCAGGTCAGTGAGCCCCCGCTTCGTCGGACGCGCCGAAGAGCTCGGCGTCCTCACCGAAACGCTCGCCCGTGCCGCCGCGGGAGAACCGCAGGCGCTGCTGATCGGCGGTGAGGCGGGCGTCGGCAAGACCCGTCTGGTGGAGGAGTTCCTCGGCCGGGCGGCCCGGCGCGATGCCGTGGGGGCCGTCGGCGGCTGTGTGGAGATCGGCGCCGAAGGGCTCCCGTACGCTCCCTTCCCCGCCGCCCTGCGCGCCCTGCGCACCACCCTCCCCGAGGAGATGGCCGCCGCCTGCGCCGGACAGGAGGGCCAGTTGGCCCGGCTCCTGCCCGAGCTGGGGGAGGCGCACCGGGACGAGACCGACGAGCACAGCACCACCCGCCTCTTCGAGCTCACCGTCCGGCTGCTGGAGCGGGTCTCCGCGGACCGCCCGGTCGTCCTCGTCCTGGAGGACCTGCACTGGGCGGACGCCTCCACCCGGCACCTCCTCTCCTACCTCTTCCGCACCCTGCGCAGCGGCCGCCTCCTGGTCATCGGCACCTACCGCTCCGACGACATCCACCGCCGCCACCCCCTGCGCCCGCTCCTCGCCGAGCTGGACCGGCTGCGCACCGTCACCCGTATCGAACTCGGCCGGTTCAGCCACGCCGAGGTCCGCCGCCAGCTCACCTCCATCCTCGCCATGGAGCCCGGGACCGTCGTGGTCGACGAGATCTTCGACCGCTCCGACGGCAACGCCTTCTTCGTCGAGGAGCTGGCCTGCTGCCTGGGGGACACCGGTGGCAGCTCCTGCCTCCCCGAGTCCCTGCGCGATCTCCTGCTCGTCCGGGTCGAGGCGCTTCCCGAGCACGCCCAGCGGGTCACCCGGGTCGTCGCCGAGGGCGGCTCCCACGTCGAGCACGAACTGCTGGCCGCCGTCGCCGGGCTCGGCGAGGACGACCTCGACGAGGCGCTGCGCGCGGCCGTCGACGCCCACCTGCTGCGGCCCGCCCCCGACAGCGACGGCTACCGCTTCCGGCACTCCCTGGTCCGCGAGGCCGTCAGCGACGACCTGCTCCCGGGCGAGCGCACCCGCGTCAACCGCCGGTACGCCGAAGCCCTGGAGGCCGACCCCTCCCTGGTCCGGGACGACGAGCGCGCCACCCGCCTCGCCAGCTACTGGTACGCCGCCCACGACCCGGCCAAGGCGCTGCCCGCCGTGCTGCACGCCTCCGTGGAGGCCCGGCTCCGCTACGCCTACTCCGAGCAACTGCGGCTCCTGGAAAGGGCGATGGAGCTGTGGGACGACGTGCCCGATGCGGTACGCGACACCCTGCGCCCCTTCGACTTCGCGGAGGTCTACCCGGCCTCGGGCGCCGACCCGGCGAACACCCCGCTGCGCCTTCTGGACGTGCTGGCCGAGGCCACCGTCGCCGCCCGCTTCAGCGGGGACCTCCAACGCTCCCTGGCCATCTCCAGGAAGGCCCTGCGGACCCTGGAGGCCGAGGGCGACCCGCTGCGCGCCGCCTGGTTCTGGGTCCAGCGCTCGCGGCTCATGCAGGGGCTCGACCGGGGCGACGGATGGGAGGAGCTGGCCACCGCGCAGGAGCTGGTGCGCGGACTGCCGCCGTCCGCCGTGCACGCCGACGTCCTCACCCAGGTGGCGGGCTGGCGGGCGCTGCACGAGCCGGGCCCGCAGGCGCTCGCCGACAGCGACCGGGCGGTGGAGTACGCCCGGCTGGTCGGTGACGAGTACATCGAGCTGAACGCCCGCCTCACCCGGGGCTGGCTCGTCGCCGACGCGGGCGGCGTCGAGGACGGGCTCGCGGAGATGTACGCGGTCCGGGACCGCGCCGACGAACTCGAAGTCATCCACCTCGCCTGCCGGGCGAGCATCAACCTGCCCTCCTCCCTCGAAGCGATGGGCCGCTCACTGGAGGCGGTGGCCGCCGCCGACCACGGCATCGAGCTCTGCCACACCCACGGCCTGGCCGACCCCGGCGCCTGGGTGTACTCCAACCAGGCCCAGTCCTACTTCTCGCTCGGCCTCTGGGAGCAGAGCGAGGCCGCCGTGGCCTGCGCGGAGCGGCTGGCCCTCGCGCCCAAGACCCGGGCCCTGGCCGCGGTGCACCGCGCCGAACTGGCCGTGGCCCGCGGGGAGCAGGCCGAGGCGGAGGAGCAACTCGCGATCGCCCTCAGGAACTTCGGGCTGCGCGACCCGCAGCCCCAGCACCAGATCACCCCCGTCCGGCACGCCATGCTGCTGGCGGCGGCCCGGGGCCGGACCGCCGAGGCGCGGCAGGCGTTCGAGGAGCTGGCCCGCCGCGGTTTCCCGCCCGGCACCCAGCGGTACGCGCTGCCGCTGCTCCAGGCCGCCGCCGCGATCGAGGCCGACGCGCGCGGGCTGCCCGCCACCGAGCCGGGGCGGCCCGCGATGCTGGCCCTGATCCGGCGGCACGCCAAGGGGCTGCCACTGCTCGTCCCCGTCTGGGCCGCCCACGGACTGGCGATCGACGCCGAACTGGCCCGCGCGGAGGGCGTCGACACCCCGGACCACTGGGCGCGCGCGGCGGCCGCCTTCGCCCCGCTGTCCCGCCCGTACGAACTGGCGCGGATGCGTCTCCGCTGGGCCGAGTCCCTGCTCGTCGCGCCGGGGGACCGGTCTGCCGCGACGGCCCTGCTGCGCGAGGCCCATACGGCGGCCGTCCGGCTCGGCGCCCGCCCCCTGGCCGAGGCGGCCGAACAGCTGGCGGCGCGGGCCCGGATCGGCCTGGCGGCGGCCGGTCCCGGTGAGGAGATCCACCCGGCGGTCCTGGTCGCCCCCGCCGGGCCCCCGTCCCGCCCGGCGGAGGAGACGGAGCCCGCGATCGCCGCCGCCGAGTCCTTCGGGCTGACCCCGCGCGAACAGGAGGTGCACCGGCTGGTCGCCGCCGGGCACACCAACCGGAGGATCGCCGAGGAGCTGTTCATCGCACCGAAGACCGCGAGCGTGCACGTCTCCAACATCCTGGCCAAGCTCGGGGTCGCCACCCGGGGCGAGGCGGCGGCCCTCGCCCACCGCCTGCGCCTCTACCCGTCCCCGTAACCTCCGGGCCACAGCAGCCCCCGGACATCAGCGCCTCCGTCGGCACAGCTTGCCCCCCGGTCCCGGCGGTTCCAGAAGTCATTGGAGGACTTCTGCTGCTTCTCGGAGCTTTCGCCGCCATCTGCGCTGTCAGCGGGCAGGCCAAGGCGTAGGTGAATGCGTGCGCCAACACCTCGAACGCCTAAGCCACTTGGGCGAAGGCTTTTGGCTCCACTCCGAAGTGTCGCTCGTTGTTCTGTGTCAGGCCAACGCCCATAGCTGCCGTACCGGGAAATTTCCGGGCCCTTGGGGTGGAAGGCCGGATACATTGTGCGGGCCCCGGGTGCTCGCAAGCTTGGGGTCACGGACCGGCTGCCACACTGGCGAGTCCTGGCCCCAGCCAGGCCGTCGCGAGACGGGGTGAGAGCCGGTTCCCTTCTCGGCCCCGCCCGCGATTCTCCCTGGCGCGTGTGCGCCATCACGGAGAGAGATGGGGGGCGAACAGATAGAGTGCCACGCCGCCGATCACCAACATGAGTCGAGGCAGGACATCGTGCAGGAGCACGGGGGCACCACTCGTGAGCAAGGGATTGTCCTGGGACTCCAGACGGTGCCTGGCCCAGAAGAACAAGGCATCGCCGAGCCATCCGAGAGCCGCTGCCAGGACGAGCCAGTGCAGATTCCCACGCAGTAAGTAGGCCACGAGACCGATTTCCCGCATCACCAGGATACTGATGGCTGTTCCAGCGAATTCGGCGGCGACGAAGGCTTTCCAGATCCAGAGAAGCAGATCCCTTTTCATCTGCCAGTACGTGGCCTGGGCGATGAGTTCGCGGTCACGGAGCAGGTCGTGGGCGGAGGGAGCCAGCCCCTGCCCGATGAAGTTGTTGACCTGGCTTCCCGCGACCTGAACAGGGCCGATGATGGTGCTGTCGCGCACACTGTTGGACTCGTGCCGGTCGTTCAACGCCTCCACCTCCGACTAGAGCGAATTGTGCTGAACGCCCGAGCCCAACACGGGGCCGATGATGGTGTTGTTGACCAGGGAGACGCTGGCCGAACGCCCGTCAGGTTCCGTCTCCGGCGCGTGGCGCACGGAAGAGAGCAACTCCGCGACAGCCACAGGATCGGCATCGATCAGGCTGCGCACGTAGCCCCTCAGTTCACGTGCGAGCACACGCTGCTTCCTCGCATCTCCCCGCGCAATCGCGCCGGACAGTTCATGGCGGAGTCGATCGAAGTCCTCGATGTCCGGCAACTGCACCGACGATCGCCCGCCTCTGAGCAGCGCCGCAACCCTCGGACGCACGACGCACTCGTACATGTCCGTCAGCAACAGCCCGCTCAGCGCTGCGACGCCTCCGTCCACCAGCCCGGCCACTTCGCCGTCCATACGTCTCCCTCCACTCCAATGATTGAGTCCAATGATTGAGTACCGAGCGTACGGAAGAGCTCACTAGCTGTCAGATATTCGCAGCTCGTGATACCCGAACAGGTGACGAAGGCGCCGCCGCTGATGCACTTCTCCCGCTCTGGCCGCAGGATGGCCCCTGGTATCTCGGCGACCGCCTCCACCGGAAGCGCTTCGAGTTGATCACTCCAGCGGCGCTTTCCGCATCTGCGGGGGACCTGCCTCGCCCTCACGGTCCCCGGCCAGGTCCCGCCCCCGGCGCCGTCCCCGCCCCGGGCGCGCGGACGGTCACCTTGCCGGAGGTCAGGTCTATCGGCCCGTGGCCCGGGTCACCGGCGGTGACGTCCACCCGGCTCAGCTCCAGCCGCTTCCGCTCGTCGGTCGCGTGCTTGCGCCCCGGGGCGAAGAGCTCCTCGAAGAAGTTGAACACGGTCGTGCTCCCTCCGACATACCGCGCGGACGGTGCGGTCCGGGGTGTCCGGCTACTCCACTTCGACCAGCAGGACCCGGTCGTCCCCCGGCTTCGGCTCTCCCCGGCCGTCCGTATTGCTGGTGACCAGCCAGAGCCGGTCGCCGCCCGCGCTCACCACCGTACGCAGCCGGCCGTGCTCCTCCTCCAGGAACGCCTGGGGGTCGGCCAGAGGTTCCCGGTCCGCGTCGCCGGAGAGCGGAACGCGCCAGAGCCGTTCGCCGCGCAGCCCCGCCATCCAGATCGAGCCCCCGGCATACGCGATACCGCTGGGCGACGCCTCGGAGGTCTGCCACTGCGCCACCGGGTCGATGAACCCGTCCTCGCCCTCCTTGCCCTCCGCCTCGGGCCACCCGTAGTTGCCGCCGGGCTCGATCAGGTTCAGCTCGTCCCAGGTGTTCTGGCCGAACTCGGCCGCCCACAGCCGCTTCCGGTCGTCCCAGGCCAGCCCCTGCACATTGCGGTGCCCGTACGAATACACCACCGAGTCCGCCTCCGGGTTGCCGTGCACCGGCTCCCCGTCCGGGGTCATCCGCAGGATCTTGCCCGCCAGCGACTCCTTGTCCTGCGCCAGCCCGGTGTCCCCGATCTCGCCCGTGCCCGCGTACAGCATCTTGTCCGGGCCGAACGCGATCCGGCCGCCGTTGTGGATGTTCCCCTTGGGGATACCGCGCAGGACGGTGTCCGGGGCGCCCAGCTGCTGCCCCTCCGGGCGCTTCTCGTCGTAGCTCATCCGGACGATCCGGTTGTCGGACGTGGTGGTGAAGTAGGCGTACACCCACCCGTCGGCGGCGAACGTCGAGGGGACCGCGAGCCCCAGCAGACCGCCCTCGCCCGCCGGGGAGACCCCGGGCACCGAGCCCAGCAGTGTCTGCTTCCCGCTCTCGCCGTCGATCCGGTGGACCGTCCCCTCGTCGCGCGAGGCGACCAGCAGATCACCGCCGGGCAGCGCGGCCAGCCCCCACGGCGACTTCAGCCCCTCGGCCAGCGTCGAGACGACCTTCACCGAGCCCTTGGCGGGCGGCAGATCGGCCGATGCGCCGGGGGAGGGGGAGCCGGAGCCCTGCGGGGCGGTCGGTGAGGCGGTGCCCGTACCGGAGGGGGAGCCCTCCGTCCCGCCCGGGGAACACGCGGCGGACAGGAGCAGCGAGGCCGTCGCCAGCGCGGCCACCACCCCCCTGCGCACCGCGGCGGACCGAACGGCTCCGCACCTCCTGCGCACCTCGGGGGACTGAACAGCTCCGAACACAGCACCGCGCACTGGACCGATCCTTTCGACGGCTGCCTGAACTCTGCCCGTACCACCTGCTACCTGTTCCTACCTCACGGCGGCGCCCGGAGTTCCCGGTCCGGCCCATTCTCCCGCCGCCACCCGCCGGGCGCGCGGCCTCAGTCCCAGGACCCGCGTGCCCGGGGCAGCGCGGCGATCTCCGCCAGGTCCGCCGCGTCGAGCTCCACCTCGGCGGCGCGCGCGTTCTCCACCGCCCAGCGCTCCCGCTTCGTCCCCGGCACCGCCACCACGTGCGGCCCCTGCCGCAGCACCCATGCCAGCGCCACCTGCGCCACGCTCGCCCCGCGCCGCTCCGCGATCCGCCGCAGACCGGCCACCACCGGCTGGTTCGCCGCCATCATCTCGGCCGTGAACCGGGGGTGCCGGGCCCGCAGGTCCTCGGGCTCGAACCCCTGCCCCGGCTTCAGCGTTCCGGTCAGATAGCCGCTGCCCAGGGGCATCGCGGCGAGCACCCCCACCCCGCGCGCCGCGCACCAGGGCAGCAGCTCCTCCAGGGCCTCCGGCGACCACACCGACAGCTCCGCCTCCACCGCGCTGACCGGGAAGACCTGCTGGACCCGCTCCAGCTGCCGGATCGTTCCCGCATGCGGCCCGGCCCCGGACCGGCGCGGGGCGCGCGCCCCCACCGCGCAGAGCCCCAGCGAACGCACCTTGCCCGCCGTCACCAGCTCCGCCATCGCACCCCAGGTCTCCTCCACCGGCACCTCGGGGTCGGCCCGGTGCAGCTGGTAGAGGTCGATCACATCGGTCTGGAGCCGCCGCAGCGAGGCGTCGCAGGCCCGTCGTACGTACCCGGGGCGGCCGTTGGAGACGATGTGCTGATCACCCACCAGCAGCCCGCACTTGGTGGAGAGGAACGCCTCGGAGCGCCGCCCCTTCAGCGCCCGCCCCACCAGCAGCTCATTGGTGAACGGCCCGTACATGTCCGCCGTGTCGAGCAGCCGGACACCCGCATCGAGCGCCGCGTGCACCGTACGCAGCGAACGGTCACCGAGCTGCTGCGATGCGCTGTAGCCCCAGCTCATCGGCATACAGCCCAGGCCGACCGCGCCCACGGCGAGCCCCGCCGCCCCGATAGTCCTGCGCTCCAACTCCCCTGGCCTTTCCTCGTTCCCGCGGTCACGGGGCCGCACCGCCCCCCAAACTAACCTCTGCCCGGGCCACGTCCGCGATCAGCCGTCCTGGAGCGCTCGCACACCCGTCGCATAGCCTCCTGACCATGACTGCGACGACTGCCGGCGCGACGAACGCCGATGTGTGGCTGCCCTTTGCGGCCGACGAGATCGACGGGCTTCCCGAGGGCCTTGACTACCTCTTCTGGGACGGCGGCCCGGAGTTCCCGGGCGACCCCGCGCACTGCGTGTACTACGTCGTTCCGTACATGAAGGGTTCCGAGATCGCCGTACGGCCGATGGCGGCCATGAGCGCCGTCCAGGTGGTGCAGACGCTCTCGGCGGGCATCGACCACGTGGAGCCGGGGCTCGGGCTGCTGCCCGCCGGTGTACGCCTGTGCAACGCCAAGGGGGTGCACGAGGCGTCCACCGCCGAGCTGGCGCTCGCCCTGATCCTGGCCTCCCTGCGCGGGTTCCCCGGCTTCGTGCACGGCCAGGACAAGGAGGAGTGGCGCTCCGGGTTCTACCCGGCGCTCGCCGACAAGTCCGTGCTCATCGTGGGGTACGGCTCCATCGGCTCGGCCATCGAGGACCGGCTCGCGGCCTTCGAGTGCGCGCGGGTGGTGCGCGTCGCGCGCTCCGCCCGGACCACCGAGCGCGGCCCCGTACACACGCTCGACGATCTGCCCGCCCTGCTGCCCGAGGCCGACGTGGTCGTCCTCTCCACCCCGCTGAACGCCTCCACGCAGGGGCTGGTGGGCGCGGAGTTCCTCGCCGCGATGCCGGACGGCGCCCTCCTCGTCAACGTCGCCCGGGGCGGGGTGGTGGACACCAAGGCCCTGCTGGCCGAACTGGAATCCGGACGGCTGCGGGCGGCACTCGACGTCACCGACCCGGAACCGCTGCCCTCCGGCCATCCTCTCTGGCATGCTCCGAATGTCTTGATCACGCCTCATGTGGGCGGCAGCACCTCGGCGTTCGAGCCGCGCGCCAAGCGGCTGATCGCCTCGCAGCTCACCCGCTTCGTCGCGGGGGAGCCGGTGGTGAACGTCGTCAGCACCACCGGCTGAGGGGCCCGGGACCGCCGGGTGAGGAGTTCCGGCGGTCGCGCAGGGGCATGATCCGCATGCGCTTAGCGCCGCCCACCTCGTATTTCGTCACGGAGCGTAGAGAAGCTATGGCCCTGAGTGACGAACCTGGTGTATCGTCCGCACCGGGGTGCTGCGCCGTGGAAGGGGCGGCGCGGGGGGAGCATCGGAACGCGAGGGGGCGACGGGCGATGTGCTGGCCATGGAGAGACGATCCGAGTCGGCGGGACGGAGTGCGGCGGTCATCGGCGCTGCCCGGGTGCGGCGCCCTCCGGTGGCCGGAATTCCACCCGGGGCGACGGCCGGGACCCGTCCGGGCACCGGCAGTTGCCCCGGCGCGCGGCGGACGGCGGCGGACGGCACGGACCGGCCGGCCCGCGCCGGGGCGTCCGGGCCTTGCCGGGCCGGGGCGGGGAGCCCTCCGGTGAGCGTGCTGGGGGCCTGGCTCTCGCCCCGCACCGCCACCGGCTCCACGGGGCTGCGGTCCCGGATTCTGCTCGGCGTCGTCTGCGCCGCGTACTCCGTCGGCGCGGCCGTCGGCTGGGGCTCACCGGAACTGGCCCGCTTCATGGGGGACTTCGGCCTCGCCGCCGCTGCGCTGGTGGCCGCCGTCTCCTGCTTCCTCTACGCCCGGGTGAGCCCCGGCCGGCTCCGCCCGGCCTGGCTGCTGTTCTCGGTCTCCTCCCTCATGGCGGCCTGCGGGAACGCCGTCTGGGGGTGGTACGAGGTGGTGCTCGGCGTCCCCGTGCCCACCCCGTCGCTGGCCGACGCCTTCTTCCTCTGCTTCGCGCCACCCGCCATCGTCGGGCTGCTCGTCCTCGCCAAACGCCCCGTCACCCGGGCCGGATGGGTCTGCCTGGCCCTGGACGCCTGGCTGATCGGCGGCTCCCTGCTGACCCTCGCCTGGAGCCTCGCCCTCGCGCACACCGCGCACATGGCGGGCGTCGAGGAGGCCAGCGTGGGTCCGGCGGCGCTCTCGCTGGCCTATCCGCTGCTCGACATCGTGCTCGTCTCCATGGTGCTCGCGCTGCACTTCCGCCGCTCCGGGGCCAACCGCTCCGCCGTGAACACCGCCATCGCCGCCCTGGCGCTGACCGTCCTGAGCGACGCGGTGTTCACCTCGCCGCTGCTGCGCTCCACCTACCACTCGGGCCAGTTGCTCGACGCCGGGTGGTTCGCCGGTTCGCTGCTCCTCGCCTACGCCCCCTGGGGCGTACGCCGGGCGCCCGGCGCCGACCGCCCCGCGCCCCCGCGCACCACCAGCCGCCCGATCGCCGGGTCGCTGGCCGCGCTGACCCCGTATCTCGCCGCCGCCGTCTGCACGCTGGGCATCCTGTACAACGTGGTCGAGGGCCGCCGGGTGGACCGGGTCGTCGTCCTCACCGGCTGTACGGTCGTCCTCGCCCTGGTCGTCCGGCAGGGCATCATGCTGCTCGACAACATCTCCCTCACCCAGGAACTGGCCCAGAAGGAGAACCACTTCCGCTCCCTGGTGCAGGGCTCCAGCGACGTCATCATGATCGCCGCGCCCAGCGGCACCCTGCGCTACGTCAGCCCCGCCGCCGCCGGGGTCTACGGGCGCGACGCGGAGGATCTCGTCGGCTCCGAGCTCTCCTCGATCATCCACCCCGACGACCTCGGCCGGGTCGTCCACGAGGTGCGGCGCTTCCTCGCCGCACCACCGCACGAACAGCCCACCACCCGCATCGAGTGCCGCTTCCGCTCCGGCACCGGCGACTGGCTGCACGCCGAGTCCACCGTCAACCGGCACCAGGGCGGGCTGCTGCTCAACAGCCGGGACGTCACCGAACGGGTACGGCTCCAGGCCCAGTTGCAGCACAACGCCGAGCACGACCCGCTCACCGACCTGCCCAACCGGGCCCTGTTCACCCGCCGGGTCCGCCAGGCGCTCACCGGCCGCCGGACCGGGGACTCCGGCACCGCCGTGCTCTTCATCGACCTCGACGGCTTCAAGGCGGTCAACGACACCATCGGCCACCAGGCGGGCGACGAGCTCCTCATCCAGGCCGCCCGCCGCCTCCAGGAGTCCGTCCGGGCCGGGGACACGGCGGCGCGGCTCGGCGGCGACGAGTTCGCCGCCCTCATCATGGGCGACGGCACCCGCGACCAGGGCGCCCGGGAGTACCAGGTGCACGAGATCGCCGACCGGCTCCGCCTCACCCTCTCCCAGCCCTACCGGATCGGCGCCAGCGAGGTCCGGGTGGCCGCCTCCATCGGCGTCGCCTTCGCCGAGCCCGGCATCACCCCCACCGACCTCATGCGCAACGCGGACCTCGCGATGTACCGGGCCAAGGCCGGCGGCAAGGACCGCGTCGAGCTGTACGCCCCCCAGATGCAGGCCGACGTCGTACGCCGCTCCGAGCTCGCCACCCGGCTGCGCACGGCCCTGCGCGAGGGCGAGTTCGCCCTGCTCCACCAGCCCGTCGTCCACCTCGCCAGCGGCTCCGTCGCCGCCGTCGCCGCCCAGGCCCGGTGGCGCTCCACCCAGGGCATCCTGTTCACCCCCGCCGAGTTCCTCCGGGTCACCGGCGACGACGACCGCACCGCCGAGCTCGGCCGCTGGCTCCTGGAGGAGGCCGTCAAACAGGCCGCCGACCGGGCCAGGGCCGGGCACCCCGTCGCCGTCTCCGTACGGCTCTCCGCCACCCGGCTGCTGGACAAGGCCCTGCCCTTCGGCTCCATCGAGGCCCTGCTGACCCGGCACGGGCTGCCCTCGGGGGCCCTGATGATCGAGGTCGCCGACAGCGACCCCCGGATCTCCTTCGACGAGCTGGAGCAGCGCCTCGTGGCCCTGCGCCGCCTCGGCGTCCGGATCGCGCTCGACGGCTTCGGCAGCGGATTCGCCGCCATCAACGCGCTGCGCCGCCTCCCCATCGACGTACTCAAACTCGACCGGAACCTGGTCGAGGGGGTGGTCGAATCGGCCAGGCTGCACAAGATCACCAGCGGGCTGCTGCGGATCGCCTGCGACCTCGGCCTCCAGTCCGTCGCCGACGGGGTCGACGTCCCCGAGCAGGTCCTCGCGCTGCGCTCCATGGGCTGCACCCACGGCCAGGGAATGGCCTTCTCCGGCCCGCTCGACGAGTACCGGCTGCGCCGCGCCCTGGTGCGCGGCCAGTTCCCCGTGCCGGGCGTCCCCGGCCCCCGTACGGTGATGGCGGGCGGCTCGATCCCCCTGCTCACCGGATCACATGCTGAGACGCCCGTCCCACCCACTTGACACGCCATGCGTGCCGGAGAGAGGGTCAATGCCATGCGCACCCGAATTCTCGTACTTGGAAAGCGCGTCGGCTGAAGCAGAGTCACTCCACGACACTCTGCGGACCGCACCCGGCGCGCTCCCCTCGCTTGCCTCACGGCACGAGGGGTTTTTTGTTGCACTGACACCTCTCAAAACGCTGCAAACCACCCGCGACACACCACCCGCGAACACCCTCAGCTTCGAGAAGAGAATGCCGATGACCGAGCAGGCCACCGGGGCCCACCACCCGCAGCCGCGCGCCCGTAACGGCGGACAGCCGTCCGTCACCGTCGAACACGTCACGGGCGCGCAGTCCCTCATCCGCTCTCTCGAGGAAGTCGGCGCCGACACGGTATTCGGCATCCCCGGCGGCGCGATCCTCCCCGCCTACGACCCGATGATGGACTCCACCCGGGTCCGTCACGTCCTGGTCCGCCACGAGCAGGGCGCCGGCCACGCCGCCACCGGGTACGCGCAGGCCACCGGCAAGGTCGGCGTCTGCATGGCCACCTCGGGACCCGGCGCCACCAACCTGGTCACCCCGATCGCCGACGCGCACATGGACTCCGTGCCGCTCGTCGCGATCACCGGCCAGGTCGCCTCCAAGGCGATCGGCACCGACGCCTTCCAGGAAGCCGACATCTGCGGCATCACGATGCCGATCACCAAGCACAACTTCCTGGTCACCAAGGCCGAGGACATCCCGCACACCATCGCCGAGGCGTTCCACATCGCTGCCACCGGCCGCCCGGGCCCCGTCCTCGTCGACATCGCCAAGGACGCCCTCCAGGCGAAGACCACCTTCAGCTGGCCGCCCACCCAGGACCTGCCCGGCTACCGGCCCGTCACCAAGCCGCACGCCAAGCAGATCCGCGAGGCCGCCAAGCTGATCACCCAGGCCAAGCGCCCCGTGCTGTACGTCGGCGGCGGCGTCATCAAGGCCGGGGCCACCGCCGAGCTGAAGGTCCTCGCGGAGCTCACCGGAGCGCCCGTCACCACCACCCTGATGGCGCTCGGCGCCTTCCCCGACAGCCACCCGCTGCACGTGGGAATGCCCGGTATGCACGGTGCGGTCACCGCCGTCACCGCACTCCAGAAGGCCGACCTGATCGTCGCCCTCGGAGCCCGCTTCGACGACCGCGTCACCGGCAAGCTGGACAGCTTCGCCCCGTACGCCAAGATCGTCCACGCCGACATCGACCCCGCCGAGATCGGCAAGAACCGCACCGCCGACGTCCCGATCGTGGGCGACGCCCGCGAGGTCCTGGCCGACCTGGTCCAGGCCGTCCAGGCCGAGCACACCGAGGGCCACACCGGCGACTACACCGCGTGGTGGAAGGACCTCAACCGCTGGCGCGACACCTACCCGCTCGGCTACGACCTGCCCGAGGACGGCAGCCTCTCCCCGCAGCAGGTCATCCAGCGCATCGGCAAGCTCGCCCCCGAGGGCACGATCTTCGCGGCGGGCGTCGGCCAGCACCAGATGTGGGCCTCCCACTTCATCGACTACGAGCAGCCCGCCACCTGGCTCAACAGCGGCGGCGCCGGAACGATGGGGTACGCGGTCCCGGCCGCCATGGGCGCCAAGGCCGGGATGCCCGACCGCACGGTCTGGGCCATCGACGGCGACGGCTGCTTCCAGATGACCAACCAGGAACTGACCACCTGCGCGCTCAACAACATCCCGATCAAGGTCGCCATCATCAACAACGGTGCCCTCGGGATGGTCCGCCAGTGGCAGACCCTCTTCTACAACCAGCGCTACTCCAACACCGTCCTGCACGCCGGCCCCGGCTCCGACGGCGCCCCCAACAAGGGCACCCGCGTCCCGGACTTCGTCAAGCTCTCCGAGGCCATGGGCTGCCACGCCATCCGCTGCGAGGACCCGGCCGACCTGGACAAGGTCATCGAAGAGGCCAACTCCATCAACGACCGCCCCGTCGTGATCGACTTCATCGTCCACGAGGACGCCATGGTCTGGCCGATGGTCGCCGCGGGCACCTCCAACGACGAGGTCCAGGCCGCACGCGGCGTCCGCCCCGACTTCGGCGACAACGAAGACGACTGAGAGACAGAGAGAGACCGACTCCCATGTCCGAAAAGCACACGCTCTCCGTCCTGGTCGAGAACAAGCCCGGTGTCCTCGCCCGGATCACCGCCCTGTTCTCCCGACGCGGCTTCAACATCGACTCGCTCGCCGTCGGCACCACCGAACACCCCGACATCTCCCGCATCACCATCGTCGTGAATGTCGAGGACCTGCCCCTGGAGCAGGTGACCAAGCAGCTCAACAAGCTGGTCAACGTCCTGAAGATCGTCGAACTCGAGCCCGCCGCCGCGATCCAGCGGGAGCTCGTCCTGGTGAAGGTCCGCGCCGACAGCGAGACCCGCTCCCAGATCGTCGAGATCGTCCAGCTGTTCCGCGCCAAGACCGTCGACGTCTCCCCGGAGGCCGTCACGATCGAGGCGACCGGAGGGGCCGACAAGCTGGAGGCGATGCTCAAGATGCTGGAGCAGTACGGCATCAAGGAGCTCGTCCAGTCCGGCACCATCGCCATAGGGCGAGGCTCGCGCTCCATCACCGACCGGTCCCTGCGCGCCCTCGACCGCTCGGCCTAGCCGGTACGCGAGCGGCGCCCGCCCGCGCCGCTCGTATGGCGAGACCCGATCACGTATCCCGACGCCCCCGCCGTACGGTGGGACGCAACACCTGCACACCAAGGAGAAGACCCAGTGGCCGAGCTGTTCTACGACGACGATGCCGACCTGTCCATCATCCAGGGCCGCAAGGTCGCGGTTCTCGGTTACGGCAGCCAGGGCCACGCCCACGCGCTGTCGCTCCGTGACTCCGGCGTCGACGTCCGCGTCGGTCTGCACGAGGGCTCGAAGTCCAAGGCCAAGGCCGAGGAGCAGGGCCTGCGCGTGGTGACCCCGTCCGAGGCCGCCGCCGAGGCCGACGTCATCATGATCCTCGTCCCGGACCCGATCCAGGCCCAGGTCTACGAGGAGTCCGTCAAGGACAACCTCAAGGACGGCGACGCGCTGTTCTTCGGCCACGGCCTGAACATCCGGTTCGGCTTCATCAAGCCCCCGGCCAACGTCGACGTGTGCATGGTCGCCCCCAAGGGCCCCGGCCACCTGGTCCGCCGCCAGTACGAGGAGGGCCGCGGCGTCCCCTGCATCGTGGCCGTCGAGCAGGACGCCTCGGGCAAGGGCCTGGAGCTGGCCCTGTCGTACGCCAAGGGCATCGGCGGCACGCGCGCCGGCGTCATCAAGACCACCTTCACCGAGGAGACCGAGACCGACCTCTTCGGTGAGCAGGCCGTCCTCTGCGGTGGCACCGCCGCCCTGGTCAAGGCCGGTTTCGAGACGCTGACCGAGGCGGGCTACCAGCCCGAGATCGCGTACTTCGAGTGCCTGCACGAGCTGAAGCTCATCGTCGACCTCATGTACGAGGGCGGCCTGGAGAAGATGCGCTGGTCCATCTCGGAGACCGCCGAGTGGGGCGACTACGTCACCGGCCCGCGGATCATCACCGACGCCACCAAGGCCGAGATGAAGAAGGTCCTCGCCGAGATCCAGGACGGCACCTTCGCCAAGAACTGGATGGCCGAGTACCACAACGGCCTGCCCAAGTACAACGAGTACAAGAAGGCCGACAGCGACCACCTGCTGGAGACCACGGGCCGTGAGCTGCGCAAGCTCATGAGCTGGGTGAACGACGAAGAGGCGTAGGTCCTCGGGGGAGCGGGGCGGGTCCGGCAGGGCCCGCCCCGCCCCACATCACCGGAGGATCACCGGAACGAGGCGTTCCGTACGGGTGTACACCCCGTCCACCCTCATGCGGGTGATCCTTCCACCGGGGCGCAGTACAAGGCCCTCCGCACCACTACACTTCTCAACACATACACGCGTCAGGGCCCACAGTGTCGTGCGTCTACCACGCGGCTAGCCCCTCCACCGCCTGCGGCCGTCGGGACGGCCGTCCGCACTGGACTTGTGAGGACTCACGTGAGCTCGAAGCCTGTCGTACTCATCGCTGAAGAGCTGTCGCCCGCCACGGTCGACGCTCTGGGTCCGGATTTCGAGATCCGGCACTGCAACGGCGCGGACCGCGCCGAGCTGCTCCCCGCGATCGCCGATGTCGACGCCATCCTGGTGCGTTCCGCCACGAAGGTCGACGCCGAGGCCATCGCCGCCGCGAAGAAGCTCCGGGTCGTGGCCCGGGCCGGTGTCGGTCTGGACAACGTGGACGTCTCCGCCGCCACCAAGGCCGGTGTGATGGTCGTCAACGCCCCGACCTCCAACATCGTGACCGCCGCCGAGCTGGCCTGCGGTCTGCTGGTCGCCACCGCGCGCAACATCCCGCAGGCCAACACCGCCCTGAAGAACGGCGAGTGGAAGCGCTCCAAGTACACCGGGGTCGAGCTCAGCGAGAAGGTCCTCGGCGTCGTCGGCCTCGGCCGCATCGGCGTCCTGGTCGCCCAGCGCATGTCGGCCTTCGGCATGAAGATCGTCGCCTACGACCCCTACGTCCAGCCCGCCCGCGCCGCGCAGATGGGCGTCAAGCTCCTCAGCCTGGACGAGCTGCTGGAGGTCGCCGACTTCATCACCGTGCACCTGCCGAAGACGCCCGAGACCCTCGGTCTCATCGGGGACGAGGCGCTGCACAAGGTGAAGCCCTCGGTCCGCATCGTCAACGCCGCGCGCGGCGGCATCGTGGACGAGGAGGCGCTGTACTCCGCCCTCAAGGAGGGCCGCGTCGCGGGCGCCGGGCTCGATGTGTACGCCAAGGAGCCCTGCACGGACTCCCCGCTCTTCCAGTTCGACCAGGTCGTCTGCACCCCGCACCTCGGCGCCTCCACCGACGAGGCCCAGGAGAAGGCGGGCATCGCGGTCGCCAAGTCCGTCCGCCTCGCCCTCGCCGGTGAGCTGGTCCCGGACGCGGTCAACGTCCAGGGCGGCGTCATCGCCGAGGACGTACGCCCCGGTCTGCCGCTCGCCGAGAAGCTCGGCCGGATCTTCACCGCGCTCGCGGGCGAGGTCGCGGCCCGGCTCGACGTCGAGGTGTACGGCGAGATCACCCAGCACGACGTCAAGGTGCTGGAGCTCTCGGCGCTCAAGGGTGTCTTCGAGGACGTCGTCGACGAGACCGTCTCCTACGTCAACGCCCCGCTCTTCGCCCAGGAGCGCGGGGTCGAGGTCCGCCTCACCACCAGCTCCGAGTCGCCCGACCACCGCAACGTGGTCACCGTGCGCGGCACGCTCGCGAGCGGCGAGGAGGTCGCGGTCTCCGGCACGCTGGCGGGCCCGAAGAACCTCCAGAAGATCGTCGCCATCGGCGAGCACGACGTGGACCTGGCGCTCGCCGACCACATGGTCGTCCTGCGCTACCAGGACCGGCCCGGTGTGGTCGGCGCGGTCGGCAAGATCCTCGGCGAGGCCGGGCTCAACATCGCGGGCATGCAGGTCTCGCGCGCGGCGGAGGGCGGCGAGGCCCTGGTCGTCCTCACCGTCGACGAGACCGTCCCGCAGGCGGTGCTGACCGAGATCGCCGACGAGATCGGCGCCTCCTCGGCCCGCTCGGTGAACCTCACCGACTGACACACCCCGCTCCGCACCCGGCTGCCGGGCGCCCCTTCACCGGGGGCGCCCGGCAGCCGTTCGCGTAGCCGAGCCAACCCGCTTGTATGGGCCCCGGGTTGGGCCCTGGGACCCACGACGGTGAGACGGCCCCGACCCTAGGGTGACCGGTTGTCAGGTCAGCCAGGGGGTGCCGGGGGTCGGATCACGTATGTCTGCTGTCGGTGGCATAGCCGGAGGCCCGGCCCCGGCCCCGCGCCGCGACCTCCCCGGCCCGCTCGTCGTCGTACGCGTCCTGCTCCTCGTCCTGCTCGGCGCGACGGTCCTCGGCGCGATCGGCCTCTCCGGCTCCGCGCTCGCCGCCGACGCCCTGGGCGCCCAGGTGCTCGGCATCCTGCTGTACGCCTCCGTGCCCGGGGTGCTGTGCGCGCTGCTGGCCCGCCACCTCCGTACGGGCGGCCGACGGGTGCGGTGGGGGATCGCCGCCGTCCAGGTCTGGCTGATCATCGGCGGCCTCGGCAACCTGGTGGACGGTTCACCGGACGGGTTCACCCAGCTGGTGCTGCCCGTGGTGATCCTGGTGCTGCTGAGCCGTCCGCAGAGCCGGGCGTGGTTCCTGCTGCCGCCCGGCGAGCGTGGGGAGCCTCCGAGGTTCTCGCTCCCGCACATGATCACCTGGCGCCGGGACCGGGGCCAGTCCGCGCTGGAGTACCTGGGCCTGGTCCTGATCGTGGTCGCGCTGATCGCGGCCCTGACGGTGGGGGGCCTCGGCGGCCGGATCACGGAGGGGCTCCAGTCGGCGATCTGCTCACTGACCGGCAGCTCGTGCCCGGTCTCGGACGGGGGCGGCAGCGGCCCGGTGGAGGCGGGGGATGCTTCGGGGGGTGCGTCCAGCGGCGGTACGGACGCGGGCTCGACGGTCACCGGCGGTACGGGAGCCTCCGGCGGCGACGCGACGGGCGGTACGGGTGGGACCGGCGGGGCTTCCGGCGGGACTTCCAGCGGTACGGACGGGGGCGCGACCGGCGGCGAGACCTCCGGCGGTACGGGAACCACAGGCCCCGGCCCCGCGACGGGCGGCGGCACCGGTGGCCCCGACGACGAGGGCCGCCCCGGCACCGGCGAGGACACCTACGCCGAGGACCACGAGGAGCCCGAGGCCGCCTACGACGTACCGGCCTCCGCCGAGGGCGAGGGCGACGGCGGGAGCGGCGGCGGTGAGCGAGCGTCCGCCCAGGAGGACTGCGGCGGCTGGGGCTTCTTCGGCTGCGCCTGGGACCGTACGACCCAGGTCTTCGAGGGCCTGGTGATCGACGGCATCTGGGGCGACATCGCCGGGATCATCGCCCTGTTCACGCCCGAGACCTGGGCCGGTCTCGCGGAGTACGGACGGCAGCTCGGGGACCAGTGGGTCAAGGACTCCCGGGGCGCGGGCGACAAGTGGAGCGACGGCGACTATCTCGGCGCGCTCCGGGACTGGGGCAAGGCGTCCGTCAGCACCGTGGTCACGGTGGGGGACGACGTCTTCGTCGGGGACGAGGTCCGCGAGCGCTGGAACAACGGGGAGAAGACCCGGGCCGTCACCAACGTGCTCTGGAACGTCGGTTCGCTCTTCATCCCCGGCTACAACGTGGCCAAGGCGGTCGGCAAGGCCGGAAAGCTCGGCAAGGCAGGCAAGGTGGCCTCCGAGGTCGCGGACGCGGCGGGCGACGCGGGGGCGGCGGCCCGGCGGGCCCGGCAGGCGGCGGAGGCGGGCGACCTCGACGGCGTACGCAAGGCGGCGAAGGAAGCGGACGAGGCGGCCGACAGCGCGGAGGCCGCGGCGCGGCGGACGGGCTGTGCCATCGCGTCGGGCCCGCCACGCGTCCGGTACGGCGGCGGTGGAGTACCCGGTTCCGGTACGGGAGTGCCGGCGGGCGGTTCGCCGGGCCGGGTGGTCCTCGTCAACGGCGGGTGCGACGAGGCGGCCAGGGCCGCGGCGGCGGAGGCCCGTCAACAGGAACGCGCCGCCCACCTGGAGCAGAAGCGCCTGGAGGAGCCGGAGCGGGCGCGAAAGGCGGAGCTGGAGAAGAAGCGGTACCCCGAGCCGCGGCGCAACGACACCTCCGACCCGCGCAACTACGACCCGCCGGCCTGGGCGGACGGCCTGAGGACCCGCACGCTCGGGGACGCCGACGCGGGCGACGGCTTCTGGGCGAGCCGGGACCGCAACCCCGCGCCCAACTGGAAGAACGAGTCCTGGCTCCGCTACCAGGAGCAGATCACCGGCACCGACCGGGGCCAGGAGTACGTCGTACCGCACCCCCGCGAGGGCAGGCCGGCGGTCGAGTACGACGGCTGGGACTCCTCCCGGCAGACGTATCTGGAGGCCAAGAACGGTTACGGCAGCTACCTCTCCACGACCGACGCGGGCAGGCTCACCGCCTCCGGCAAGGAGAAGTTCGTGACCGAGGCCCGCGCCCAGGTGGAGGCGGCCGGGGGCAGGCCCGTGGAGTGGCACTTCTCCGACCCGGAGGTGGCGAAGGCGGCCCGCAGGGCGTTCCGGGACGAGGGGCTGCCGGTCACGGTGGTGCACAGCCCGGCGAAACCCGGCGACAGCACCAGGAAGCCCGGAGCCTTCGACGAGCAGCCGCGTTAGCCTGCACGCGAGGGCGGCCCGGAGCGGTCCGGCGACGGAGGAGAGAGATCAGCATGCGACGTATGGTGCGGGGCTTCTGGGGCCCGAGGCCGGAGCCGGTCGAGGCCGTGGCGGAGCGGTGGCGGCAGACCCTCGACGGGTTCGCCGCCCTGGTCCCGGAGGCGGCGGACGCCTGGAGCCAGGTGCACTCCGAACAACCGGCGACCGCCATCACGGCGGACGGGCAGGCCCTGCTCGACGCCCTGCGTACGGCCCGGGACGCGGCCGACTGGTCGGACCTGACGGGCACCGGACTCCGGCTCGTCGGCACGGGAAGGCCCGGCTGGGGGGCGGAGGTCAGCGGACTGGCGGGCGGCACACCGGATTTCCTGCTCCAGTCGCTCGTGATCATCCTGCACGCCCCGGACGCCTCGCCCGTCCCCGAGGAGGACATCCTCACCCTCATCGCCCGGGTGTGGGAGCCGGACTTCGGCGATGTGAGCGACGACGACGTGCTGGACGCGCTGGAGGACGAGGCCGGGTACGCGGTCGACGACCCGGTCGTGGGCCGCGCCGGCTATCTCTCCCCGGCCCGCGCCGCCCTCGTACCCGACGATCTGGAGGCGGTCCGCCAGGAACTCCCGTGCGGCGGCGAGCTGTTGAGCATCGCGGCCCCCGGCGACAGCGCGGCGGTGGTCCGCGCGTGGCAGCGCCTGCGCGAGGCGGGCGCCCTGGCCCCACTTCCCCGCCCGATGGACCGGCCGGTGCTGTGACCTGCGGGGCTCCCCCCTCCGATAACTCCCTGCGGGGCTCCCCCCCGTAACTCCCTGTGGGACTGCCCCCGAGCGGAGCGACGGTGACCAGCCGCCGGTGATGGCGGCTCTGTTCAGTGACCGGGCTGTAGCGGCGCGTAACGAAAGTTCGCCGTCGTAAACGGTGATCACGGGCATATGGAAAGCGGAATGCGATCCTCGATGTCCGCACCTCAAATCTAGCTCAACAAACCGTACCGGCTCTGTGCTCCGATGGCTGTTCGCTGTACTTTCTGGATGTCAAATCGGTCGGCGGGGATCGCTTATATCGCGGGCCGTACCAGGCGACAAAAATTGCAGGGGGAAAATGTGGCAATGAAGCGACGTTCCACTGTTCTCAGGCGGGCCGTGGAGGCCGGACTCATCGCGGCTCTGACCGTGGCGGCTCTGCCCACGGCGGCCCAAGCGCTCAATGTCGAACGGACCTGGAACGGGACGAACAACCCGTTGAAGGTGACGGGCTACGGGAGCACCGGCCATGCCTGGGGCACCTGGAAGGTGGGTAACACCTCCAACGGCACCCGGTCGATCGTCAACAGCTACACCAAGCTCAACAACGCGGACAACCACAAGGTGTACGTCGAGCTCCAGACGCAGGTGAACGCCGGATACTGCGTCCAGGCCAGCAAGTACATGAACTGCACGCAGAAGTACTGGAACCACGCGACCGCCGAGACGGCGCACCACAGCAGCAAGTCGTACACGTTCAAGTCGGCCTCGACCGGTGTGAAGTCGGAGGCGGACTACGCGCGCGGTATGGTCCGTGCCCGGCTGGACATCCCGTACCGCACCGATCCGGCGACGGGCTGGTCGTACACGGACGGCGGCGACAAGTACTGACCGGCACCCGGCGCCGGTGCTGACACCGGCGGTGGCCGGCCCCCCGCGGAGGGCCGGCCACCGCCGGGCCCGACGGGTACGTCATGAGAAATGAGAGAGCAGTGAGCCTTCATCGCCTCAGTTGTGACGGGTTGGTCAAGGACCATGGAGGAAGTTTTCAGCTGGGGCCGTTGTCGTTGGAATTCGCCGACGGGGTGACCTGTCTGGTCGGACCGAACGGCGCGGGGAAGTCGACGTTCTTCCGGATCGCCGCCGGTCTCGAGAAACCCACATCCGGATCGGTACGCCTCCCCAGAGGGAAGTCCGACGAGCGGATATCCCCTCTCGGTTACCTTCCGCAAATACTGGATATGCCGCCGGGAGCCACCTGTGAAGAGTTTCTTCACTATGTCGCCTGGGTGCACCGGATTCCCGCCGGTCGCCGTGAAAAAGCTGTCGCCGACGTTCTTTCCCGCACCGGCCTCGCCGAACGCGTGACAAGCAAGATCCGCACCCTGTCGGGCGGTATGGCGCGACGGCTGGGGATTGCCCAGGCAATGATTCACGATCCGGTGATGCTGCTCCTCGACGAGCCCACCGTGGGACTCGACCCCCGGCAGCGCCTCGCACTGCGCGAGACCATCGCCGCGATCGCCGCCGAACGCATCGTCATCGTCTCCACCCACCTGGTCGAGGACATCCGGGGGCTCGCCGACCGCGTCGTCGTGCTGGACGGTGGCACGGTCGTCTTCGACGGGGACGTACCGGCCCTCGAAGCGAAGTCGGACCCCGGGGCACCGGGCGAGACCGATCTGGAACGGGCCCTCGCGACCTTGATGGGAGCACCGGAATGACGCGCGCGCTGCGCTACGCCCTCAAGACGCTCATCGGCCCGTGGATTCTGCCCGTCGTCATCGCCCTGGAAGTGGTGAACCTCTTCCAGCGGGGCATGCCCTGGCGCGGTGAACCCCTGTGGACGGTGGACTGGTTCGCGATCTCCCTGTTCATCGTGGGCCCCCTCCTGGCGGGTGCGGCGGCGGTCGACGCCGCGCGGCTCTCGAAGGACGGCACCATCCACCTGGTGCTCGCCACCCGCCGCCCGTACCGCCCGTATCTGCGGGCCGCCGCCTGGTGCGTCGTTCCGGTGCTGGCCGTGCACTTCCTGGTCCTGGCCGTGGGGCTGGCCATCGGCGGTCTGCCCGGCGGCTCGCCGTGGTGGGGCCTGGCCGGTGCCGTACTCGTCCAGGCGCTGGCGATCTGCTGGTACGCGGCCGTCGGCTCGGCCGTCGGACGGCTCGCCGGACCCCTGGTGGCGGGAGCCGTCGGCGCGATCGGCTCGTTCACCCTCATCTATCTGCTGGGGGAGGGGAGCGGGGAGCGTTTCGAGCCGCTCTCCCTGGGCGGCGCGACGGTCTCCCGGCTCGGTCTCGTGTACAACCCCGGGTATCTGCTCTCCCAGATCGCCCTGTTCGCCCTGACCGGGGCGGCGCTGCTGCTGCTCCCGGTGACTCTGCGGTCGGGCCGCCGCGTCCTGACCGCCGCGGGCGCGGCGCTCGCCGTCGGTGTCGTCGTCGCCGTCGTGGGGGGCCAGTACGCCCTGCCCGCCGAGCGGCTCACGGCGAAGGCCGAGGCCCCGGCCGACTGCACCGAGGGCGCCGGGCCGGTCATCTGCCTGTACCCGGAGCACCGGCGCTTCCGCGACCAGGTCGTCCAGCATGTGCGTACGCTGACCGAGGCCGCCGGGGAGGCCGGGCACACGGCCCTCGTGCCCCGGCGGGTCGAGGAGCTGAGCCGGACGTACCAGGTCACCACCCCCGACCGCATCGGCCTGGAGATCTCCGCGGACGCCTACGCCTCCGGCGAGGTGTCCGTCCAGGACATCGCCGCGAGCCTCGTCCGCCCCCTGCACTGCTCGGCCCTGTACGAGGAGCCGGGCCCGGGGGAGAAGTACTGGAGCCGTGAGTTCTCCCTCTACTTCACGCTGCTGCACACGGCCGGGATCACGGTCGACACCGCCGAGTTCCCGGTGAAGCCACGCGTGCTGACGCCCGCCGAGAGCGCGGACATCATGAAGGACTACGCCACCTGCGATCTGGAAGGCGCATGACCGGCCGCACAGGTCTCCTGAGGGCCTGGGCGGGGGTGCACCCCACCCGGCCCGCCGGGACGCTCCTGCTGATCAGCGGCACCCTCTCGCTCCTCGGGGCGCAGGCCACGATCGACAGCCTCGGGTTCCTCCTGTTCGAGACACCCGTGGCGCTCATGCTGCTGGTGCCCGTCGTCGCGGGCATCGCGGTCGCCATCGCCACCGGCGGCGGTACGGGGATTCCGCTGCCCGAACACCCGGCGCTGCTCTCCGCCCGGCTGGCCTGGCTGCTCGCCCTCACCGCCGCCGGAACCCTCGCGGTCAGCACGGGCCAGCTGGTCGGGCCGGAGCTCACCTGGGAGCCCGCCGTCCGCAACCTGCTGCTGTACGCGGCGCTCGCCGTCATCACGGTGAGCCTCGCCGGTCCGTCCATGGCCTGGCTGCCGCCGGTCGCCCTGACCCTCGCCGCGATGCTCTTCGGCTACCCCCCTTCGGAGCCCGGCTACTACTGGTGGGCGGCCGTCATGGAGGAGACCGTGACCCCGGGTCAGTGGGGCGTGGCGGGCGGGCTGTTCCTCTGCGCGGCCCTGGTCCACCTCGGCCATCCGCTTCTGGGCCCCTACCTCGGCCGTCACACCGAACGGAACGGGGACAAGAGGTAGGGGGCGCCCCCCCCCGGGTCTCACACGCTCGCGTCGCGGTGGGTCGGGCGGCCGTCGACCGCCGTGAGCAGCACCGGCAGCTCCGGCAGGTCGGTGGCGGCCGTGGTGAGCGGGCTGTCGGCGAGGACCGTGAGGTCGGCCCGGCAGCCGACGGCGAGCCGACCGGCCTCCTGCTCCTCGCCCGCCGCCCAGGCCGCGTTGACCGTCATGGCCCGGAGGGCTTCGAGGGCGGTGAGCGCCTGCTCCGGGCCGTGCGGGGGCTGGGTCAGATCACGGGAGGGGCGGCGGTGGCGGGCGCCCGCCATCACGCCCAGCGGCGGGAACGGGGCGATGGGCCAGTCGGAGCCGAGGACGACCCGCGCCCCCGCGTCCCACAGGTCGCGGCACCGCCAGGCCCGTGACGCGCGCTCCTCGCCGAGCCGCCGCGACCAGTTGTCGGTGTGGTCGGCGCGGGTGAAGTCGCAGCAGTGGGTGGGCTGCATGGAGGCGATGACGCCCAGCTCCGCGAACCGGGGCAGGGTGTCATCGGGCACGGTCTCGATGTGCTCGATCCGATGGCGTACGGAAGGACCTCCGGCGGCCGTCGCCCCGGCCACCGCGTCCAGGGCGTGCCGCACGGCGGCGTCCCCGATCGCGTGCGTCGCGGTGGGCACCCCGGCCCGGTGGAGTTCGCCGATGACGCGCGTGTACGCCTGCGGGTCGGGCCAGAAGGCGTGCGTCGACTCGCCGTGGCAGTCGGGCTTCTCCAGCCAGGCGGTGCCGTTGTCGATCGTGCCGTCCATGAAGAGCTTGACGCCCGCCGTCCGCCAGAGCGCCCCGCCGGTGCCCTGCAGCCCGATCAGCTCCCGTACGGCATCGGCGTCCGCACCGGGGCGGCACCAGGGCGCGACCCGCAGCCGCAGCGGCAGTTCACCGGCCGCGTCCAGCTCGGCGTAGAGGGCGGCGCTGTCCCCGTTGGCGTCCATGACGTGCCCGCCGGTCAGCCCGGCGGCGGCCATGGAGCGCAGGGCGGCGGCGAGCCGGTCCCGGCTCTCCGCCCGGGTGGGCCGGGGCGCGGCCCGCTCGACGAGTTCGCAGGCGGCGTCCTCCAGCAGCAGCCCGGTGGGCCGTCCATCGGCGTCGCAGACGACCTCGGCGGCCTGGTCGAAGGTGCGCGGCCCGTCGACGCCCGCGAGCTCCAGGGCGCGCGGACTGGCGAGCATGGAGTGCGCGTCGAAGAGCAGGAGCGTCGCCGGTACGCCGTCGAGTACGGGGGAGAGGGCGGCGGACCCCACCGGCCGGTCGCCGAACACGTTCGGGTCGAGCCCCCAGGCGTGCAGCCAGGCCCCGGGCGCCAGCCGCCGCACCTCACCGGCCAGCGCCTCCCGTACCGCTTCCAGGTCCGTACAGCCGGACAGGTCCAGCCCGTGGGTCAGCTCGGCGCCCGTGACCGGGTGGAGGTGCCCGTCGGTCAGCCCCGGGGTCACCACCGCGCCCTTCAGGTCGATCACGGTGGTCGGCGCACCGGCCAGCGCGCGGATCTCGCGGTCGTCGCCGAGGGCCGCGATCCGCCCTCCGGAGGCGGCCAGCGCGGTCTGCGGCAGGAGGCGGCCGGTGACCGGGTCGAGCAGCCGGGCGGAGAGCAGGACGAGGGAGGGGTGCACGGGGACTCCAGGAACGTTCGTCGAGAAGGTGGCCGGGGGAGCGGAGACGGGGGGCGGGTTCGGACGGTCAGGCGTTCAAGGCGCCTTCCGGCAGGCCCAGTTCGCGTTCCGCCGTGGCAACGGCCATCCGGACGACGGCGGCAGGGGTGTGCTCAGCCGTCCCGGTATTGGCGTGGGCACCGAGCCCGTCGAGCACCACCAGAATCTGAATGGTCGTCAGGGACGGGTCGGGGGTGCGGAATTCGTCGAGCTCGACGCCCTCCCGTATGACCCCTTCCAGCCGCCCCCGCCAGGCGGCCTGCTGCGTGGTCACCCGGTCGCGCAGGACGGGCCGGTAGCGGCTGAGGTGGCGGGCGTTGATCCAGAGTCGGCTGATGGCGTCGTACGGCTCCCCCGTCGTCCGGGTCAGGAAGTGCGCGAGGCGCTCCGTCGGGGTGGCCCCCGGGGACTCCTCCGGCAGCAGCGTGTCCAGCTCGCCGCTCGCGGCGCTGCCGAACGCCTCGGCCACCAGCTCCTCGGCCGACGGGAAGTAGTGGCTGATCAGCCCCGGCCGGACCCCCAGCTCCTCGCCGATCCGCCGCAGGGTGATGCACTCCAGCCCCTCGGCCAGGGCGACGGCCGCCGCCGCGTCGACGATTTCCGCACGTCGGGCGGCCGGACTTTTGCGAACTCGGGGGCGCTGAACGCTTGACGACATGCCCCGAACGTTATTGAGTGTGCGACCAATAAGCAAGCAGGTGGGTACGACCAGCACCCGGAGGGCCCATGGCGTCCACGATTCCCGACCCGCTTCCCGGGCCGCACGACACCGCGTGCGCCCCGGCGGACGCGCCCCCGGCCCCGGCCCCGGCCCCGGAGAGCACAACCCCGGACCGCACAACTGCGGAAACCGCGGCGCCGGACCGAGCAGCCCCGGAGAGCGCAACCCCGGACCGCGCGGCACCGCGTATCGAGGCCCACGGCATCGACCACATCCCCGACGCCGAGCGCCGCGGCCGGCCGCGCGAGCTGTTCTCCGTATGGGCGGCGGCCAACGTGAACTACCTCAGCCTGCTGGCCGGAGGGGTGCTCGTCCTGATGGGCCTGACCCTGGCGCAGGCGCTCGCGGTGATCGTGGCCGGCAACCTGTTCTGGCTGCTCACCGGGGTGCTCGCGGTCTCCGGACCGGCCTCGGGCACCCCGAGCGAGGTGATCACCCGGGCGATCTACGGCATCCGCGGCAACCGGGTCAACAACGCGGTCGTCGGCTGGGCGATCTCCGTCTGCTACTTCGCCCTCAACCTGGCCGCCGCCGCGAGCGCCGCCACCGCGCTGACCGCACGGGCGGGCATCCCGGCGGGCGACGGCGTCACGGCCGCCGTCGTGATCGTGATCGCCGCGCTCACCCTCGCCATCAGCGTCTACGGCCATGCGGCGATCGTGAAGCTGTACCTCCCCATCACCCTGGCGCTCGCCCTGGCCTTCGCCGTCGTCGCCGTCAGCGTCCTCGGGCGTGCCGACCTCTCCTACCGCCCCGCCGAGCCGCTGCACGGCACCGCCCTGTGGGCGACCCTGGCGGCCGGACTCGCGCTGACCGCCTCGGCCCCGTTGTCGTACACCACCAGCGCCGACTTCTCCCGCTACCTGCCCCGTACGACACCGAAGCGGGCGATCGTCGGCTGGACCGCCCTGGGTGGCTTCCTGCCCGGCGTCGTCGTCTGCTCGCTCGGCGCGTTCGCCGCCACGGCGGTGGACATGAGCGATCCGCAGGCCGGACTGGAAGGGCTGCTCCCGGCCTGGTTCGTCCCCGTCTTCCTGCTGGCCCTGGTCCTCGGCACGATCGCCATCAACGCGCTGACCGCCTACAGCGCGGGCCTCGCCCTCCAGGCCGTGGGCCTGCGCATCCGGCGCTCGTACAGCGTGCTCGTGGACGGGGCGGCGGCGGTCTCCCTCACCCTGTACGCGCTGCTCGTCTCCGATCTCCTGGACACCGTCAGCAACGTCCTCCGGCTCACCGTCGTCCTGCTCGGCCCCAGCATGGCCGTCTACGCCACCGACATCCTGCTCCGCCGCAACCGCTACGACGGCCCGGCCCTCACGGACGAGAGCCGGGGCGGCCCGTTCTGGTACACCGCGGGCGTCAACCCGGCCGGAGCCCTCGCCCTCACGGCGGGCGTCACCGCCGCGGCCCTGTGCGTCGACACCGCGTACACCGGCCCGGTCGCCGCCGCCCTCGGAGGCGTCGACCTCTCGCTCCCGGCCGGGATCACCGTCGCCGCCGGGTGCTACGCGCTCCTGACGCGGACCGCACCGCTGACGCGGAACTCCTGAGGCGGGCCGCCGGGGACGGTGGCGCGGGCGGGCCCGAGGGGCGTGGTGCGGGGGTCAGGACTTGGTCCGGCATCCCGATGCCTGCGACCCGACCGCGGGGGCGGGTGTCCTGGGGCCGCTGCCCAGCAGGGAACGGCCCAGCGGAGTCACTGTGTGCAGCACCAGATTGCGGGTCCTGCGGGTGGTGATCAGGCCCGCCGCCCGCAGGACCGAGGTGTGCTGGCTGACCGCGGCGGCCGACACGCCCACCCGGTCGGCGAGTTCGCCGTTGGCGCAGCCCCTGCGCAGCTCCTCCAGGAGGGCTGCTCTGGTCCGGCCCATCAGCATCGCGAGGGCCGCCTCCGGGTTGCTGTCGCGGGTCGTGGTCTCGGCTCCGGCGCCGAGGGGGATGCTGGCCCGTGGGTCGGGCCGGACAGGGAACACCAGTGTCGGTGACGGATCGTGGGAGTCCGCCACCGAGGGGAGCAGGGTGCCCGGGTTGGTGAGGAAGAGCGAGGGCGACACCAGCAGTCCACGGCCGCCCAGTTCGATCTCGTGGCTCTCGGGCCCTTCGATCTCCAGGACCGGTGCTCGCCAGTGGATGCGCGGATGCAGGCTCCGCAGCAGGGTCTCCACCCCGGAGGCGCTCATGATCTGCCGGTAGGCGTCGATGTCGCTGCCCAGCCGGGTCTGGATCTCGGTTCGGTAAGGAGCCAGGGCCAGCTTGGCGAACTCGTCGAGCAGCGAGGCGAGGTCACTGCGCGTCATGCCCCCCGGAGGCCGGTCGGGAAGCTCATGGGGCGACCGGTCGGCCGGGTCGGCGGCCAGGGCGATGAGGTCCTCGGCCGTGCGGCCCGACTCCGTGAAGCGCTGCAACGAGTGCCGTACGCGTGCGTTTCGGCCCACTCTGCGAGCTACGGACTGATGCCATATCCGGAAATAGCCTCCCGTTTTCTTCTGCCAGTTCTCCAGTGCGAAAGCTGCTTCGTGTGCAGGATCGACAGGGCCGGCCATACGGACACGGGAAAGATCTTCCACTGATAAGACGACACGGATCACGCTATGCTCCTCCCCCCCGAGAAGAGGGGCGGCGTGCGGATTCGGCCAAACCCCTCAGCGTAGGGGAATCATGCACGACCGGTATCGTCCTGCGGCATCGGCCTTTGGGTAGATAGCCCAAGCGGCCGGGAGAGGGTAGCATCAGGGCGAATAACCGGTATGAATTGCTCCGCTTTCCCAGATCCATGCGGCGATCTCCACCCGATTACGCACCCGTAACTTTCCCTGAATGTTGGTCAGGTGCGTTTTGACCGTGGAGAGCGAGATGTCGAGCTCATCGGTGACCTCCTGATTGGTGCGACCGCGCGCCACCAGGCGTGCCACGTCCAACTCCCGCTCGGTGAGGGGAGGGCAGCCCGGGAGGTCCGGAGCATGGGGCGGCCCGGTCGGCCGGGAGACTTGGTTCCCGTGCCCCGCCGTCCGGCCGGAGCCGGGCGCGGGGCTGTCCGCCGAGAGCTGTTTGAGCAGCCGCAGCGCGACCGTGGGCGAGATCATCGCGGCGCCGGCCGCGACCGCCCTCACCGACTCGATCAGCAGCGCCGATCCGCTGTTCTTGAGCAGGAATCCGCAGGCCCCGCTGCGCAGCGCGCCGTAGAAGTAGTCGTCCAGGTCGAAGGTGGTGAAGATCAGGATGCGCAGCGGGTCGACGACATCGGGACCGGCCAGCAGGCGGGTCGCCTCAAGGCCGTTCAGCCGGGGCATACGGATGTCGACCAGACAGACGTCCGGGCGCAGCCGCCGGGCCAGCTCCACACAGGCGATACCGTCGGACGCCTCCGCGAGCACCTCGATATCGGGCTCGTTCTCCAGGATCAGCCGGAAGCCGGTACGTACCATCTCCTGGTCGTCGGCGATGAGCACCTTGATCGTCACGGTGACGCCTTCCGGGCGGAGATGTCGGAGTCCCGGATCGGTATGACGGCGGAGACCTCCCAGCCCCCGGAGTCGTCCGGTCCGCTGACGAGGCTACCGCCGACCGCACTCACCCGTTCGTGCAATCCGACCAGACCGTACCCCGGGCGTCCCCGCCCGGAGATCCGCAGGCTCCGCTTGCCGCTCGCGGCCGCCGGTTCATTGCGTACCCGGACCGCCAGACCGGCCGTCTCGCGCGTGACGCGTACGAGGACCCCCGGGCTGTGGGGGGCGTGCTGGCGGATGTTGGTCAGCCCCTCGGTGACGATGCGGTGCGCCGTGGTGGCGACCTCGGGGGGAAGTTCCATGGTGCGGACGTCCTCGCCGAGCTCCAGCCGCACGGGAGGCCCGCCGCGCCGGAAGGACTCGACCAGGGCGGGAATCTGCGCGATGCCGTGCAGCGAGGCCGAAGAGGCGGTGGACGATCCGTCCTCCTCGCGCAGGACGGTCACCAGCTGCTGCATCGAGTCCATCGTCCGGGCCCCGGCCAGCTCGATGTCGTTGAAGATATCGCCGACCTTGCACGGCGCGGACTCCCACACCGCTCGTCCGGCCTGGGCCAGCACCACGATCCCGGTGACGTGATGGGCGACGAAGTCATGCAGATCACGGGCGAGTTCCAGCCGCTCGCCCTGCCGTATCCGCTGCATCATCCGGAGCCTGCGCGCGTCCTGGGCCCGCAGCTGGAGCCCCCGGCCGATCGCCGCCGCCGCGACGAAGGTGACCATGAGGATCGCCAGCGCGGTGCCGTCGGTGCTCTGCGCGACGCGCGCGGCTTGCAGCAGCAGCGCCAGGGTCAGGGCGCCGCAGGTGCCGAGCGAGGACACGAGGGGGCCGGAGCGCCGGGCATTCGCGATCAACAGCGCTGCCAGAGCCAGCAGTTCGGCCAGCCCCGGGGTATCGGTCGCCGTGCCGCGCAGCAGCATCAGGAGGGAGAGGGCCAGGGACCAGCCGGCGGCGAGATACACCAGCGGTGGCTTGAGACCGCCGGCGGGGCGGATCAGCGCCAGGCCCACGGGCAGCAGGCCGGCCAGGGGGAGCAGCGGCCCCGCGGCGTCGAGGCTCATGACCCAGTCGACGAGCAGCAGCAGGACGAAGGCCGTGGCCAGCGCCGCCGTGCCCAGGCGACCGCCGTCGTGATCCGTGTCCGCCCGTGCTGTGTCGTCGGTCCTCCGGGCAACGGTCCGGTGGAGGCTGTGTGGCCGCAAAGGAACAGCCTTTCGGTGAGGGTTCAAGTGGCCGACGACCCGGTACGGGGGCAACCGGATCGTCGGCCACGTCTGTGGGGCGGCGTCCCCGCCGCGTGAAGGCGCGTGTGGTGGTTCAGCGGCGGGCTCTGCGCAGCTCGTCGGCGGCGAGGCCGACGAGCGCCAGGAACAGGGCCGCGCCCACGACCACCGCGGCGGCCGGGCCCTCGCCCGGCGCGCTGCCGAGGAAGTCCAGCTCGGGGACGCCGTTGAACATCGCGTACCACAGCAGCGGATAGACGGCCTGGAAAAGCCGGGCACCGCGGCTGAGGACACCGCACGCCAGCGCCAGCGCGGGCACGAAGAGTACCCCGCCCAGCCCGGCGGCCACCGCCGTCCCGTCACCGGAGAACGCCAGCCGCAGGATCGGGACGGAGGCCGTCAGCAGCCCGAACGTGATGCCGGCGAGCAGTCCGGCCAGCAGCCGCTGCCGGGCACCCGGGCAGGCGGCGAGCAGATCGTCCACGTTGCCTGCGTCCGCACGGTGGCCCAGCTGGGACCAGATCAGCACCGGCCACAGGACCGCCAGCGCCAGCACGGGGACGACCAGGCTCTCCACGTCCACCAGCGCGGCCGTGACCAGAAGCACCGCGGTACCGGCCCACCACCAGGGGCGAACCCCCTTCAGCAGCACCCGCAGTTCGCCGGAGAAGGTTCCGGGGAACGAGGCCCCGAACCGCACCGGAGTCATGTGCGCCGGGTCCAGGTCGAAGGAGGCGCTGCGCCTGCCCTCCTGCTCCATCTGGCCGGCCGGACCCGAGGCGGCTGTGTCCTGGGTGAAGGCCCCGGCCGCACCCGCGACCAGTGCCCCTGCCCGGTTCACCGGCGCGGCGGGATCGAAGCGGCGGAACCACAGCACGGCGACCGTGGCGATCAGCACCGAAGCAGCGGTCAGCAGTACGGTGTTGAGCAGCAGGCCGCCGCCCGCATCACCCGGGCCGAGCCCGGCCCAGTCGAAGGTGGACAGTTTCCCGTCGGTGGCGGTGAGCCCGACCCCGAAGTGCACCGAGTCGACCGACCCGCCGCCCGCGGCGATGGCCGTACGCATGGAGTCGCTGATGCGGTCCATGCCCAGGAGGTCGTAGCCGCCCGAGGACTGGGCCGTCATCATGCCGACCATCCACACCACGAACCACACCAGGGCGCCGATGCCGCCGCGCAGTCCGGGGACGGTGTCGAGGAGGACCGCGCAGGCCGCGACCAGGGCCAGCAGAGGCAGGGTGATCAGGACGAAGGGCATGAGCAGCCGTACCGGGTCGACTGCGTACGACTCCCCCTTGAGCAGCTGCATCCCCACGGCCGTCAGCGCCAGCGCCAGCAGCATCGAACCGAGCACCAGCAGATTGCTGCAGAACTTGCCGAAGAGGTACGAGACCCGGCTCATCGGGGTCGCGGCCAGGATCTGGCCGACCCCGGTCCGCTCGTCCTTGGGGATGGTGCCCCGGGTGATGCTGAACCCGGCGAGGGCCAGCCAGACGGCGCCGCCGAGCGCGGTGACCGTACCGACGTAGCCGCTGGTGTAGAGGCCGCGGTAATCGCTGATCTGGAAGATCTGGAAGTCGGAGTCACCGACCGGCGCCGCCAGCAGCCCCAGGGCCAGGGTCCCGAGCAGGACCACGAGATACGCGGGGCGCCGGCGCCTCTCCCGGAAGTCGGCGAGGGCCAGGGCTCCGACCGTGCCGCCCATCACCGCCCCACAGCCTGGGGCCGGGCGCCGGGCAGCGAGGAGGTCATCAGCAGATACGCGTCGTCCAGCCCGGGCGCGACGGCCTCGGCCTGCGCCAGCGGCTGACGGTTCGCCAGCAGCCGGACCCGTACCCCCCGCGGAGTACGCGTGGTGTCGCTGATGACGAACTGCCCGCGCAGACCGACCAGTTCCTCCGAGGGCACGGTGGCCTCCCAGACCGAGCCCTCGGCCAGGCGCAGCAGCTCCTCGGGGGTGCCGTGGCGGAGCAGCCGCCCCTGCGCCATGATCGCGATCCGGTCGGCGGTGGACGCCACATCGGAGACGATATGGGTGGAGAGGATGACCACCCGGTCGGAGGCGAGGCCGGAGAGGAGGTTGCGGAACCGCATGCGCTCCTCCGGGTCCAGGCCGGAGGTCGGCTCGTCGACGATGATCAGCCTGGGATCGTTCAGCAGGGCCTGGGCGATGCCCACCCGCTGGCGCATACCGCCGGACATGGACCCGAGCCGCCGGCCGGCCGCGTCGGTGAGGTTGACCAGCTCCAGCAGCTCGGAGATCCGCCCCCGGGCGGACTTGCGGTCCAGCCCCTTCGCCGACGCCAGGTAGCCCAGGAACTCCTTGGCGGTCAGCTGCGGATACACACCGAAGTCCTGCGGCAGGTAGCCGAGGGTCCGGCGCAGCTCACCCGGATGCTCACCGATGTCGGTGCCCTGCCACCGCACATGCCCGGACGTGGGTCTGGTCACCGTGGCGAGAACCCGCATCAGGGTCGATTTACCGGCGCCGTTGGGGCCGAGCAGCCCGAGCACTCCGGGTCCCAGGTCCAGGGAGAAGGAGTCGACGGCACGGGTGCCGCCGCGGTGGACCTTGGTCAGGTCCGTGATCTGGAGCTCCATGCGTGCTCAGCCTTCCCTGAGGACCCGTACGGGACCGTCGGCCCCCGGGACCCGGCGTACGGCCGGGGCCGCCGGAGTGGTCGATTTCGTCATGCCGTCATGCTCCTGGTGTGCGTACGGGGCGCACCATCTGCCTTTAGGGGGAGATCCGGGGCGGCCCATCGGCTTTTCGGCCGGAGGGGCCGCATCGTCCTTTTGGCCGATGCGCTTGTTCATGGTTCTTCCGGCCGGTGCCCGGTCCGGTCATCCGCGTGGATTTCCGCTTCGCCGGGCTTCTCGCCGGCCTCTGCGCGAACTCGGGGAATCAGCTCTCCCGCGTCACCAGGACGCGCCCGCGGGGGCTTTCCACGGTGACCTTGTGAGCGGCGTCGGGGGTGTTCGGAATCTTGATCCGGTACTTCTCGCCGTCTTCGGCTTTGCCGTCGATCGCGTAACGGGTGTTGTCCTTGGGGAGGGTGAGTTTGATGTCACCGATTTTCGTACGGGACGACACCCGGCTGGGGGCCTTGCTGAACGAGAGGGTGTGGTCGGCGTTGTCGCTGCGCACATCGACGTGCGCGGAGCCGGCGTCCCGCACGACGACCCGTCCGGTGCCGGAGCTCAGCCGCAGTGTGCCCGAGCTCCGCTCGACCCGGATCGCCCCCGTCCCGGTGGTGGCCGTCAGCGCGTTGGCGAGCCCCTCGGCCAGCACGTCGGCACCCGTGGTGACCACGGTGACGGCCACCCCCGACGGCACCTTGACGGTGTACTCGCTGCTGCAGTTGAGGACCATGCCGCTGCACTTCGCGGTGAGCTTGAGACGGTCGCCGTTCAGCTCCCAGGACGCGTTGCCGTCCTCGGCGGCCTGGCCGGTGAGGTCACGGTCGACGGTGAGTTCCGGGCCGTCGGCCGCCTCCAGGCGCAGGTTGCTCCCGGACTCCACGACCAGGGTCTTGCCCGTGAGGCCGAAGGTCCGGCTGTCGCTGCGGGGCTTGACGTCGAGGTCGCCGATCGAGCCGCAGGAGCTGAGGGCGAGCGTGGCCGCCAGGGCCGCCACGCCGGTACTCCATCGAGTGAGTGATTGCATGCCATCCATGCTTTCCGGCCCCGGTGGGCGGGGGTATCTGCCGATCGGGAGATTCTGGGAAACGCCGTAGATTCCGGAAACGCCGTCCGGTTCAGGGAATGCCGAGCCAGCGCAGCTTCGGCCACAGCTCCGCCCAGGTGGTGCGCGGCCCCTCGCAGACCAGTACGTCCTCGTGCTGCCAGGGGTTCCGGGCCCGCAGTGTCAGCGGGCCGGCGGGCTCGCAGCGCCGGAAGTACGGCCGGGGGTCGGGACGCTGGTCGGCGGGGATACCGCTGAGACCGGCCAAAAGGACTACTCCGGTCCCCTCCGGGGGGCGCCCGAGGGCGTGGTACGAGTTGTGCCCGCTGTAGACGGGCGGCAGGCCGAGCTCCGGCCCGTAGCGGTCGAGCGCCCCGGCCTCGGCGTAGTTCCCCGCCACGATCACCGCGTCGCGCCGCTCCGCGGCCGGCAGCGACGCGTGCACCCGCGCCACCTGCCGGGCGTACTCCGGCCAGCCCATCTGCTGGGTCTGTACGTCGCTGAGGCCCTCCAGCGCTTCGTCGCGATGCCAGGCAGCCGGTGCCAGCGGCAGCGCGATCACCGCGGCCACCAGGGCGTTGGCCACCAGCAGGGAGCCGAGGGCGGCACGGCGCGGGTGCGATCCCGCCCAGCGCACGGCGGCCACGCAGCCGAACACCAGCAGGACCTGGAGGAGGCCGGTCAGATAGCGCGGCTGACCGGCGAGCAGGATCAGGATCAGCAGTACGGCCAGGTAGGCGCCGGCCACCACGCGGTACGTCCGCCAACCGGGGTGGCGGAGCAGGGCGACGAGGCCGGCCACCCACAGCGGCGCCAGGAAGGGGCCGAGCAGGAGCAGTTGGGCGGGGATCAGCTCCACCCGGCCGGGCATCCCGCCGGACTCCGACAGCGCGCGGGCCATGGTGATCTGCGGCCAGCCGTTCACCGCCTGCCACACCAGATTGGGCAGGGTGATGAGCAGCCCCGCGGCCGCACCGCCCAGCAGCCATCCGGTGCGCAGCAGGGACCGGGGGCCGTAGCGGAGCAGGCCGATGAGGAGTCCCAGGGCCAGCAGCGGCACCAGGCTCTTGGCCAGCATGCCGATTCCGAGGACCGCGCCGATCGGCAGCCACAGCCGCCGCTCACCGGTGTTCAGCATGCGCAGGAGCAGCAGGACGGCGGCCATCCAGACCACGGTGTCCACCGAGCCGGGGGTGAGCATGTGGCCGTAGGCCAGGGTGCTCGCCGAAACGCCCGTGGCCAGGGCCGCCAGGAGCTGTGCGGGGCCCCGGCCGCCGGCCTCCCGGGCGATCAGCCCGGCCAGCAGCACACAGGCCCCGGCCAGCAGGGCGGCGGCGGCCCGGATCGCGGTGGGCGAGTCGCCCAGCAGCTCGGTCTGTGTCCGGGCCAGCAGGGGGACGAGCGGCGGCTGGTCCACGTACCCCCAGTCCAGCTGCTGTCCGGCCGCACGGAAGTACAGCTCGTCGCTGTGGTAGCCGTACCGGTCCGCCGTGCTCAGCAGGAGCAGGACGAGGGCCGCGGCCACCGCCAGGACGGGCCGGTGGTGGAACGGCGGTGGGCCGGGGGCCGGTGCGCTTTCCGGCCGGGGGTTGCTCGGCAGCGTGGTCCGGTGGCTGGTCATGGGCACGTTCCTCAGAAAGGTGGACCGGAGCAGGACGACGGGCGCCGGCCGGGTGGCGCGGACGCGGAGCACGGGCCGCCGGGGAGCGGCGCCCGCTCCGGGCCCGTCGGTGCGACGGGCGCCCCGGGCCGGGCCGAACCACCGCACGGCCACACGGTGTCGGCCGGACGCGGGGGGTGCCATCTGCCGTTCGGTGGATTCACCGTCGGCCTTTCCGGTCCGGCGCCGAGGTGCGGTGGGGGTCAGATGATGACCGACCGCTTGCCGGTGAGTGCGCTGATCCGGCGGGCGTCCCTGGTCAGATTGAGGCGCTTGAGCCAGCGGTCGGTCCCGTCGTAGCGGGAGACGAACGGCTCTCTGCCGTGCACCACGCGGTAGTTGTCGACGAAGACGAGTTCACCGGGGGAGAGGGCGATCCGCTCGGTGTGCTCCAGCAGCGCCGCCTGGACCGCGTCGATGGCCTCCGAAGCCTCCTGGTCGCCCGGCACGGCGCGCATGAAGTCGATGTCGAACCTGAGGTAGGGGGCGTCGGCGGGGCCGAAGAGCACGGCGCCGCGATGGGTGCCGGGCGTCTCGCTCTCCGGCGTCGCGGGCAGGCTGCTGAGACTGTGCGAGTCGTCGGGCAGGAACAGGAAGCGTTCCTGGAACAGCACCGCGCGGATCTCCGCGGGGAGGTCGAGCGCGTCGGTGCGCACGATGGTCGTCCCCACCTGGGTGGGGTTGCGCAGGCAGAACAGCGAGACGTAGTCGCACCGGCAGGGGTGGAAGACGTCCTCGGTGTGGAAGTTCAGCGCGAGGGTGCTGCTCGCGCTGGTGAGGGAGGTCTCCTCGCCGGGCGTCGGGCACACGTCGTGGACGAGACGGCCGGCCTGCTGGCTGATCCAGCCGAACGGCTCGGCCAGCGCGGCACCGCAGAGCAGCAGCACCGTCTCCTCGCGCTGGGCGGCCCCGAGCTTCGACGCGAGCTCCCAGCCGACGGGGGTCGGCTCCAGGGACTCCTGGACCGGCAGGTTGGACAGGACCGTGACGGCCGGCTCCTCGGCGCGGGCCCGAGCCAGGAACTCCCGGATGCGGGAGGGCAGACGCTGTGCGGCGACGGTGGCCGCGGCGGCGATTTTCGCCGGGTCCCGCATAGGGCCGAAGGAGTCCAGGAACTCATCGGCGAGATCGCCGACCGCGCGGCTTTCCGCATCGTTCAGGAGCAGACTTGCGGACATTTCTCACACCTTTCTCTGGTCGCTGCACCGAAATGCTTCCGCTATGAATTCGAGGCAATTCGGGTGCGAGGCCGGATATCGATCCAATGAGTTTCTATGTAATCGATGCAGGCGGTTCTCCCGTTCGGGCCGAAAGCGATTTCCCAGCCCGCCGGAACCTCTGCGAACCCGGGCCAGAGGCTATTCTGATCGTTATCGTTCCGCAGCACCAGAAAAGTGCCTTCCGGGTCGTCGAACGGATTCCCCATGGATTCCTCCGAAGTAGAGACGAGTTACCTTCTTTTTCTCATGCTTGGCATGATCGATGAGCACTGGCAAGCTATTTAAGCCTCCTCTTAAATTCGTGCCCGGAGAAGGTCGCCACGAGCCCGCCAGGGGCGCTGAGCAGGCCCTGTGTGCCGTCTGATCAAGGGTTATTGCTCAGGACTTAAGTGGCTGGAGTTCTCCTCGAGGGGTGGCTGACACTCATGGCAACCCACTGGAAATCGAACTGGAGGAGTACCTGTGTCGATCATCGAAGCGGAAAGGAAACGGGCTCAGCTCACGGCTGCGGACATCTACAACTCGGCAGTAGCTTCGTGGGCCATCGCCGCCGCCTGGGAGGTGGGCGTTCTTGACGAGATATACAACACCGGAACGGTCGACGGGGATGAGCTCGCCCAGAAGCTGGAGCTGGACCCGATCGCCGCGCGCGGCATGTATCAGGCGCTCGCGGCCGTTCGGATCGTGACCCGGGAAGACGGCAAGATCAGCGCCGGACCGCTCTTTGACGAAGTGAACCACTACCGGTCCTACTTCCACTGGCTGAGCCGTGGCTGCTCGGGGCTCTACACGGAAATGCCGTCCGTACTGCGGCAGGCCAACCGCGTCGGTGACGACTTCTACCGGCGTGATGCCAGGGCTATCAGCTACGCCTGCCGGGAGCTGACCACCTTCTCCTTCGACCCGGCGTTCTGGACCGCCCTGGAGCGCGTCCCGTTCGACTTCTCCGTGGTCGCCGACCTCGGGTGCGGCAGCGGCGAGCGCCTGATCCAGGTCGCCCGCAGATACCCGCACGTCCGCGGCCTGGGCATCGACATCGCCGAGGCGGCCGTCAGGATGACCACCGAGGAGGTGGCGCGCAACGGCCTGTCCGACCGGATCACGGCGGTGCTGGCCGACGCGCGCGGTCTGCGGACCCACCCCGCCTTCGCGGAGGTCGAGGTCCTCACCTGCTTCATGATGGGCCACGACTTCTGGCCCCGGGAGAGCGCCGTCGAGCGGCTGCGCACGCTCCGCGAACAGTTCCCGAACGTCCGCCGGTTCCTGCTCGGCGACGCCACCAGGACCGTCGGCTACGCCGACCACGAGATCCCGCTGTTCAGCCTCGGCTTCGAGTCCGCCCACGACCTGATGGGCCAGTACATCCCCACCATCGACGAGTGGCACGGTGTCTTCGCCGAGACCGGCTGGACGCTCGTCGGCGAGGAGAAGATCAGCTCTCCCGCGGCCTCGGTCGTCTTCGAGCTGGAATGACATCAGCCGTCATGAGCCAATCCACCCTGGTCAGACGGCAGCCCGCGACGACCGGCTCCGGCCGGCTCGGACCCCTGCTGGACGGACTGATCCGGCACCACCACGTCCCCGGTGCCCAGCTCGCCGTGCTGCACCCCTCCTGGGGCCCCCTCGGGATCACCGTGGAGGCGGGAGAGGAGCGGTACGGCGGCGGGAGCCCGGTCACCCGCGGCTCCCGCTTCCCCGTCGGCTCCCTCACCAAGGCTTTCACCTCGCTGCTCCTGCTGACCCTGGCCGACGACGGCGACATCGAACTGGACACCCCCATCGGCGACCAGTTCGACGAGCCGAGCACCTGGGCCGCCGACGCGGCGCGGGTGACACCCCGGCAGCTGCTGACGCACACCGGCGGACTGCCCGGAAGCCACTTCGAGGCCGAGGAGACCATCGGACGGGCCCGGTATCTCGCCCGGGCGACCGCCGTTCCGGCGGTCTGCGCCCCCGGAGCGGCCTTCTCCTACTCCAACGTCGGCATGGTGGCGGCGGGCCACCTCGCGGAGCTGGTGCTGGGCATGGACTGGGAGGAGGCGCTGCGCACCGTCGTCCTGAACCCGCTGGGCATCGTCCCGGCCTGGGTCACGGGTCCCGCCGGAGCGCATGTGCCGGGGCACACCGCACGGCCCGAGCAGGGTGACGCGGTGCCGGTCGCCCAACTGCTCCCACCGGCCCAGGCCCCGGCCGGTGCGCTGGCCCTCAGCGCCTGGGACCTGCTCAGGTTCGGCCGGCTGCTGACCGATGCCCCGGTGCGCCCGAGCGGCGGGCTGCTGCCGCCGGTGAGGGTCACCGAGGCCATGAGGCGGCTCCAGCCGGGCACCGACGCGTTCGGGCTCGCCGACGGCTGGGGGCTGGGAGTGGCCGGCTACCGGGAGCCCGGCGGACCCGTCTGGGTCGGTCATGACGGCACCGGGGACGGCACCTCCTGTCACCTCCGGGTCGACCCGTACGAAGGCACGGTCGTGGCCCTCACCACCAACGCGGGCACCGGGCTGGCCCTGTGGGAGGACCTGGTGGGGGAGCTCCGCCAGGAGGGTCTGGGGATCGCCCACCACCCCTTCGCCCGGCCGCGCGGCACGGCGCCGCCCGCGGAACCCTCCCTGCTCGCCCGCTGCGCCGGGACCTATGTCAACGGCGGTACCTCCTACGAGTTCGTCCAGGACGCCGGAGGGCTCCGGCTGGACCAGGGCGGCGCGGCCTACGCCCGGATCACCCTGCGGGCCGACCTCGCCTTCTCGGTCGTCGAGCTCACGACCGACAGGACGGCCTACTCCGGCCGCTTCCTGGCAGATCCCGGTACGGGGCGGATCGACCGCATGCAGCTCAGCGGGCGCCTCGCGGCGCGTGACGGACACCAGCACGGCTAATCACCGTCCGGTGCGCCCGGCTCTTCGGCCGGGCGCACCGAACGGGCCTCAGCAACCGAAAGGGCAGGTCACTCCATGTCGCACGAGGCGGCTTCCTCGACCGAACGGCACCAGCGCGGCACCGCCGAAGGGCCTGAGAAGCAGATGGCGGGCGATACCCTCGCCAGGATCGCCGACACGCTGCCTCGTCTGCTGCGCCGACAGGTGGCGCGAGACCCCGAAGCTCCGGCACTCGTCTGCGGCGCCGAGACCCTTTCCTATGCCGAACTGGACCTGCGGACCAACCGGTTGGCCCATCTGCTGATCGACCGCGGCACCGGTCCCGGGGACCTGGTCGCCCTGCACCTCCAGCGCGGCACCGACTTCGTCCTGTCGGCCCTGGCCGCCGTCAAGGCCGGTGCGGCCTTCCTGCCGGTGGACCCCGCCTACCCGGCCGAACGCGTGGCGTACGTGCTCGGCGACGCCCGGCCGCAGACCGTGGTGACGGCGGACGCCGCACCGCGGGGCACCCCGGACCCGGCCACCGTCCTCACCGTCGGCCCGGACGGGGTCACCGCCCTGGCGGCCGACCGGCCCGGCGAGGACCCCGTCGCCGCCGGGCGGGTCCCGGCCGGGCAGCCGGGCGACGCGGCCTACGTCATCTACACCTCCGGCTCCTCCGGACGCCCCAAGGGCGTGGTCGTCCCCCACAACGGCCTGGCCTTCCTGGCCGAGCAGCACGTCAGCCGGCTCGGCGCGGGCCCGGGGTCCCGGGTGCTGCAGTTCGCCAGCCCCAGCTTCGACGCCTCCGTCTTCGAACTGTCCATGGCCCTGCTCACCGGCGGCACCCTGGTGCTCGCCGCCCAGGACCGGCTGGAAGTGGGACCGGCCTTCGCGAAGCTGCTCACCGAGGAGCGCATCACCCATGTGACCCTGCCGCCCGCCGTCCTGGCCACCCTCCCCGACAAGGCCGTCCCGCCGGGCGTCACCCTCGTCACGGCGGGGGAGGCATGTTCGGCACGGGTGGCCGCACGCTGGGCCACCGACCGGCTCATGGTCAACGGCTACGGGCCGACCGAGACCACCGTGTGCGCGACCATGAGCGCCCCCCTGCCCGGGGACGGCACGACCCCCGACATCGGCGGCGCCGTGGTGGGCACCCGGGTCCATGTACTCGACGACCGGCTCCGGCCGGTGTCCGACGGGGTCCCGGGCGAGCTGTACGTGGCGGGCGAAAGCCTGGCCATCGGCTATCTGCACCGGCCCGCCCTGACCGCCGAGCGGTTCGTCGCCGACCCGTTCGGCCCGCCCGGCAGCCGCCTCTACCGCACCGGTGACATGGTCGAGCGCTCCGGGGACGGGACCCTGCGCTACCGGGGGCGCTCCGACGACCAGGTCAAGATCCGGGGATTCAGGGTCGAGCTCGGCGAGGTGGAGGCGGCGGCCCTCACCCACCCGGACGTCGCCGAGGCCGCCGCCGGGGCGCGCGACGACGACCGGGGCCACCGGCGGCTCGTGGTGTACGTACGGGCCGAGGCCGGGCGCCCGGCACCGGACCGCGCGGCACTCGCCGCCCATCTCGGCGCCACCCTGCCCGGGTTCATGCTGCCCTCGGCCGTGGTACCGGTGAGCCGCTTCCCGCTGGGGCCGACCGGCAAGGTGGACCGGGGACGGCTGCCCGCACCGGACTGGCGGGCCGCCGCAGGCGCCCATGTGCCCGCCGCCGACCGGACCGAGGAGACCGTCGCCGCCCTCTGGGCGGAGGTCCTCGGCACCGATGTCCCCGGCATGGACGACGACTTCCTCGACCTGGGGGGCGACTCGCTCCTCGCGGTCCGGGTCCTGGCCCGGCTGCGGGCGGAGCTCGGCGTCCGGCTGAGCCCACGGGACCTCTTCACGGCCACCACCCCCAGGGGCCTGGCGGACCTGGCCAGGAACGCGCGCGACACCGGTGCCGCGGCCGGGCCCGGGCCCGCGCCCGTAGCGGACGACCACGACGCCGCGCCCATGTCCTTCGCACAGGAGGGCCTGTGGTTCCTGCACGACACCGCCCCGGAACAGGTCGGCTACGGGGCCGCGGTGGGGATCGAACTGCGGGGCGCCCTGGACGAGCCCGCCCTGCGGTCCGCGCTGCGCGAACTGACGGCACGCCACCCGGTCCTGCGCACCACCTTCCGCGCCCGGGAGGACCTGGACGGCCGGCACCCGCACGGGGCGCAGGGCACGCAGCTCGTCCATCCCCCCACCGACCCGGTCCTCGCCGTCGCCGATCTCCGGGACCTGCCCGCCGACCGGGCGGCACAGGAGCGTGAGCGGCTGGTCGCCGAGGAGACCGCCCGGTCCTTCGACCTCGTCGAAGGACCGCTGCTGCGCACCCTGCTGCTCCGTCTGCCCGGGGACCACCACCTGCTGGTCCTCAACCAGCACCACATCGTCACCGACGGCTGGTCGGCCAGACTGCTGACCGGCGAACTGCTCGGCCTGTACGAGAGTGCCGCGGCGGGCGAGGAGTTCACCCGCCCCGACCCGGCCCCCGCCCCGTACCAGCGGTACGCGCGCATCCAGCGCGAGCACGCCCGGACCGGGGCCTGGGACGAGGACCTCGCCTACTGGCGCCGCGCCCTGGCGGAGCTGCCCACGCTCGACCTTCCCACCGACCGCCCCCGCTCGGCCGCCGTCCGGCCCGGCGGAGCGCTGCACCGTTTCACGCTCCCCGCCGACGTCGTGACCGGCCTGCGCGCGCTCTCGCGGGAGCGCCGGGCGACGCTGTTCACCACCCTGCTCGCCGGGGTGCACACGGTCCTCGCCCAGCACTCCGGACAGGACGACTTCGCTCTGGGCACCGCCGCCTCGGGGCGGGGCGACGGCGACTGGGAGCGCACCCCGGGGTTCTTCGTCAACCTCGTACCGCTGCGCAACCGCCTGGACGCGCGGCGCCCCTTCGCCGACTTCCTGGACGCCGTACGGGACACCACCCTGGAGGCCCTGGAGCATGCCGCCGTGCCCTTCGACCGGCTGGTCGACGCGCTGCACGTGCGGCGGGAGCCCGGCCGGATGCCGCTGGTCCAGACGGTCGTCTCCTACCAGGAGCCGCTGCTGACCCCGCACCGCCGCGCCGGACTGGAGGTGGCGGAGGCCGAACTCCCCCGCTCCACAGCCCGGTTCGACCTGCTCTTCGAGTTCTGGGACCACGGGCAGAAGCTGGCCGCCGACATCGAGTACAGCACCGCGCTCTTCGACGCCGCGACCGTCGAGAGGCTCGCCGACCATCTGACCGCCCTGCTGCGCGCCGCCGTCGCCGCCCCCGCCACCCCGGCCGGCCGGCTGCTCCCGGCCGGTGCGGGCACGGCCGAGGAGCAGGCGGCCGCGCGCCGGTGGAACGACACCGCCGTGGACTACCCGCGCGACCGGTGTGTGCACGAGCTGTTCGAGGAGGTCGCCGCAGCCCGCCCGGACCAGGTGGCACTGGTCTTCCAGGACGACACGCTCACCTACGGCGCGCTCGACGCCCGTGCCAACCAACTGGCACACCGGCTCGCCGAGGAGGGCATCGGCCGGGGCTCGCTCGTCCCCGTCTGCGCGGAACGCGGCCCCGATCTGGTCACCGGGCTCCTCGCGGTCCTCAAGGCGGGCGGCGCCTACGCGCTCCTCGACATGGGGCTGCCCCGGGAGCGCCTGCATGCCATGCTCCAGGACCTGGACACCCCCGTCGCCCTCGTCCAGGACCATCTCGGCGAGACCCTGCGGCGGGCCTGGCCCGCCGACCGGCCGTGCACCCTGCTCCCGCTCGGCGCCGACGGGGCGACCGACCGGCAGCCGACCGGCAGTCCGGGGGCCGCCGCCACGGCCACCGACCCGGCGACCGTGATGTTCACCTCGGGCTCGACAGGCCGCCCCAAGGGAGTGGTCGCCCCCCACCGGGCGCTCGTGCGCACCTTCGTCGGCACCGAGTTCGTACGCTTCGGACCCGACGAGGTGATCCTCCAGTCCGCCCCCGTCTCCTGGGACGCGTTCCTGCTGGAGCTGTTCGGGGCGCTGCTGCACGGGGCCCGCTGTGTGCTCCAGCCGGGGCCCGTACCGGAGCCCGAGGCCATCGCCGAGCTGGTCGAGCGGCACGCGGTCACCACCCTGTGGCTGTCCTCGAGCCTGTTCAACGTCATGGCCGAGGAGTACCCCGGCGTCTTCGACCGGCTGCGCCAGGTGATGACGGGCGGCGAGGCGGTCTCCGTCGAGCACGCCGCGCGCGTACTGCGGCGGGTCCCGGGGCTGTGCCTGGTCAACGGCTACGGGCCGGTGGAGAGCATGGTGTTCGCCACCAGCCACCGGGTGCGTCCGGCGGACCTGGAGCGGGCGTCCGTACCGATCGGGCGGCCGATCGCCAACACCCGCGTGTACGTCCTGGACACCGAAGGCCGTCCGGTGCCCGACGGCATACCGGGGGAGCTGTACATCGGCGGCGACGGCCTGGCGACCGGCTACCTCCACCAGCCCGGACTCACCGCCGAACGGTTCGCCCCCGCGGCCTTCGGCCCGGACGAACGGCTCTACCGGACCGGCGATCTGGCCCGTCGGCTGCCCACGGGGGAGCTGGAGTTCCTCGGCCGGGCGGACGACCAGGTCAAGATCCGAGGTTTCCGTATCGAGCCGGGAGAGATCGTCCGGGCGCTGCTGCGCCACCCCGGGATCGCCGATGCCGCCGTCACCGCCACGGCGGCCGGGACGGACCGCCGTCTGGTGGCCCACGTGGTGCCGAAGACACCGGGCACCGCCCCGGACGCCCCGGAACTGCGCCTGCTGCTCGGCGAGTCGCTGCCTTCGTACATGGTGCCCGCGGCCTTCGTGACGCTGGACGCGCTGCCGCTGACCGCCGCGGGAAAGCTGGACCGGGGGGCGCTGCCCGTACCGGCGGCCGACGCCGGCCGCCCGGCCCGGCCCTATGTGGCCCCGCGCGACGACCGCGAGCGGCTGCTCGCCGACCTCTGGTGCCGGCTGCTGGACGTGGAGCGCGTCGGCGTCGAGGACAACTTCTTCGAGCTCGGCGGCGACTCCATCCTGACCATGCGGGTGGCGGCGCGGGCCCGGGCGGAGGGCTTCGCCCTGCGCTCCGGCGACGTGCTGCGCCACCAGACCGTCGCGGCGCTGGCGGCGGCGGGCAGCTGGGTGCGGGACACCGGGCGGGACGCGGAGCAGTCGGCCGTCGAGGGCGACGTACCGCTGTCCCCGATCCAGCGCTGGTTCTTCGGCACCGCGACCGGCCGGGTGGAGCACTTCGACCAGACCGTACGGGCCGAGCTCGACGCGGCGGTGGACGGGGACGCGCTGGAGACCGCGCTGCGGTCCCTGACCACGCACCACGACGCACTGCGCCTGCGGTTCACGGAGGCGGACGGCCGCTTCGCCCACAACGCCCCCGAGGAACAGGGGAGCCTGCTGCGCCACGAGGATCTCTCCCGACTCCCCGCGGACCAGCAGAACGCGCGGATCGCGGAGGTGGCCACCGCTGAGGCCGCGTTCGACCTGGCCACCGGGCCGCTGCTGACGGGCGTGCTGTTCCGGCTCGGTGCCGCCCGCCGCCCGCACCTGGTCCTGGCCGCCCACCACCTGGTGGTCGACGGGGTCTCCTGGCGGATTCTGCTGGAGGACCTGGCCACCGCGTACGGGCAGGCCGTGGCCGGGGAGCAGGTGGCCCTCGGCCACAAGACGACCTCCTTCCGCTCCTGGGCGACGGACCTCGCGGCGCGGACCCGCGCGGGAGCCTTCGAGGCCGAGCGCGGTCACTGGGAGGAACTTCTGGCCGGGGACGCGCCGGGGCTGCCGCGCGACTTCCAGGGCCGTAACACGGCCGGTTCGCTGCGCACCCTCACCGTCCGCCTCGGCCGGGCGGAGAGCGAGGCCCTGCTGCGTGAGGTACCGGCGCTGTACCGGGCCGGGGCCGACGACGTCCTGCTGGCCGCGCTGGGTGCCGCGCTCGCCGACTGGACGGGCCGGGACCGCTTCCTGGTGGATCTGGAGGGGCACGGGCGCGAGGAGGAGCACACCGCCGCCGGACTGTCCCGCACCGTCGGCTGGTTCACCAGCCTCTACCCCGTCGCCCTGCGGCCCGCCCCGCCCGCGCTGGGCTGGCCCACCGCGATCAAGTCCATGAAGGAGCAGCTACGGGCCGTCCCCGGGGCCGGACTCGGCTACGGCGCGCTGCGCGAGGCCGCCGACCACCGCGCGGAGCGCCACCGTACGCCCGAGATCAGCTTCAACTACCTGGGCCGTACCGAGGCCCTGCCCGGTGGCGGTCTCTTCGCGCCCGGCGCCCACCCCGAGCTGTGGCTCCGCCAGGACCCGGAGCACGAGCGCCCGCATCTGATCGATGTCATCGGCAGCGTCCGCGACGGATCGCTGGAACTGCTGTGGCAGTTCTCCGACCAGATCCACCGGGAGGAGACCGTACGGGCCCTCGCCGACCGGATGACCGGGGCAGTGCGAGCCATCGCGGCGCACCGGGACGAGCCGGGCGCCGGCGGCCGCACCCCCTCCGACTTTCCGCTGCTCGGCCTCGACCAGGCATCCGTCGACCTGCTCGCGGGCGACGGGCGGACGGTCGAGGACCTGTACCCGCTCACTCCGATGCAGGCCGGGATGCTGTTCCACAGCCTCGAAGCGGGGCAGCGGGGTGCCTACGTCGCCCAGATATCCTTCCGGCTCGACGGGGTGGAGCGGACCGAACTGCTGGCCCGGGCCTGGCAGCTGGTGGTGGACCGGACGCCGGTGCTGCGTACCACCTTCGTGGAGGAGGGCGCGGGCGAGCCGGTGCAGCGGGTGCTGCGCCATATGACCGCGCCGCTGCGCGAGCTCGACTGGACCGGACTGCCGGAGCAGGAGCGGAGCCGGGCGCTGCGGGACCTCTTCGCCACCGAACGCGAGCGGGGCTTCGACCTGGCCGCCGGGCCCCTGACCCGGCTCACGGCGGCCCGCACCGACGGCCGCACCCTCCGGCTGATGTGGACCTTCCACCACGCGCTGCTGGACGGCTGGAGCCTCTACCAGGTACTGGCCGACCTGTTCACCACGTACGCCGCGCTGCTCGACCCGGCGGCAGGCTCCGACGCCCCGGGGACCCCCCGGCCGCCCTTCAGCGACTACGTACGGTGGCTGAGCGCCCAGGACGACTCGGCGGCGCGGCGTCATTTCACCGAGGCGCTGGCCGGTCTGACCACACCCACCGCACTGCCCTACGACCGCAGGCCCGGGGCGGCCCACCAGCCGCGCTCCACCGCGCGGCTGCGGACCGAGCTCCCCGCCGAACTCTCGCGGCGGGTCTACGCCCTGGCCCGGACATGGCAGGTCACGGCCAACACCGTGGTCCAGGGTGCCTGGTCGCTGCTGCTGGCCCGGCTGTCGGGACAGCCGGACGTCTGCTTCGGCTCGACCGTGTCCGGCCGCCCCGCGGAACTGGACGGTGCGCAGGACATGATCGGTCTGTTCATCAACACCCTGCCGGTACGGGTGTCCACGGACGGCACCGGAAGGCTGGGCGGCTGGCTCCAGGAGATCCAGCGCTTGCAGTCCCGTTCCCGCGAGTTCGGGCACCTCTCCCTGCCGACGATCCAGTCCTGCGGCGAGATCGAGTCGCCCGCCCGGCTCTTCGACAGCGTGCTGGTCTTCGAGAACTACCCCGTCGACGAGGCGGCGCTCGCCGGTTCCGGACTCCGCATGGGCGAGCTGACCGGCGATGCCGAGACGACGAACTACCCGCTGGTGGTGGGCGTGTACCCGCAGGAGCGTATGGCGTTCTCCTTCGCCTACGACCCGGAGCTGTTCGACGAGGAGACGGTGGCCGGTCTCTCGCACCGGCTCGGCGTACTCCTCGAAGGGTTCGTGGACGCGGAGGAGGACACCGGGCCCGGTCAGGGCCAGGGCCCCCGCCTGGCCCGGCTGCCCTGGCTCAGCGCCGCGGAACGGCACGAACTCCTCGTCACCAGCAACGACACCGGGCGGGAGACGGACACCGCCACCGTGGTGCAGCGCATCGCCCGCCAGGCCCGGCGCACCCCCGAGGCCGTCGCCGTACGGGACGGCGGCCACCGTCTCCGCTACGCCGAACTGGCCGCCCGGTCCGATGCCCTGGCCGCCCGGCTGGTGGCCGCCGGGGTCGGGAGCGAGGACGTGGTGGCGGTGGGCATGAGTCCGTCCGCCGACCTCCTGGTCGCGCTGCTCGCCGTATGGAAGGCCGGGGCCGCCTACACCCCGCTCGATCTGGCGCACCCCGCGCACCGGCTCGCCACCCTGCTCACCGAGTCCGGTGCGGTCCTCGCCCTGGCAGACCCCGGCAGCGCGGAGCTGCTGCGCCCCCTGGTTCCGGCCGGCTGCCGCCTCGAGGTGCTGGAGCAGGGGACCGGCGCGGCCGGTGAGCGGCCGGCCGACGGCCCGACGGTGCTCCCGGAACCCGGGCAGGCCGCCTATGTGCTCTACACCTCGGGTTCCACCGGACTGCCCAAGGGCGTCGTCATCGAGCACGGGGCCCTCGCGCACTACGTGGACCACTCCGCCGAGAGCTACACCGGGCTGCGGGGGGCGTCGCTGCTGCACTCCTCGCTCGCCTTCGACCTCACGGTGACCGCGCTGTGGACGCCGCTGACCCTGGGCGGGGAGGTCGTCGTGGCAGGTCTGGAGCACGAGGAGCTGGAACGGCTGGCCGCCACCGGAGACCTGCCGACCTTCGTCAAGGCGACCCCGGCCCACCTCGCCCTCCTCGACCAGCTCCCGGACGCGTCCGACGGCTCCGCCGACCTGGTGGTGGGCGGTGAACAGCTGCCGAGCGAGGCGCTGGACGGCTGGCGCGCCCGGCACCCGGGCAGCGCGGTGATCAACGAGTACGGGCCCACCGAGGCCACCGTCGGCTGTGTGATCCACCGGGTCGAACCGGGCGAGCCGCTGCGGCCCGGCCCCGTGCCCATCGGGTTCCCCATCCGCAACACCCAGGTCTACGTGCTGGACGAACTGCTCCAGCCGGTGCCCGTCGGCGCCGCGGGCGAGCTGTACCTCGGCGGCAGGGGGCTCGCCCGTGGCTACCGGCGCAGCCCCGGCAGGACCGCCGAGCGCTTCGTCGCCAGCCCCTTCGGAGCTCCGGGCAGCAGGCTGTACCGCACCGGAGACCTGGTCCGCCGCCGCACCGACGGCGCACTCGAATACATCGGCCGCACCGACGACCAGGTCAAGGTGCGTGGCTTCCGGGTCGAACTCGGCGACGTGGAGAGCGCGGTGATACGGCACCCGGACCTCACCGCCGCCGCGGTGGTGCTGGTCGGGGGGAGCCTGGTGGCGCACGTCGTGCCCGTCGACGGGGCGGCCCCCGAGGAGGCCCAGATCCGCACCTTCCTGTCCGGGCTGCTGCCCGAGCACATGGTGCCCGCGCGCGTGGTGCGCACGGCCGCGCTGCCGCTCACCCCCAACGGGAAGGTCGACCGCAAGGCGCTGCGGGAGGTACCGGCCCCAGCGCCCGGCACCTCCGGGTACGTGGCGCCCCGCACCCCCACCGAGCAGGCGCTCGCCGGGATCTGGAGCGAGGTGCTGGGCGTGGAGAAGGTCGGCGCCACCGACGACTTCGTGACGCTCGGCGGCGATTCGATCCGCAGCCTCGCGGTGATGGCACAGGTCCGTACGGCCTTCCGCGTGCGGCTCACCCCGCGTGAGGCGCTGGGCGCCGGGACCATCGCCGATCTGGCCGCGGTGGTGGAGGAGAAGGTTCTGCGCGATCTGATGCGGCAGGCGGCGGAGAGCGGATACGGCGGGAACGAGGCACGAGGAGCATGAGCATGGACAACGACGTATCCCTCAGCGGCGGCATGGACGCCCTCCCGGCGCATCTGCGGGAGGAGCTGCTGCGCCGGCTGGCAGGCGGTGCCGGTGCCGGGGACCGGTCCGAGGCGGTCGGCACCGGGCCGCGCCCGGCCCGGCTGCCGCTCTCCCCGGGCCAGCAGCGCCTGTTCTTCCTGAACGGTCTGAACCCCGACGGCAGCGAGTACACCAGCGCCTTCGGGCTGCGCCTGTCCGGTGAGCCGGACACCGAGGCCCTGGCGCGCGCCGTGGACCTGCTCGTGGCGCGCCACGAGGTGCTGCGGACCACGTACGCCGCCGATGACGACGGGCTGCGGCAGGTGGTGCACGAACCGGTGCCGGGGGTCCTCACCCTGACCGGTGATCTCCCGGCCGCCGGGATGGACAGCGCGATACGCGCGGAACTCGCCCGGCCGTTCGACCTCACCCGGGGACCGCTGCTGCGCGCCACCCTTCTCAGCGCGTCCGCCCTGGACCATGTCCTGCTGCTCACCGCGCACCACAGCGTCATGGACGGCTGGTCCTCCGCAGTCCTCTTCGACGAACTCAGCACCGCCTACACGGCGTTGACGGAGGGGCGCGATCCCGGACTGCCCCCGGTCGAGGTGCAGTACGCCGACTTCGCCCACCGGCAGCGCGAACGGCTGACCGGGAAGGAGCTGGAGCCGGGCTTCGCCTACTGGAGGAAGCGGCTGGCCGGTGTCCAGCCGCTGGACCTGCCCACGGACCGGCCGCGCCCCGCGGTGCGCGGCACGGCGGGAGCCGTCCACCGGTTCCCCGTACCGAAGGAACTGACCGACCGGCTCGGACAGCTGGCACAGGAGCAGGGCACCACCCTGTTCACCGTGCTGATGGCGTCCTTCCAGCTGCTGGCCGCCCGCGTCTCGGGTCAGCGGGACATCACGGTGGGCACCGTGACCTCGGGCCGGGGTCTGCCCGAGGTCGAGCGCGCGGTCGGCTTCTACGTCAACACGCTCGTGCTGCGCACCGAGGTGGACGAGAGCGAACCGTTCACCGCGCTCCTGGCCCAGGTGCGCGAACACGTCCTGGACGGCTTCGAGCACGACGAGGTGCCCTTCGAGCAACTGGTCGAGGTGCTGGAACCGGTCCGTGATCCCAGCCGCACCCCGCTGTTCCAGGCCATGCTGGTGCTGCAGAACACCCTGGGCGACCCTCCCCGGCTGCCCGGCCTCACCGTGGAGACCCTGGAACTCCCGCTCCGGGAGACCGGCCTGGACCTGAGTCTGGAGTTCCGGGAGGTGGCCGACGGGCTGGACGCGGGCATCGCCTACAGCACCGAGCTCTTCGACGAGGCGAGTGTCCGGGCGCTGGCGGACCAGCTCGTGAACGTGTTCGACACCGTCACCGCGAGCCCCGCCGCGCCGCTCCGCAGCCTGCCGCTCCGGCCCCCGGGCATGCCCGCCGGGCCGCGTGCCGAAAAGGACCCCGACCGCACCGGGGAGGAGGGCCCGCGGACCGTCGTCGAGGCATTCGAGGCACAGGCGGCCCGCACCCCGGACGCCGTCGCCGTGGTGCACGGGGACACCGAACTCACCTTCGCCGAGCTGGACCGCCGGGCCGGTCTGCTCGCCCACCGGCTGACCGGGCTGGGCATCGGGCCCGAGCGCACCGTGGCGCTGGTACTGGACCGCGACGCGGACTTCGTCGTCGCGCTCTGGGCCGTCCTCAAGGCCGGCGGGGTCTATGTGCCGCTGAACACCGAGGAACCCGCCGAGCGGATCTCCGAGACGCTGCGCGAGGTGGCCCCCGCGCTGGTGCTCACCACCGGCGACCCCGGCAGGGCGGTCCCCGACGCGCTGCCGCGCCTGACCCTCGACCCGCCCGGCACCCCCGTGGGCCGGGGCACACCCGGGCCCGCGCCCCGGGTGTCCCCCGAGGACGCGGCGTACGTCATCCACACCTCCGGCTCCACGGGGCGCCCCAAGGGCGTCCTGGTCGAACACCGCAGCCTGGCCAACCTGTTCGCCCGGCACCGCGCCGAACTGTACGGGCCCGCCGAGCGGCTGCTCGGCCGCAAGCTGAGGGTGGCGCTCACCACGGTCCCCACCTTCGACGCCTCCTGGGACTCGCTGCTCGCCGTCGCCGACGGGCACACCCTGCACCTGATCCCCGCCGCTGTCCGGCTCGACGCCGATGACCTGGTGGCCTACAGCCGTGAGCGGCGTATCGACTTCTTCGAGCTCACCCCGTCCCTCGCCAGACCGTTGCTGGCGGCGGGGCTGCTGGCCCCGGACGGGCACCGGCCCGGCACCCTGGCACTCGGCGGCGAACCCGTCGGCGAAGAGCTCTGGCGCGAACTGGCCACCACCCCCGGCCTGACCGCGTACAACTTCTACGGACCCGCGGAGTGCACCGTCGACACCGTCACCGCCCGGCTCGACGATCCCTCGCGCCCCCTGCTCGGCCGACCCGTCCGCCACACCCGCGCCCATGTGCTCGACCCCTATCTGCGCCCCGTCCCCGACGGCGTACGAGGTGAGCTGTACCTGGCGGGGCTGCCGGTGGCACGCGGCTATCTGCACCGGCCCGGACTCACCGCCGAACGGTTCGTCGCCGACCCGTTCGGCGCTCCGGGCGACCGGATGTACCGCACCGGTGATCTGGTCCGGCGCACCGGGGACGGGCAGCTGGAGTACCTGGGCCGCGGCGACGACCAGGTCAAGATCAACGGTGTCCGGATCGAACCGGGCGAGGTCGAGGCGGCCCTCGGCAGCCACCCGGAGGTGGCGGACTGCGCCGTGGCGGTCCGCGAGAACGGATCGGGCGGGTACCGTCTCGTCGCCTTCGTGGTCCTCACCGAAGGAGCCACCGTCCATGCGGCACGGCTCCGTGAGCATCTGACCGGGCTGCTGCCCGCCCCCATGATCCCCACCGGGTTCCGGTCCGTGGACGCGCTGCCGCGCACCCCCGGCGGTAAAATCGACCGGCGCGCTCTCCCGGCCTCCGCCGACGAGGAGCCTCCGGCCGGCCATGTCCCGCCCAGCACCCCGGTGGAGCGCACGCTGGCCGGGATCTGGTCCGAGCTGCTGGGCGTGGACCGCGTCGGTACCGAGGACAACTTCTTCGCCCTCGGCGGCGACTCGATCCTCAGCATCCAGGCCGTCTCCCGCGCCCGGGCGGCCGGGCTGCGCCTGAGATCCAAGGACATCCTGGTCAAGCAGACCATCGCCAGGATCGCCCTCGGCCTCACCCCGGAGCAGGCCGGGAACGCGGGCGTCACGGCCTGGCGGGGAGGCCCGGCTCCGCTCGGCCCGATCCAGCTCGGTCTGCTGGCCGGCCGCGACGAGATCCCCCGCTACTCCATGTCGCTGCTGCTGGAGCTGGCCGGGGGCACGGACACCGGAGCACTGCGGGAGGCGGTCGCGGCGCTGGTCGCCCACCACCCCGCACTGCGCACCCGCTTCTCCCGGCGGGACGGCGACTGGGTCCAGGAGCCGGTGGAGCGGGAGGCCGCCGAAATCTTCAGCCACCACGACCTGTCCGCCCTCGGACCGGACGCGTACGAGTCCGCGGTGCGGAAGGCCGCCGCTGCCGCCCGGGCCGAACTCGAACCGTACACCGGGCCCCTGCTGCGGGCGGTCCTGGTCACCGGCGGCCCGGGCCTGCCGTCCCGGCTGCTGCTGACGGCCCACCACCTGGTGGTGGACGGCGTCTCCTGGCGCATCCTGCTGGACGACCTCACACAGGCGTACGAACAGCGCGCGGCGGGCCGGCCGATCGCCCTGGACCCGGCCACCACTCCGTTCGCCGAGTGGGCGAGCCGGCTCGCCGACCATGTGCGGGGCGGCGCCCTGGACGGTGAACTCCCTCACTGGACCGCGGTCACCGAGGGGGAACCCTGCCGCATCCCCCTCGACCACGACGGCGACAACACCGCCGGGTCCGTCGAGCGGGTGGACTTCTCGCTCACCCGCGAGGAGTCCGAGGCCCTGCTGCGCCAGGTGCCCGCCGCCTATCTGACCCGGATCGACGATCTGCTGCTGACCGCACTGGGCGACGTCCTCGCCCGGTGGACCGGCCGGAACCGGGTCGTCATAGGACTGGAGGGGCACGGCCGCGAGGAGATCCTCGACGGGGTGGACCTCTCCCGCACCGTCGGCTGGTTCACCGCCGCCCACCCCGTGGCGCTCGACCTGCCGGACACGGGGGACTGGGGCGACCGGCTGAAGGCCGTCAAGGAACAGCTGCGCGCCGTACCCGGCCGAGGAGTGGGGTACGGCGCACTCGCCGCGCTCACCCGGCCGAGCACCCTGCCGGAGCCGTGGAAGCCGCCGGTCGGCTTCAACTACCACGGGCAGCTGGACAACACCTTCACACGCGGCTCGCTCTACCTCGCCCACCTGGGCGATCCGGGCCGGCAGCTCGACGACAGCCATCCGCGGGAGCACGCGATCGACGTGGTGGGAGCCGTCCAGGACGGCGTACTCACCCTGTCCTGGCACTACTCCCGGGCGCTGCACGACCGGGAGACCGTGGAGCGCCTCGGGCAGGGCATGATGAGCGCCCTGCGGGAGATCGTCGGACACTGCGCCGCACCGTCGGCGGGAGGGCGCACCCCTTCCGACTACCCGCTGGTCCGGCTGGACCAGCCCGCCGTGGACCGCCTGGCGGGCAACGGCCGGGGCGTCGCCGACGTCCTGCCGCTGACACCCCTCCAGAGCGGCATGCTCTTCCACACCCTCGTGGACGCCGACAGCACCGCCTATGTGGACCAGCTGGCCCTGCGACTGGACGGCGTACGCGAACCGGACGCGCTGGCCGCCGCCTGGCGCGAAGTCTTCGGGCGCACCGCGACGCTGCGGTCCACCGTCCACTGGGAAGGGCTGCCCGACCCCGTACAGCTGATCCGGAACGACCTGGAGCTGCCCGTCACACTGCTGGACCGGCGCGGGCTGACCGCTGAGCAGCACGAGGCGGAACTCGACGAGCTGCTGGCGGCGGACCGCGCGCTCGGCATCGATCTGCGAGAGGGCCCGCTCACCCGGGTGACCTTGCTCCGCACCGCGGACGACGCCGTGTATCTGCTGTGGACCTTCAGCCATCTGCTGCTGGACGGCTGGAGCACCGTACGGGTCTTCGACGACGTCCTGGAGTGCTACGCGGCGGCCACCGCGGGCCGCACACCTGTGCTGCCGAGCCGACTGCCGTTCCGCGACTATGTGGAGTGGCTCTCGGGCCAGGAACACACGGCCGCGCTCACCCACTGGCGGGAACTCCTGGGCGGATTCACCGCGCCCAACTCCCTCCCGGTGGACCGGCAGCCCGCGGAGTCGCACCGGTCGCGGGCCACCGGATCGCGGCACTTCGCGCTCGCCCCGGAGACCGGGCGACGGCTCGCCGACTGGTGCCGGGAGAACCGCGTCACCCTCAGCACCCTGGTGCAGGGCGCCTGGGCGGTCCTGCTGTCCCGGCACAGTGGCGATGACGACGTGGTCTTCGGCGTCGCCGTCTCCGGCCGCACCCCCGAGGTGCCGGGCATCGAGAGCAGCATCGGCATGTTCGTCAACACCGTCCCGGTGCGGGCACAACTGACCGATACCGACAAGCAGTTCGCCGTCTGGCTGCGCGAACTCCAGGCGGTCCGGGCCGAGACCGCCGCGCACGACCATCTCGCGCTGAACGACATCCAGCGCTGCGCGGACCTGGCCCCGGGCGACCGGCTCTTCGACAGCATGGTCGTCTTCGAGAACTACCCCATCGACAACAGCGCCGCCGGCCGCGACGGGGTGGGGGTGAGCGTGCTGCGCGCGACCGATGTCAGCACCCTGCCGCTCACCCTGAGCAGTCACTACGACACCACACTGCGCTGCGAACTCCTCTACGACCCGCAGCTGTTCGACGCCGCCACCGTCGGCCGTCTCGCCGCGCGGCTGACCGCGCTCCTCGACGGCGTGGCGGACGACCCCGGGATCGGCCTCGGCGCTCTGCCCTGGGTACCGGCGGACGAGCGGCGCGCCCTGCTCGGCGCGTGGAACGACACCGCCATGCCGCGCCGCACCGAGAGCCTTGTGCAGGAGCTGTTCGACACGCAGGTCCGCCGGGCCCCCGACGGGATCGCGGTCCTGGACGCCCACGGCGGCGAGTCGCTGACCTTCCGCGCCCTGGACGAGCGGGCCGGCCTGCTCGCCCACCGGCTGCGCGCCGCAGGCGCCGGCCGCGGCCGACTGGTCGGGCTGCACCTGGAACGCGGCACCGATCTCGTGACCGCTGTCCTCGCCGTACTCAGGACGGGCGCCGCCTATGTGCCGCTGGACCCCGAATACCCCCGGGAGCAGCTGGAGTTCATGCTCGAGGACGCCGCACCGGCAGCCGTGCTCACCCAGGAGTCCCTCGCCGGACGGCTGCCGGAGGCCGAGGCCGAGACCCTGATCCTCGAGACCGCCCTGAGCCCCTCTCCCGAGGTCCCGCCCACCGCACCACCGGTCGGGGCCGAGGCCGACGACCCGGTCTACGTCGTGTACACCTCGGGGTCCACCGGACGGCCCAAGGGCGTCGTGGTCACCCACCGCAACCTGGTGCACATCGCGGCGGCCTGGGACGAGCTCTACGACCTCACCGCCAAGAAGCTCCGCTTCATGTCGGTCACCAGCCTGTCCGTCGACCTCTTCTTCGCGGACCTGCTGCGGTCGGTCTTCTTCGGCGGCTCCATCGTGGTCGTTCCCACCGAGCTGGTCACCGACCCCAGGCGGCTGCTCGACCTCATCGACCGTACCGGTGGCACCGCCATCGAGCTGGCGCCCTCGCTGGCCAAGACCCTGGTCGAGGAGGTGGAGGCCGACGGCCGGCGGCTGCCGCCACTGGACCTGATGTCGGTCGGCTCCGAGGCATGGCACGTGGAGGACTGCCGGGAACTCCTCGCCCGCGTCCATCCGTCGACCATGGTGGTCAACGCCTACGGAGCCACCGAGGCCACCGTCGACTCCACCGTGCTGGTCCTCTCCTCCGAGCTGCTGGAGCAGTACACCACCTACGTGCCGATCGGACGGCCCCTGGGCAACACCACCGTGCACCTCCTGGACGACCGGGGCGCCCTGGTGCCCGTCGGCGTCCCCGGCCATATCCACATCGGCGGCGACGGCGTCAGCGCGGGCTACCGGAACCGCCCCGAACTGACCGGCCGGCACTTCGTCCCCGACCCCTTCACCCCCGGCGGGAGGCTCTACCGGCCCGGCGATCTGGCCCGCCGCCGCGCCGACGGCAGCCTGGAGTTCATCGGCCGGGCCGACCACCAGGTCAAGATCCGCGGCTTCCGGATCGAACCCGGCGAGGTCGAAAGCGCCCTCACCGCACTGAAGGAGATCGGCGAGGCCGTCGTGGTCGCCCGCCGCGACCGGGGCCGCGACCGCCTGATCGGCTACGTCGTCCCCGCGGCCGAGGGCGCCACCGTGGACCTCTCCGCGGTCCGGGCCGGGCTCGCCGCCGTACTGGCCCCCGCGATGGTGCCCTCCGCCTTCGTCGTCCTGGAGCGGATACCCCGCCTCCTCGGCGGCAAGGCCGACCGCCGCTCGCTGCCGGAACCGCCCGCCGACCAGCGCCCCGAGAAGGAGTACGTCGCCCCCCTGGGACACCTCGAACGGCTGCTGGCCGGCATCTGGTCGCAGGTCCTGGGCGTGCCGCTGGTCGGGGCCGAGGACAACTTCTTCGAGCTCGGCGGTGATTCCCTGCTCAGCATCCGGGTCATCGGCCGTCTGCGCGCCGCCGTCGGCACCGACCTCTCCCCACGGGTCCTGTTCACCGCGCCCACCGTGCGGTCCCTGGCCGCACGGGTCGCCGGGGCCACGGCGGGCGGCCCGCCCGGGGACGGTGTCGTCCCGGCCGGCCGGGACGGGGCGCCGCCGCTCTCCTTCGGTCAGCAGCGGCTCTGGTTCCTGAACCAGGTCGGCCCGGCGGGCGCCGAGTACAACTCCCCGCTGGGCCTGCGGATCACCGGCCCGGTGGACGGCGACGCCCTGGAGGCGGCCCTGGCCGGCCTGGTCGACCGGCACGAGGCGCTGCGCACCGTCTTCCGGGCCGAACAGGGTTCGCCCCGGCAGCTCGTCCGGCCCCCGGGAGCGCCCTTCCCCCTGATACGTACCGATCTGTCGGAGCTGCCGGACGATGTTCGCGAGCAGCGGCTGCACGCCCTGGCAGCCGAGGACGGCTCGCACCGGTTCGACCTGGAATGGGGGCCGCTGCTGCGGGCGCGGCTGATCCGGCTCGCGGACGACGCGCACGTACTGACCCTGTGCCTGCACCACATCGTCACCGACGGCCGGTCGGCCGGCATCATGCTGCACGACCTGGCGGCGCTCTACCGCGCCCGGCTGGACGGGACACCGGCGGACCTGCCCGCGCTCCCCGTACAGTTCGCGGACTACGCGGTCTGGCAGCGCCGCCGCTGGGAAGCGGACGGAGAGCGGCAACTCGCCTACTGGCAGCGGCAGCTGGCCGGTCTGGAACCCCTGGAGCTGCCGACCGACCGGCCGCTGCCCCCGGTGCGGCCGACCACGGGCGCGGAGGTGGAGTTCACCGTGGGGCCGGAGGTCGCCGAGCGGCTGAAGGAGATCAGCCGGGACCATGGCGCCACCCTGTTCATGACGCTCGTGGCCGGTACCCAGGTGCTGCTCGCGCACTACTCGGGCCAGGACGACATCGCGGTGGGCACCGTGTCCGCCGGGCGGGACCGCGCCGAACTGGCCGGAGTGGTCGGCTTCTTCGTCGACACCCTGGTGCTGCGCTCGGCCGTGGACTGGGAGGCGGACTTCGGCGGCTTCCTCAGCCAGGTGCGCGAGACCGTCAACAGCGCCTTCGACCACGCGGACGTGCCTTTCGACCGGATCGTCGACGCGTTGCGCCTCGACCGTGATCCGAGCCGTACACCGCTCTTCCGGACGATGGTCGTCCTCCAGGACGCGCCCGGCACCCTGCCACCGCTCGGCCCCGGCACCGTCGAGGAGTTCGGTCTCCCGGCCGCCGGCGCGCCCTTCGACCTCACCTTCCAGTTCCAGGAGACGGAAGGCGGCATCGACGCGGCCCTCCAGTACAGCACCGGCCTCTTCGACGCCGGTACCGCGCGGCGGATGGCCGCCGCCCTGGTGACACTGCTCGGCGCCGTCGCCGACCGGCCCCGCCGACGGCTGCGCGAGCTGCCCTACGTCCCCGACGAGAGCCCTCGCGCCCCGGCCGACCGGCCCTGGCACGACGAGCCCGCGGACGGCGAGGCGGACATCGCACCGCATGTGCTGATGCAGCGCCGCGCCCAGGAGGCACCCGGTGCGGTGGCCGTGGTCGCCGCCGACGGCACGGAGGTCGGCTACGCCGAGCTCGATGCCCGTGCCGATGCCCTCGCCCGGCGGCTGGTGGCACACGGCGTACGACCCGACACGCTGGTCGGAGTGTTCGCCGACCGCAGTGTGGAGATGGTGGTCGGCGCCCTCGCCGTGCTGAAGGCGGGCGGCGGCTATGTGCCGCTGGACCCGCAGTACCCCGCCGACCGGATCGGGGCCATGATCAGCGGAACCGCCGTACCGCTCGTCCTCGCCCAGCCGCACCTCCAGGACCGGCTGCCGGACGGCGACTTCGCCGTGCTGCCCCTCGACGAGGCCGCCTCCGGCAGCGCCGCCACCGCTGCGGCGGCACTGCCGGGCGAGCCGGGCGCCCCGTACCGGCAGACGCTGGACCAGATCGCCTACGTGGTCCACACCTCCGGGTCCACCGGCCGCCCCAAGGCCGTGATGATCACGCACGGAGCGATCGGCCGCGCGGCACGCGTGCTGCGGCGCGCCTGGGGCATCGGGCCGGGCAGCCGGGTCCTGCAGTACGCTCCGGCGAGCTTCGACGGCGGGGTGTGCGATCTGTTCTGCACGCTCACCGCGGGCGCGACGCTCTGCCTGACCAGCCCCCGCCCCGCCCCCGACCCCGTGGGCGAGATCATCAGGACCGGTGCGACCGTGGCGGTCCTGCCCCCGGCCCTGCTCGCCGCCATGGAACCGGAGCGGCTGGAAGGCCGGCCGGTGACCATCGCGGCAGCCGGTGACGTCTGCCCGCCGGGGCTGGTCCGGGCCTGGTCCGGCGGGCGTGGCTTCTTCAACGTCTACGGACCCAGCGAGGGCACGCTCGTCTCGACCCTGTGGAGCCCCGCCGGACCGGACGGCCTCGACGACACCGCGATGACCGTGCCCGTCGGCACCCGGCTTCCCGGGGTGGGGCTCTATGTTCTGGACCGCTTCCTGCGGCCGGTGCCCACCGGCGTACCCGGCGAGCTCTACATCGACGGCCCGGGGCTTGCCCGCGGGTACGCCGGACAGCCGGGGCTGACCGCCGAGCGCTTCGTCGCCAACCCCTACGGCTCCGCAGGCGGCCGGATGTACCGTACCGGCGACCTGGTACGGCAACGGGCCGACGGGAACCTGGAGTTCGTCAGCCGTGCCGACAGCCAGGTCAAGGTGCGCGGCCACCGGGTGGAGCCCGGCGACATCGAGGCGGCGCTGATGCGCCGGCCGGGGGTCGCGGACGCGGCGGTCACCGTGTGGAAGCCGGTCGGCGGCCGGGAGGTGCTGGCGGCCTATGTGGCCCCGGAGCCGGGCGTACGCACCGCCGACATCGACCCCGACGGGCTGAAGGCGGCCATCGCCCTGACCCTGCCCGGGTACATGGTCCCGGCCGCCGTCCAGGTCCTCGACGCCCTGCCCCTGGGCACCAACGGCAAGGTGGACCGGCGGCTGCTGCCCCGGCCCGCCGAGCCCCGGGAGGGCCGCGCGTACACCGCGCCCCGGACCCCCCAGGAGAAGATCCTGGAGCGGGTGTGGGCCGAGACCCTCGGCCTGGAGCGGGTCGGCGTCGAGGACCGGTTCTTCGACCTCGGCGGCGACTCCATCCTGAGCATCCAGGTGATGGCCCGTGCCCGCCGGGCCGGGCTGCGGCTGGACACCCAGGACATCTTCCTGCACCAGACGATCGCGGAGCTGGCCGCGGTCGGCGAGTTCGTCGGCGACACGGCGGGCGACGCCCGCCCGCCCGCCGTCGGGCCGGTGCCGCTGACCCCGGTGCAGCGCTGGTTCTTCGCCACCCACGACGTGCCCCACCACTTCAATCAGTCGATGCTGGTGGAGCTGCGGGGACGGGCCGACGAACAGGCCCTGCGCACCGCCCTGGAGGCGCTGATCGAGCACCATGACGCGCTCCGCATGCGCTTCACCCGCGACGGCGACCGCTGGGACCAGCAGAACCCGCCCCACACCCCGGGCAGCGCCGGCCTGTTGCGGGTGGTGGACGCCACCGGCACAGCCGAGGACGCCCTCGACGGCCTGATGGAGCGGGAGGCCACCCGGGCCCAGGCGGGCTTCTCGCTCGCCGAAGGCCCCCTGCTCGCGGCGGTCCTGTTCGACCTGGGCGAGGAGCGGCGCGGACGGGTCTTCCTCACGGCCCATCATCTCGTCGTGGACACCGTCTCCTGGAACATCCTGCTGGACGACCTGGAAGTGGCCTACACCCAGGCGGTCGCCGGAGCCCCGGTGGATCTGGGGCCCCGCGGCACCACCTTCCAGGAGTGGTCGACCCGGCTGAGCGCCCACACGCGCCAGGGCGGCCTGGACCACGAGCTCTCCTACTGGCGGGCCGTGGACACCGACCTGCCGCTGCCCAGGGACTTCGCGGGCACCCCGAAGGCGGCCGACGGCCGGCAGGCCGAGATCCTGCTCGGCCCCGAGGAGTCCGTGCTGCTGACGGACCATGCCCCGACCGTCTACCGCACCCGGGTCGAGGAGGTGGTGCTCAGTGCCCTGGCCCGGACGCTGGCCCGCTGGACCGGACACGGTGCCGTCGCCGTCGACCTGGAGGGCCACGGCCGCGAGCGGCTGCTCGACGGCGTCGACCTCTCCCGCACCGTGGGCTGGTTCACTTCGGTGCACCCGGTCCGCCTGGACGCTCCGGAGGGCGCCGGGTGGCGCGAGCTGATCCGCGCCGTACGCAGACAGCTCAGGGCCGTCCCCGGCAAGGGCATGGGGTACGGGCCGCTGCGCCATCTGCGCGAGGGTCTCCCCGGCGCCGGACCGGGCGGACCGGACCCCGAGGTGGTTTTCAACTTCCTCGGCCGGCACCGGACCCGGAGCCGCTCCGACGACGGCCTCTACCACGCACTCCACGGAGCCCTGGGCGAGGACCTGAGCCCGGACGACCGCACCAGCCACCTGCTGGAGATCGTCGGCGGCATCAAGGACGGCCGGCTCGCCTTCACCTGGTACTACTCATCAGCCGTCCACGAACCGCGGACAATCGCCCGTCTCGCGCGGGACTTCGAAGAGGCCCTGCGGGAGATCGCCGCCGAGTGCGCGGAGGCCACGCGATGACGGACGTACGCCAGGAGGGCACGGGAGAGCCCGCCGCCCGGGCACTCTCCGCTCCGGAGCCCGTCGGCAAGGAGGCCGGGCCGGAGCTGCCGCTGCGGCGCAACCGCGCCTACCACCTGCTGTGGATCGGTACCACCTCGTCCGAGGTCGGCCTGAACCTCTCCAACATCGCCTTTCCGCTGCTGGCCCTCGCGGCCACCGGTTCCCCCGGCGTCGCCGGTGCTGTCGGGGCGGTGAACGCCCTGGCCCAAGTGGCGGTCGGACTGCCGGCGGGGGCACTGGTCGACCGCTGGGACCGCAAGAAGATCATGCTGAGCTGTCTCTTCGCCCGGATGGCGGCCCTGGGCTGCCTGACGGCGGCCGTCGCGGCCGGTTACCCGGCGGTGTGGCTGATGCTGCTGACCGCCGCGGTCGCGGGCGGCGCCTCCAGCCTCTTCGACCCGGCCGAGCACGCCTCGCTGCCCATGGTGGTCACCAGGAGCCAGCTGCCGACGGCGCTCTCGGTGAACACCGCGCGGATGCATGTGGGACAGCTGGTCGGCACCTCGGGCGGCGGCTTCCTCTTCGGCATCGGCAGAGCCGTGCCCTTCCTGGCCGACGCCCTCGCCCACCTGATCGCGATGGTTTCCATCTGGTTCGTCGACCTGCCCGCGCGGGAGCGCAGCCGCAGGCCGATGTCGCTGATCCACCGGGATATCGCCGCCGGCTTCGGCTTCCTCTGGAAGCAGAGGTTCCTGCGCACCTCCACCCTGGTCCTGCTGGTCCTCAACTTCCTTTTCCAGGTGCTCTTCCTGGTCACCGTCGTGGCCGCCGAACGCGGTGGCGCGGCGCCCGGACAGATCGGCGTCATGGCCGCCATGTTCGGGGTCGGGGGACTGCTGGGCGCCCTGGTCGCGCCGAGGATCTACCACGCGGTCAGCCCGCGCCGGGCCATCCTCGGCGTCATCTGGATTCTCGCGGTCCTGGTGCCGCTGATGGCACTCACCGAGGAGGTCATGGTCTGGGGGCTGCTGCTCGCGGGTATGTCGTTCATGGCTCCCACCGCCTACACCGTTCTCGGTACGCAGCAGATCCTGATGACGCCCGACGACATGCGTGGGCGCCTCAGCTCGGCGACCAACCTCTTCAGCGGCGGCGCCCAGGCCGCCGGGGCCGCCGGGGGCGGCCTGCTCGCGCAGTGGCTGACCGGGGCGCAGGCCATGCTCTGCTGCGCCGCGGGTCTCGCCCTGCTGGCACTCGTGGCGACCGCGGCCCGTGGGCTGCGGCTGCCGCCCGCCGTCGGGGAACAGCCGACCGGACCTGCCGGAGAGGACTGAGCCATGGCACGGGCGGCGAAAGAAAGTCCGGGGAAGGGCAAGGGCAAGAGGAAGAGGGAGGAGGAAGGGGAGGGGAAGAGGGAGGGGCAGGCGGTGCCCGGTACCGTCCGGGCGCCCCGGGTCCGGTCAGCCGCCCCCGGGTCCGGCGGCCAGCGGAAAGTCCGCGGTCACCTGCCAGCCGACGGGGTGCGCCGGTTCGGCCGTGAGCCTCCCGTCCAGCTCCCGGACCCGCTGCTCCAGGGCCTCGATACCCGTACCACCGCCCTCCCGTTCGGCTTGGGCGGCGGCCGGGTCGTCCTCGGCACCGTCACCGTCGTCCACGACGTGGACCCGCAGCACCTCGGTGCCGCTGCCGCCGTCCCCCGCCGTCCCACTGGAGCGGCGGGCTATCGTGACCGTCACCCCGGAAGCCGACGGGGCGTGCCGGCGGACGTTGGTGAGCGCCTCCAGCACCACGCGGTACCCGACCGAGCCGACGCGGTTCGGCACCGTGTCCAGGGTGCCGGGTGCCATGTGCAGCCGGGTGGGGATGGTCCCCGTCCGGTTGAACCGCTCGATGAGTGTGGGGACCTCCTCCAGGGTGAGGGCGCGTCCGGTCTCCTCGCGCGGTGCGGCCCCGGGCTCCCGTGCCCCGGCGGGCCGGGGGAGCTTCTCGTCGCCGTCCAGATCGCGCAGAATTCGGATCGTCCGGTCCATGGCCTCCAGGGCGTTCACCCCGGCCGTCTCGATCTGCGGCAGCAGGGCCAGCGCGCGCTCCGGAGAGCTCCGGGCGAGCGTCTGCGCCGCCTGGGAGAGCACCATCACCCCGGTCACGTCATGGGCCGCGAAGTCGTGGAGATCGCGGGCGATGGCGAGCCGCCCGGCCCGGCGCTCGGCCGCCACGGCGATCCGGCGGTGGCTGTCCAGGGACCGCAGATAGCAGGAGGCGCCCACGGCGATGGCCGCCGCCACACCCCAGATCACGCAGAGCCCGAGTGTCTCGCGGGTGCCCGCGGGCGGCTCGATGGTCAGCGCGATCCGCAGGGGCAGCACCGTCACCGTCGCGGTCATGGCCAGCGAGACAACCGTGGCGACCAGGGGCCCCGGGTGCCGGACGGACGGGACGATGATCACCAGAAGCGCGAACGTCTCCAGCAGAATCCACAGTGCCGTGGCGTTGTCGACGGGCCCTCGGTAGACCGCTGTCACACCCAGCGAGACCAGACACACGACCGGGACCGTGGAGACCATCCGCTTCATCCCTGTCGCGGGCAGCCACACCGTGTGCACCACGGCCGCCAGCACCGCGACCAGGGTCGAGGTCAGGATGAGGGGATGGATGTCACCCCCTTGTGCGACTGCGGTCACCAGGACCACGACAGCCAGCATCGCGGCACCAACAGGTCTGGCGAGAAGGCACAGTTGGTTCCACACGTGAGCCGATGTTACAGCGTGCAAGGATCATGTTATGACGACCCGGATTGTGATCGCAGACGACCAGCGAAGCGTGAGGGAAGGGTTCCGCTGCATTCTCGACCAGCAGCCGGACATGAAAGTCGTGGGTGAGGCGGCGGACGGCCGCGAGGCGCTGGAACTGGCCCGTACGGAACGCCCCCACGTACTGCTTGCCGATATCCAGATGCCCACCATGGACGGGCTGGAACTCACCCGCGAACTGGCCCAGAAGGTCCCGTCGGTCCGGGTGGTGGTGGTCACCACCTTCGACCTGGACGAATACGTGCATACGGCGTTGCGCTCCGGTGCCTACGGCTTCCTGCTGAAGCGGTCCGGCGCGGCCCTGCTGGTCGAGGCGGTACGGGCCGCGGTGAACGGGGACTCGCTGATCAGCCCGCAGATCACCACACGGCTGCTGCGCAGTGTCACCGCGCCCCGGCGGGCGGACCCCGCCGGCACCGAGCGGCTGACCCCGCGTGAGCTGGAGATCGCCAAGCTGGTCGCCGACGGAATGACCAACGCCGACATCGGGGCGGAACTCTTCATCTCGTCCGGGACGGTGAAGACCCACCTCACCCATATCCAGGGGAAGTTGGATGTACGCAACCGGGTGGGGATCGCGGCCTGGGTGTGGGACGCGGGGCTCCAGGGGAAGTAGTGCCCCGCGGCCCACGGGCGCGCCCCGGCCGGGAGACGGGAACCTGTGCCGGTCCCTCCGTCCTCCGGCCGGGGCATCGCCCCCGGTGGTCAGGGCCGGGGCCAGTCGTCCCAGTCCGCGGCCGTCATGGTGACCATGATCTTCCGGTCGCCCTCGTAGGGCGCCCGGCCGTGGCTGGCCAGGATGTTGTCGACCATCAGCATGTCGCCCGTCTCCCAGACGGGCCCCACGGACGTCCGCTCGAACGCCGCGTGGATCGTGGCGAGATCATCGGCCCCGATGGGGCTGCCGTCACCGAGATAGGCGTTCCGGGGCAGGTCCTCCTCGGGGAAGAACGAAAGCAGGGTCTCCGCCGTCTCGGCCGGCAGCGAGCCGACGTGGAAGAGATGGGCCTGGTTGAACCACACCGTCTCCCCGGTGACCGGGTGGTCGGCGAGCGCCGGGCGTACCTGGTGGGTCCGCAGCAGATCCCCGTCCCACTCCCACGAGATGGCGTTGGTACGGCAGTACTCCTCGACGGCCGTCCGGTCCTCGGTCTGGAACGCCTCCTGCCAGGACAGTCCGACACCGTCGTGGTAGGCCCGGGTGTAGCGCACACCGTGCTCGGCGAACCGGTCCACCAGATCGCGGGGCAGCTCGGCGAGCACGGAACGGCTGTCGGCCACCGGGGTCTGTCCGCCGGTACGCGACGGCACAGCCGCGAGGAAGAACAGGTGGTCCGGCCAACGGGACGAGTAGGAACTCTCGTTGTGCTGCGGAATCCGCTGGTCGGCGGGGTATTCGGTGGAGGTGTAGACCGTTCCTTCGACCCGGGAGCGCGGAGTGGACCGCTCGGTGTACTCCAGCGCACCGCCGCCCAGCAGGGCCGCGGTCTCGGCGAGGTCCACCGGGTCGGTCAGGGTGCCGCCGGAGAGCCGTACCGCGCCGTGCCGCAGCACCAGCCGCCGCAGCTGGTCCCGGTGCGTGAGCAGCCACTCCCGGCGGTCCCTCCCGGTGCTGGGAGCGGAGACCGTGGGCAGTGTCGTACCGGAGTTCTCGATGGAGGACACAGGGATGTCCTGACCTGTGCCCGGGATGCTTTCGGCGCGGGGTTCTGGCATGGCCTGCGCCACCTCGCTTCTCTGAGTCGGGAGCCTCGCTTCCCGGCTATCCTCGCCGCGCCCGATCCGGCCCCACCAGGCGGTTTAGCGGACACTGAAAACAACGTGGACGTCCGCCCCCCGTCCGGTGCTCCGGCCCGGTGCTCCACCGTCCCGCGGCGCAGGAGGCCGTACCGCCCGCGGGCCACCCCTGCGGCTCCACCTCCTACAGCCGCGCCCGCTTCACCGCCATGTGCAGCAGCAGCCGGTCCTCGCCGTCGCCCAGGTCGAGGCCGGTGATCTGCTCGATCCGGGAGAGGCGGTAGTAGAGCGTCTGGCGGTGGATGCCCAGCTCGGCGGCCGTCCGGCCGGCCTGGCCCGCGCAGTCCAGGAACACCTCCGCCGTGTGCGCCAGCTCCTTGTGCAGCGGGGTCAGCAGGGTGGCCACCGCCGGGTCCGCCGGGTCCGTGCCGGTGCCGGGGAGGGCGGTGAGCAGACGGTACGGGCCGATGGCCGACCAGCGGGCGACCGGGCCGAAGCGGGTCTCGGCCCGGGCCGCCCGGGCCGCCGCCACCGCCTCCCGCCAGGAGGCCGTCAGCTCCTCCAGGCCCCGGCGGGGCGCCGCGATCCCCCCGGCGGCTCCCGGGCCCGCCGACGTACGCAACCGGTCGGCGGCGCTCGTCGCAGGGTCCAGGCGGTCCGCCGAGCGCAGCCTGATCAGCGCGGCCAGGGAGACGGGGCCCACGCCCCTCGGACCTGCCCCGGAGCCTCCCGTGGCGGCGGTGGGCCCGACGCCTCCGGAAGCGCTGGACCCGGCGCCCGCGCCCCCCGGCGCGGCGACCGTCGCCAGGGCCGCCGCCGAGGCCACGCCCCGTACCGACGGGGTGTCGTCGGCCGTCCACGGCGTCACGCACACCACCGCGTGCAGCCCCTCCGCGTCCTGGCCCAGCGCCTCCCGCAGCGCCGCCACCGCCGTGTCGTGCCGACGGCCCGGCCCGGCCGTGAGCACCGCGCCGAACTCCCGCGAGAGGTCCGCGCCCGCCCGCGCCTCGTCCGAGAGCAGCGCCCCGATCCGGGCGGCGACCTCCATCGCGGCGGCCAGCTGCCCGTCGGTCGGCCCGGGGGAGGTGTCCAGGAGCCAGACGTAACCGAGGACGACGCCCCGATGGCGTGCCGGAAGGCAGACGCGGTCCCGGTAGACCCCGGCCTCCGGGGCGGCGGGGATGCGGACCGGGCCGGTCGCCCGGGTGATGCCGAACCCCTCGAACCAGGCGCGGACGGCCGGGGTGGAGCGGCGGGTCAGGATCGAGCGGGTGCGGACCGGGTCCATCGCGCTGTCGTCGTCGCTGTCGTGGGCCCCGAAGGCGACCAGGCCGAAATCGCGGTTCTCCAGGGTGGCGGGGGCGCCGAGGAGGGCGGAGATCTCGTCGACCAGTTCCTGGTAATCGCCTGTCACCCGGCCATTCTCGCACCCCACGCCCGGTTTCTTCAGACAGATGTCTGAGATGGCGGCCACGGATGCGTGACAGGTGTCGATGGCACAGGATCGGAGCGGTACCTAGATTTCACGGTGGTTATCCGTGCCGTACCAGTGTGTTCATGTCCGTTCACCTACGTTCATGTACGTACCGTTACGGCCCTTCGTCCGAATATTCGTGGAGGTCCCCGTGCTGGGTCCCGTGATTCTCGCCGCATCGCGCAGCGACAAGATGCGCCGGTTCGTCTCGGCCGCGCCCGGCACCAAGCAGGTCGTCGACCGCTTCATCGCCGGGGAGACCGTCGACCAGGTCATCCCGATCGTCGAGGACGCCGCGGGCAAGGGCCTGGAGGTCACGCTCGACGTCGTCGGCGAGGACATCACCACCCCCGCCCAGGCCGAGGCCGCCCGCGACGCCTACCTGGAGCTCATCGAGCGCCTGAAAGCCCTGGACCTGGGCCCGCGCGCCGAGATGTCCGTGAAGCTCTCCATGTTCGGCCAGGCGCTGGAGGGCGGCCACGAGCTCGCCCTCGCCAATGTGCGCCCCGTCGTGGAGGCCGCCGACGCCATCGGTACCACGGTCACCCTGGACGCCGAGGACCACACCACCCTCGACTCGATGTTCGCCATCCACGAGGAGCTGCGGAAGGACTTCCCGCAGACCGGCTGTGTCATCCAGTCCTACCTGTTCCGCACCGAGGACGACGCCCGCCGCCTGGCCGCCGCGGGCAGCCGCGTCCGCATCGTGAAGGGCGCCTACAAGGAGCCCGCGTCCGTCGCGTACCAGGACAAGGCCGAGATCGACAAGGCGTACGTCCGTATCACCCGCATCCTGATGGAGGGCGCGGGCTACCCGATGATCGGGTCCCACGACCCCCGTCTCATCGCCATCGCCCAGGAGCTGGGCCGCCAGGCCGGGCGCAAACTGGATGAGTACGAGTTCCAGATGCTGTACGGCATCCGCAGCGACGAGCACGTCCGGCTCGCGGCCGAGGGCCACCGGATGCGCGTCTACACGGCGTACGGCACCGACTGGTACGGATATTTCATGCGCCGCCTCGCGGAGAAGCCGGCCAACCTGCTGTTCTTCGGCCGCTCGGTCCTCACCAAGGGCTGAACCGGTCCCCGGGCCGACCCCCATCCCCGCCGACACCAAGGAGACAAGGCACTCATGGACGCCGTCACCCAGGTCCCCGCGCCGGTCAACGAGCCGGTTCACTCCTACGCCCCGGGCTCCCCGGAGCGCGCCCGCCTGGAGGTGAAGCTCAAGGAGCTCGCCGACAACCCGATCGACCTGCCGATGACCATCGGCGGCGAGAAGCGGATGGGCGGCGGCGAGCGGGTGAACGTCGTGCAGCCGCACAACCACCAGGCCGTCATCGGCACCTTCGCCGGGGCCACCGAGCAGGACGCCCAGGACGCCATCGACGCGGCCCTCGCCGCCGCTCCGGCCTGGCGCGCGATGTCCTTCGACGACCGCGCGGCGATCATCCTGCGCGCCGCCGAGCTGCTGGCGGGCCCCTGGCGCGAGACGCTGGCCGCCTCCACCATGCTCGGCCAGTCCAAGACCGCCCAGCAGGCCGAGATCGACACCCCCTGCGAGCTCGTCGACTTCTGGCGCTTCAACGTGCACTACGCGCGCCAGATCCTCGCCGAGCAGCCCCCGGCCAACTCCCCGGGCGTGTGGAACCGTATGGACCACCGCCCGCTGGAGGGCTTCGTCTACGCGATCACGCCGTTCAACTTCACGGCCATCGCGGGCAACCTCCCCACCGCCCCCGCCCTCATGGGCAACGTCGTGGTGTGGAAGCCGTCCCCGACCCAGACCCACGCCGCCGTGCTGCTGATGCAGCTCCTGGAGGAGGCCGGGCTGCCCAAGGGCGTCATCAACCTGGTCACCGGCGACGGCATCGCCGTCTCCGAGGTGGCACTGAACCACCGCGACCTGGCCGGTATCCACTTCACCGGCTCGACCCCCACCTTCCAGCACCTGTGGAAGACGGTCGGCAACAACATCGCCACCTACCGCACCTACCCGCGGCTCGTCGGCGAGACCGGCGGCAAGGACTTCGTCGTCGCGCACCCCAGCGCCGACCGCGCCGTGCTGAAGACCGCGCTGACCCGCGGCTCCTTCGAGTTCCAGGGCCAGAAGTGCTCCGCGTCCTCGCGTGCGTACGTCCCCGCCTCCATCTGGAACTCCGGTTTCAAGGAGGAGTTCGCGGCCGAGGTCGACTCCATCAAGATGGGTGACGTCACCGACCTGAGCAACTTCATCGGGGCCGTCATCGACGACCGCTCGTTCGCCAAGAACAAGGCCGCGATCGACCGCGCCAAGACCGACCCGGCGTGCACGATCGTCGCGGGCGGCACCTACGACGACTCGGTGGGCTACTTCGTCCGCCCGACGGTCATCGAGTGCACCGACCCCGAGAACGAGGTCTTCACGACCGAGTACTTCGGCCCGATCCTCGCGGTCCACGTCTACGAGGACGAGAACTACGACGCGATGCTGGAGCAGATGGAGTCGGTCTCCGACTACGCGCTGACCGGCTCGGTCATCGCGGGCGACCGCGCCGCCGCCGCGTACACGATGGAGAAGCTCCGCTACGCCGCGGGCAACTTCTACATCAACGACAAGTCGACCGGCGCCGTCGTCGGCCAGCAGCCCTTCGGCGGCGGCCGCGCCTCCGGCACCAACGACAAGGCGGGCGCCCCGCAGAACCTCCAGCGCTGGACCCTCACCCGGGCCATCAAGGAGACCCTGGTCCCGCCGACCGACTACACCTACCCCCACCAGGGCTGACGGCCCTCCCCGGGGCGCCGCAGCACGACGCCCCGGGCCCGGGTCCCCCGTGGGGACCCCTCCCAGCACCGCCCCCCGACCGGTCCCCCTACCGGCCGGGGGGCGGTTTCCACGTAGGTGTCCTCAGATCTCCACGAGCACCTGGTCCAGCGACTTGCGGACGAGGTCGGGGACCTCGCAGTCGTCGGACGGGTAGCCGACGGGGATCACCGCGAACGCCTTCTCGTTCTCCGGCCGGTCCAGCACCTCACCGAGGAAGCGCATCGGGCTCGGGGTGTGGACCAGCGCGGCGAGCCCGGACAGGTGCAGGGCGCCGAGCAGCATCCCCACCGCGATGCCCACCGACTCGTCGACGTAGTAGTGCTTGCGCCTGGTGCCGTCCTCGCCCAGCCAGTAGCGCTGCTGGAACACCACGATCAGGCCGGGCGCGTCCGTCATATGGGCCTTGACCGCGTCGGTGCCCAGCGGGCGGAGCGCCGCGAGCCACTCCTCGCCGAGCCGCCCGTCGTAACTCAGCTTCTCCTCGTGCTCGGCGGCCTCCCGGATGCGGCGGCGCACCTCCGGGTCCTTGACCAGGACGAAGGTCCACGGCTGCTGGTGGGCACCGGAGGGGGCGGTGGCCGCGCAGGCGACGGCGTCGCGCAGCACCTGTTCGGGGACCGGGTCGGGGGAGAACGCGCGGACGGTCCGGCGCTCGTCCATGCGCCGCCGCAGCCGGGCGGCCCGGGCGAGGGACTCCTCGGGGGCGATCCGCTCGGGGCGGTAGGGCGTGGGGCGGTACGGGTCGCCATGGGTGGGCGACCAGGGGCGGGGCGCGGATGCGGGCGCGGGTGTGGTGTCGGGCATGGGCGCAGTGTGCGGCGCGGGGGCGGGCGGGGGAAGCGGGGCTTCGGTCAGGTACGGGGCCGGTCCCGGACAGTGTCCGGTGAGCGGGGGCGACGGCCTGGCGTCAACTGCCTCCAGGGCAGGCGGTCTTGTGGTGAAGGTAATGAGCATGTCAAATTCCTTCTCGGTACGTCCCCACACGTCACCCGAGAAGGAGCTCCCCCCATGAGACGCAACCCCCGTGCGCGCCTGAGCCTTTCCCTGCTGCTCGTCGCCGGTGCCCTCGGCCTCGGCGCGGCCCCCGCCACCTCCGCCGAAGCCCGCTCCGCCGCCGCTGCCCCCTCGGCGATCCCCTCCGCGTCCGCGTACGCGCTCGACGCCGCCGTCGAACGCGAGCTCGGCGCCGACACCGCCGGAACCTACCTCGACCGGAAGACCGGCGACCTGGTCGTCACCGTCACCACCGACCGGGCCGAGGAGCGGGCCCGCGCCACCGGGGCCACCGTCCGCCGGGTGGCCCGCAGCGCCGCCCAGCTCGACGCCGCCATGAAGACCCTGGAGGCCGAGGCGAAGATCACCGGCACCTCCTGGGGCATCGACCCGCGCACCAACCAGGTCGCGGTGGAGGCCGACTCCTCCGTCTCCGCCCGGGACATGGCCCGCCTCGAAGCCGTCGCGAAGCGGCTCGGCGGCGCGGTGAGCATCAGCCGCGTACCCGGCGTCTTCGACCGCGAGGTGCTGGGCGGCGGGGCCATCTACGGCGGCGGCAGCCGCTGCTCGGCCGCCTTCAACGTCACCAAGGGCGGGGCCCGTTACTTCGTGACCGCCGGGCACTGCACCAACATCTCCGCCAACTGGTCGGCCACCTCGGGCGGTCCGGTCATCGGTGTCCGCGAGGGCACCAGCTTCCCGGTCAACGACTACGGCATCGTCCGCTACACCGACGGCTCCTCGCCCGCCGGAACCGTCGACCTCTACAACGGCTCCACCCAGGACATCAGCTCCGCCGCCAACGCCGTCGTCGGCCAGGCGATCCGCAAGAGCGGCTCCACCACCAAGGTGACCTCCGGAACGGTCACCGCCGTCAACGTCACCGTCAACTACAGCGACGGGCCCGTCTACGGCATGGTCCGCACCACCGCCTGCTCGGCCGGCGGCGACAGCGGCGGCGCCCACTTCGCCGGGACCGTCGCCCTCGGCATCCACTCCGGCAGCTCCGGTTGCTCCGGCACGAGCGGTTCGGCCATCCACCAGCCGGTGGTGGAGGCGCTCTCGGCGTACGGCGTCTCGGTGTACTAGAACCGGGAGGCCGGGGTACGGAGCCCGCGCGACCGGCTCCGTACCCCGGATCGGCCCTGCGTGCCTGGTGGGAGCGGGTGTTTGGGAAACTGGGATCATGACCGAGCTCCCCGCGGTGCACGCCGCCCACACCTATGAGCTGACCGCGGCTGTACGGGACGAGATCCGCGCCCTGCTGGACTCCGCCTTCGACGGCGACTTCGGCGACGACGACTGGGAGCACTCCCTCGGCGGCGTCCACGCCCTCGTCCGCGACACCGGCGGGCTCCTGATCGCCCACGGCTCCGTCGTCCAGCGCCGGGTGCTCCACGAGGGCCGCTCGCTGCGCGCCGGATACGTCGAGGCCGTCGCCGTCCGCCCCGGCCGCCGCCGCCAGGGGCTCGGCCACCGGGTGATGGCCGCGCTGGAGCGGGTCGTCGACGGGGCCTACGAGTTCGGCGCCCTGTCCGCCTCCGACGCGGGCGCGGCGCTCTACGCGGCGCGCGGCTGGCAGGTGTGGCCGGGGAGCCTCGCCGCCCTCGGGCCGCACGGGACCGTCCCGCTGCCGGAGGAGGAGGGCAGCACCTACGTCCGCCCGGCCGCCGGGCACGTACTGCCCGCCGCCGCCCACCCGCTCGTCTTCGACTGGCGCGACGGCGACCTGCTGTAGGGGAGACGGGCACAACTCGCTCCAGAAGAGGGCCGAGGTGCCGTCAGGGCCGGTCAACGGCCCTTCCCCGGGCCTCAGTCGGCGATCCGGATCAGCATCTTGCCGGTGTTCTCGCCCCGCAGCATCCCGAGGAACCCGTCCACCGTCCGCTCGAAGCCGTCCACCACCGTGACATCGGGCACGACCAGCCCGCTCCGGAGGTGCGGCACCAGGAACTCCTCCAACTCGGCCATCACGTCGGGATAGTTGCGCACCATCACCCCTTCCAGCCGCAGGCTCTTCTCCACGATGTCGAACAGGTTGCGCGGGGCGGCGGGCGGCTCGTGCGCGGAGTGGTACTGGGAGATGGCGCCGACCCAGGCGATCCGCCCGTGCTCGCGGAGCACGGAGATCGCGCCCTCCAGATGGTCCCCGCCGACGTTGTCGACGTACGCGTCGATGCCGTCCGGCGCCGCCTTCGCCAGCAGCTCACCGACCGGGCCGTCGTGGTAGTCGAACGCCGCGTCGAAGCCGAGCTCGCCGGTCAGCCGGGCCACCTTCGCGGGCGTCCCGGCGCTGCCGATGATCCGCCCGGCACCGAGCAGCCTGGCGAAGCGCCCCACCGCCGTACCGACCCCGCCTGCCGCCGCCGAGACGAAGAGGTCCTGACCGGCCCGGAACTCCAGCGTCCGGGTGAGCGCCACATAGGCGGTGAGCCCGGTGCCGCCGAGGAGCGACATGTACGCGGTGAGCGGGACCCCGTCGTACGAGGGCACCTTCCGCACCCCGGCGTCGCCCGGCGCCACCACGGCATGGGTCCGCCACCCCTCGCGGTGCAGGACGAGGTCGCCCTCCGCCAGCTCCGGGGCGCGGGAGGCGATCACCCGGCCCAGCGCGCGCCCCTCACGCGGGGCGCCCAGGTCCCATCCGCTGTCCATCTCCTCGCGGTGGTACGGGTCCACGGAGAGGTAGAGGTTCTCCACGACGGCCGTGCCGGGGGCGGGCTCGGGGACCGGTGCCTCGTGGACGGAGAAGAGGTCCGGCGTCGGGAAGCCCTGCGGGCGGGCGGCGAGGTGGATGGTGCGGGCGGTACCGGTGGTGCGCTGCGTCGTCATGGTGTCGACCGTAGGAGGAAGAGGTGCGGGTGGGGGAGAGGGGGATGTCGATGGAAGAATCGTTTCCATGAACAGCTTTCATGGGTCGGGTTTCCCCGGGTCGGGTTTCCCCTGGTCCGGTTTCCCTGAGTCCGGCCTTCCGGGGTCCGGTCTTCCTGGGCCCGGCTCTCCGGGGGCACGATGCCCCGGCCCTCCGGGGGCGCGATGACCGACCTCGCCCCGCATGAACTCCGCGTCATCGTCGCCGTCGCCGACGCCCAGGGGTTCTCCGCCGCCGCCCGCGCCCTCGGCATGACGCAGTCCGCCGTCTCCCACTCCGTCCGGACCAGCGAGCGCCGGATCGGCGCCCTGCTCTTCGAGCGCGGCCGACGGGGCGCCACGCCCACCCCCGCCGGTGAGGTGGTCGCCGGACACGCCCGGCGCATCCTGCGGCTGCTCGAGGTGATGGGTGCCGAGGCCCGGGGGACCGCCGCGGGGCCCACCGGCTCGGACACCGTGAGCGGGCCGCTGCGGATCGCCGCGTTCCGCAGTGCCGCCCTGTATCTGCTGCCGCCCGCGCTGGAGCGTCTCACGGCCCGCCATCCGGGGGTCGAGCCGGTGGTGCGCATGGTGCGCGAGGTGGGGCGGGGCACGGCCGGTGAGGTGCTGGACGGGCGGGCCGATCTGGCCGTCGCGACGATCGGGACCACCTCGCCGGTCCCGCCCGAGCTGGTCGGCGGCGTACTGCTGGAGGAGGAGTACTCCCTGGTGCACCCGGCCGGGCACGCCGCGCCCCGGACGCTGCCCCTGGTCGACTGGGCCGAGAACTGCACCTCGTACACGCGCGACTGGTGGGCGGCCCAGGCATGGATTCCCCGGGCGACGGTGGAGGCCGAGGACGACGGAGCGGTGCTCTCGATGGTGTCCCGTGGTCTCGGTATGGCGATCATGCCCGGTCTGTCCCTGTACGGAGCACCCGACGGAATCGAGATCACTGCTCTCGGACCCGATCGGCCCACCCGCTCGATCGGCTATGTCACCACCCCTGAGCAGGCACGATCCCTCGCCGTACGGGCGTTGATCCGGGAGTTGCGAGCACAGCGCGGTGGAGCGGCCGTCTCAGATAGTAGGAAGTCCGACTAACTGTAGAGACAGAGCGGCCCGACTGTCCTAGCTTTGTAGGAGCCGAACGAATCGCTCGATCGAGCGACTGTGGCGGTCGCGGGCGCGCGCCCCGAAGCAGGTAACCCCCTGCGGCGTACGCCCCCCGCTCCTTCCGGCACCTCGAAATCCGATCCCGGCCCGGCCCCGGCGCCGCACCGCGATGTGCGCCCCGCCCCCGGCATCCACGCGATCTCAAGGAGTCGATCCATCATGGCCAACACCACCACCCGCCGCGTCCGTCACAGCTCCCGCGCCGCCGAGGCCGAGCGCAAGAACGCCGCCGCCGCCCTCCAGCGCGCCCTGGACCGCCGGGACAACGGCGGCTCGACCGGCCACTGAGCCGAGGGCCCGCCGGCCCCGACCGGAACACCCGTCCCGGAACACCCACCTCGGAACATCCGTCCCGGGCGGCCCCGGAACACCAGTTCCCTGTCCGCATCGTGGACGTCATATGTCATGGGGTGGGACGCACCGTTAGGCTTTCCCGTATGTCTCGCAGCATCGATCTCGCAGTGATCCCCGGTGACGGAATCGGCCAGGAAGTCGTGGCCCAGGGCCTCAAGGTCCTCAACGCTGTCCTCCCGCAGGATGTGAAGCTGGAGACCAAGGAGTACGACCTTGGCGCCCAGCGCTGGCACCGCACCGGGGAGACCCTCCCGGACGCGGAGCTGGAGGCGCTCAGGAGCCACGACGCCATCCTCCTCGGCGCGATCGGTGACCCGTCCGTGCCGTCCGGCGTCCTGGAGCGCGGGCTGCTGCTGAAGCTGCGTTTCGCCTTCGACCACTTCATCAACCTGCGCCCCTCCAAGCTCTTCCCGAACACCGCGACCCCCCTCGCGGGCCGCCCCGACATCGACTTCGTCGTCGTCCGCGAGGGCACCGAGGGCCCGTACACCGGCAACGGCGGCTCGCTGCGCACCGGCACCCCCGCCGAGGTCGCCACCGAGGTCAGCGTCAACACGGCGTACGGCGTCGAGCGCGTGGTCCGGGATGCCTTCGAGCGCGCGGCCGCCCGGCCCCGCAAGAAGCTGACGCTGGTCCACAAGAACAACGTCCTCGTCTACGCCGGTCACCTCTGGAAGAACACCTTCGACAAGGTCGCCGCCGAGTACCCGCAGGTCTCCACCGACTATCTGCACGTCGACGCCGCGACGATCTTCTTCGTCACCCAGCCGGAGCGCTTCGACGTCATCGTCACCGACAACCTCTTCGGCGACATCCTCACCGACCTCGCCGCCGCCGTGACCGGCGGTATCGGCCTGGCCGCCTCCGGCAACATCAACCCGACGGGCGCGTTCCCGTCGATGTTCGAGCCCGTCCACGGCTCCGCCCCCGACATCGCGGGCCAGGGCAAGGCCGACCCCACCGCCACGGTCCTCTCCGTCGCCCTCCTGCTGCGCCACCTCGGTTACGAGGCCGAGGCCGTGCGCATCGAGGACGCCGTCTCCGCCGACCTCGCGGAGCGCGACGGGGCCGCCGCCCCGCGCACGACCGACCAGATCGGCGACGCCCTCGCGGTACGCGTAGCGAGCTGACCCGACGACTCCACTTCGAGGCCGCCGGGTCGCATTCAGCGCCCGGCGGCTTCACCTGTGCGGCCCCCGGGTGCCACCATCGACCCCTGGACCGCAATCCCACCATTTCGTGCCTGGCCCCCCGCAAGAGATAATCGAACGCGGGGCCGTGGCTCGCGGTGAAGCTCGGACGTCCTAGGACCTGACCGGAAAGCGTCGGGAGGAGGACGGGCGTGGGCGCGGTCCATCACACACAAGACCGGTGAAGGACACGCACTCATGACGACGCCCACGATCGAGCTCAAGCCCTCCTCGAACCCGCTGTCCGACGCGGAGCGCGAGGCGATTCTGGCCAACCCCGGATTCGGCCGGCACTTCACCGATCACATGGTGACGATCCGCTGGACCGAGGGCCGCGGCTGGCACGACGCCGAGCTGGTCCCCTACGGCCCGCTGTCCCTGGACCCGGCCAACATGACCCTGCACTACGCGCAGGAGATCTTCGAGGGGCTCAAGGCGTACCGCCAGCCCGACGGCTCGGTCGCCTCGTTCCGCCCCGACGCCAACGCCCGCCGCTTCCAGCGCTCGGCCGCCCGCCTCGCCATGCCCGAGCTGCCCGTCGAGACGTTCATCGCGGCCTGCGACGCGCTGGTGCAGCAGGACAAGGCGTGGGTCCCGGCGCACGGCGGCGAGGAGTCGCTGTACCTCCGCCCGTTCATGATCGCGACCGAGGTCGGCCTCGGTGTGAAGCCGGCCAACGAGTACCTCTTCCTGGTCATCGCCTCGCCCGCAGGCGCCTACTTCCCCGGTGGCGTGAAGCCCGTCTCCATCTGGCTCTCCGAGAACCGCGTCCGCGCCGTCCCCGGCGGCGTCGGCGACGCCAAAACCGGCGGCAACTACGCGGCCTCCCTCCTCGCCCAGGCCGAGGCCGCCGAGCACGGCTGCGCCCAGGTCGCCTACCTCGACGCCGTCGAGCACAAGTGGGTCGAGGAGCTCGGCGGGATGAACCTGTACTTCGTGTACGAGCAGGAGGACGGCTCCAGGAAGATCATCACGCCCGCCCTCACCGGCTCCCTGCTCGCCGGGGTCACCCGCGACTCCCTCCTCAAGGTCGCCCGCGACCTCGGTTACGGCTCCGAGGAGGGCCGGATCTCCATCGACCAGTGGCGCGACGACACCGCGAAGGGCACCCTCACCGAGGTCTTCGCCTGCGGCACCGCCGCCGTCATCACCCCGGTCGGCACCGTGAAGACCGCGGGCGGCGAGTGGACCCAGGGCGACGGCACGCCCGGCGAGGTCACCATGAAGCTGCGCGAGCGCCTGCTCGACATCCAGCGCGGCACCGCCGAGGACACCCACGGCTGGATGCACCCGCTCGGCTAGTCCCCCCGGGCTCCTGGGAGAGGCCGCACCGCCCCGAGGCCGGTGCGGCCTTTTCCGTACCCGACGACTAGAGCACCGCTCTAAAAGGGCCGCAAGAAACTTCCGTACGGCTTCGCGGTAAAGTTAGAGTGACACTCTAACTGTCTCACCCGGAAGCCCAGGAGCCCCCATGCCGGCCGCCACCCCCACCCCCTTCCGCATGCCCCCCGAGTGGGCCCCCCACGAGCGCACCTGGATGGCGTGGCCCGGTCCCAACCCCACCTTCGCCTCCGACGCCGAGCTGGACGGGGCCCGCCGTGCCTGGGCCGCCGTCGCCCGGGCCGTACGCCGGTTCGAGCCGGTCACGATGGTGGTCGGGCCGGGGCAGGAGGAGGGGGCCGCCGCACTCCTCGGGCCCGACGTCGAGCTGGTCGTACGCCCCCTGGACGACGCCTGGATGCGGGACATCGGGCCCACCTTCGTCACCGACGGCCGCACCCTCGCCGCCGTCGACTGGACGTTCAACGGCTGGGGCGCCCAGGGCTGGGCCCGCTGGGAGAGCGACCAGCACATCGCCCGGGCCGTCGCCGAGCTGACCGGCACCCCCGCCCACAGCTCCCCGCTCGTCAACGAGGGCGGCGCGATCCACGTGGACGGCGAGGGCACCGTCCTGCTCACCGAGACCGTCCAGCTCGGCGAGGAGCGCAACCCCGGCTGGACCCGCGAGCAGGTCGAGGCGGAGATCCACGCCCGCCTGGGCACCGAGAAGGCGATCTGGCTGCCGCGCGGGCTGACCGGCGACTACGGGACGTACGGCACGCTCGGCCATGTCGACATCGTGGCCGCCTTCGTCCGCCCGGGCACCGTCGTCGCCCACGTCCAGCCCGACCCGGCCCACCCCGACCACGAGGTCACCCGGGAGCTGCTGGCCGTCCTGCGGGCCGCCACCGACGCCCGGGGCCGCCCGCTGGAGGTCATCGAGGTGCCCGCGCCCACCGTGCTGCGCGACGAGGACGGCGAGTGGGTCGACTACTCCTACATCAACCACTACCTCTGCAACGACGGCGTGGTCCTCTGCGCCTTCGACGACCCGCGCGACGAGGAGGCCGCCGCGATCTTCCGGGGCCTCTTCCCGGACCGTACGGTGACCCTTGTCGACGCCCGTACGATCTTTGCCGGCGGTGGAGGCATCCACTGCATCACCCAGCAGCAGCCGAAGGTACGAGCGACCCCATGACCCCCGCCCCCCGCCGCACCCACCACGCCGCCCCGCCCCGTGAGGACGTCCTCGCCGCCGCCATGGCCACCGTCGCCGCGCGCGGCCTCGACGGGCTGACCATGGCCGGGCTCGGGCGCGAGGTGGGGATGAGCAGCGGGCACCTCCTCTACTACTTCCGCACCAAGGACGAGCTGCTGCTCCAGACCCTGGAGTGGAGCGAGAACCGCCTCGGGGCCGAGCGGCGCGCCCTCCTCGCCGGGCCGGGGACCGCCCGCGAGCGGCTGGAGGCGTACATCGGCCTCTACCTCCCCGCCGGTCACCGCGACCCCCACTGGACGCTCTGGCTGGAGGTGTGGGGCCGCTCCCAGAACGCGGACGACGACGCCAGGGCCCGGCAGGCCGCCATCGAGGGGGCCTGGCACCGGGACCTGGTGGCGCTGCTGGCGGAGGGGGTCTCGCGCGGGGAGTTCCGGGCGGTGGACGCCGACCGGTTCGCGACCCGGCTGCGGGCGCTGCTGGACGGGTTCAGCGTCCATGTGACGGTGGGCATTCCGGGGACGGGCCGTGACCAGGTGCTCGTCCAGGCGGCGGAGTTCCTGGACGAGACGCTCACGCCCACCCGGCCCGGGGGCGGTGCGACGGGTGTCACGACCGCATCCTGAGACACCGCCGTCACGGACGCGTCACTGTGCGAGACTTCTCCCGTGTCCTCGTTCGTCATGATTATTGGCAGCAGGCGCGCCGGTCCGCAGTGACCGTCCCGTACCACCCCGTACGGCACGGCCACCGTGCCCCAGACCCGCGCGCAGACCTCTCGCACCCGCGAGGGGTTTTTTCGTTTTCCGGCCCGCACCCGGGCCGGAGCCGCGCACGCGGGATGATGGGGGCAAGTGGAACTGGGGCCTGTTCCGGGTCCCCCGTCTGTGCGGCGACGCCCAGCACGCACACTCGCCGCACGGCGACGCAGGACAGGTGGCTCCGCCACATGACCTGCGACACCGCACGCCGATCGCACGCACCGAACGCCGCCGCACCCGCGCTTCGCGCGGACGACGGGGGACCCGGAACAGGCCCCAGACCGTCCGGTCCACTCATCCGACAGGAGCCAGACCAGCATGACCACCAAGGCCAACGCCACCGACGACAGTTTCCATGTCTTCGACACCACACTGCGCGACGGTGCTCAGCGTGAGGGCATCAACCTGACGGTCGCCGACAAGCTGACCATCGCCCGGCACCTGGACACCTTCGGGGTCGGATACATCGAGGGCGGCTGGCCGGGTGCCAACCCCCGTGACACGGAGTTCTTCGCCCGCGCCCAGCAGGAGATCACGTTCGAGAACGCCCAGCTCGTGGCGTTCGGCGCGACCCGCAGGGCCGGGGGCACGGCGGCCGACGACCCCCAGGTGAAGGCGCTGCTGAACTCCGGCGCCCCGGTGATCACGCTGGTCGCCAAGTCCCATGACCGCCATGTCGAGCTGGCCCTGCGCACCACCCTGGACGAGAACCTGGAGATGGTCCGCGACACCGTCTCCCACCTGCGCGAACAGGGCCGCCGGGTCTTCGTGGACTGCGAGCACTTCTTCGACGGCTACCGGGCCAACGCGGAGTACGCGAAATCCGTGGTCCGCACCGCGTACGAGGCGGGCGCCGAGGTCGTCATCCTCTGCGACACCAACGGCGGCATGCTCCCCGCCCAGGTCCAGGCCGTCGTCTCCACGGTCATCGCGGACACCGGGGCCCGGCTCGGCATCCACGCCCAGGACGACACCGGCTGCGCGGTCGCCAACACCCTGGCCGCCGTGGACGCGGGCGCCACCCACGTCCAGTGCACGGCCAACGGGTACGGCGAGCGGGTCGGCAACGCCAACCTCTTCCCCGTGGTCGCCGCCCTGGAGCTGAAGTACGGCATGAAGGTGCTGCCCGAGGGCGCCCTCGCCGAGATGACCCGGATCTCGCACGCCATCGCCGAGGTCGTCAACCTCACCCCCTCCACCCACCAGCCGTACGTGGGTGTCTCGGCCTTCGCCCACAAGGCCGGGCTGCACGCCTCCGCGATCAAGGTCGACCCGGACCTCTACCAGCACATCGACCCCGAGCGGGTCGGCAACACCATGCGGATGCTGGTCTCCGACATGGCGGGCCGCGCCTCCATCGAGCTGAAGGGCAAGGAGCTGGGCGTCGACCTCGGCGACGACCGCGCCCTGGTCGGCCGGGTCGTGGAGCGGGTCAAGGAACGCGAGCTCCAGGGCTACACCTACGAGGCCGCCGACGCCTCCTTCGAACTCCTGCTGCGCGGCGAGGTGGAGGGCCGGGCCCGGCGCTACTTCCGTACGGAGTCCTGGCGCGCGATCGTCGAGGACCGCCCCGACGGCACCCACGCCAACGAGGCCACCGTGAAGCTCTGGGCCAAGGGCGAGCGGATCGTCGCCACCGCGGAGGGCAACGGCCCGGTCAACGCCCTGGACCGGGCCCTGCGCGTCGCCCTGGAGCGGATCTACCCGCAGCTCGCCAAGCTGGAGCTGGTCGACTACAAGGTCCGCATCCTGGAGGGCCGTACGGGCACCGAGTCCACCACCCGGGTCCTGATCACCACGGGCGACGGAGCCGCGGACTGGGCGACCGTGGGGGTCGCCGAGAACGTCATCGCCGCGTCCTGGCAGGCGCTGGAGGACGCGTACACCTACGGCCTGCTCCGCGCGGGCGTGGAGCCCACGGAGTAGGTCCAGCCCGCCCGGCCACGAGAGCCGCCACCCCGCCCCCGGGGATGGCGGCTCTCGTACGTTCAAGAGGTGAACGCTCAACCCGCCCTCCCCGCCCGGCAGATGAGACCCGACCAATGTCGACGTGAAGTATTGACGGCTCTGTATCGGCGCGGTTAACTCCAGCCGCAACGCCGGTACCGGTTCCGGAACCGGTACCGGAAACCTCTCCAGCACGTCTCCCGGCCCCTGGAGGCCCCGATGCGCGTCACCATCGCCGATGTCGCCCGCGAGGCCGGCGTCAGCAAGACGACCGTGTCACGGGTCATCAACACCAAGGGCGAGGTGGACGGGACGACCGCCGCCCGCGTTCGTGAAGTGATCGCACAGCTCGGCTATGTACCCAGCTCCGGAGCCGTGGGCCTGGCCCGCGGCTCCAGCCGTACGGTCGGGATGCTGGTCCCCTCGCTGACCTGGCCGTGGATGGGCGAACTGCTCCAGGGGGTCGTCGACACCGTCGAGGCCGCCGACTACGGGCTGCTGCTGTTCACCTGCAACCGGGGCGCCGAGTCCGTCCAGCGCTTCACCGGTCAGGTGTCGGCGCGCGCCTTCGACGGGCTCGTCGTCGTGGAGCCCGAGAACACCCTCGGCCACCTCACCGCCCTGCACCGCGACGGCCTGCCGATCGTCCTCATCGACGACCGGGGCCACCACCCCGCGTTCCCCTCCGTCGTGACCACCAACCACGAGGGAGGAGCATCGGCGGCCCGCCACCTGCTCGCCGCCGGACGCTCCCGGCCCGTCGTCCTCACGGGCCCCCGCCACTTCGGCTGCGTACGGGACCGGCTGGGCGGATTCCGCTCGGTCCTCCCCGACGCCCATGTCGCCGAGGGGGACTTCACTGAGCTGGGCGGCCGTCTCGCGACGGAGGAACTCCTCGCCCGGGGCGTCGCCTTCGACTCCGTCTTCGCGCACAACGACATCAGCGCCGCCGGGGTGCTCCGGGCCCTGCGGGTCGCCGGGCGCCGGGTCCCCGACGATGTCGCGGTCGTCGGCTTCGACGACATCCCGATGGCCGAACACACCGAACCGCCCCTCACCACCGTGCGCCAGCCCACCCGCCGCATGGGGGAGACGGCGGCCCGGATGCTGCTCTCCCACCTCGGCGGCACGCCCGTACCGGACGGCCCGGCCGTGCTGCCCACCGAACTGGTCGTGCGCCACTCGGCGCCGTGACGGACCCGGCCGCCCGGCCGCGCCCCGCCCGCCCCCTTCCTCCCTCCGCCGGATCACCGTGACCCGGCGGCAGCCCCTTCCTGGAGTCGCCATGTCCGTACGCCGTCGCACCACGCTCAGAGCGGTCGCCGCAGCCACCGTCGTCATCGCCCTCGCCGCAGGCTGCTCGAACGCCAACTCGGGTGCGGGCAAGGGCGGTGTCGGGGGAGCCACCGGCGTACTGACCCTCGGCAAGCCGGACGGGCCGCAGACCAACAACAGCAACCCGTTCCTCAACACCTCGGCGGGCGCCACCCTCGGCTACCGGTACATGATCTACGAGCCGCTGGCCATGACGAACATGATCAAGCCCACCGACAAGGCGGACCCCTGGCTCGCCACCGACTGGGAGTGGGAGGCCAACTTCACCAAGGTCACCTTCACCCTGGACGAGCGGGCGAAGTGGGCCGACGGCAAGCCCCTGACGGCGGCCGACGTGGAGTTCACCTTCAACCTCCTGAAGAAGCACTCGGCGCTCAACTGGAACGGCATCCCCTTCGACGGGGTCGCCGTCGAGGACGGGAAGGTCGTCCTGACCTTCAAGGAGTCCCAGTTCGTCAACCAGAACAAGATCATCCAGACGTTCATCGTGCCCAAGCACATCTGGGAGAAGGTCAAGAACCCCGAGACCTGGCCCAACCGGACGCCGGTCGGCTCCGGCCCGTACCGGCTCAAGACGTTCACCCCGCAGACCACCACCCTGACCGCCACGCCGACCTACTGGAACGGCCGGACCAAGGTCAAGGAGCTCCGCTACACCGCGTACAACGACAACAGCGCCGCCACCACCGCGCTGGCCACCGGCAAGGTCGAGTGGTCCTTCGTCTTCATGCCGAACCACAAGCAGCTCTACATCGACAAGGACCCCAAGAACCACAAGCTGTGGTTCCCCTCCGGCCTCGGCGTCCACGGCCTCTGGTTCAACACCGCCCGCAAGCCCTTCGACAACCCGGCGCTGCGCCGGGCGATGGCGATGGTCGTCGACCGCAGGGCCATCCACATCCAGGCGCAGGCCACGCTCTACCCGGAGATCACCAGCCCCACCGGTATCCCGCTCCCGGCCGGTGAGCCCTTCCTCGCCCCCGAGTACCGCAGCGCCACCACCCGGCCCGATGTCGCCGGAGCGAAGAAGCTGCTGGCCGAGGCCGGGTTCACGCTGAGCGGCGGGGTGCTCAAGGACCCGTCCGGCAAGCCGGTGACGCTCACCTTCACCGACCCGGCCGGGTGGAACGACTACATCACCGGTCTCGCCATCATCAAGGACAACATCAAGCAGCTCGGCATCGAGGCCAAGGTCAAGACCCAGACCGCCGAAGCCTGGGGCGTGGACGTGGCCAACGGCAACTTCGACGCCACCCTGCGCTGGACCAACAGCGGCGCCACGCCCTACGACATGTACCAGAACGTCATGGACGGCGCGCTCCTCCAGCCCATCGGCAAGAGCTCCCAGCAGGGCAACTTCGGCCGCTTCAAGAGCGAGGAGGCCACCACCGCCCTCCAGGCGTACGCCAACGCCAAGGACCAGAAGACCCGCACCGAGGCCATGAACGCCCTCCAGAAGATCTTCGTGGAGCAGGCCCCCATGATCCCGACGGCCGCCGCCCCGATCGGCGCCGAGTACTCCACGAAGAACTGGATCGGCTGGCCCACCGAGGCCAACCCGTACGCCCCGCCGCAGCACACCCAGCCCAGCGCGCTGGAGATCGTGCTGAACCTCACGCCCGCCAAGTAAGTACGGGGAAGAACCGGCCATGACCACCGATCAGTCCGAGAACGTACGGGCCGGAGCCGACGCCGCCGCGGGCGCCGGACCCACCGGCACCGACGTGGTGCTCGAAGCACGCGGAGTCACCAAGCACTTCCCCCTGCGCCGCACCGCCCGCGACCTCCTCACCCGCGAGCGCCGCAGCGTCCACGCCGTCGACGACGTCTCGCTCCGGCTCCGGCGCGGCACCGTCACGGCCCTGGTGGGGGAGTCCGGCTCGGGCAAGTCCACCGTCGCCCGCCTGCTCGCCCGGCTCCACCCGCTCACCTCGGGCGAGATCCGGCTCGGCGGCGAGCCGGTCGTGGCCGGTGGCGGCCGGTCCTTCCGCCGTTACGTCCGCCGGGTCCAGCTCATCTTCCAGGACCCGTTCGCCTCGCTGAACCCGGTGCACACCGTCCGCTACCACCTGACCCGCGCCCTGAAGATCCACGGCCGGGCGGGCAGCGGGAAGGAGGAGCTGGAGCGGGCCCTGACCGATCTGCTGAACCGGGTCCAGCTCACCCCGGCCCACCAGTACCTGGACAAGTTCCCGCACGAGCTCTCCGGCGGGCAGCGCCAGCGCGTCGCCATCGCCCGCGCGCTCGGCGCCGACCCGCAGGTGCTCCTCGCCGACGAGCCCGTCTCCATGCTCGACGTGTCGATCCGCCTCGGCGTCCTCAACCTGCTCCGCGACCTCAAGGAGCGCCTGCACCTGGCGATCCTCTACATCACCCACGACATCGCCTCCGCCCGCTACTTCGCCGACACCACCCTCGTCATGTACGCGGGCCGGATCGTCGAGGGCGGCGACAGCGAGACCGTGACCCAGCGCCCCGCCCACCCCTACACCCAGCTCCTCATCGCCTCCGCGCCCGACCCCGACCGGGTGGCCGCGGCGGCCGACCAGGAGGAGACCGGCACCGGCGAACCGCCCTCCCTCATCACCCCGCCGCCCGGCTGCCGCTTCCACCCCCGCTGCCCGCAGGCCATGGAGCGCTGCCGCACCGAACTCCCGCCCCGCTTCGACCTGGCGGACGGCCAGTGGGCGGCCTGCTGGCTGTACGAGGGCCAGGGCGTGCGGTCGTACGGGAACGGGGACGCGGGCGCGAAGCCGTACGGGAACGAGGGCACGGCGGCGACCGGCACCCCGGCGCCCGGCACCACCGCGCGGGAGGTCTCCCGGTGAAGTACCTCCTCCAGCGCATCGCCTTCTACACCGTGACCGCCTGGGCCGCCATCACCATCAACTTCCTCATCCCGCGCCTGATGCCCGGCGACCCCGTACAGGCCCTGCTCAGCCGCTACCAGGGCCAGCTGGACACCAAGGCCATCGACTCCCTCAAGGCCCTCTTCGGCCTCGACGAGGAGCAGTCGCTCTGGCAGCAGTACACCGACTACTGGGCGCACCTCCTCGACGGCGACCTCGGCCTCTCCTTCACCTTCTTCCCGACCCCGGTCAGCGAGGTGATCACCCAGTCCCTCCCCTGGACGCTCGCCCTGGTCGGCGTCACCACCCTCATCAGCTTCGTCCTCGGCACCGGCATCGGCGTCTACAGCGGCTGGAAGCGCGGCTCCTGGCTGGACGGACTGCTGCCCGTCACCACGTTCATCTCCTCCATCCCCTACTTCTGGCTCGGCCTCATCGCCATCGCGCTGTTCGCCGAGAAGTGGTCGCTCTTCCCGAACTCCGGCGGCTACGACAGCGCCCTCGTCCCGGCCTTCGACTGGCCGTTCCTCTCCAGCGCGCTCTACCACGCGGTCCTGCCCGGCGTGACGATCGTGCTCAGCGCCGTGGCCGGCTGGATTCTCGGCATGCGCAACATGATGGTCACCGTCTCCTCCGAGGACTACGTGATGGTGGCGCAGGCCAAGGGGCTCTCCGAGCGGCGCGTCATGTTCGGCTACGCGGCCCGCAACGCGGTCCTTCCCAACATCTCGGGCTTCGCCCTCTCCCTCGGCTTCATCGTCGGCGGCACGCTGCTGGTCGAGATGGTCTTCACCTACCCGGGCATCGGCTTCCAGCTGCTCCAGGCGGTCGGCGCCAAGGACTACCCGCTGATGCAGGGCGTCTTCCTGATCATCACGCTCTCCGTCCTCGCCGCGAACCTCCTGGCCGACCTGGTCTACGCGGCCCTCGACCCCCGCATCCGGAAGGAGGCGTAGTGTCCATCACCGCCACCGACACCGCCGTCCTGGACGGCGCACCCGCCCCCGAGGCGCCCACCCGCCGGGCCCGGCTCCGGTTCCTGCGCGGCGGAAAGACCCGCACCGGGCTGATCGTCCTGACGTTCTTCGTCCTGCTGGCCGTCATCGGCCCGTGGATCGCCCCGTACGACCCCGACGCCATGAGCGACCAGCTCCTCCAACCCCCCTCCGGGGCCCACTGGTTCGGCACCACCCACACCGGGCAGGACGTCTTCTCCCAGATCCTCGTGGGCACCCGGGGCGTCCTCGTCGTCGGGTTCGTCGCGGCCCTCGTCGCCACCGTGCTCTCGGTCCTCATCGGGGTCACCGCGGGCTTCCTCGGCGGGGCGGTCGACGAGATCCTCTCCGCGCTCGCCAACATCTTCCTGGTGCTGCCCGGACTCCCGCTGATCATCATCGTCGCGAGCTTCGTCCCCGACACCGGAGACCTGCTCATCGCCTTCGCCATCGCCCTGACCTCCTGGGCCTGGGGCTCGCGCATCCTGCGCGCCCAGACGCTGTCGCTGCGCCGCCGCGACTACGTGGAGGCGGCCCGCGCCACCGGGGAGCCGACCTGGCGGATCATCCTCTTCGAGATCATGCCGAACCTCACCGCCGTGATCGCCTCCGGTTTCGTCGGCACCGTCATCTTCGCCGTCCTCACCGAGATCACCCTCGCCTTCATCGGGGTCGCGGACATCTCGCACTGGAACTGGGGCACGGTCCTGTTCTGGGCCCAGTCCAACCAGGCCCTCGCCCAGGGCGCCTGGTGGTGGTTCGTCCCGGCCGGCCTCTGCATCGCCCTGCTGGGCACGGCGCTCGCCCTCATCAACTTCGGCATCGACGAGTTCGTCAACCCGCGCCTGCGCACCGCCACCGGCTCCTCCCGGAAGGTGAAGATGCGCGTCGGCTTCACCCCCGTGGCCCGCAGGCCGCTGACCGGCGACCGTCCCGAGCACCGCACCAGCAAGGAGCCGCGCCCATGAGCGCCGAGCCGGTCCTCACCATCAGCGGACTGAACGTCGACTACGGCACCGACGAACGGGCCGTGCACGCCCTGCGGGACATCGACCTCACCCTGCACCGGGGCGAAGTCCTGGGCCTGGCGGGGGAGTCGGGGTCGGGCAAGTCGACCCTGGCGTACGCCGTGACCCGGCTGCTCGCCCCGCCCGGGGTGATCACCGGAGGAGAGGTCCACTACCACCGGCCGGGCGGTGACCGGCTCGACATCCTCTCCCTCTCCCCGGAGCAGCTGCGCGCCTTCCGCTGGCAGGAGCTGTCCCTCGTCTTCCAGGGGGCGATGAACTCCCTCAACCCCGTGCACACCGTCCACAGCCAGCTCACCGACGTCCTCAAGGCCCACCGCCCCGACCTGCGGAAGGCCCAACGCACGGGCCGGGCGAAGGAGTTGCTGAGCCTGGTCGGGATCTCCGCCGACCGGCTCGCCGCCTACCCGCACCAGCTCTCCGGCGGTATGCGCCAGCGCGTGATGATCGCGATGGCGCTCGCCCTGGAGCCCGAGATCGTCATCATGGACGAGCCGACGACCGCGCTCGACGTGGTGATGCAGCGCCAGATCCTGCGGCGGCTGGTCCAGTTGAGGGAACAGCTCGGCTTCTCGGTCGTGTTCATCACCCATGACATCTCGCTCCTGATCGAATTCTCGGACCGGATCGCGATCATGTACGGGGGCCGCATCGTGGAGGAGGCGGGTGCGGCGGAGATCTACCGCGACCCCCGCCACCCCTACAGCGACGGGCTGCTCCACTCCTTCCCCGCCCTCCACGGCCCCCGCCGCGAACTGACCGGCATCCCCGGCTCGCCCCCGCACCTGTCCGCGATGCCCACCGGCTGCGCGTTCCACCCGCGCTGCGGCAAGGCGTTCGAACCGTGCGCCGTACGGGTCCCGCCGCTGGCGGCCCCCGCCACCCCGCAGGGAACCACCCCCGGCCGCCGCACGGTCGCCTGCCATCTGCACACCTGACCAGGCCCACCCGACCGAATCCACCCGACCAGGACCCTCCCCTCCTCACCCCCGGAGACCGGATGAACCTCGCCACCACCCCGCAGCGAATCCTCCGTCCCACCGCCGTACGCGGACTCCCGGCCGACTTCCGCTGGGGCGTCGCCACCTCCTCGTACCAGATCGAGGGAGCCGCCACCGAGGACGGCCGCACCCCCTCCATCTGGGACACCTTCTGCCGGGTGCCCGGCGCCGTCGAGGGCGGCGAGAACGGGGACACCGCCTGCGACCACTACCACCGGATGCCGCAGGACGTGGAGCTGATCGCGGGCCTCGGCGTCGACACGTACCGCTTCTCGCTCGCCTGGCCCCGCATCCAGCCCGGCGGCCGGGGCCCGGCGAACAGCAAAGGGCTGGACTTCTACAAGCGGCTGGTCGACGAGCTCCACGGGCGGGGCGTCACCCCGTGGATCACCCTCTACCACTGGGACCTGCCGCAGGAGCTGGAGGACGCGGGCGGCTGGCCCGTACGGGACACGGCCCTGCGCTTCGCGGAGTACGCCTCCCTCGCGTACGAGGCCCTCGGCGACCGGGTCGAGCACTGGACCACGCTCAACGAGCCCTGGTGCTCGGCGATGCTCGGTTACGCGTACGGCGTCCACGCCCCCGGCCGCCAGGACTTCGGCGCCTCGATGCACGCCGTCCACCACCTGCTCCTGGGCCACGGCCTGGCGGCGCGGGCGCTGCGGGAGGCGGCGGGGGACAACCCGCTGGAGCTGGGCATCACCCTCAACCTGGGCACCGCGACCCCCGAGACCCCGAGCGAGGCGGACCGGGACGCGTGCCGCCGCGCCGACGGGATGGGGACCCGCCTCTACCTGGACCCGGTCGTCCACGGCCGCTACCCGGCGGACGTCGTCGCGGACCTGGCCGCACAGGGCGTGGAACTCCCCGTCCAGGAAGGCGACTTGGCGGCCATCGCCACCCCGCTCGATGTCCTCGGCGTCAACTTCTACCGGGGCATGCGGTTCTCCGGCGTCACGGAGGACGGATCACCGGCCGACGCCGAAGGGCTGCCCGTGGTCCGGATGGTCGAGCGTGATCTGCCGCGTACGGCCATGGGCTGGGAGATCACCCCCACCGAACTCACCGATCTGCTCGTGCGGTTGGAGCGCGACTACGGGCTCCCGACCGTCATCACCGAGAACGGTGCGGCCTTCGACGACACCGTGGCTGCCGACGGATCGGTCCCCGACGCCGACCGCACCGCCTACCTCGCCGACCACATCGACGCCGTCGTCGCCGCCCGGGCTCAAGGGGCCGACGTCCGGGGCTACTTCGCCTGGTCGCTGATGGACAACTTCGAGTGGGCCTACGGCTACGGCAAGCGGTTCGGGATCGTCCGCGTCGACTACGCCACCCAGACCCGCACCCTCAAGGGCAGCGCCAGGTGGTACCGCGACACGATCCGGCTCACCCGCGCGTCCACCACGTGATGCCCCAACACCCCTGATCCGTAACACCGTTCGACGTACGGCCCACCCGACCCCGAAAAGAGAGCGCTCCCAACCCATGTATCGCATCCCGCGCCTCCGCCCCCGCAAGGGCAGGAGCAGACCCGCCACCGCCGCCCTCGCCGCCGTCGCGGTCCTGGCCACCCTCCTCGTCGGAGCCGCCCCCGGAGCGGCCGCCGCCGAGGACCCGGCCCCCGTTCTCATCGACCGCTTCGAAGGTGAGGTGCCCCTCGGCAACACCCCGCCCGCCGACGCCCTCTTCACCTGGGGCGGTAACGCCACCGACCACCCGCAGCTCAAGCTGGCCGAGCGCGCGGACGCCCCCGAGGGCGAGCAGGTCCTCGAAGGCTCCTACGACATAAGCGCGTACGGCGGGTTCAGCCACGAGTTCGCCGTGGACACCCCGCCGCAGGACTGGACCGCGCACAAGGGCATCCGCTTCTGGTGGTACGGCCAGAACACCGCGCCCCTGCCGCCCGGTTCGGGCAAGCGCATCCACTTCGAGATCAAGGACGGCGGCGCGAACGGCGGCGCCTCCGAGCTGTGGACCACCTCCTTCACCGACGACTGGGAGGGCTGGCAGCTCGTCGAGATCCCGTTCGCGGACTTCGTCTACCGGGCCGACTACCAGCCCGTCGGCGGCATCGACCAGGTCCTCGGCCTGAACGAGATGTGGGGCTACGCCTTCACCATGCCGCCCGGCGCCCCCGGCTCCTTCGCCCTGGACGCGGTCGAGCTGTACGGCAAGGCGGACCCGGCGCTCACCGCGAGCGTGGTGACGAACGCGGCCGTGCACCCCGTGAAGAACGGCGGCAGCGCTGACATCACCCTCTCCGTCGCCACGACCGGCTCCGTCCCCACCGAGGAGCCCATCACCGTCACGTACGCCACCAAGGGCGGCACGGCGGTCGCGGGCAAGGACTACACCCCGGTCACCGGCAGCCACACCTTCCCCGCCGGTACCGCCTCCGGCGCCACGCACAAGGTGACCGTCCGCACGGCGAAGGCGTCGAAGCCCTCCGAGGCGAGGACGATCCCCCTGGAGCTGACCGTCACCGGCGCCAAGGCCCCCGCCGAGCACCCGCAGGTCGTCATCGACGCCCACGGACTCCCGTACCAGAACGCCAAGTTGCCCGTGAAGCAGCGCGTCGCGGACCTGCTGGGCCGGATGTCCCTCGCGGAGAAGGCCGGTCAGATGACCCAGGCCGAACGCAACGCGCTCCGCACCCCCGGCGACATCGCCGCGTACGACCTCGGCTCGCTGCTCTCCGGCGGCGGCTCGGTCCCCACCCCCAACACGGCCGCCGCCTGGGCCAAGATGGTCGACGCCTACCAGCTGCGCGCCCAGGCCACCCGGTTCCAGATCCCGCTGATCTACGGCGTGGACGCGGTGCACGGCCACAACAACGTCGTCGGCGCGACGATCATGCCGCACAACATCGGCATCGGCGCGGGCCGCGACCCGAAGAGCGCCGAGAAGACCGGCGCGATCACCGCGAAGGAAGTCCGCTCCACCGGTATCCCCTGGGACTTCGCGCCCTGCGTCTGCGTCACGCGCGACGAGCGCTGGGGCCGTTCCTACGAGGCGTTCGGTGAGGACCCGGCCCTGGTCGAGGCCATGGAGACGGTCATCCAGGGCATGCAGGGCCACCCCTCCGGCAAGGACCTGCACCGCAACGACAAGGTCCTCGGCAGCGCGAAGCACTTCGTCGGGGACGGCGGCACCGAGTACGGCTCCGCCACCACCGGCTCGTACACGATCGACCAGGGCATCACCAAGGTCACCCGCGAGGAGCTGGAGGCCGTCCACCTCTCCCCGTTCGCGGAGTCGGTCAAGCGGGGCGTCGGCACGATCATGCCCTCGTACTCCTCGCTCGACATCATCGGCGACGGCGAGGGCCCGGTGAAGATGCACGCCCACGGAGAGATGATCAACGGTGTCCTCAAGGACCGGATGGGCTTCGAGGGCTTCGTCATCAGCGACTGGCAGGCCATCGACCAGATCCCCGGCGACTACCCGAGCGACGTCCGTACGTCGGTCAACGCCGGACTCGACATGATCATGGTCCCGACCGCGTACCAGGAGTTCACCAAGACGCTGAAGGACGAGGTCACGGCGGGCCGGATCAGCCAGGCCCGGATCGACGACGCGGTCTCCCGCATCCTCACGCAGAAGTTCCGCCTCGGCCTCTTCGAGAAGCCGTACGCGGACACCACGCACCTGGACAAGGTCGGCTCGGCCGCACACCGCGCGGTGGCCCGTGAGGCCGTCGCCAAGTCGCAGGTGCTCCTGAAGAACGACGGAGCGGTCCTGCCGCTCAAGCCGAACCAGAAGGTGTACGTCGCCGGGTCCAACGCCGATGACATCGGCAACCAGGCCGGCGGCTGGACGATCAGCTGGCAGGGCTCCTCCGGCCGGACCACTCCCGGCACGACGATCCTGGAGGGGATGAGGAAGGCGGCGAAGAACCCCGACTCCGTCACGTACTCGAAGGACGTCTCGGCCGCCACGGACGGTCACGACGTGGGCGTGGTGGTCGTCGGTGAGACCCCGTACGCCGAAGGCATCGGTGACGTCGGCAACGGCCACGACCTGGAGCTGACGGCCGCCGACCAGGCCGCCGTCGACACGGTCTGCGCGGCCATGAAGTGCGCGGTCCTCATCGTCTCGGGCCGCCCGCAGCTCATCGGGGACCAGCTCGGGGAGATGGACGCGCTGGTCGCCTCCTGGCTGCCGGGCTCCGAGGGCGACGGCGTGGCCGACGTCCTCTACGGCAAGCGCCCCTTCACCGGACAGCTCCCGGTGACCTGGCCGAAGTCGGAGGCGCAGCTCCCGATCAACGTCGGGGACACGGCGTACGACCCGCAGTTCCCGTACGGCTGGGGCCTCACGACCCTGAAGAAGCCCCCGGCGGGTGGCGAGCTGACCCTCTCGGCTCTCGCCGTCGCCGCCCAGGTCGCGGAGAAGGCGAAGCTGGGCAGGACCCCGGCGGGCAAGGCGATCGTGGACCAGGCCCGGCTGCTGGTCCAGCAGAAGATCAACGGGAAGTTCACGCAGGCGGTGTCGAAGCCGTTCGCGGAGGCGGACCACCTGCTGCTGACCGGTGATCTGACGGGCGCGGTGGCCAAGCTGCGTACGGCGTACAGAGCGGCCCGGTAATCCGGTGCTCCGGACGGGCGACGGCGTTCGTCGCCCGTCTGGAGTAGCGTTAAGTATGAGGAAAAGGCTCTTCCCCACGCTGCTGGCGGGCCTGCTGCTCATCATCGCAGCGGCTGCTCTCGCCCTGACCTCCCCTGCGTCGGCCGCCGCCCCGGCGACCGTCACCGACGCCGCCCAGGCCCTGCGCGAGGACCCGGTCTATGTGGACCCGGCCGCCCGCGATCAGCTCTCCGTCGCTGACGAGAAGGCCCTGGAAGCCACCATTCAGAACGCGGACAAGCCGGTCTTCGTCGCTGTGCTGCCCGACACCGCGGCCTTCCCGGAAGAAAGCCTCCTCCGGAACCTCCGCAACGACACCGGCATCACAGGCGTGTACGCCGTCCGCCTCGGCGACGGCTTCAGCGCGGGCGCGGACCCGCAGGTCATGCCCGCCCGCGCGGTCGAGAACCTGACCGCCTCCGTCCAGAACCCGGCCACCGCCACCGACGCGTCGGCCCAGCTCAACGCCTTCGTCGACCGCGCCGTCGAACAGGCCCGGGGCACCGCCCCCGCCTCCTGGTCCGGCGGCGGAGGCGCGGCCGACGACCCCGGCGCCCCGCTCTCCGGCCTGATCACGCTCGGCGCCCTGGTGGCGGCGGGCGGCGCGGGCGTGTACGCGATCTCCCGCCGCACCAAGCGCCGGAAGGCGGAGGAGGAGCGCATCGCCCTCGACAAGCTCCGGGTCGTGGTGGACGAGGACATCACGGCGTACGGCGAAACCCTGGAACGCCTGGACTTCCACCCCGCCGAACCGGGCGCCGACGACACCATGCGCGGCGACTACGAACGCGCCCTGGACTCCTACGAGAGCGCCAAGACGAAGATGGCCAAGGCCGAGCACCCCTCCGACGTGCGCGGGGTCACCCAGGCCCTGGAGGACGGCCGCTTCTCCCTCGCGGTCCTGGAGGCCCGCCGCACCGGCAAGGAGCTCCCGGCCCGCCGCCCGCCCTGCTTCTTCGACCCGCGCCACGGCCCCTCGGTCGCCGACGTTCGCTGGACCCCCTCCGGCGGCGCGCCCCGCGAGGTCCCGGTCTGCGCGGCGGACGAGGTGCGCCTCAGCCAGGGCGAGGACCCCATGAGCCGCATGGTCGACGTGGGCGACGGCAACCGCCGCCCGTACTGGGAGGCGGGCCCGGCCTACGGCCCCTGGGCGGGCGGCTACTTCGCCGGAGGCATCCTCCCCGTCCTCCTGATGGGCACCATGCTCGGCTCGATGCTCGCCACCCCGGCGTACGCCTCCGAGTACGGCGGCGGTGACTTCGGCGGCGGGGGCGAGTGGGGCGGCGGCGACTTCTCCGGCTCCGACTTCGACTCCTCCGGCTTCGGCGGGTTCGGGGACGGGGGCGGAGGCGGGTTCGGGGACGGCGGAGGCTTCGGCGGGTTCGACGGGGGGTTCTGACACCCGGCTCCGGGGACGGTCGGCTTCGGTGACGCCTGGCCCCGGTGACGGCCGGGGCGGGGCGTGTGCCAGGCTGCGGCCCATGGGGTGGACGTACAGACTGCACGGCGCCGTGGGTGCCGCACTGGGGGCGGGGCTGCTGGGGCTGGCGGCGCTGACGTGGCTGCCGGGGGCACTGCCGCTGGTCGAGCCGCTGTGGGTGATACCGACGGGGTTCGTGGCGGCCCTCGTGCTGCTGGTGGCGGCGCTCGTACGTGCCGCCCTGCTGAGGTCGGACAAGCGCGTCCTGTGGGAGGCGTTCCGGTGCCTTCCGGGCAGGGTGCGGGCGGGGCTGGCGGCCCTGGCCCTGGTGGGGGTGGCGATCCTGGTGCTCGACGCGACGGGGGCGGGCTCGTCGGGGAGGCTGCGGGACGCCGAGGTGCGGGACGGCCGGTACTACGCGTTCGACCCGGCGCCGGAGACGCGCGGCACGGTGGAGATCTCGCGGAGCGCGTACGAGGCCCTGCTGCCGGGCAGCCGCCGCCCCTTCCTCGCCCTCCCCGGCGTGCTCCTGCTCGGCGCCTCCGGCCTGGTGCTGGCTGCGGGGGAGCTGCACCGGGCGGACCGGGCCCGCACCGCTCCGCGACCCGCCGGGGGAAATTCGGGGCGTGCCCTTTCCGGGGGCTGAGCCGTTGAACCCGTCATGAAGAAGCGAAGCGTTCTCGCCGTCGTCACCCTCGCCACCGGAGCGGTCATCGCCGCGATCTCCCCGCCCCCCGGTGGCGGGGACACGGCCCACGCGGCCGAACCGCCCATCAGCCTGGGCGCACTGGACACCGTCAGCGAGCTCGGCCCGCTGGTCGAGGGCGCGGCGGGGGCGACCACCTCCACCGCGGGTGCGGTGACGAGCACCGTCTCCGACCTCCAGAAGAGCTGAACCCTTCGGACACGAGCCTGAGCGGCGGCCCACCGAGAACTCTTCGGTGGGCCGCCGCTCGTGCGTTCAGCCCTTCGCCGGAGCGGCCGTGGGTGATGGGCCGGTGACGCCTTCGGCGCCGTCGACCTCGTACGAGCGTACGAGGCGGGCGAGTTGGCGGCCCGCCGCCAGGAGGGGTTCCTCGCTCCGGTTGACCTGGGAGGTGACCTCGGCGCCCTCGATGGCGCTGATGACGGTGGTCGCCAGCTCGCGGGCTTCCTCGGCCGGGAAGCCGGAGCGCAGCAGCTTGTCGCGGACGAGCCGCTCCCAGCCGTTCAGCGCCTCGGCGCACGCCCGCTGGATCTCGGAGTCGGTACCGAGCGTCTCCAGGGCCGCCGCCGTGACCGGACAGCCGTCGATCCAGCCCGACTCGCGGAGCCCGGTGGCCAGGTCGCGGCAGCAGGAGAGGACGGCCTCCGCCGGACCGTCCGCGCTCTCCAGGGCCTCCCGCAGGACCGCCGTGAACTCGTCGCAGCTGTACCGGATCGCGGCGACGGCGACGGCTTCCTTGCCACCCGGGAAGAAGTGGTAGATCGAGCCGAGCGTGGCCTGCGACTCGGCGGCGATCTGCTTGATGCCGGTGCCGACGTACCCCTGCCGCTGGAGGAGGTGCGCGGCCGCCACGACGATCCGGTCCCGGGTGCTGGTCTGCATGGCGTCACTGTAGCGGGAACTGAGTAGAGCGTTCGTTCTAGAACGTGCTAGCTTTCTCTCATCCACTAGATAGAACGTTCGTTTTAGTGACAGGGGAAGCGCATGCGCAGCACACAGCAGTCGGTCACGCTCATCGGTCTCGGCCCCATGGGCCGGGCGATGGCGGCGGTCCTCCTCGATCGGGGCCACGCGGTCACCCTCTGGAACCGCACCGCGTCCCGCGCCGACGATCTGGTGGCCCGGGGGGCGGTCCTCGCGGCCGATCCGGCGGAGGCGGTCGCCGCCAACGAGGCGGTCATCCTCAGCCTCACGGACTACGAGGCGATGTACGACGTACTGGGCCCCGTCCCCGCCCCGGCCCTGGCCGGCCGGGTCCTGGTCAACCTCACCTCCGCCACGCCGGAGGAGGCCCGCGCAGGGGCCCGCTGGGCGGCCGAACGCGGAGCCGTACAGCTCACCGGCGGCGTCAACGTCCCGCCCTCCGGCATCGGGCAGCCCGAGTCGTCCACCTTCTACAGCGGGCCGCGCGAACCCTTCGACCGCCACCGGGCGCTCCTCGAAACGCTGACGGGCCGCGTCGAGCACCACGGGGAGGACCCCGGCCTCGCCGCGCTCCTCTACCAGATCGGCGTCAGCATGTTCTGGACCTCCATGCTGAGCTACTGGCAGGCCATCGCCCTCGCCCGTGCCAACGGCCTGACGGCGGCGGACATCCTGCCCCACGCGGACGACACGGCGAACTCCCTCGCCCGGTTCTTCGCCTTCTACACCGGCCGCGTCGACGCCGGGGACCACAGCGGTGATGTCGACCGGCTCGCCATGGGGATGGCGAGCGTCGAGCACGTCGTGCGGACGAACGCCGACGCGGGCGTCGACACCGCCCTCCCGGCGGCCGTCGCGGACCTGTTCCGGCGGGGCATGGAGGCGGGGCACGGGGGAGACAGCTTCTCGACCCTGGTGGAGGTGATGAGCAAGCCCGCCGGAGCGGCCGTGGAGGCGGTCGCCGGGTCCCGACCGATCCGGGCATGAACGGTCGGGTCCGGCAGGCTGGTCCTTTCCTACGGTGAACGGGAAAAGGATAGGCGGGACAGGGTTGCTGGAACGACTGAACGAGGCCATGGAGTACATCGAGTCGCATCTCGGTGAGCGCATCGAGGCCGCGGAGCTGGCGCGCACCGCGATGACCTCGGAGTACCACTTCCGCCGGATGTTCTCCGCGCTGGCGGGCGTCCCCCTGGCGGAGTACATCCGCCGTCGCCGTATGACGCTCGCGGGCGCCGAGGTGCTCGCGGGCGACCGGACGCTGCTCGATGTGGCGGTGCGGTACGGCTACGACACCGGGGAGGGCTTCGCCCGCGCCTTCCGGGCGGTGCACGGCATCGGACCCGGCGAGGCGAGACGTACCGGCGCGGTTCTGCGGTCCCAGCAACGCCTGACCTTCCGGCTCGTCGTCGAAGGGAGCAGTGCCATGCACTACAGGCTGGTGGAGAAGGAAGAGTTCCGCGTGGTGGGGAGGAAGGCGCGCGTGCCTCTCATCCACGAAGGGCCGAATCAGGCCATCGCGGAGTTCATCCGGGGGATCGGGCGGGAGGAGCTCGACCGTATCGCGGCCCTCTCCGACCAGGAGCCGGCCGGACTGGTCGGGGTGAGCGACCAGCTCGACCCCAGCCGCGCGGAGGGCACCGAACTGGACTACTACCACGGTGTGGTGACGGCCCGCCAGGACCCTCCGGAGGGCCTCGACTCCCTCACCGTACCGGCCGGTTCCTGGGCGGTCTTTGAGAGCTCGGGCCCGTTCCCGCGGACGCTCCAGTACCTCTGGCGGGACGTGTTCACCCAGTGGTTCCCCTCGAACCCGTACGTGTCCAGGCCCGGCCCGGAGATCCTCCGGGTGAACCTGTCCGGGGACGGGTCGGCGGCGGAGGCGGAACTCTGGATCGCGGTGGAGCGGGCGGGCGGCGGGCCGGAAGCATAGGAGGTAAGTCGCAGGTTTACGGCCAGGGGGCATATGCGACGCCCTATTGGTCCAGACCTATTGCGCGGGGGTGCGCCGCTCGCTAGCTTTCTCTCGGCGGCGCGCGCCGATCGGATCGGCTCTACCCATTCATTGACGCTCAGTCATGTGCGTTGACTGGAAACGGAGTTACCGACATGCGCAGACGTATCACCGCACTCGGCATCACCGCTGTCGCGGCGGCCGCGATGGTCCTCGGCACGGCCTCCACCGCTTCCGCGACCGGCCCCGGCTTCTGGCTCCGCAGCCACCACGCCAGCTTGGCGGAGTGCCAGGCGGTCGGCAACGCGGGCGCCGACAACGCTCTCTGGAGCCGCGTCTTCATCTGTAACCCGTTCGCGGGCAACCCCAGCGTGTACGAGCTGTGGGTGCGGTACTAGGCCGTCGCCCCGCGCGGGTGAGGCCGTAGGTGAGAACCGCCCCGTTTCCGGCCCTTGGGCCGGGGGCGGGGCGGGTTCCGTACGGCTCAGAGGGCGGTGGCGGTGCTGCCGTGCACGAAGATAAGTGACCTCAACGCCCACCAGCCGGACGATCTATCTGCGCAACCATCCCCTCGTTCGCCACGGGGTTGCCGCGCTCGCGGCCACTCCAACGGCCAGAGCGGCAGCGGCGACCGTCCAGCTGAAGAGGTCCGTAGCCGAGTTGGACGTCCAGTCCCACCAGGTCTGCGGGTACCAGATCAGGAGAAGGGCAGACGCCAGAGGAAGGGGCCAGCCGAGCTGGGGCCCCAGCAGCCTTGCCGACAACAGCGCGAGACCGAACCAGATCACGATGGAGCGGACGAAAACGGCACCAGCTCCGACACCGACAGCCAGTGCCTCGACAGAGAAGGACAAGGCGCACACGGCGAGCGTCAGGCCGAAGCAGTACGCGAGCCGGTACCGGTGCATCGCCGTTGCGCCCATCTCCTCGTGCTTCGACATCGCGCCATCGAGTGCCGCAGTGAGGAAGACGCCGGACAGCAGCGGTAGTTCGCGTCGGAACGGGATACCTGTCGTAACTCCTTCGCTGCCGATCGAGGGCACCGCGATAGGGGTACCGCCGAAGAGGGCTGACAGGGCGACGACCGCCGTCGTAGCCGCCAGGATGGCCAAAGCCCGATGGACTCTCGCATAGCGGATGAGGCCGGAATCAAGCATCAGGGTTTGCACCAGACGGGATCGAGAACATGGTCGCGCTCTTGAGCCAACCATGTTCGCTGCTCGGCCTCCGACGTTCGCGAAGCCTGAGTGGCCGCGCCCTGAGCGGCCTCCACCCCCTGCATATGAAGTCCTTCGTCGGCGGTGGACGGGTCCTGGCCCATGGAGCGGTACTCAAGCCAGAGGCGTATGTTGTCCATGGCCTGCCAGGCCCGCTTTTCCTCATAGGGGGGTCTGCAGTGCCCCAGCGACTCCTTGAACACCCCGTCGGCCATGGCGATCGCCGCAGTGCGGACATGCCCCTCGGTGATGTCGAAGCCCCGGTCACCCATGTCGCTCCGCTGCAGTCCGTACTCATGGAACGTGTCCGGTGACTTCAGCCAGGGCTGCGGCCTGTCCAGTCGTTGCGCCATACGGGCCAGATCCGGTAGGTACTTTCGGTGCTCGGGCCAGACGCATACCTGTGGGGAGCCCTTGTCGGCCCGCTCGCACAGTGGTTGCACCGCCGTTACGGGGCGGTCGACACGGAGTTCGCCGGCACTCGGCACCGCAGCCAGTGCGATCAGGGAAAGGGCGGCCGACCCGCCGGCGATGCCGCGCATGTGCCAGGACGTTCCCCACCGCGGCATCTGGCGTTCGGCGCTCCGGCGCAACGGCGGTGCCGTCACCGCCAGAACCGCGAGCGCGAGTGCGAACAGCAGCCGCACGGCGACCGGAAGCGGACGTAGGTGCTGGTCCGGAGGGCCTGCCAGGACGTTGAGCTTGAAAGGCAGTGCCAGCATGCTGATGAAACACCCCAGTGCGCACACGACGGGGGTGAACGCCGCGGAAGGCCACCACCGGCCCGCCAGATGCCCCACGGACGCGAAGACGACCAGAGTCGCGGCACCGAGCAGGAGGTAGGAGGGCCAGAGAAAACCAGGGCCCGCCTCGCTGAAGGAAACAATCGCTGCAGTCAGGCAACCGACCGCGTACGCGAGAAACCCGAGGGTGAGGGTTGCGGCCAGTCGTGCGGACTCGATCTGCCAGACCGGCCGGGCAGCGGCAAGAACGGTCTCGGGCATTCCTGAGCGGGAGGAGCGTCCGGCCTGCCAGGCAGAGACACCGGCCAGAACGGGCCCGAGGAACAGTGTGACGACCTGGGCCGCCACGCTCGCCTCGGGCCAGACACCGATCCAGTGGCGGGACCGGCCGAAAAGGACCGTCAGGTCGACGGCGATCATGATGGGGAATGCCGTCAGAAGCGGCGAGCGGCGCAGTTCGATGCCGTACGCGTTCATCGCGCATCCCCCGCGTTGGACCACTGGTCGCCGAGTACGGTCATGTAGCCACGTTCCAGGGGATTGTCACCAGGAGCCGTAGGCGAAGCCAGTTCCGCCAACTGCTGAGGTGTGCCGCGGTAGCGTATTCGGCCATCGTCCAGAACGAGAACCGTGTCGCAGGCGGCGCCGACATCTTCCACGAGGTGCGTACTGAGGACGACGGCTGTTCCCGCGCGAGCGAGAGAGCGGATGAGCTCGCGAAAGTCGAGACGCTGCGCAGGGTCGAGACCGACGGTCGGCTCGTCCAGCAGAAGCAGGGAGGGAGAGCCGACGACAGCCGCGGCGATACCGGCCCGGCGGAGCATCCCGCCGGACAGCGACTTCATACGTTCCTGGGCTCGGTCGGCCAGACCGACAGCCGCCAGAGCTTCCCGGGTGAGGGAGTCGACCTTTTTGGAAGGGACCTCGCGCAACCAGGCGCAGTAACTGACGAAGTCTTTTATCGAGAATGCCGGATAATAGCCGAAGTCCTGCGGGAGGTAGCCGATACGGCGGCGAGCCCGCCGTGCTTGCCGCTCATTACTGACCGGCCCGCCGAACAATTCCAAGTGTCCACTCCGGGGCGGCGTAATGGTGGCCAGAGTGCGAAAAAGAGTGGTCTTTCCTGCACCGTTAGGCCCCAGTAGACCGGTGACCTCGGGTTGGATGGAAAGATCGAGATCCTGGATGATGCTTCGGCCGCCATACCCTTGAGTGAGGGATGTCAATCGAGCAATAGGGGGCGTTATCATGAGTGGATTTCCCTGAAAGCGGGAGCGAGCCCCGGTGACGGCGGGCCCGCTATGTCGGCGAAGCCGGATCAATATGTAACTCTGTTTGTGCGAAGATTAGCATGGGGTTTCCGGGCTGCTGGGGCCAGTTCCTCCCCGACCTCTTCGGTGATTTGTGAGTGGACAGCAAAAGGAGACTCGATGCACCCCTTTCGTCCTGTATGAAGCGGTGCGATTCGGTCAAAATCCCTACCGGGAAGCAAGAATGTGACATTCCTTTTTCATGTCTGCGGTGTGACGTCTTGGATGGTGTCGCTGACGTGTTCACTGTGGCTGCGGTGACGGGCCGGCGCTCGCCAGATCTTCAGGCGGGCAATACCGGGCTCGATCCGGATGCGTCGTGAGGGCTGCGCTTTGTGCTGCGCTTGTGCATGTTCTCGTACCAGTCGGGGGGCGCCGACCGCGCGCCCGGCCCTGGTGGTCGGCGTCGGTGAGAATCTCCAGGGCGGGGCCCTCGGTCAGGAGCCTGAGCAGTCCCAACTGGCAGGCGTGGGCAAAGGTGCGCAGTCTGGACGTGAGTCTGGCCCGGTGCCGTACCCACCGCAACGGGCCCAGTCCGGCGGCCAGGATCAGTAAGCGGGGCCGGACGCAAGGTGGAGGTGCCGGATCGGTCGACGCTCCGTCACGTCGACGTGTCGCACGTGACATGGGACAGCGCAAGAAGGTGTGGCGCTCGGCGTTCTGGAGCCGCCCGCGTCTGCTGTGCCGGTCCCGTGTGCATGAGAACCGCCCCGTTTCCGGCCGGGAGGCCGGGGGCGGGGCGGGTTCCGTGAGGTATCAGAGGGCGGCGGTGGTGCTGCCGTGCACGAAGGCGCTCCAGGCGGCGGGCTCGACGGTGAGGATGGGGCCGTCGGTCACCTTGGAGTCGCGGATGTGGACGGCGGCGGGGTGGGCGGCGACCTCTACGCAGTTGCCGCCCTGGTCGCTGCTGTAGCTGGACTTGAACCAGTTGTAGGTGACTTCGATGCAGGCGCCACCGTCGCCGTTGCTGTGACTGGACTTGAACCAGTGGAGGGCGGTGGAACGGGAGACGGGGTGGGCTGCGCGGTTCATGTCTCTCCAAGCAGGGCTGCGATCAGTGCGTCCAGTAGCCGGGCGCTTTCCTCGGCGGTCAGCGCCTGCGATCGCAGCATCCCACATTTCTGCATGAGAGCGCTGACGTCGGCCGGATCGTCATACAGCTCCGCTCGAAGGTGCATCTCGACGTACGCGAGCTGATCGTGATCGGGGGTCTCCAGCAGGACCAGCGGACCTGCGAGCCCTGCGTGCTTCGGGGTCTTCCGCGGCATGATCTGGATGCTGACGAAGGGTAGATCCATGCAGCGTCGCAGGTGGAGAAGCTGCTTGAGCATGACCTCGGGATCGCCCAACTCGGCGTACAGGATGCTCTCCTCCAGGATGAAGTGGAGGATGGGGCGAGGTTTGCGCTCCAGGACCTTCTGCCGATCGAGTCGGGTCGCCACTCGCCTCTCGATCTCTTCCTCTTCGAGGGGTGGGTAGTGGCTGGAGAAGACCAGCCGCGCGTATGCCTCGGTCTGCAGTAGCCCCGGAATGAGCTGGGACTCGTACGAGAACAGGCTCACCGCGTCCTGCTCGTACTGCACGAAGTCCTTGACCAGAGCCTGATACCGCTCCTTCTTCGGGATCTTCGCCACCGCGACCTGCAACGCCCCCTTGGTGTCCAGTAGTTCGTCGATCTTGATGGCCAAGTCCAGCTGGAGTGCCCGTCGGCCTTGCTCGACGGAGGCGATCGTGTCCTCGCCGACCCCCAACTCTTCGGCCAGGGCGGCCTGTGTCAGTCCGGCAGCCTTGCGGAAGTGACGCAACTGCGCCCCGACCAAGTGCCACGAAGTAACTCGCCTGATGCCGCTCTGCTTTCCCGGTTGCATGAGATGGCTCTCCCCCGTTTGGTGCCGCTGTCTACCCGTCAGAACCCGTACAAAAGCTTTTGTACGGCCTTCCGCCCTGCATCAGCGTAGTGACGTTGTGTGAGCGTGGAAGCATGAACGAGACAACTCAACTCCCTTATTTCCGACAGGCTTTCTACTGCCGTGAGCGCAGGTCGGTCCCCGTCGTACGCAAGTTCGCCCGCAAGACGCTGATCGACTGGGAGTGCGAAAAGCGGGCCGACGATGTGCTGCTCTGCGTAACCGAACTGGCGACCAACGCTCTCCGGCACGGCGTGCCCCCGGGGCGCGGCTTCCAGGTGCACATCTACCTGGAGCGGCTGGAGAGCATTCTCCGCGTCGAGCTGCACGACAGCGGTGACGGTCAGGTCTGCCAGTCGCCCACGCACCCGGGTGCCGAGGACGAGGGAGGCCGGGGGCTGCTGCTGGTCGAGGCGCTGGCGGACAAGTGGGGGGTGATGGAGCGGAACCCCGGCAAGGTCGTGTGGTGCGAGTTCACCATCGGGTGACTTTGCCGGTTCGGCAAGCATGTTTGTCGTTCGGGTCGTCCTGCGCGCACTATCGCCACCAACCGGAGGTGATCCGCATGACGAGCAGGACGGACGTGAGCGACATGGACATGAAGCAGCGGCAGCGGTACGACGTGGTGGTCGTGGGCGGCGGGGCGGCCGGCCTGAGCGGGGCGCTGACCCTGGCACGGGCCCGGCGCTCGGTGCTGGTGATCGACGCGGGGGAGCCCCGTAACGCCCCCGCGTCCCAGGTGCACAACTACCTGGGCCGGGAGTCCACCCCGCCCGGGGAACTGCTGGAGATCGGCCGGGGCGAGGTGACCGGGTACGGCGGCGAGATCGTCCGGGGCCGGGTGGCCTCGGCCGAGCGGCTGCCGGGGGAGGGGCGGGGCTTCCGGGTGGTGACGGAGGACGGGACCGCCGTGGAGGCGCGCAGGCTCCTGGTGACGACGGGGCTCGTGGACGAGCTGCCGCCCGTACCGGGGCTGGCGGAGCGCTGGGGGCGTGAGGTGCTGCACTGCCCGTACTGCCACGGGCGCGAGGTGGCGGACCGCCCGATCGGGGTGCTGTCCGTCGGCCCCCTCGCCGTACATCAGGCGCTGATGTGGCGGCAGTGGAGCGACGACGTCACCCTCTTCCGCCACACGGGCCCGGAGCCGACGGACGAGGAGTACGAGCAGCTCGCCGCGCGGGGCGTGGCCGTGGTGGACGGCGAGGTCGAAGGGCTGGAGGTCGAGGACGACCGGATGACCGGTGTACGTCTGGCGGGCGGCCGGGTGGTTCCGCGCGAGGCTCTCGTGATCCAGGCCCGGTTCACCGCGCGGTCGGCCGTCCTCGAATCCCTGGGGCTGGTGCCGGTTCCGCAGGAGATGGGCGGCGAGGTGATCGGTACGTACGTGCCCACCGACCCGGTCGGCGCGACGGAGGTCCCCGGAGTCTGGGCGGCGGGCAACGTCACCCGCCTCACCGAACAGGTCATCGGCGCCGCCGCGGCGGGCCTGATGGCGGGGGCCGCGATCAATGGCGACCTGATCGCGGAGGACACCCGTAACGCGGTGGAGGCCCGGCGGCGCGGCTGAGGGCCTGGGAGGCCCGGTGCTACGAGAACACGGCCGAGAAGAGGTCCCGCGCCCACCCGAAGAACGTATGGATCAGCACCGCCAGCAGGAGGAAGATCCCGACGATCACCGCGGTGACCCAGGAGCAGCCGCCCCCGCTCTCCGCCTCGGGCTCGTCCCGCCCGCCCAGCCCCGCATCGAACAGATCCATGGTTCGTCCCACCCCATCGCGCACACGCACATACCCGTCACCGGAGCCCCCGGCTCCGTGTGCTCCGTGTGCTCCGTGGGGTGAACTCTCGCACGGGTCGGGCCCGGCGGAAGAGGCGCTGTCGTACTCAGGGCGGGGGAGGGAAGGTACTCAGGCGGCGAGGTACTCAGGCGGCGGAGTCGAACCCCGTCTCGTCCACCTCGGTCGTCGGGAGCGGCCCGCCCGCCTCGTCGACCTTGTCGGACGACAGCAGCCACGCGCCGTCGGCTCCCCGGGTGAAGGTCATGGTGCGGGGGAGCGAGGACTCCTCGCACTCCGGCGAACCGTCCTCGATCTCCTGCGGGGTGAACGCGAAGTACAGGCGGGCGTGATCCGTGAGCCGGAGCGTGGCCGTCCGGTCGGTGACGTCCACGGAGGTGACCTCGATGTCGACCCGCGCCTTTGTGTAGCCGATGTCGAGGCCCTCGTACCGCAGGCCCTTCTCCGCGAGCGCGGCGAGCTCGCTCCGGGCACGGGTCGCCATGGCCGGGGTGGTCCGGAGGCGCCCGCTCGCCGCTTCCACGGTCGGACGGGCGGCCGTCAGCATGTCGGCCCGCTGCTGGAGGTAGCCCTCGGCGATCCGGGTGAGTTCGGCGGTGTCGGCGCTGCTTGCCTTGTGGGTGCTTGCCGTCGGCAGCAGGTACATGAGGGCGAGCACGGCCGAGGCCGCCGAGATCGCGACCGCGGCCGAGACGGTGGCGATGATCCGTCTGCGTCGTGGAATGGGCATGATCCCGATCCCCTCTGATCGTGAGCCGACCGGCCTGACCTGTGTGTTCTTGCCCGGGTGTTCTCGTATGCCTGTGCGTTCTCGTAGGTCAGGACTTCCCTGGCGGGCGCGCCGTTCCCATCAGGCGATTCAAGGCGATTTTCGGATACGGGAATGGCTGATTCCTGTCCGGCGGCCCGAAAATTCCTGCCGGGGGGATCTTCGGGCCTGCCAGAATCCGGCGCATGACAGTTCGATACCCGCGCCCTCTGCGTCCTGGTGACCGGATCGGCGTCACCTCTCCGTCGAGCGGAGTCCCGAAGGAGCTTCAGGGGCGCCTCGAGGTGGCGATCCGCGAGGTGGAGTCCCGGGGGTACGAGGTGGTGGTCGGTCGTTGCATGAGCGGCGACGACGGGCATGTCAGCGCCCCGGCAGCCGACCGCGCCGCCGAGCTCATGGCGATGCTCACCGACCCCCGTATCAGGGCCGTGGTGCCGCCCTGGGGCGGGGAGACGGCGATCGACCTGCTGCCCCTGCTCGACTGGGACCGGCTGCGGGCGGCCGAGCCGACCTGGCTGGTCGGGTTCTCCGACCTGTCGACCGTCATGACACCGCTCACCCTCCTCACGGGAACGGCCACCGTGCACGGCAACAATCTGATGGACACGCCCTACCGGGTGCCCGAGGGGCTGCTGTCGTGGCTCGACATCGTCTCCGCGCCTGCGGGGCACCGGTTCACGCAGACCCCTCCCGGCCGCTACCGGGCCACGGGCTTCGACGACTACCGCACCCACCCCGACGTACGGGAGTTCACGCTCGACACGCCCGGCAGATGGACCCGGCTGGACGGGGGTGGCGACGGGAACGGGGGCGGGGACGTGGAGGCCGAGGGGCGCCTGATCGGGGGCTGTATCGAGATGCTCTGCAACCTCGCGGGGACGCCCTACCTCGACGCCTCCGCCTTTGCCCGGGCCGCGTCCCCACAAGGACTCCTCGTCTATGTCGAAGCGGGCGGCGACGACGCCTTCGCCATCTGCCGGAACCTGCACGGGATGCGGCTGGCCGGTTTCTTCGACACGGCGAACGCGATCCTCGTCGGCCGGACCTCGGCCCCCGGCACCGACTCGCTCACCCAGCACGGAGCCGTGCTCGACGCGCTGGGCTCCCTGGGCGTGCCGATCCTCGCCGATGTGGAGTGCGGGCACGTTCCGCCGTACCTGCCGATCGTCAACGGGGCGTACGGCAGGGTCGTCCACACCTCGGACCGGAGCGAGTTGACCCAGACGCTGGACTGAGGTCGGCCTACGGGCAGGGGTACGGGAGGTGTTCCCGTACCCCTGCCCGTAGCCCTACCCCTGCCCGTACGCCGGTCTCAGCTGCGCGGGTCGCGCCACATGCCCCACAGCTTCGGCCCGCCGTCGCCCGGGAGCTGGAGCTCCTCGCGCACGGTGAAGCCGAAGTGTTCGTAGACGGGGAGGTTGGACGCCTTGGAGGACTCCAGGTAGACGGGCTGTCCCGCCGCGTCGGCCTTCGCCAGGCCCGAGCGGAGCAGCCGGGCCCCGTGCCCCTGGCCCTGGGCGGCGGGGTCGGCGCCGATCAACGACAGGGACCAGTGCGGCTCCTGGGGGGTGTGGCGGGCGGCCGTCTCCACGGCGTCGCGGAAGAGACCCGCCCGGTCGCCGAGGATGTTCTGCAGCTCCTGGATGGTCTCCGCGTCGGGAACGGCCTTGTCCTGGGCCTCCGGCGCCACCCAGAACGCGGCTGCCGCCCCGGTGCGCTCGCACACGCCGTGGTGGACGTACTGCCGGGTGAAGATCGTGGTGAAGTAGCGGCCCAACGACGCCTGGCGGGAGGCGTCTTCGGGGAAGAACCAGCGCATCATCGGGTCGTCGTCGAAGGCGAGGGCCAGGATGCGGCTGATGTCCGGAGCGTCATCGACCGTGGTGGTGCGCGGTGTGTTCGACAGCGGTGTGCTGGACAGCGGTGTGTTCGGCGGCGTGTTCGATATCGGCATAAAGGCCATTCTGCACCCGATGATCTTGGGTGGTGGGGGCGGGGTCCCGGTTCCTTCCGCCCCCCTCGGGGCAGGGCGCGCCGCGCGTCAGGCGGTCTCGGAGCTCCCCGCTCCCACCGGTTCAACACCCTTGCCGCGCAGGGCGATCGCTGCCCAGACGGCCGCCGCCACCAGCACGCCCGCCACCATGGCGGCGAGCACCGGTGCCTCCGGCCGCCAGCCCAGGGAGAGCCGGGTGCCCACGACGGTGAGGACGACGGTGATCGTGCCGGGGGAGTAGACCGGCACCCGGGCCGCCGCGGTGCGCAGGACGGCCGCCGCCGCCAGACCCGTCACGGCCCAGACGCCCAGGTAGGGCCAGGGTGAACCGGGGGCGGCGGCGAGCAGCCCGTAGTCGTCGGGGCCGAGCCGGAACAAGGAACCGGCCCAGCCCAGGCCCACCCCGAGCGCGGTGACGCCCACCACCCAGAGGGTGTGCCGCCACCACGGGCCGGGGCGCACGGCCTCTTCTTCGTCGCCGGGGTCGCTTGAAGGGGAGGGTTCGAGGAAGTCCATCACGCCGGGAAAGACGCGCGGAGGCGGCCGGACGTTGCGTCGGATGATCCCTCACATGATCGGGAACCAGGGCGCGGAAGGGTCGGGCGTCAGGGGTCGGGGGTCAGGTGACCAGGTGGAAGCCCGCGCCGACCCCGCCGTTGGCGTCCAGTTCGCCGATGATGTCCAGGATGGACGAACTGTGCTGCGCGCCCCACGCGTTGCCGACCAAGGTCGAGCCGACGACCACGGGGGCCCCGGAGTCGCCGCCGTTGGTCCAGATGAGATGGGTGAACCAGATCCCGCTGGTGCCGAGCTTGATACCGCAGGTGAGGCCGGTCCGGTGGCCCTGCTTGCACATCCGGGTGCCGTTGGCGGGCGGGGCGCCGATGCTCGTGATGGTCGTGCCGTTCACCGTGTTGGTGGGCACGACCACGCTCTCGTCCAGCTTGATGACGGCGTAGTCCAGGCCCTTGGGTCCCGAGTTGAGGAGGTTGTTCGGGGTGCTGACGTGGGTCACCTCACCGATGACACCCGTCTTCAGGTCGGGCCTGCTGTCCGGGATCGGGGCCGGGGCGAAGGCCGTGCCCGGCGGGGACTCGTCACGGTAGACCTTCTCCCCGACCAGTTTCCGCCCCTGCTCGTCGATGAAACAGTGCGCGTTGGTCAGGGCCACCAGGTTTCCCCCGGCGTCGCGACCGACCGCAGTGAGGCTGCATATGTACAGGCCCGTGGGCTGCTCCGGCGTCGGGGTCAGCCGGAACACGATGCCGGTACCGCCCCCGACGGCGGTGCGGGTCTCGGCGGTACGGGCACCGGTGAGGTGCGAATCGGCGGGCCGGGCGCCGGTGAGGTGGGAATCGGCGGTGCGGGAATCCGCGGTACGGGAATCCGCGCTGCGGGTCTCGGCGCCTGCGGACGGAGCCGCGGCCAGGGACATCGCGGTGAGGAGGGCCGCGAGACCGGCGGCACGTAACACTCTGAACATGGGCTCACCCTTTTGCTGGGCCGGTGCGGACAGGGGCGGAGCACGGCAGGGCCGTGACGCCGGTCGGCCACCGGACGGATGTGGGATACAGGTACTTTCCGGTTTGTATCACGCGTCCCGGGCCGCCCGAGGGGGTTCCGATGCGGTTGGCGCATAACCGCGCGTCGAGAGGGTTCCTCCGGCCACGGGACAGGTCCCTGCCCCGGCCCCGTACACCGCTGGGGGCGTGCCCGGCCCCGTCCGGCGTAACGCGTACCGACCAATGGCGGACCGCCCCATGTGTGAGCTCCCGCTACGGGGATACGTGGAAGGTGCCGGGTGCCACAGGGGCGGCCGGTACGTCGGCAACGTCATCGGCAACGTAAGGGGAGCACCTCGTGGGCATCATCGCCTGGATTCTCATCGGCCTGTTCGCGGGTCTCATCGCCAAGGCGCTCACCCCGGGCAAGGACCCGGGGGGCTGCCTCGTCACGATCGTGATCGGCATCGTGGGCGGGCTGCTCGGTGGCTGGCTCGGCAAGGTGATCTTCGGCGTCGACTCGATCGACGGTTTCTTCAGCCTGTCGACGTGGATCGCCGCCATCGCCGGTTCGGTGATCATCCTGCTCATCTACCGCGTGGTCGCGGGGCAGCGGTCCCGCTGACACCGGCCGCGGGGGCGGCGGAGAAGGTGTTTCCCGGACGGCGGCCCGAGGCCCGGCCGTCCGGGAGGCCCGAGCCGATTCCTCGACGGGTCGATTCGTCCGCGTTTGCCTACATTGGCAGAGGGCTGGCAGGGCAGCCGTAGGGGGAGCCGTCGCCATCGCCGACGTACCTACGGAGATCGCCGACACACCTGTGGAGGCCGACGCGCCTGCGGAAGCCGATACGCCCGCGGAAGACCCACAAGAGGAAACGCGGAAGACCGACAAGAGGAAACGACGACATGACCGACACCTCGCGCAAGCCGACCACCTCCGACTCCGGCGCCCCGGTGGAGAGCGACGAGCATTCGCTCACCGTCGGCCCGGGCGGGCCGATCCTGCTCCAGGACTCCTACCTGATCGAGCAGATGGCCCAGTTCAACCGCGAACGCATCCCCGAACGGCAGCCGCACGCCAAGGGCAGCGGGGCGTTCGGGAAGTTCGAGGTGACCCAGGACGTCTCCGCGTACACGAAGGCCGCGCTCTTCCAGCCCGGCACCACGACCGACCTGGTCGTCCGGTTCTCGACCGTGGCCGGGGAGCGGGGCAGCCCGGACACCTGGCGGGACCCGCGCGGCTTCGCGGTGAAGTTCTACACCAGCGAAGGCAACTACGACATGGTGGGCAACAACACCCCCGTGTTCTTCGTGAAGGACCCGATGAAGTTCCAGCACTTCATCCGGTCCCAGAAACGCCGGGCGGACAACAACCTCCGCGACCACGACATGCAGTGGGACTTCTGGACCCTCTCGCCGGAGTCGGCCCACCAGGTCACCTGGCTGATGGGCGACCGGGGCATCCCGCGCACCTGGCGCCACATGAACGGCTACACCTCGCACACGTACATGTGGATCAACGCCGAGGGCCGGCGGTTCTGGGTGAAGTACCACTTCAAGACCGACCAGGGCATCGAGACGTTCACCCAGCACGAGGCCGACCAGATGGCCGCCGCCGACACGGATTACCACACGCGTGATCTGTTCGAGCACATCCGCGACGGCGACTTCCCGAGCTGGACGCTGAAGGTCCAGGTCATGCCGTACGAGGACGCCAAGGACTACCGGTTCAACCCGTTCGACCTGACCAAGGTGTGGCCGCACGGCGACTACCCGCTGATCGAGGTCGGCCGGATGACGCTGGACCGCAACCCCACGGACAACCACGCCGAGATCGAGCAGGCGGCCTTCCAGCCGAACAACCTGGTCCCCGGCATCGGCCCGAGCCCGGACCGCATGCTGCTGGCGCGGCTCTTCTCCTACGCCGACGCCCACCGCCACCGCATCGGCGGCAACTACCAGCAGCTCCCCGTCAACGCCCCCGTCGCCCCGCTGCACACGTACTCCAAGGACGGGGCGATGGCGTACCGCAAGACCACCGACCCGGTCTACGCCCCGAACTCCAAGGGCGGCCCGGCGGCGGACACGGAGCGCTACGGCACCCCGCCGAGCTGGTACGCCGACGGGGACATCACCCGGGCGGCCTACGTCGACCACGCCGAGGACGACGACTGGGGCCAGGCGGGCACGATGGTCCGCGAGGTCCTGGACGACGCGGCCCGCGACCGCCTGGTGGACAACGTGGTCGGCCACCTCCTCAACGGCGTCACCGAACCGGTCCTCCAGCGGGCGTTCACGTACTGGTCGAACATCGACAGCACCCTGGGCAAGCGCATCGAGCAGGGCGTCCGCGCGAAGGCCGACGAGAAGGACCCGAAGGCGGCGGAGCAGGGCAACCCGGCGCGCTCGTCGATGCAGCGGAAGGCTTAGGCGAGCAGCCCGTCGGAACGGGAGCGCGACTGGCCCCCGCCCCGTCACCCGGGGTGGGGGCCAGTCGTGTGCCGGACAGTCAGCCCGCCGCCCCCTCCCAGCCCTCCGGCGCCCACACCCCCGACCGCCGCAGCGCGTTCGAGCAGTGGCGGAAGATCTCGTCGATCTCGACGACCAGGGCGAGCTTCGGGCGCCGGTCCTTCACGGTCATCGCGTCGAAGAACGGGGCGTCCGTCAGGATGCGGGCGCGGCCGTTGACGCGGAGGACGTCCATCGCGCCGGGTATCAGGTAGAGCAGGCCCACGTGCGGGTTGGACAGGATGTTGTGGAAGCTGTCGGCGCGGCGGTTGCCCAGGCGGTCGGGGAGGGCCAGGGTGCCGGGGTCCAGGACGTGGGTGAAGCCGGGGGCGTCGCCGCGCGGGGAGACATCGCAGTTGCCGGACGCGTCGGAGGTGGAGAGGGCGCAGAACGGGGAGCGGGCCAGCAGGGCAAGGTCCTCGTCGGTGAGCCGGTCGTGGACCTTGTCGATGACGACGGGGTGCGGGGTGCCCAGGATCTCGCGCAGCTCCTCCGCCGAGCCCAGGGGGACGGCCCCGGCCAGCGGGCCGGAGGCGGGGGTGGGGGTGGGGGCGGCGGCGTACGGCGAGGGACCGGCGGCGTACGGCATGGGGTCGGCGGCGTACGACAAGGAAAGGGCTCCGTACTCGTGGGGGTGCGGCGGCGCGGGGCCGGGCGGGCGCTGTTAGGGTGACCTTACTTTGGGGCCCCTTCTGCTCTCCGGCCGGGGTGGACCGGTTGCGGACGGTCGCGTTCCGGGGCCGCCCGGGCTGTGGTGCGGGGGCCTTTCGTCCGGATCGGGGCGCCCCGCCCCGAACGCGCCGACGAGCAGCCGATGAACAAGGGTGAGACAACAGTGCACAACCGCATTCCGGCCGCCGCCGCCCCGGTGGCGGGTCCGTGAGCGGCTCCACCGTCCTGGACGCGCGGGGCACGGCGGACGAGAAGAAGAAGGCGCAGCCCAGGCGCAGCAGGCCCGTCCTCGCCCTCGGGCTCGTGGCGGCGCTCGGGGTGCTCCTGCTCGCCGTGGTCGCGAGCCTCGCCATCGGCTCCGGGGACGTGCCGTTCCGCGATGTGCTGCCCGGCGTCTTCGACCCCGACCTCACCGTCAAGGGCCAGCTGATCATCCAGGAGGTCCGCATCCCGCGGACCGTCGCCGGGCTCCTCGCCGGAGTCGCGCTCGGGCTCGCCGGGACCGTCATGCAGGGCGTCGCCCGTAACCCCCTCGCCGACCCCCAGCTCCTCGGCATCAACGCGGGCGCGTCCGTCGCCGTCGTCTGCTCGATCACGCTGTTCGGCTTCACCGTCGCCACCCAGTTCATCTGGTTCGGCTTCCTCGGCGCGCTGCTTGCTGCTCTTCTTGTCTACGGGGTCGGCTCGCTGGGGCGGGAGGGGGCGACGCCCGTGAAGCTGGCCCTCGCGGGCGCCGCGACCGCCGCCGTCCTCACCTCCATCACCAGCGCGATCCTGCTCCAGGACCGGGGGAGCTACGACCAGTTCCGGTTCTGGCAGCTCGGGGCGCTGACCGCCCGCTCCTCCGAGGTGCTCTGGCAGGTCTCCCCGTTCATCCTCGTCGGGACCGTCCTCGCCCTGGCCCTCGGGCCGCAGCTCAACGCCCTCTCCCTCGGCGACGACCTCGCCCGCGGCCTCGGCCAGCGGGTCGGAGCCGCCCGGATGATCTCCGCCCTCGCCGTCGTGGTGCTCTGCGGCGCCGCCACTGTCGTCGCCGGACCCATCGGCTTCGTCGGCCTGGCCGTCCCGCACGCCGCCCGCCTCATCACCGGGCCCGACTACCGCTGGGTGCTCCCGTACAGCATGGTCCTCGCCCCGATCATGCTGCTCGTCGCCGACATCATCGGCCGCGTGATCGCCCCGCCCGGCGAGGTGCAGGTCGGCGTGATCACCGCCGCCGTCGGCTGTATCCCCTTCATCTGGCTGGTCCGGCGCAGGAAGCTGGTGGAACTGTGAGCGGGCCCACCGCCGTGTCCGTGGAGAAGGACCGGCTCGCCGACGCCGTACGGCAGGTCTCCGCCGTACGCGGACGGGGGCGCCGACGGTCCGTCACCGTCGCCGCCGCCCTCTCCGTCGCCGTCGTCGCCGTGTTCGGCCTCTCGCTCAGCGTCGGCGACATGGTCATGCCGATCGGGAAGGTCGTCGACACCCTCCTCGGAGGCGGCGACGGCGGCTCGCAGTTCGTCGTCCTGGAGCTCCGGCTGCCCCGCGCCCTCCTCGCGATCCTCGTCGGCACCGCGTTCGGCCTCTCCGGCGGCGTCTTCCAGACCGTGCTGCGCAACCCCCTCGCCAGCCCCGACCTCATCGGCATCAGCGCCGGAGCCAGCGCCGTCGCCGTCACCGGCGCCCTCCTCTTCCAGATCAGCGGGCTCGCCCTCTCCGCGAGCGCCCTGGCCGGGGCGGTGGCCGCCGGAGCCGCCATCTACCTGCTCGCCTGGCGGCAGGGCGTCGCCGGACAGCGCCTGGTCCTGGTGGGGATCGGTGTCGGCATGGGGCTCCACAGCGTGGTCTGGTACGTCATGGCCCGCTCCGACGTCGCCGACGCGCAGGAGGCGTACCGCTGGCTGGCGGGCAGCCTCAACGGGCGCTCCTGGGGCCAGTTCTGGCCGATCCTCGGCGCGCTCGCCCTCCTCGTCCCGCTCACCGCCCTCGCCGCGCACGCCCTGCGCCCCCTCCAGCTCGGGGACGACGCCGCCGCCGGACTCGGTACGAAGGTGGAGCCGAGCCGGCTCGCCCTGCTCGGCTGCGCCACCGCGCTGGCCGGGGTCGCCACGGCGGCGGCCGGGCCCGTCGCGTTCGTCGCCTTCGTCGCCGCCCCGATCGCCCGCCGCCTGGTGCCGGGCCGGGGCGCCGCCCTGCCCCACGCGGCCCTGACCGGCGCCTTGCTGGTCCTCGTCGCCGACTTCGCGGCCCAGCACATGTTGCCCTCCGTCCAGCTGCCGGTGGGCGTGGTCACCAGCATCATCGGCGCCCCCTACCTGCTCTTCCTCCTGGCCCGCGCCAACCGCGTGGGCAGCGGGGGCTGAGATGACGCTCCATCGAGACAGTTCGGTTCATCCAGATCCAGACACAGACACAGACACAGACGACGACAACGAAAGGCGTGGCCCGGTCGTGGCTCAGCACACTCTTCAAGCCCGGGACGTCCGCCTCGGCTACGGCGAGCGGGAGATCGTCTCCGGCCTGAGCGTGACCGTCCCGCCCGGCCGGATCACCGTCATCGTCGGCCCCAACGCCTGCGGCAAGTCCACCCTGCTGCGGGCGATGGCCCGGCTGCTCGCGCCCTCCGCCGGGGCGGTGCTCCTGGACGGCCGGTCCATCCAGGAGATGCCGACCAAGGAGGTCGCCTCCGTACTCGGCATCCTGCCCCAGAGCCCCACCGCCCCGGAGGGCATCACCGTCTCCGATCTGGTCGGCCGGGGCCGCTACCCGCACCAGGGCTGGTTCCGCCGCTGGGGCTCCGAGGACGACGAGGCGGTCGCGCAGGCGCTGCTCTCCACCGACGTCCTGGAGCTGGCCGACCGGTCGGTGGACGAGCTCTCGGGCGGCCAGCGCCAGCGGGTGTGGATCGCGATGGCGCTGGCGCAGCGTACGGACATCCTGCTGCTGGACGAGCCGACGACGTTCCTGGACGCCAGCCACCAGCTCGACGTCCTGGACCTGCTCACCGACCTCAACCGGGAGCGCGGCGTCACCATGGTGGCCGTCCTGCACGACCTGAACCTGGCCTGCCGGTACGCGGACCACATGATCGCCATGAAGGGCGGGCGGATCGTGGCGGAGGGGCGACCGGCCGACATCGTGACCGAGGAACTCGTCGGCGAGGTCTTCGGGATGCGCTGCTCGGTGATCGAGGACCCGGCGTCGGCCACCCCGATGGTGGTGCCGCTGGGCCGCCACCATGTGAAGGGGCCCGCGGAATGCCGTACGGAGGGGGTCGGCGGGCCCGATGTGTCCCGTACGGAGGAGGGGCCCGGCGCCAAGGGGATCTGACGGGCCTCACGCGGAGGGGCCCGGCGCTCCGGTCCGGTGGCCTGAAACGCGTACGTTCCCGGAAGGGCCAGCCCGATGGCACCGTTGTCATTAGGTGAGGCTAACCTCATGGGTATGAACGCTTCCGTTTCCCGGCGCCCGCGCCGCACCCCCGTCCTGATGGCCGGTGCCGTCGCCGCCCTGCTCGTCGGCGTCTCCGCCTGCGGTTCGTCGGACGATTCCTCCTCCGGCACGTCCGGCTCCGCGTCCCCCGCCGCCTCCGAAGGCGCCTTCCCCGCCAAGGTCGCGACGAAGTTCGGCGAGGTCACCGTCGACAAGCAGCCCAAGCGCATCGTCGCGCTCGGCTGGGGCGACGCCGAGACGGTGCTCGCGCTCGGCGGCCAGCCGGTCGGCGCGAGCGACTGGCTGCCCTTCGGCGGCGAGGGCGTCGGCCCCTGGGCCAAGGGCATGTACGACAAGGCCCCCGAGCTGATCGGCACGATGGAGCCGGAGTTCGAGAAGATCGCCTCCCTCCAGCCGGACCTGATCCTGGACACCAAGTCCAGCGGCGACCAAACCCGTTACGACACCCTGAAGAAGATCGCCCCGACCGTGGGCGTGCCCAAGGGCGGCGACCAGTACACGATCTCGTGGGAGCAGCAGACCACGATGATCGCCGCCGCCATGGGCGTGCCCGAGAAGGGCAAGGAGCTGATCGAGGAGACCTCGAAGAAGTTCGAGGCCGCCGCAAAGGCGCACCCCGAGTTCAAGGACGCCACGATCGTGCTCGGCTCGCGCACCTCCGAGGGCTACGGCGCGTACGTCGGCGGCACGGGCCGCGTCAACTTCGTGGAGCGCCTCGGCTTCAAGAACAGCCCGGCCGTCGAGGCCAAGGCCAGTGGGGGCTTCTCGATCCCCATCTCCAAGGAGAACCTCGAACTCCTCGACGCCGACCTCACGGTGATGACCCCGATCGGCATCCCCGCCACGGACATCAGCAACGACCCGCTGTACAAGGCGGTCCCCTCGGTCAAGGCCGGGAACGCCCTGATCTTCGAGGACCAGGACATCGCGCAGGCGTTCGCCACGGACTCCGTGCTCTCCGTCCCGTACGCCCTGGAGAAGGTCGTCCCGCTCTTCGCGGAGAAGGTCAAGAAGTAGCTCCCGTACGCGTACGCACGCCGACGCGCCCCGCACCCGTGACATCCGGGTGCGGGGCGCGTTGCTTGGAGGCCGATCTGAAGGGGGGCGCCGGGCCGGGGGCCGGTCCGGCCGGGTCACGCCTGCGGGGCGGCTGCCTTGATCGCGGAGATGTCGAAGTTCAGCTTGACCTTGTCGCTGACCATGACCCCGCCGGTCTCCAGCGCCGCGTTCCAGGTCAGGCCCCAGTCGGAGCGCAGGATGTCCGCGCTGCCCTCGAAGCCGACGCGCTCGTTGCCGTACACATCGGTGGCGGAGCCGTTGAACTCCAGGTCGATGGAGAGCGGGCGCGTGACGTCCTTGATGGTCAGGTCGCCCGTGATCCGGTACGCCTCGCCGCCCAGCTGCTCGGCGCTGGTCGAGCGGAACGTCATCAGGGGAAACTTCTCGGCGTCGAAGAAGTCACCGCTGACCAGGTGGCCGTCGCGGTCCGCGATGCCCGTGTCGATGCTGGCGATCTTCACGTCGATGGCGGCGGAGGAGTTCGCCGGGTCGGTGCCGTCCAGGGTCAGGGTGCCCTCGTGCTCGCCGAAGGAGCCGCGCACATTGGTGACCATGGCGTGCCGCACGGTGAAGCCGATGCTGCTGTGGGCCGGGTCGATGGTGTAGGTGCCGGTCAGGGCGGCCAGCGCCGGGTCCACCGCGGGGGCCTCGGTGACGGTGGTCGGGGCGGCGGTCGACTTGCGGGTGAACAGAGCCATGGCTCCTCCTCGGGATGCGCTGCGGGGGACGGGGGTCGAGCACTGCCGAAGGGGTTGTTTAACCTTCAACGAGATTGACTGTAGCTCCATCTTGTTCAAGTTTCAACCTTTGATGGGCTCGGCTCCCCGGCGCCCCCGCCGAGGAGTCAGCCGATCGGGTCCACCGTCGGCCCCTCCCGCTCCAGCAGGTCCCGGGCGAACCGCTCCCACTGTGCGTACCGGTCCGGATGTGCGGACCGCTGCACCGCCTGGCACGCGGCGCCCGGGTCCATCGACTCCCAGTCCTTGATCTGGAGCAGCCCCGGATTGCTGGTCGGCGACGGCAGCCCGTAGAAGGATTTCGACGCCGTCGGGACATGGGTGATCTGCTGCGGAGTGCCCCAGCCCATGCTCGGGCGCTGCTGGAAGACGCCGAGCGAGTCGTGGTCCACCGGGGTCGTGTAGTTGACGAACTTCGACTCCTGCATGGCCGTCATCAGGGCGATCACCTGCCCCTGCGCCGGAAGCTCCGCCCCCTTCCCGACGCCGATGACCGTACGCGCGTGCGCGAGCTGTTCCGGGCCGAGGTCGGAGGGGTCGGCGAACACCGTGCGCAGTTCGCTGTCCGGGGCCACCTTGAGCAGGTGGGCCGTCGCCGTGTCCACGAGGCCGGTGGGGGCGAGTCCGTAACTCTGCTGGAAGGCGCGCAGGCCCTGGGCGGCGGTCGGTGGCGGCGGCGCGGGTTCGGTGGCGTGGGCGGTGAGGGGGGCCGTCAGCAGGAGTACGGCGGTGAGCACCGCGAGCGCGCGGCGGCGGAGCCCGGTCTTCCGGGTGTGCGTCTTTCGCATACGGCACGGTTCCGGGACGCCGAAACGAAAGTCAAGGATGCCGCGAATAGTATGAATTGATGGTGTGTTGCCCGAACAGGGAAACGCCCCTGCCGGCCGGGTCCGGCAGGGGCGCCTCACCGGGCGGGCGCGGGAGCCGTCAGGACCCCACGCTCACCGTGAAGCGGCGCGGGTTCCCGTCGTGCGCCGCGCCCGAGACGTCCGGCTCGCCGTCCGGGCGGACGTCGTCGTACGGGAACGCGTAGCCGATCGGGCTGTTGGCGTGGACCACCCGGGACCAGTGGTTGGTCACCTCGGTCCTGTAGTAGTCCGCCACCGTCGTGCCGTTCGGCTGGCTCGGGTGGCTCAGCATGATCGAGCGGTTGAAGCCCGCCGCCAGCCGGGCCAGGATCGCCTTCTTCTCGTCGGCGTCGCCCGGGTTGTTGGTGAACGGCCCGTGGTTGCAGGTGAAGATGTCCTTCGTCTCCGGCTTGGTGAACGTGTGGCCGCCCTCAAAGGTCAGCGTGTCCCCGCTCACCCGGCCCGCCAGTGTGCCCCGGCCGCCCTGGAGGTCGATCCGCAGGTCCTCGGAGCGGTACTTCTCCCAGACCTCGTCGATCTGCGCCTCGAACAGGCCCCGGAACGGCATCTCGGCCGGCCGGTCGAAGTACGGGGCCATGATGTTCTGCGGCGAGACCACCCGCAGCACCTTGCCGTCGTCGCCCCGGGTGATCAGCCGGTCCCAGGGCTGCCCGTCGGCCGCCGCCTGGGCGGTGAGGTCCGCCGCGATCCGGTCCACCGCGTCCTCGGGGTGCGCGGGCACGACATGGGTGCCGTCCCCCTCCAGCGTGATGCCGATCGGGAGGGCGGTGATCAGGTCCACGTAGCTGATGTTGGAGTACAGCTGCTGGGTGTTGAAGGTGAACTCGGCGAACGCCCAGGTCCGCCCGTAGTTCGGGTCCGTCGGCGTGGCGAAGGCGGGCTCCACCAGGGACGGGCCCGGGTTGAGGTAGAAGTCCAGCTTGTCGTCGCGGACGAAGTAGACCCGCGCCCCGTACATCTGCGGCAGCGTCAGCACCACCGGCGCCGCGCCCGCCGCGTTGAGCGGGATCGCGCAGTCCACCGGGAGCGGGGTCTCCGGCGCGCCCGGGGACTCGGGGCGGTAGACCTCGCCGTTCGGCCGGAGCAGCGCCCAGCCGTCGGTGGCCAGCTCACGGCCGGTGACGTACGCGTACACCTGGCCCGGCAGCGACTTGTTCTCCAGGGCCAGTTCGCAGGTCGCGGGGGCCGCGGAGGCGCGCGGGCTCAGGGCGGTGCCCCAGGCGGGGTACGTCAGGGCGGTGGCCGTGGCGGCGGCGCCGGTCAGGAACATTCTGCGCGAAATCACGAGGGAACTCCCGGGTGTGTGGGGGCCGCAGACCGGTCGTGGGGGTGTGGTGGGGGAGGGGGCCGGACAGTGGGGGTGTCTGCGGGGGTGCGCACCACTCTCGCCAGGGGTGGGACGGGCGTCAATACTTGTGACTGAGAGCGCTCTCAAAAATTCCAGGTCTTCACAACTCGACGCCCGGAAGCGGTACTTGCCGGAACCGGACGGGCGCGAACCGTGACCGTACGGGGGTGGCTCCGGTCGTACGGAGACGGTTCCGGCCGTACGGACGCGGCTCTGGTCAAGAGGTGAACGGGCGGGGCCCGGGAGCCGCCCCCGGCCCACTTGGACTTACGGAGCACGGTTGTTGGACGGAGACGGCCCCCGGGACCGGCATGCGTTGACGGTGTCCCGACACGGCGACTACTCAGGGCCCATGTCGCCAAGATTCCCCTCCGTCGGCCCGGTCGCCGTCGCCTCAGCCGCCGTCCTGGCGCTCGTGGGGACCGCCCTCCCCGCCGCAGCCGCCGACCCGTCCCCCGTACCGCGGGCCGGGAAGTCCGCACCACCGGCCGGGGAGTCCGCCGGGGCCATCGGCTCCGGCCCCCTCACCGTCGCCGTGGCCGACGACTTCCCGCGCGTCCTGTCGTACACCGACCGGGGCAGCGGCGAGCGGCTCCTCGGCAGTACGCGGCCGGTCACCGCCATCACCCTCAACGGCACCGCCCACCCGGTGAAGCTCAAAGGCGCCCCGAAGGTCTCCGCCTCCGCCGCCCGCTACACCCTCGCCTTCGACGGCCTCCCCGGCGTCGAGCTCGACGCCTCGCTCACGGTCTCCGGCCGCACCACCACCTTCAAGGTGACCGCCGTCCGGGACACCGCCGCCTTCCGGGTCGGGACCATCGACATCCCCGGGCACGACCTGATCTCCGTCGGCTCCACCGAGCCCGGCGCCGCCACCGCGTTCACCACCCTGGACCCGGACTCCACCCGTACCGCCGACGTCTTCGCGAAGGTCACGGGGGCCACGAAGCCGGACCCCGCACCCCTCGGCGCCACCTACGCCCTCCTCAACACCTCCTCCCTGGCCGCCGCCGTCGAGTCCAACTCCTCCTACGACAAGCCCTCAGGCCCCACGGGCGGCGACGACGCCCGCTTCTGGCGCCAGGCCCGCACCGAGGTGGACGGCAGCGTCCGGGTCGGCGTGAGCTCGGGCCAGTGGACCTACCGGGGCGAGGGCGCGCCGAAGCCCGAGAGCGGCGGGAACCTGCCCTGGACCAAGGTCGTCATCACCCCGGACGCCAACGGGGACAAGGCCGTCGACTGGCAGGACGGGGCCATCGCCTTCCGCTCCATCGGCATCACCGCCCCAGGCAGCGAGGAGACCGCCGACCGGGTCATCACCCACATCCCGTTCAACTTCGCCAGCCAGGCCACCCACCCCTTCCTGCGCACCCTGGACGACGTCAAGCGGATCGCGCGGGCCACCGACGGCCTCGGCCAGCTCGCCGTCCTCAAGGGGTACGGCTCCGAGGGCCACGACTCCGCCCACCCGGACTACGGCGGCAACCACAACAAGCGCGCGGGCGGCCTCAAGGACCTCAACACCCTCCTCAAGCAGGGCAGGAAGTGGGGCGCCACCTTCGGCGTCCACGTCAACGCCACCGAGTCCTACCCGGAGGCCAAAGCCTTCAGCGAGCAGCTCGTGGACAAGGCGAAGCCCGGCTGGAACTGGCTCAACCAGAGCTACTACATCGACCAGCGCCGCGACCTCAACAGCGGCGACCTCGCCAAGCGCTTCCAGCAGCTGCGGAACGAGACCGACCGCAACCTGGCCTTCCTCTACATCGACGTCTACTACACCCACGGCTGGATCGCCGACAAGACGATCCAGACCGTGCAGAAGCAGGGCTGGACGGTCGGCACCGAGTGGTCCGACAAGTTCGAACGGGCCTCGCTCTGGTCCCACTGGGCCAACGACCTCAACTACGGCGGGGCCACCAACAAGGGGCTCAACTCGCAGATCATCCGGTTCATCCGCAACGGCGAGAAGGACATCTGGAACAACCATCCCGTCCTCGGCCAGAGTGTCCTGGAAGAGTTCGAGGGGTGGACCGGCGAGACCGACTGGAACGCCTTCACCGCCGCCGTCTGGCAGAAGAACCTCCCCGCCAAGTACCTCCAGCAGCAGCGGATCACCCGCTGGGACGGAAACGACATCACCTTCACCGGAGGCGTGTGCGGCACGGTCGAGGACGGGAAGCGGACCTTCTACCAGCAGGGCCGCAAGGTGCTCAGCGGGACGGACTACCTGCTGCCCTGGGACGGCGGGAAGAAGCTGTACCACTACAGCGAGACCGGGGGCACCAGCACCTGGGAGGTGCCGGGGAAGGGCCCGTACACGGTCTACGAACTGACCGACAACGGCCGCGAGGAGGCCGCCACCGTACGCCCGGTGAACGGGAGGATCACGCTCACCGCCACCGCCGGACAGCCGTACGTCCTCTACCCGGACCGCGCGCCGAAGCAAGCCTCCGCCGACTGGGGCCAGGGCACGCACCTCCAGGACCCCGGCTTCAACGACCGTACGCTGAAGGGCTGGACGAAGACCGGCACCGCCGTACGGCACACCGACGAGCAGGGCCGCAACAGCGCCGCCCTCTCCGGCACCCCCACCGTCGCGCTCTCCCAGACCGTCACCGGACTCCGGCCCGGCAAGCGCTACACCGCCTCCGCCCTCATCGAGGTCGAGCCCGGACAGTCCCGTCGTACGGTGCTGAGCGCGGGCGGACGGTCGGTCACCGTCGAGCGGTCCACGGCCGAGGACTTCGTCGCCGCCTCCGACTGGCACGGCACCCGCTTCCAGCGCGCCAAGGTGAACTTCACCGCCCCGGCGAACGGCCGCACCACCCTGCGCATCGAGGCGGCGGCGGGCTCCGGGGCGATAGTCCGGGCCGATGACGTACGGATCGTGGAGAACGCCCCCGCGACCCGGCCCGGCACGGTGGTGTACGAGGACTTCGAGGCGGTCGACCAGGGGTGGGGCCCCTTCCTCAAGGGCGACGCGGGCGGCTCCACCGACCCCCGCACCCATATCTCCCAGCTGAACGCCCCGTACACCCAGTCCGGCTGGAACGGAAAGCTCGTCGACGACGTGCTCGGCGGCAAGGAGTCCCTGAAGTCCCACGAGGAGAACACCGGGCTCGTCTACCGCACGGCCCCCTGGACCGTGCCCATGAAGGACGGCCACCGGTACAAGGTGGAGTTCGCCTACCAGTCCAGCCACGCCGGGGCCTACGCCTGGGTCGACGGCTACGACCGGGTCGCGGGCGACACGGCCACCTCCACCGAGACCCGGGCCACCCCCATCGGGCAGCAGCGCACCACCGGCCGCTTCAGCCAGACCCTCACCGCCGGGTGCGGCGACACCTGGACCGGGCTGCGGAAGCGGGCCGGAGCACCCCAGGGCGCGGACTTCGTGCTCGACTCCTTCACCGTGACCGACCTCGGGCCCGCCCCCGCCGGGGAGGAAGCCTCCTGCGGGACGCTCACGGTGGCCGCCGACGCCGAGACCCTGGAGCCGGGCGCCCCGAACACCGTGAAGGCGGTCTTCGGCAACGACGAGGCGAGCGCCGCCACGGGCGTGAAGCTGGCGCTGACGGTCCCCGAGGGCTGGCGGGCCGAGGCCGCCGGACCGGTCGCCTTCGACTCCGTGGCCCCCGGCGCCGAGGTCACCGGCAGCTGGCGGGTCACCCCGCCGCTCGACGCCCCGTACGAGACGTACCAGCTCGGCGCCCAGGCCACGTACGCCGTGGAAGGCGCCCCGCGCACGCTCGGCGCACGGGCCTCCGTACGGACCCTGCCGCCCCCGCCCACCGAGGACCGCTGGGCCAGTGACCTCGACTGGACGGAGGCCCGGAACGGCTGGGGGCCCGTCGAGCGGGACCAGTCCAACGGGGAGACCGGAAGCGGCGACGGCACCCCGCTGCGGATCGGCGGGGTCACCTACGCCAAGGGGCTCGGCACCCACGCCCCGGCGATGATCCGCTACTACCTGGGCGGGACGTGCACCTCCTTCACCGCCGAGGCCGGGGTCGACGACGTCCAGACCACGCGCGGCAGCGTGCGGTTCTCCGTCACCGCCGACGGTACGGAGAAGGTCAAGTCGCCGGTGCTGGGCGCTGCCGATCCGGCCTGGCAGCTCACCGCCGACATCACCGGAGCGAAGTACGTCGAACTCGTCGTCGACGACGGCGGCGACGGCAACGGCAACGACCACGCCGACTGGGGCAACGCCCGCTTCCACTGCGGGGGTTGAAACACCGGACGAACAGTGCCCGGGGCGCGGTGCACATCAGGGGAACGGTGCTGCGCCATACTGAGGGGGTCTTCGGGCCCCCTCAGCGCCCTGTGTCCCACAGCACATCGCCTCTTTGTAGGGTTCTCACAGCGCGGAGCCGCGTTCCGCTGGTGGATCGCCTGCCCGGAGGTGCGGTTCTGTTCACACCCACCACGAAACCGGGCAGGAGACTGTACGGAGTCGACGGCACGATTTCTGGGTCGGGGTTCGTAGGGTCGATGCATGACCGTTGTGGACGAAACCCAGGGTGAGCAGCCGAGCGACACGCGTGGCCGGGTGGCCGAACTGCTGGCCCTGCGCGAGCAGGCCCGGCGCGGCCCCAGCGAGCGCGCGACCCAGGCGCAGCACGCCAAGGGCAAGCTGACCGCCCGCGAGCGCATCGAGCTGCTGCTCGACCCGGGCTCGTTCAAGGAGGTCGAGCAGCTCCGCCGCCACCGGGCGACCGGGTTCGGCCTGGAGGCCAAGAAGCCGTACACCGACGGTGTCATCACCGGCTGGGGCACGGTCGAGGGCCGCACGGTCTTCGTCTACGCGCACGACTTCCGGATCTTCGGCGGGGCGCTGGGCGAGGCCCACGCCACGAAGATCCACAAGATCATGGACATGGCCATCTCGGCGGGTGCGCCGCTGGTGTCGCTGAACGACGGCGCGGGCGCCCGTATCCAGGAGGGCGTCTCGGCGCTCGCTGGGTACGGCGGCATCTTCCAGCGCAACACGCGGGCCTCGGGTGTCATCCCGCAGATCAGCGTGATGCTCGGCCCGTGCGCGGGCGGCGCCGCCTACAGCCCGGCGCTGACCGACTTCGTCTTCATGGTCCGTGAGACCTCGCAGATGTTCATCACCGGACCGGACGTCGTCAAGGCGGTCACCGGTGAGGAGATCACGCAGAACGGCCTCGGCGGCGCGGACGTGCACGCCGAGACCTCCGGCGTCGCTCACTTCGCGTACGACGACGAGGAGACCTGCATCGCCGAGGTCCGCTACCTCATCGGGATGCTGCCCTCCAACAACCGCGAGAACCCGCCGACCGTCCCGAGCGACGACCCGGCCGACCGGCGCGGCGAGGTCCTTCTCGACCTGGTCCCGGCCGACGGCAACCGTCCGTACGACATGCACCAGGTCATCGAGGAGCTCGTCGACGACGGCGACTACCTGGAGATCCACGAGCGCTGGGCCCGCAACATCATCTGCGCGCTGGCCCGCCTGGACGGCCAGGTCGTCGGCATCGTCGCCAACCAGCCGCAGGCGCTGGCGGGGGTGCTGGACATCGAGGCGTCCGAGAAGGCCGCCCGGTTCGTCCAGATGTGCGATGCCTTCAACATCCCGATCATCACCCTTCTGGACGTCCCCGGCTTCCTGCCCGGCGTCGACCAGGAGCACGGTGGGATCATCCGGCACGGCGCCAAGCTCCTGTACGCCTACTGCAACGCCACCGTGCCCCGGATCAGCCTGATCCTGCGCAAGGCATACGGAGGCGCCTACATCGTCATGGACAGCCAGTCCATCGGGGCCGACCTCACCTACGCCTGGCCCACCAACGAGATCGCGGTCATGGGCGCCGAGGGTGCCGCCAACGTCATCTTCCGCCGCCAGATCGCCGACGCCGAGGACCCCGAGGCCATGCGCGCCCGCATGGTGAAGGAGTACAAGGCCGAGCTGATGCACCCGTACTACGCGGCCGAGCGCGGCCTGGTCGACGATGTCATCGACCCCACCGAGACCCGCGAGGTGCTCATCGCCTCGCTCGCCATGCTCCGCACCAAGCACGCCGACCTGCCGTCCCGCAAGCACGGCAACCCCCCGCAGTAGTCGCCCTCCGCGGCGGCGCGATCCGCCGCACGGTCCACGACACCCTGCCGAGAAGACGGAGACACCCCACCATGAGCCTGACGTCCGCCGAGTCCGTCCTGCGCGTCGAGAAGGGTCACGCCGACCCCGAGGAGCTGGCGGCCATCACCGCCGTCCTGATGGCCCGCGCCGCCACCCAGCCGTCCGCCCCCGCCCGCCGGGGCCGCGACACCGCGGGCTGGCGCCGCCTGGAGCGCACGCCGGGCTTCCGTGCCCCGCACAGCTGGCAGGGCTGAGCCCCGTACGGCATTACGGGAAGGGCCCCGCACTCCTCAGGAGTGCGGGGCCCTTTCGCGTGTACGTGCCCTTACCGCAGGCGCGCCATCAGGGCGTGCTCGACCAGCGTGATGAGCGCGCTCTTGGCGTCCGCGCGGTGGCGGGCGTCCGTCGTCAGGATCGGGGTGTCCGGCCCGATCTGGAGTGCCTCACGCACCTCGTCGGGGGTGTAGGGCTGGTGTCCGTCGAAGCCGTTGAGGGCGATGACGAAGGGGAGGCCGCTGTTCTCGAAGTAGTCGACGGCGGGGAAGCAGTCGGCGAGGCGGCGGGTGTCGACGAGGACGACGGCGCCGATGGCGCCGCGGACCAGGTCGTCCCACATGAACCAGAAGCGGTCCTGGCCCGGGGTACCGAAGAGGTACAGGATCAGGTCCTGGTCCAGGGTGATGCGGCCGAAGTCCATGGCCACCGTCGTGGTGGTCTTGTCCCCGGTGTGGGTCAGATCGTCGATGCCCGCCGAGGCGGACGTCATCACGGCTTCGGTGCGCAGCGGGTTGATCTCCGAGACGGCACCGACAAACGTGGTCTTACCCACGCCGAAGCCCCCTGCCACCACGATCTTCGCCGAGGTAGTGGAGCGGGCCGCTCCGCCGCTAGAGCTTGCGAAGTCCACTGAGCACCCTTTCGAGCAGTGTCACATCTGGCTGGCCGCCGGCGGCCTCGTCGCCGCCGGGCTGATGGATAGCGACGAGTCCGGCCTCGGCCAGGTCGGCGACGAGGATCCGGGCAACGCCGAGGGGGATCGAGAGAAGGGCCGAGACCTCGGCGACCGACTTGATCTCGATGCAGAGCCGGCAGATCCGCTGGTGCTCGGGCAACTGCCCTTGCAGTCGGGACGGATCGGCCGTGGTGCTGACCAGCGCCTCGATGGCGAGCTGGTACCGCGGCCGGGTCCGGCCGCCGGTCATGGCGTACGGACGGACCAGCGGATTGTGCGCGGCGGGTTTGGCGGGCTCGGGAGCCCGCCGCTGCTGCTGCGCCTGCTGGACCCGGGGCTGCTGCGGCTGTTGGTGCTGTTGCTGGGGCCATGCCGACCCCTGTTGCTGCGGGGGCCACTCGGACCCCTGCGGACCATGCCCGCCCTGGTGCTGCTGAGGCTGCTGGTATGGCTGATAAGGGTGCCCGGGGCCCTGGCCGCCGGATGCGGCGGGGAAGCCGAAACGGTTGTCACCGTGCTCACCCGGAACCCTCTGCTCACCCTCGTATGGGTGTCCGCCTGTGGGTGCTGCCACGTTTCCTCCTCCGACTGCCGGTCGCCGATCCCAGTGGGGCCGCGCCACCGCACCTTATGGCGCGGTGGCGAGAAACGCACTGTCTCTCTCCTAGTTGAGAAGACTTCCCTGAAGTTCGGCGCGGAGGTCCGGGGTCAGGACACTGCCCGCGCGGTCGACCAGAAGGGCCATTTCGTACCCGACCAGACCGATGTCGGCGTCCGGGTGGGCGAGGACGGCGAGGGACGAGCCGTCGGAGATGGACATGATGAAGAGGAATCCCCTCTCCATCTCCACAACGGTCTGGTTGACCGCCCCGCCCTCGAAGATCCGGGAGGCGCCCGCGGTCAGCGACGTCAGACCGGAGGCCACGGCCGCCAGCTGGTCGGCGCGGTCGCGCGGGAAACCTTCGGACATCGCCAGCAGGAGTCCGTCGGCGGAGACCACCACCGTGTGCGACACCCCGGGGGTGTTGTCCACGAAGTTGGTGATCAACCAGTTCAGATTCTGCGCCGCCTGGCTCATCGGGCTCACACTAACGCTCCTGGTTGTAGGTGGTACTGGTGTCCGACCCCGCGCTGCGTCCCCGGAGGACACCCCGCCGCAGGTTGCTCAACCTGCCGCGGACGTCCTCGGGGGCGCGGGAGACCTGTGGGCCGCCCTGCTGGGTCTGCTCCGCCGTGCCTTCGACCAGGTTGGCCTTGGGCACGCGCCGGGGGAGTCCGGAGGGGGTGATTCCGCCCGCCTTCGGCTCACGGAGCTTCTCGGCCCGCTCCCAGCGCTCGTCGTTCGTCGAGCGCCAGTCGTCGGAGCCGTCCCCGTCCGTCTGCGGGACCTGCTGCGGTTCCCGCCGCGGCAGGCGCTGCGGGGCCGGAGCGGGCCGTTCGTTGCCGCCGCCCGGCTGCCAGTGCTGCGCACCACCGCGGCGCGGAAGACCGGCCTCGGTCAGCTCGTGGCCGACGTTCGGGGCGGTGGCTCCCGGACGGTCGAAGCCTACGCGCTCCTGCGCCGGGGCGGGAGCGCTCGGAACGGAATCGGCCTCGGGCTGCGGAACCGGCTCAAAACCGTTCTGGTTACCGCTCTGAACAGGCCAGTCGTCCTGGTGGGACGGGTCGGCCGGAGCAGCGTACCGCTCGGTGGTGTACGCGTCCTGGAGGTTCTCCGGAGCGGCATATGCCGCTTCCGCGTAGTTCCCCTGAGGCTGCGGTTCCGCCCCGTTCTGCTGCTGGGGGTAGCCGTCCTCGGTGCCGTACTGCTGCTGCTCGTAGGAGCCGGCGTACGGGTCCTGGGCCTGCTGGTCGGTGTCCTGGCCGTACGGGGCCTGCCCGTAGGACTCCGGGGCGTAACCCTGCTGCTGCCCGGCGTACTGGTCCTGGCCGCTGTACGGCTCCTGCGCGTACGGCTCCTGGCCGTACCCCTGCTGCTGCTCCTGGGCGCCGCCGGGGCCCGTCTGGGCCTCCAGGGCCGCCCTGCGCTCCTCGCGCATCAGCGAACGGTTGACCGGGTCCAGCTGGTTGGGGTCCGCCTGGACCTCGTAGCGCGAGTCGTCGAAGCCGAGCTCCGCCGCCGTACGCATCCGGTTCTGCTGCGGCGCCGGTTCGAAGGTCTGCTGCTGCTCGGGGATGATCGAGGAGACGGTGAAGTCGTCCGGACCGTCCATGCCGTCGCCGCCGCCACCGTGGGTGATGGGGTCCGGGAGCATGACCAGCGAGGTGGTCCCGGCCTGCTCGCCCGAGGGGCGGAGCTGGACCCGGATGCCGTGCCGGTCGGCGAGCCGCCCGACCACGAACAGGCCCATGCGCTGGGAGACGGCGGCGTCCACGGTCGGCGGGTTGGCCAGCTTGTGGTTGATGTCGGCGAAGTCCTCGGCGGTGAGGCCGATCCCCTTGTCGTGGATCTCGACCATGACGCGGCCGTCGGGCAGCCGGGTCGCGGTGACCCGGACCTTGGTCTGCGGCGAGGAGAACGTGGTGGCGTTCTCCAGCAGCTCGGCCAGCAGGTGCACGAGGTCGGTGACGGCCCGGCCGTGGATCTCGGCCTCGGGGATGCCGGACAGCTCGATGCGCTCGTACGACTCCACCTCGGAGGAGGCGGCGCGCAGGACGTCGACCAGCGGCACCGGCTGGTCCCAGCGGCGGCCGGGCTCCTCGCCCGCGAGGATGAGGAGGTTCTCGCCGTTACGGCGCATACGGGTCGCCAGGTGGTCCAGCTTGAAGAGGCTCTCCAGCTGGTCTGGGTCGGCCTCGTTGTTCTCCAGGTCGGTGATCAGGGTCAGCTGGCCCTCGATCAGCGACTGGTTGCGGCGCGAGAGGTTGGTGAAGATCGCGTTGACGTTGCCCCGCAGCATGGCCTGCTCGGCGGCGAGCCGGACGGCCTCGCGGTGCACCTGGTCGAAGGCGCGGGCGACCTCGCCGATCTCGTCCTGCGTGGTGATCGGGATCGGCTGCACCCGGGTGTCGACCCGGCCCGGTTCGGTACGGGAGAGCTGGTCGACGAGCGTGGGCAGCCGCTGCTCGGCGATGGAGAACGCGGCGGTACGCAGCCGGCGCATCGAGTGGCTCATCTGGCGGGCCATGAGCCCGGCCAGGACGAAGGCGGCCAGCAGCGCGATGACGACGATCAGGCCGTTGACGATGGCGTCGGACTTGGCGTCGGAGGAGATCTTCGCGGCCTCGTTCACAGCCTTGTCGACGAGATCCTTCTCGACGGTCGCGTACCCCTCGAACTTCGCGGTGGCGGCGGCCATCCAGGTCTCGGGGGTGATGCCCTTCTTCGCCAGCTCCTCGGGGGTCTGCCCCTGGCCGATCTCCTGGACCATGCCGTCGAAGACCGAACCGTCGATGCTCGGCGGCGCCACGAAGTCCTGGCCCGCGGCCTCGGCCTGCTCCCGGGCGGCCTTGAGCTTCCGGGCGCCCTCGGCGGCCTTGCCGCTCATGACCTGCTTGAGGCGGTCCACATCGGCCTGGGTGCCACCGGCGTTGAACTCGGCGAGGGCGATCTGCTCCAGGTAGTTGTACGAGCCGAAAGCCTTGACCTGCTCGCTGTAGACCTCGGGCTTCTTGCTCGGGCGCACCAGCAGGTGCATGCCGATCGAGCGCTGAAGCGATTCTGCAGCCTTGGACAGCTCGATCGCGTAGACGGTACGGCCGTAGCTGGTGACGTTGCCGGTGCCGAGGCCGAGCTCGTTGGCGAACTGCATCAGCGAGTGCTGGACCTGGGTGTAGCCCTCTTCGGTCTTCACCGGGTCCAGCGCCTGCGAATAGGCGGCCTTGCGGAGCTCGGGGAGCGTGGGCTCCTCGGCCTTGAAGAGCTTGAGGCGGCGCTCCAGGCCCGGCTTGGCGGGCATGTCCTTCACCGCGGTGTCGAAGGCGGCGCGCGCCTCGTCCGTGGTGGCCCGGGACTCCTCGACGATGTCGGCGTCCCGGTCGCCGGAGAGCAGCGGCTGGGCGGTGAGGTCACGCTCGTTGAGGAGCGCCTGCCCGTAGTCCGAGGCGGCGCGCACGACGCGCGCGATCTTCTCGGCCTCCTGCGCCTCGCTCCAGGTGTCGATGGAGCCCTTCACCTGGAAGCCGCCCATGATCAGGCCGATGACGACCGGGATCAGGAGGATCGCGTTCAGCCGGGTGGCCACCCGCCAGTTGCGCGGGGAGAACCGGCTGGTGCTGCCACCGGCCGGCTCCGGCTCGGGCGCTCGTGCAGGCGGCGCCGCGGCATGGGACGGCGGGGTGAAGTTGCCCCGCTCGGGCTGCGCCGCGGAGCCCTCGTTGCTTCGCCTCACTCGACCAACAACCTCTCGGCGTCGGCACCTACGTTGTGCCGGATTATTCGTTCAGGGCCGTACTACTCGGGAGTTCGTCGCATTGCAGCACGGGGACGGGCTCGGTTCCAAACACTTGGAATTGATCATTCCGAGTGGCCCACGCCTCAGATAAAACGGGCATAAAGAGCGAGCCCCGTCAAAAGGCGGGGCTCAAGTGAGCGCAGCGGCACCGGATGGATGCGTCGGGTGGTGGCGCGAGGGCAATTCTCTGTCGAAATGTTATGAACACGGGGGCGGATCGTGTCAAACGACACAGGCCGCCCCCGCGTGACTACAGCAACTTCCGTACGACGAAAACGACTTACGGCTACGTGCCGGGACTACTTCAGTCGTGCCATCAGGGCGTGCTCCACCAGGGTGATCAGACCGCTCTTGGCATCCGCACGGTGCCGGGCGTCCGTCGTGATGATGGGTGCGTCGGGCCCGATCTGGAGCGCTTCGCGTACCTCGTCGGGGGTGTAGGGCTGGTGTCCGTCGAAGCCGTTGAGGGCGATGACGAAGGGGAGGCCGCTGTTCTCGAAGTAGTCGACGGCGGGGAAGCAGTCGGCGAGGCGGCGGGTGTCGACGAGGACGACGGCGCCGATGGCGCCGCGGACCAGGTCGTCCCACATGAACCAGAAGCGGTCCTGGCCCGGGGTACCGAAGAGGTACAGGATCAGGTCCTGGTCGAGCGTGATGCGGCCGAAGTCCATGGCGACGGTGGTCGTCGTCTTGTCCCCGGTGTGGGTCAGATCGTCGATGCCCGCGGACGCGGACGTCATGACGGCCTCGGTGCGCAGCGGGTTGATCTCCGAAACGGCTCCGACGAACGTGGTCTTGCCCACGCCGAAGCCGCCCGCCACCACGATCTTCGCCGAGGTGGTGGCGCGGCCCGTACCGCCGCTAGAGCTTGCGAAGTCCACTGAGCACCCTTTCGAGCAGTGTCACATCCGGCGCGCCGCCGGCCTCTCCGTTGCCCGGCTGGTGGATGGCCACCATGCCGGCTTCCGCCAGGTCCGCCACGAGGATGCGGGCGACGCCGAGCGGCATCGACAGCAGTGCGGAGACCTCGGCCACCGACTTGACCTCACGGCACAGGTGGCAGATCCGCTGGTGCTCGGGGAGCAGGGTCCCCAGATGCGCCGGGTCCGCGGTGGTGCTGACCAGTGCCTCTATCGCGAGCTGGTAGCGCGGCCGGGTCCGGCCGCCGGTCATGGCGTAAGGACGAACCAGCGGCTGGTCGCCTCCCTCGTCGTACGACGCGTGGTGCAGTGCGCCGTACGGATCGGGTGAGGCGGGTGGCGGGGTCATGAATCCTCCGGGCGTGACAGCAGGTTCTCGGCTTGCCGTCTGAAGGGGCCGGTGGGGGGTCTCTGGCGGCCGGACGGGTGAGGGTTGTGGGCGTTACCTGGGGGGATTGTGTCGCGAATCCGCTGCATGGCCGCCTAGTGGAGCAGACTGCCCTGGAGCTCGGCGCGGAGGTCGGGCGTGAGGACGGTGCCCGCACGGTCGACCAGGAGGGCCATTTCGTACCCGACCAGACCGATGTCGGCGTCCGGGTGGGCAAGGACGGCGAGTGAAGATCCGTCGGAGATGGACATCAGGAAGAGGAACCCGCGCTCCATCTCCACGACGGTCTGGCTGACGGCGCCGCCCTCGAAGATCCGGGAGGCGCCCGCGGTCAGCGACGTCAGACCGGAGGCCACGGCCGCCAGCTGGTCGGCGCGGTCGCGCGGGAAACCTTCGGACATCGCCAGCAGCAGGCCATCCGCGGAGACCACCACCGTGTGCGACACCCCTGGGGTGTTGTCCACGAAGTTGGTGATCAGCCAGTTCAGATTCTGCGCGGCCTGACTCATGGGGCTCAACTAACGCTCCTGCTGGTGAGTGGGGCCGAGATGGATACTGCCGGTCGACGGGCCGTTGTTGGCCTGCCGTCCCTGCTGGATGCCCCGGCGGAGATTGGTCAGACGACCGCGTACGTCATCGGGCGCACGCGAAACCTGAGGTCCGGACTGGTGATTCTGCTGCTGAGCGGTCCCCGGAACCAAATTGGCGCGGGGAACGCGGCGGGGCAGCCCGGATGTGGTGACCCCGCCGGCGGCCGGCTTCTTGACCCGCTCGGCCTGTCGTACGAGCTCGTCGTTGGGCGAGGCACGCCAGGAGCTGGTGACCGGGGCGTCGGCCGCACCGTGCTGCGGCGCGGGCGGAACGGGCACCCCGACGGGCTCCGGAGCGGCCGGGGCCTGCGGCTCGGCCGCCTGCTGACCGCCCTGGCCCGGACCGTGGAACCAGTTGGTCTCCAGGGTGTCGTACAGCGGCGTACGGCCGTCCCCGGGACCGGCCGGAGGCAGGGCCTCCGGCTGCTGGGGCAGCGCGGGGCGGCGCGGAGCCTCGCCCGCCGGGGGCACCGGCGGACGGCGGTCGCCGAAGCCGTTCTCGTCCCGGCCGCGCTGACGCGGCGCGGGGAGGCCCTGGCCCTGGCTCTGCTGGTACGGGACGCCGAAGTCCGGCCGCGCGAACTGCGTGGTGCTCGCCGCGTCCTGGCCCTGCTGCTGGTACGGGCCCTGGGGGGCCTGCGGCGCCGAGAAGTCCGGGCGGGCGAACTGGGAGGTCGCGGCGGGGTCCTGCTGGTCACCCAGGGGCCGCTGGTTCTGGTTCCCGTGGGCACCGAACGCCGGGTCCTGGCCGCCGCCCGGCCGGGCGAACTGCCCGGTCGCGTCGTGCTCCTCGTGGCCGCGCGGGGCGTCGATGCCCCAGTTGGTGGTCTGCGGGCGCTGCTGTGGGGAGCCGCCGGGCAGCTCGGCCCGGGGTCCGCCGGTCGGCGGCAGCTGACGGCCGGGGCCGCCGGGCTGCTGGAAACCGCCCTGGTCGCCGGGGCCGTTCTGCTGCTGCCGGGCCTGCTGGGGCTGCGGGGCACCGGGGCCCTGCTGTCCCTGCTGGTTCGGCGGTGCGAACTGGCCCGTACGGCCGTTCTGCCCGGGGGAGGGCGGAGCGCCGTGGCCGAACAGGTTGGGCTGACCCGCGTCCGTACGGCCGGGGGCCTCGCCCTGGCCGCCGCGGGCGCCGAGCCGGGCACCGTTGCCGAAGGCGCCGGAGAGGCTGCCGCCCTGGCGCTGCGGCTCCTGGCCCGGGAAGCCCTGGCTCTGGTTGCCGTTGCCCTGGGGGCCGTTGTTCTGCTGGCCCTGCGGCCGGCCCGCGTTGTCCCGTGCGGGCAGGGCGGCGCGCGGACCGGAGCCCGCACCGACCTGGCCGCGCTGGGCGCCGGGGCCGGAGCCGAGGCTCTTGGCGCCGGGGCCGCCCGGACCGCCGATCCCCGGACGCTGGCCGCCGTTGCCCGCGCCGCCGTTCCCGTTCCCGGCGAGCAGGCCGCCGGGGGCGCCGCCGCCCTGCTGGCCGGGGCCCTGCTTGGACGGGGGCTGCTTGCCGCCGTGGGCGACGTCGACGGGGAGCATGACGAGCGCGGTCGTGCCGCCGGAGTCGGAGGGGCGCAGCTGGATGCGGATGCCGTGACGCAGCGACAGCCGGCCGACCACGAACAGACCCATGCGGCGGGAGACCGAGACGTCCACGGTGGGCGGCTGCGCGAGCCGCTCGTTGATCGCCGCGAGGTCTTCGGGGGAGAGGCCGATACCGGTGTCGTGGATCTCGACCAGCACCCGGCCGTCGGGCAGGGCGTGACCGGTGACCTTGACCTTCGTCTGCGGCGAGGAGAACGACGTGGCGTTCTCCAGCAGCTCGGCGAGCAGGTGCACGAGGTCGTTGACGACCCGGCCCGCGACCTCGGTGGCGGGCACCGCGGAGAGTTCGATGCGCTCGTACTGCTCCACCTCGGAGGCGGCGGCACGGAGCACGTCGACCAGCGGTACGGGGCGGGTCCACCGGCGGCCCGGCTCCTCGCCCGCGAGGACGAGGAGGTTCTCGCCGTTACGGCGCATACGGGTCGCGAGGTGGTCGAGCTTGAAGAGCGAGGAGAGCTGGTCCGGGTCGGCCTCGCGCGACTCCAGTTCGGAGATGAGCGAGAGCTGACGCTGGATGAGGCCCTGGGAGCGGCGCGAGAGGTTGGTGAACATCGCGTTGACGTTGCCCCGGAGGAGGGCCTGCTCGGCGGCGAGGCGGACGGCCTCGCGGTGCACGTCGTCGAAGGCCGCGGCCACCTGGCCGATCTCGTCCCGGGAGTGCACACCGACCGACTCGACGGAGGTGTCGACGTCCTGCGGGTCGGTCTCGGAGAGCTGCTTGACGAGCTCGGGCAGCCGGTCCTGGGCGACCCGGGTGGCGGTGTCCTGGAGGCGGCGCAGCGAGCGGATCATCGAGCGGGCCACCACGAAGGCGCCGACCAGCGAGACACCGAGCACCAGGAAGATGACCGCACCGTTGAGGATCGCGTCGCGCTGCGAAGCCTCGCGCAGCTCGCGGGCCTTGGCCTCCATGTCGCTCAGGAGGGTGGTCTCGATCGTCTTCATCGCGTCGATCTTGGTGGAGCTCTGGTCGTACCAGTCCATGTACGAGCGCACCCGGGCCCCGTCGATCCCGTTCGGGGTGTCGAGGATGTGCTTGGCGTACATGTTCGCCGCGTTGATCTCGGGGTTGTTGCCGTTGTCCAGCGGAGCCATCAGGTCCACCGCGCTCTCGCCGGTCGATCCGTAGATCGACTTGAACGAGCTGATGGCCCGGGTCTCCTTGTCGAGCGCGTTGGAGCCGAACTGCTTGTCGTTCTCGTTGAGGTGCGGTTCCTTGACCGAACCACCGGGCAGCGCGGCGGCGATGATCGCCCGCTGGATCGAGGCGTACTCCTTGGCGGAGGAGAACGCCGCCAGGGCTCGGGTCCGCTTGATCATGTCCGGGTTGCTGGTCGCCTGGGCCATGTCCTGGGACAGGCTGAGCAGCGAGGTGATCAGCTGGCTGTACTGGTCGATGGTGTTGAGGGACGGCGCGTCCTTCTCGTACGCCGACTTGCGGATCGACCGGATGTCGCCGAGCTGCGAGGCGATCTGGGCGACGCTCGCGTGGATGCTCTCCAGCGCGTCGTCGCCCTCGAAGTCGCCGATGTCGTTGGTCGCGTCCAGGAACGCGTCCTTGGCCCGGTCGGTCTTCTCGCGGGGCTGGGAGACCTTGTAGTCGGTCGCCTTGGACCCGTTGGAGAGCGGACCGGCGGACTGGTCGCGCTCGACCTGGAGCGCCTGGGCGAGCGAGGTCGCCTGCTTGGTCATCTGGGTCAGCAGCTGCATGTGCTCCAGCTGCTGCATGTCGGTCATGGACTCGTTGATCCGCAGACCGCCGAGGCTGGTGGCCACGACCACGGGGAGGGCCAGCAGCGAGACCAGTCGCGTACTGATGCGCCAGTTACGGAGCGCTATTCGCGAGCCCGTGTCGACCGGGCCGCGGGAGGCGGGAGACGTGCTCGGCTCGGCTCCGCCGCTCGGCGCGGAGCCTTGGCCCTGCGTACGGTCGCTGTTGTCGCCGGCGGCGGCCGGCCCGGGGTTCTGGGCGTGCTGGGGCGAGGAACCGCGGTCGGTCCCGCCGCGCGGCTCCTGTTCCGCCGGAGCGCTGCCATCCCTCTTGAAACGTCCCTGCACTAGCGTCGCAACCTCTGGACCAGGCGTTCCGCCCGTGAACAGGCAGAACGGTGTCGGCGTCGTGGGGCGCTGGACGCGCCCCATGGTGGTCGTTGAGTGACCGGCGTACTTCCCCCTCCCGCCGCCGCCCGGCGCTGCGTTGCGCCCCGGTGCGCCGGTCTGAAACCCGCGGCGGTGCGTGGAATTCCAGCACAGTGCAGGATCTCCAACAAGGCCCATGTACCGGGCTGTGACCTGCGTGACACGTTGTGATGAATGAGTAACCAGCAGTGGAGAGTGATCGTGGGTAAAACGGACTATCGGGGATGAGTCGCTCAGGGGTGCAGGGTGTCCCAGTCGAGATGATCAGGAGCGGAATGGTGGATTCAGTGGTGCAATGTCCGTTTCCTGCACCGTGATCCACTGCCCGTAATGGGCTAATTGTCCATTACTTCGTGAGCAAACTCACACGATGATCGTCGCCTCATCCGCCGATCGGCGGGGAATCGGATGTTTAGCCTGACGCTTTACAGGGATGGCGAATCCGACAAGCAGGCGTCACCGAGGTGGCGCCCCTACCGACAGGGTCCTGACGGCAGATGAAGACGACGACTGTGTTCCGCAACATTGCCAACCCCCGGCGCACCACGCTGGCGCACCTCAAGGACGCCGGAGCGCTGCAGACGCCCTTCCTGCCGGAGCACGCCGCCGACCTGCCCACCGTGACGGCCAACCCGCGCCGCACCATCCTCATGGAGGCCCCGGTCGCGGCCGCGACCGCCCCGTAGCCCTCCCCGGGGAATGCGCGAGGCTGCACCCCCTCACGGCGCCAGCGCCTCGCCCGGCCCGGATCGCCCCGTCACGCCGCCCAGCACGCACGCTCGCGGCGTTGGCCAAACGCCCTGGTAGCTCCGCTACAAGGGCCTTCGGCCGCCTTGCGATCGCACGCACTGGACGACGCTCCTTTTGGGGCGATCCGCGCCGGGCGAGGCGCTAGCCTGGAGCGTCAGTCTTCAGCCAGCCAGCAAGTGAGGGGCGACAGCATCCCGTGCGCATCGCCAGGTTCTCCATCGACGGCAATGTCGCCTTCGGCGCCGTCGAGGGACAGGGCACCGTGGAATCCGGTGACCTCGTCCTCGACATCATCAAGGGCATCCCGTACGCCGACTTCGAGCTCTCGGGCACCAAGGTCCCGCTGAACAAGGTCCGGCTGCTGCCCCCGGTGCTCCCCAACAAGGTCGTGGCCATCGGCCGCAACTACGCGGAGCACGCCGCCGAGCTCGGCCACGAGGTCCCCGAAGCGCCGATCACCTTCTTCAAGCCCACCACCTCGGTGATCGGCTCCGGCGACGCGATCGAGTACCCCTCCTTCTCCAGCGAGCTGCACCACGAGGCCGAGCTGGCCGTGGTCATCGGCCGCATGTGCCGCGAGGTCCCGCGCGAGCGTGTCAAGGACGTCATCCTCGGCTACACCTGCGCCAACGACGTCACCGCCCGCGATGTGCAGCGGCGCGAGAAGCAGTGGGCCCGCGCCAAGGGCTTCGACACCTCCTGCCCGCTGGGCCCCTGGGTGGAGACCGACGTGGACCCCCACGACCTCACCATCCAGGCGACGGTCAACGGCGAGCAGCGGCAGCTCGGCCGCACCAGCGACATGGTCCGCTCCATCGAGGACCTGATCGTCCACATCACGGAGGCCATGACCCTCCTCCCGGGCGATGTGATCCTCACCGGAACCCCCGCAGGGGTCGGACCCCTGCACGTCGGCGACGAGGTCGCCGTCACCATCGAAGGCATCGGCACTCTCACCAACAAGGTGATCAAGCGTGGCTAACGCACCTGTACGCGTCCGTTTCTGTCCCTCCCCGACCGGCAACCCCCATGTGGGCCTGGTCCGCACGGCCCTGTTCAACTGGGCCTTCGCCCGGCACCACCAGGGCACCCTGGTCTTCCGGATCGAGGACACCGACGCCGCGCGCGACTCCGAGGAGTCCTACGAGCAGCTGCTCGACTCCATGCGCTGGCTCGGCCTGGACTGGGACGAGGGCCCCGAGACCGGCGGCCCGCACGCCCCCTACCGCCAGTCGCAGCGGATGGACCTGTACAAGGACGTCGCGGAGAAGCTGCTCGCCGCCGGGTACGCGTACGCCTGCTACTGCACCACCGAGGAGCTGGACACCCGCCGCGACGCCGCCCGCGCCGCCGGGAAGCCGTCCGGTTACGACGGCCACTGCCGCGACCTCACCGCCGAGCAGAAGGCGGCGTACGAGGCCGAGGGCCGCAGCTCGATCGTCCGCTTCCGGATGCCCGACGAGGCCATCACCTTCACCGACCTGGTCCGCGGCGACATCACCGTCCAGCCGGAGAACGTCCCCGACTACGGCATCGTCCGCGCCAACGGGGCCCCGCTCTACACGCTGGTCAACCCGGTCGACGACGCCCTGATGGAGATCACCCACGTCCTGCGCGGCGAGGACCTGCTCTCCTCCACCCCGCGCCAGATCGCCCTGTACCGGGCGCTCATCGAGCTGGGCATCGCCAAGGACATCCCCGCCTTCGGCCACCTGCCGTACGTCATGGGCGAGGGCAACAAGAAGCTCTCCAAGCGCGACCCGCAGGCATCCCTCAACCTCTACCGGGAGCGCGGCTTCCTCCCCGAGGGGCTGCTGAACTACCTCTCGCTGCTCGGCTGGTCGATCGCCGAGGACCGCGACATCTTCTCGGTGGACGAGCTGATCGCGGCGTTCGACATCAAGGACGTCAACGCCAACCCGGCCCGCTTCGACCTCAAGAAGGCCGAGCACATCAACGCCGAGCACATCCGCATGCTCGACGAGAAGGCGTTCGCCGAGGCGTGCGGCCCCTGGCTGAAGGCCCCCTTCGCGCCCTGGGCCCCGGAAGCGTTCGACGCGGAGAAGTGGACGCGGATCGCCCCGTACGCCCAGACCCGGGTCACGGTGCTCTCCGACATCACCGACAACGTCGACTTCCTCTTCCTGGACGAGCCGGTGGAGGACGAGGCGTCCTGGGCCAAGGCCATGAAGGGCGACCCGGTGCCCCTCCTCACCACCGCCCGCGCCCACCTGGGGGCGGCGGACTGGAACGAGCCGGAGTCCCTGAAGAACGCCGTGCTCACCGCCGGTGAGGCGTACGGCCTCAAGCTCGGCAAGGCCCAGGCCCCGGTCCGGGTCGCCGTCACCGGCCGCACCGTCGGGCTGCCGCTCTTCGAGTCCCTGGAGATCCTGGGCCGCGAGAAGAGCCTGGCCCGCATCGACGCGGCGCTGGCCAGGCTGACCGCGTAACACGACCAGCACGCCCGAGGAGGGCCGCGGCCGACCGGCCGCGGCCCTCCTCGGCTTTATACGGACCCCACGGCCGCCGGCATCCGGCTACCGTGACGTACATGCCGATCCGAGCCGTGCTCTGGGACATCGACGACACGATCTTCGACTACGCGGGTGCCGACGACACCGGGATGCGCCTCCACCTGGAAGGCGTGGGAGTGCCGGAGGTGTACGCGTCGGCCGACGAGGCCCTCGCCGCCTGGAAGGCGATCACCGTCCGGCACTGGGCGCGCTTCGCCGCCGGGGAGACGGACTTCCCCGGGCAGCGCCGGGACCGGGTGCGGGAGTTCCTCTCGCGGGTCATGGAGGACGGAGAGGCCGACGAGTGGCTCGCCGGGCACCTGTCCCACTTCGAGGCCGCCTGGGCGCTCTTCCCGGACGTGCTGCCGGTCCTCGACCGGCTGGTGCCCGACTACCGCCACGCGATCCTGTCCAACTCCAGCACCGGCCACCAGCACCGCAAGCTCACCGCCCTCGGCGTCCGGGACCGGTTCGAGGCGATGGTCTGCGCGGTGGAGCTGGGCATCTCCAAGCCCGAGCCCGGCGCCTTCCACGCGGCCTGCGAAGCGCTGGCGCTGGAGCCGCACGAGGTGGCGTACGTGGGCGACGAGCCCGACATCGACGCGAGCGGGGCCGTGGCCGCCGGGCTGAGGGGGATCTGGCTGGACCGGCGGGGGAGGGGCGGACGCCCGGACCTCGTGACGATCACCGGCCTCGACCAGCTCCCCGGCCTGCTGGCGGGCGATACCCGTTTTGGAGCGCCGGACACCTTCGGGTAATGTTCTTTCTGCGCCGCCCGAGCGGGACGGAAGATCCGAACGGGAAGCGCAGACAGAAGTGAAACCCCCTCCAGGGGTTGCATTTCAGTGGGCTATGGTGTAATTGGCAACACTACGGTTTCTGGTACCGTCATTCTAGGTTCGAGTCCTGGTAGCCCAGCGCAGTACAAGCAAGACCAGCAGTATCCAGCAGGACAAGCCCCCGTTGTGTAGCGGCCTAGCACGCTGCCCTCTCACGGCAGTAGCGCCGGTTCGAATCCGGTCGGGGGTACAGATCCTTCCCGCGAGAACACCTGGGTCGCACCCACGTTTTCGATGCAGGATCGCTAGGGCCCCCGTTGTGTAGCGGCCTAGCACGCTGCCCTCTCACGGCAGTAGCGCCGGTTCGAATCCGGTCGGGGGTACTTGTCCCACCATGGGCTATGGTGTAATTGGCAACACTACGGTTTCTGGTACCGTCATTCTAGGTTCGAGTCCTGGTAGCCCAGCGCACGTCAGCAGTAACCACGCCCCCGTTGTGTAGCGGCCTAGCACGCTGCCCTCTCACGGCAGTAGCGCCGGTTCGAATCCGGTCGGGGGTACAACAGAGCGGTACGGGAAGGCCCTTCACCTCGGTGAAGGGCCTTCTTCCGTTCCCGCCCCCCTCAGAGCCCGTACCGCCGGGCGCTCTCCTCGCTCTGGGCCAGCCGCCGCAGGGACATCAGCAGCGGCTCGTACAGCACCGCCGAGGCGACGGCCTTCTCCACCTGCTCGGCCTCGGAGGCGTACGTCTCCATCTCGTCCAGATCGTGCACCGCCGCCTGCTCCATGATCCGGGCCTGCCGGGTCAAGTAGCCGATGTCACACGGATATCCGAGCCGGACCAGTGTGGCCACCGAGGCGACCAGGGAGCGGTACACCGGGGAGAGCTCCCCGAGCTCCAGCACGGTCGACCACCCCAACTCCGTGAGCAGCGCCGCCACCTGGGCCCGTGCGGTCGCCGTCTCCGGGGCCTCCTCGTCCGGCGCGGGCCCGTGCGGCAGGGCCCACAGGGCCGCCCCCAGCCGGATCGTGCGGCCGAGCGACTCGTCGTCCACGTGCGCCAGCACCTCACGGGCCGTCGCCACCGGCAGCCGCCCGACCTGGATCAGCGCCCGCACCAGCCGCAGCCGCCGCAGATGCCCCTCGTCGTACTCCGCCTGCGTCGCGCTGATCCGGCGGCCCGCCGGCAGCAGCCCCTCGCGCAGGTAGTACTTGATCGTCGCCGTCGGCACACCGCTCCGCTCGCTCAGCTCCGCCAGTCGCAATCTCCGCGCCTTTCCTTGCGCCGCCCCTTGGATGGTGCCACTATCCAACCATTGGATAGTGGCACTCTCCAACGAATGGAGGCACACCGTGTTCGCGAAACCGATACCCGGCCGGATGACGGCGGGAGCCGAGGGCGAGGTCGTCGTCCTGCTGATCGGGATGCGCATCAACCACTTCCGGGGCATCCACCACTGGCTGCCCGTCCTCGCCGCGATGCCGCGCATGCTGCGGGAGTTGACCAGGGACCCGAGCCGCGGACTGCTCGGCTACACCCTGCTGACCGGCTCGCCGCGCACGTACTACGTCGTCCAGTACTGGGAGTCGCGGGAGAAGCTGTACGCGTACGCCTCCGCGCCCGACATGTTCCACCGCCGGGCCTGGGCGATCATCAACCGCAAGGAGAAGAAGTCCCGGCAGCACGTGGGGCTCTGGCACGAGAGCTACATCGTGCCCGAGGGCGGCTATGAGTCGATCTACGCCGACATGCCGCCCTACGGTCTGGCCGCGGCGACCGAGGTGCTGCCGGTCCGGGCGCGGGGCCGCAGGGCGGTGGACCGTCTCGCCCACCGGTCGTCCGGGGAAGCCGTGTAGTCGAGGTCGTCCGGGGAAGAAAAAGGGCCGCCACGGCGCTGGGGCGGCCTTCCGGAGGGGATCTGTGTACGGGAGGGGCAGGGGCGGGTGCGCGGGCTGCCCGGTGGGGCGTGCCCGGCAGGGGTGTCCGTCGGCGCGGGCGGGCTGAGCGTGCCCCCGGGCGCGTGACGGGACGGGTGTCAGCCCGAGCGGCGCAGGGCCTCGCTCAGCCGGGCCGCCGAGTCGATGACCGCCTGGGCGTGCATCCGGCCCGGGTGGCGGGTGAGCCGCTCGATCGGTCCGGAGACCGAGACGGCGGCGACCACCCGGTTCGACGGGCCGCGCACCGGGGCGGAGACCGAGGCGACGCCCGGCTCCCGCTCGCCGATCGACTGGGCCCAGCCCCGCCGCCGTACGCCGGAGAGCGCCGTCGCCGTGAACCTGGCCCCCTGGAGGCCCCGGTGCAGGCGCTCCGGCTCCTCCCAGGCCATCAGGATCTGGGCCGACGATCCCGCCTTCATGGTGAGCGTGGAGCCGACCGGCACCGTGTCCCGGAGTCCGGACAGCCGCTCCGCCGCCGCCACGCAGATGCGCATGTCGCCCTGCCGGCGGTAGAGCTGGGCGCTCTCGCCGGTGATGTCGCGCAGGTGGGTGAGTACGGGTCCGGCCGTGGCCAGCAGGCGGTCCTCGCCCGCCGCGGCTGCCAGTTCCGACAGCCGGGGGCCGAGAATGAACCGGCCCTGCATGTCCCTCGCCACCATCCGGTGGTGTTCCAGTGCCACGGCCAGACGGTGGGCCGTGGGCCGTGCGAGCCCTGTCGCCGCGACCAGCCCGGCGAGGGTGGCCGGACCGGACTCCAGAGCGCTCAGTACCAGAGCTGCCTTGTCGAGAACGCCGACGCCGCTAGAGTTGTCCATACGACGATACTCCCGTCTCACTCTGTGAAACGCAAGTTCAATTTTCAGCGGAAGTTGCGAACCTGTAGAGGCGGCCCCACAACGGCCCGCGGCCACCGCCCCGCACGAGGATTCCGGACGGCGGCGCACCGAATCTCTAGTTGGGCCGGCGAAGGCGCCGGCCGGAGGGAAAGCGATGGGTAGGACACTCGCGGAAAAGGTCTGGGACGACCATGTCGTCCGGCGCGCGGAGGGCGAGCCCGACCTTCTCTTCATCGATCTGCACCTGCTCCACGAGGTGACCAGCCCGCAGGCGTTCGACGGTCTGCGCCAGGCGGGGCGCCCGGTGCGACGGCTCGACCTCACCATCGCCACCGAGGACCACAACACCCCGACCCTCGACATCGACAAGCCGATCGCCGACCCGGTCTCCCGCGCCCAGCTGGAGACCCTGCGCAAGAACTGCGCGGAGTTCGGCGTCCGGCTGCACCCGCTCGGCGATGTCGAGCAGGGCGTCGTGCACGTGGTCGGCCCCCAGCTGGGCCTGACCCAGCCCGGCACCACCGTGGTCTGCGGCGACTCCCACACCTCCACGCACGGGGCGTTCGGCGCGCTGGCGTTCGGCATCGGCACCAGCCAGGTGGAGCACGTCCTGGCCACCCAGACGCTGCCGCTGGCCCGGCCGAGGACCATGGCCATCACCGTCGAGGGCGAACTGCCCGAGGACGTCACGGCCAAGGACCTGATCCTGGCGATCATCACCCGGATCGGCACCGGCGGCGGCCAGGGCTACATCCTCGAATACCGCGGCTCCGCCATCGAGAAGCTCTCGATGGAGGCCCGGATGACCATCTGCAACATGTCGATCGAGGCCGGTGCCCGCGCGGGCATGATCGCCCCGGACGAGACCACCTTCGCCTATCTGGAGGGCCGCGACGCCGCCCCCAAGGGCGCGGAGTGGGACGCCGCCGTGGCGTACTGGAAGACCCTGCGCTCCGACGACGACGCGGTGTTCGACGCCGAGGTCGTCATCGACGCCACCGAACTGGCCCCGTTCGTCACCTGGGGCACCAACCCGGGCCAGGGCGCGCCGCTCTCCGCGAACGTCCCCGACCCTGCTTCGTACGAGGACGCCTCGGAGCGCAACGCCGCCGAAAAGGCCCTGGAGTACATGGGGTTGACCGCCGGGCAGCCGCTGCGCGAGATCAGCGTGGACACCGTCTTCGTAGGTTCGTGCACCAACGGCCGCATCGAGGACCTGCGCAACGCCGCCTCGATCCTGGAGGGCCGCAAAGTCGCCGACGGCGTGCGGATGCTGGTCGTCCCCGGCTCGGTCCGGGTCGCCCTCCAGGCCGTCTCCGAGGGCCTGGACAAGGTCTTCACCGGGGCCGGCGCCGAATGGCGGCACGCGGGTTGCTCGATGTGCCTCGGTATGAACCCCGACCAGCTGGCCCCCGGCGAGCGCTCCGCCTCCACCTCGAACCGCAACTTCGAGGGACGGCAGGGCAAGGGCGGCCGGACCCACCTGGTCTCGCCCCAGGTCGCCGCCGCCACCGCCGTACTGGGCCATCTGGCCTCGCCCGCCGACCTGTCCGACACCCGTACCCCCGCCGGAGTCGCATAGCCATGGAAGCCTTCACCGCACACACCGGCCGGGCCGTCCCGCTGCGCCGCAGCAACGTCGACACCGACCAGATCATCCCCGCCCACTGGCTGAAGAAGGTCACCCGCGACGGGTTCGAGGACGGCCTCTTCGAAGCCTGGCGCAAAGACCCCGACTTCGTCCTCAACCGCCCCGAGCGGCAGGGCGCCTCGGTCCTGGTGGCCGGTCCCGACTTCGGTACGGGCTCCTCCCGCGAACACGCCGTCTGGGCGCTCCAGAACTACGGCTTCAAGGCCGTCGTCTCCGCCCGCTTCGCCGACATCTTCCGTGGCAACTCGCTGAAGAACGGCCTGCTGACCGTGGTCCTGGAGCAGCAGGTCGTCGACGCCCTGTGGGAGCTGAGCGAGGCCGACCCGACCGCCGAGATCACCGTCGACCTGGAGGCCCGCCAGGTCCGCGCCGAAGGCATCACGGCCGACTTCGAGCTGGACGAGAACGCCCGCTGGCGGCTGCTCAACGGCCTCGACGACATCAGCCTCACCCTTCAGAACGAAGCGGACATCGCGGCTTACGAGGCGGCCAGGCCGACCCACAAACCGCGTACAATTGACGCCTGAGCAGCGCTTTTCCATGACTGCGCCCCCTGCCTCCCGGCAGGGGGCGCAGTCGCTTGTTGAGCCCCCCTCGGGCGACAACTCGCCCCAGATGGCACAATCGGTGCATGGAACGCGACAGCCAACTCAAGCTTTACGGCCAAGTCGCCGACCGATTGAAGGAAGCGCACGCGAAGGTGCGTGCACTGCAAGTCCCGGAGGGCGTACGGATGGCGCTGTCCCGGAAGCTGCTGGTCGTCACGGCCGCGGCGAAGCACGATCTCCCGGACGCGGCAAGGCGTCTGGACCGGTTGATGAAGGACCTCGATGAGGGCCGATTCCCCGAAGGTGACTGACACGTGGAACTGCGCATCGGTCGACTTCGTTGCGGCACTAGGGTGATTAGCCCGTTTCGTGTTTGATTTGCGGTATATATCTGCCTAACGTGCGAAAAAGCTTGAACACTTTCGTTCTGGCAATGTCTCCGAAGGGGAAGACGTGAACAAGGCGCAGCTCGTAGAAGCGATTGCCGACAAGGTCGGCGGCCGTCAGCAGGCCGCGGACGCTGTCGACGCGGTACTCGACGCGATCGTCCGTGCCGTGGTCGCCGGGGACCGTGTCTCGGTCACCGGCTTCGGCTCGTTCGAGAAGGTCGACCGCCCCGCCCGGTACGCCCGCAACCCGCAGACGGGTGAGCGCGTCCGGGTCAAGAAGACCTCGGTGCCCCGCTTCCGCGCGGGTCAGGGGTTCAAGGACCTGGTGAGCGGCTCCAAGAAGCTCCCCAAGAACGACGTGGCCGTGAAGAAGGCCCCCAAGGGCAGCCTGTCGGGCGGATCTTCCGCCGCCCGTACGACGGTCAAGGCCGCCGCCGCCAAGAAGTCGGCCGCCAAGAAGGCCACGGCGAAGAAGACCACCGCCAAGAAGACCGTGGCACCGGCGAAGAAGACCACCGCCACCGCCAAGAAGGCCACCGCCAAGAAGGCGACCGCCACGGCGAAGAAGGCCACCCCGGCCGCGAAGAAGGCGACCGCGACGGCCAAGAAGGCCACCGCCACGGCCAAGAAGACCGCGCCCGCCAAGAAGGCCACGGCGAAGAAGGCGCCCGCGAAGAAGACCACCGCGCGCACCACCACGGCCAAGAAGGCCACCGCACGCAAGAAGTGACCGGGTAACCGATCGCTTCCAGAAACGCGCCGGGCCGGGCTCCCCTCCGGGGGAGCCCGGCCCGCGGGCTGTCCGGAACCCGTTCGGCCCAGTGAGGCCGCCCGGGACGCCTTCCAGGACGCCTTCCGGAACGCGGGGCGTCTCCTAGAACGTCTGCAACGTCACCAGGGTGATCCGCAGACCGGCCCCCGTGCCCTCGCCCTCGATCCGCACCCGCTGCCCCGGACGCAGCAGCAGCAGGCCGCCCGCGTCGAAGGCCGGGGCGTCGAACTCCACCGGGGTGCCGTCGTCCAGCAGCACGCTGCCGGTACGGGTCTCGGGGTCGTACGTGTACGAGGTCGCCTGCATGGGCGGCAGCCTATCGGCCCGGGGCGCGGCAGAGCGCCGAGCAGACCCGCCCGGTGTGCGGGCCCGTCCCGAGGGCCAGGGCCACCGTGAGGTCCTCGCCCGTATCCACGTCCCGGCGCACCGAGTCGACACCGGGCAGCGCTATTTCCACCGCCCCCGAAGCCAGATGCCGGGCGGCCGACCGCCCGCCGAAAGCCGGGCGCAATTCCGTACCCCCGCCGCAGGACAGAAATGTCGTCCCGATTCCCGCCGCGTCCCGGAGAAATGCGCGAGGAAAAGCGGAGGCAAAATCGAGCACCCGAGCCAATTCCGCGGGGCGCAGCGCCGGCAGATCCGCGTTCAGAGCGGCCACCGGGGCGCCGGGCGCGAGGGCCCGCACCGAGCGGGCCCCGTACGCCAGCGCCGCGTTGAGCCCGGCCGCCGGGACGTCCGCCACGATCCGCGCGCCGAGCGCCGAAAGGGCCGCCCCCGCCGCCGCGTCGTCCGTGACGACCACCACATCCCGCACCCGGGCACAGGAGAGCGCCGCGGCCACCGTGTCCTGGGCGAAGGCCAGGGCGAGGCGGGGCCGCGCGGGCTCGCCCGCCGCCCGGCCCAGGCGGCTCTTGGCCCGTGCGAGCGGTTTGAGCGGAACGACCAGGGACCAGGACGCCGCCGGATCGGTGTTCGTGGCGATCTCCCCCTCCGTACGCAGGAGGACTTATTCTCGCCTGCCGGTACGACAACCCGGAGGACCGGGCCCGAAAGTGAGGCGTACGGTGTTCTCGACAGAGGAGGGGCCTGGGGCGAGACTTGACCGTCAGTAGCCGACAACAGGTCGAGTTCCGATGAGGTCCTTAGAGGAAGGTGTCCGAGTGTCCCGCCGCAGAATCGGCTTCTGGTACCGCCTGGCGGCGGTTATCGCCAAGCCGCCATTGGTGGTTCTGTTCAAGCGCGACTGGCGGGGGATGGAGCACATTCCGGCCGACGGCGGATTCATCAGTGCCGTCAACCACAACTCCTATCTGGACCCGCTCTCCTACGGCCACTTCCAGTACAACACCGGACGCGTGCCCCGGTTCCTGGCGAAGGCGGGCCTCTTCCGCACCCCCTTCGTCGGGATGATGCTGCGCGGCACCGGCCAGATCCCCGTCTACCGCGAGACGACCAACGCCCTGGACGCCTTCCGGGCCGCCGTCGAGGCCATCGAGCGCGGCGAGTGCGTCGCCTTCTACCCCGAGGGCACCCTCACCCGCGACCCGCGGATGTGGCCGATGGCGGGCAAGACCGGCGCCGCCCGCGTCGCGCTGATGACCAGGGCCCCGGTCATCCCCGTCGCCCAGTGGGGCGCCAACCAGGTGATGCCGCCGTACGCCAAGGAGAACAAGCTCCGGCTGTTCCCCCGCAAGACCCTCCAGGTGCAGGCCGGACCGCCCGTCGACCTCAGCCGTTTCTACGACGTCGAGCCGACGCCCGAGGTGCTGCGCCAGGCCACCGAGGTCATCATGGCCGCGATCACCCGGCAGCTGGAGGACGTACGCGGGGAGAAGGCCCCCGCCGAGCTCTACGATCACCGCAAAGCCCGCGCTGAACAACGGCGCAGGGCGCAGGGAAAGGGAACCACGTGACGCACCCCGTAAAAGCAGCCGTCTTCGGAACCGGCTCATGGGGTACGGCGTTCGCCGTGATCCTCGCCGACGCGGGCTGCGAGGTCACCCTGTGGGGCCGCCGCGCCGAGGTCGCCGAGGCCGTCAACACCACGCACACCAACCCGGACTACCTGCCGGGCATCGAGCTCCCCGGCACCATCCGCGCCACCACCGACCCCGCCGAGGCGCTGCGCGGGGCCGAGTTCGCCTTCCTGGTCGTACCGTCCCAGACCCTGCGCGCCAACCTCGCCGACTGGGCCCCCCACCTGGAGCCGGACACCGTCCTGGTCTCCCTGATGAAGGGCGTCGAGCTGGGCACCGCCGAGCTGATGAGCGAGGTGATCGCGGACGTCACCAAGGTCTCCGCCGACCGCATCGCCGTCGTCTCCGGCCCCAACCTCGCCAAGGAGATCGCCGAGCGCCGCCCCGCCGCCGCCGTCGTCGCCTGCGCCGACGAGTCCGTCGCCCAGCGCCTCCAGGCCGCCTGCCACACCCCGTACTTCCGGCCCTACACCAACACCGACGTGGTGGGCTGCGAGCTCGGCGGCGCCGTGAAGAACGTCATCGGCCTCGCCGTCGGCATCGCGGACGGCATGGGCCTCGGCGACAACACCAAGGGCTCCCTCATCACCCGGGGCCTGGCCGAGACCACCCGCCTGGGCGTGGCCATGGGCGCCGACCCGCTGACGTTCTCCGGACTCGCGGGCCTGGGCGACCTGGTGGCCACCTGCTCCTCGCCGCTCTCGCGCAACCACACCTTCGGCACCAACCTCGGCCGGGGCATGACGCTCCAGGAGACGATCGCCGTCACCAAGCAGACCGCCGAGGGCGTCAAGTCCTGCCAGTCGGTCCTGGACCTGGCCCGTCGGCACGGGGTCGACATGCCCATCACGGAGACGGTCGTCTCGATCGTCCACGAGGGCAAGTCCCCGGTCGTCGCGGTGAAGGAGCTGATGTCGCGGAGCGCCAAGGCCGAGCGGCGCTGACTCCTCCTTTACCAGCAGGTACGCTCATCGCGATATGAGCAGCGAGAACCTCCCCCAGAGCCCTGAGCGCGCCGAGAGCCCTGAGCAGCAGCGCCGTAAGCCGCGTGTGGCCGTCGTGTTCGGCGGCCGCAGCTCCGAACACGGCATCTCGGTCGTCACGGCCGGCGCCGTCATGAAGGCCATCGACCGGACGAAGTACGACGTCCTGCCGATCGGCATCACGACGGACGGCCGCTGGGCGCTCACCGCCGACGAGCCCGAACGCATGGCCATCATCGACCGCAAGGTCCCCGACGTGGACCGGCTCGCCGAGTCCACCGAGGGCAGCGTGGTGCTCTCCGTGGACCCGGGCAGCCGCGAGGTCGTCTACAGCGAACCCGGCTCGGTGCCCAAGGCGCTCGGCGAGGTCGACGTGGTCTTCCCCGTGCTGCACGGCCCGTACGGGGAGGACGGCACCCTCCAGGGGCTGCTGGAGCTCTCCGGCGTGCCCTACGTCGGCGCGGGCGTCCTCGCCTCGGCCGTCGGCCAGGACAAGGAGTACATGAAGCGCGTCTTCCTCTCCTTCGGGCTGCCGGTCGGACCGTACGAGGTCGTCCGCCCCCGCGAGTGGGACCGCGACCCCGCCGCCGTACGCAAGCGGATCGTGGACTTCGCCAGTGAGCACGGCTGGCCGCTCTTCGTGAAGCCCGCCCGGGGCGGCTCCTCCATGGGCATCACCAAGGTCGACGGCCTCGAAGGGCTCGACGCGGCGATCGAGGAGGCCCGCCGCCACGACCCCAAGTTCCTCGTGGAGTCGCTGCTGCGCGGGCGCGAGATCGAGTGCGGCGTGCTGGAGTTCGAGGACGGGCCGCGCGCCAGCGTGCCCGCCGAGATCCCCCCGGTCACCGCGCACGAGTTCTACGACTTCGAGGCGAAGTACATCGACTCCGCCACCGGTCTGGTGCCCGCCCCGCTCACCGAGGAGCAGACCGCCGAGGTCCAGCGGCTCGCCGTCGCCGCCTTCGACGCCACCTCCTGCGAGGGGCTGGTGCGCGCCGACTTCTTCCTCACCGAGGACGGCACCTTCGTCATCAACGAGATCAACACCCTGCCGGGGTTCACCCCGATCTCCATGTATCCGCGCATGTGGCAGGAGAGCGGTGTGAGCTACCAGGAGCTGGTCGACCGGCTGATCCAGGCCGCGTTGACCCGCTCCACCGGACTGCGCTGAGAGACCCGGAAGGCCGGGACGGCGGTGGCCGTCCCGGCCTTCCGGCGTGGGCCGGTGCTCTCCATGGACCGGGGGCGCCGCGGACGTGGACAGGGGGGCGCCGCGGGGCAGTACGATCGCCCCGTCAGCGCGCGGAGGATCACGGTGCCGGGGCGGGGAACCGCGGTCGAGGGCCGCGCGTCCCGCGCGGTCCCGGACGGGGGTCAGAGGTGGACGACCGGACAGGTCAGGGTGCGCGTGATGCCGTCCACCTGCTGCACTTTGGCGACCACCATGCGGCCGAGCGCGTCGACCGTGTCGGACTGGGCCCGCACGATCACGTCGTACGGACCGGTGACGTCCTCTGCCTGGATGACTCCCGGAATCCTGGAGATGGTCTCGGCGACGATCGACGCCTTGCCCACCTCGGTCTGAATAAGGATGTACGCCTGTACCACGGAACCTCCAGGGCGGCCACGAGGATCATGTGGGGGAAAGGGACGCCACGTTATCGCGTTGCCGAGGGTGACGGGGAGACCTACGGGACGTGTGACGTCCACAGCGTGGCGTGCGGAGTGCGGAAGTTGACGTATCCCTTGACGGTACCGACGGTCCTCCTGACGGTACCGACAGCAGTGACGGCTCGCGACCGGGGGCCCGGACGGGTGTCCGGGGCGATAAAGGAGAGGTGAGACTCGGTGAAGGGAACCGTGGGCGAGTTGGGGGAGTTCGGGCTCATCAGAGAGCTCACGTCCCGGCTCACCACCACACCGGCGGTACGGCTGGGGCCCGGCGACGACGCCGCGGTCGTGGCCGCTCCCGACCGCAGGGTCGTGGCCAGTACGGACATCCTGCTGGAAGGGCGGCACTTCCGCCGCGACTGGTCGACGGCGTACGACGTCGGCCGCAAGGCGGCGGCCCAGAACCTCGCCGACATCGCGGCCATGGGCGCCGTGCCCACCGCGCTGCTCCTCGGCCTCGTCGTCCCCGCCGACCTCCCGGTCACCTGGGCCGCCGAACTGATGGACGGGCTGCGGGACGAGTGCCAGGTGGCGGGCGCGGCCGTCGTCGGCGGCGATGTGGTCGGCGGTGACACCATCACCGTCTCCATCACGGCCCTCGGCGACCTGCGCAACCACGAGCCGGTCACCCGCGCCGGCGCACGCCCCGGCGATGTCGTCGCCGTCACCGGCTGGCTCGGCTGGTCCGCCGCCGGGTACGCCGTGCTCTCCCGGGGCTTCCGCTCGCCCCGCGCCTTCGTCGAGGCCCACCGCCGCCCGGAGCCCCCGTATCACGCGGGCCCCGCCGCCGCCGGGCTCGGCGCCACCGCCATGACCGACGTCAGCGACGGGCTCGTCGCGGACCTCGGGCACATCGCGGAGGCCAGCAAGGTCCGTATCGACCTGCGCTCCGGCCTCATCGACATCCCCTCGCAGATGTCCGACATCGGCCAGGCCGTCGGCGTCGACCCGCTCCAGTGGGTGCTGACCGGGGGAGAGGACCACGCCATCGTGGCCACCTTCCCGCCGGACGCCAAGCTCCCCGCCCGCTGGAAGGTGATCGGCGAGGTCCTCAACCCCTCCGCGCTGCCCCAGGTCACCGTGGACGGCGCCCCCTGGACCAGCACGGGCGGCTGGGACCACTTCGGCGCCATCGAGGACACCTACTAGGGCGGCGCGGCCGGTCGGTCGCAGGGCTCACGCGTGGCCCTTTGGCGCACACGTGATCCCTTGGCGCACGCGTGCGCGTACTAGATTGCTGCGCATGCCCATACGTACCGCTGTACCGCCCCGCGTGCTCACCGTCGCCGGTTCCGACTCCGGCGGCGGTGCGGGGATTCAGGCCGACCTGAAGACCATGCTCGCCCTCGGTGTGCACGGCATGAGCGTGCTCACCGCCGTCACCGCACAGAACTCCCTCGGCGTCCAGGGCGCGTGGGAGCTTCCGGTGGACGCCGTACGCGCCCAGTACCGCAGCGTCGTCGACGACATCGGCGTCCAGGCGGTGAAGACCGGGATGCTCGCCTCGGCCGCGCTCGTGGAGACCGTCGCGGAACTCCTCGCCGGGACGGACGCCCCCGTGGTCGTCGACCCGGTCGGGGTCTCCAAGCACGGCGACGCGCTGCTCGCCGCCGAGGCGCTCGACTCCGTACGGACGAAGCTCCTGCCCGTCGCCACCGTGGCCACCCCGAACCTCGACGAGGTGGCCCAGCTCACCGGGGTCACGGTCACCGACGAGGGCGGGATGCGCCGGGCCGCCGAGGAGATCCTCGCGTTCGGGCCGCGCTGGGCGCTGATCAAGGGCGGCCACCTGCCGGGCGAGGCGGTGGACCTGCTCACCGACGGGAGCGCGGAGCACTGGCTGCGCGCCCCCCGGTACGACAACCGGCACACCCACGGCACCGGCTGCACCCTCGCCTCCGCCGTCGCCTCCGGGCTCGCGCTCGGTCAGGACGTGCCGACGGCGGTGGAGGGCGCGAAGGCGTACGTCACCGGCGCCATCCGCGCCGGATTCGCGCTCGGCGGCGGCATCGGCCCGGTCGACCACGGCTGGCGGACCCGGTCGGCCGGGTGATCGCCCTCCCGGCCGGCCGGCCGGGCACCGCCGGGTGAGCACAGCAAAAAGCCGGTCCACCGAGGTGGACCGGCTTTTCGGGCAACCGGAAGGCTGCGCTACGACGGAGACGTCAGCGCGCGACCTTGCCGGCCTTGATGCACGAGGTGCAGACGTTGAGCCGCTTCGGCGTCCGACCGACCACGGCACGCACGCGCTGGATGTTGGGATTCCAGCGACGGGACGTACGGCGGTGCGAGTGCGAAATGCTGTTGCCGAAGCTCGGCCCCTTGCCGCAAACGTCGCAGTTGGCAGCCACGGGTCACTCCAAAGACTTCAGATGCACTTACAGTGAATTCCGGCGCGCCGGAATCATTTGACTGAAGTGGCGGTACCGGAGGAATGGCCCGACTCTCATCGGGCAACCGGAGCAGCATACAACGCCTGCTCCGGAGATACGAAACTACCACGGGTCGGCCCACGGCCCTCCCGCCCCCTGTCCCTGCCCGGACCCCGGCAGGCGGGCTAACCTGCGGTGCAGCCCGTTGCCACGGCCGCTTCAAGGAGGACCATCGGTGCCGCAGCTCCCCGACGACCTGGACGCCGTCGCGGTGCGCACCTGGTGCTCACTGGCCCTGGAGGCCCTGGGCCGGGAGCGCGCGGAGATCGACGCGATCAACGTCTACCCCATCGCCGACGGGGACACCGGGACCAACCTCTATCTGACGCTCGAGTCCGCCGCTGCCGCCGTCGAAGCGGTCTTCGCCGCCCATGAGACCGGCACCACCACGCCCGCCACCGCCGACGCCGTACGCGCCATGGCGCACGGCGCCCTGATCGGCGCGCGCGGGAACTCCGGCACGATCCTGGCCCAGCTGCTGCGCGGTATGGCCGGGGTGCTCGCCGACGGCGGTGACGCGGCCCATCTGCGGCTCGCCCTGAGCCGGGCCGCCTCGGCCGCCCGGCAGGCCGTCGCCCACCCGGTGGAGGGCACGGTGCTGACCGTCGCCACGGCGGCGGCCGAAGCGGCGGAGGGCGAGGAGCGGGAGTTGCGCGCGGTGGTGAGCGCCGCGTACGAGGGCGCGCGCGCCGCCCTGGCGAGGACCCCGGAGCAGCTCGCCGTGCTCGGCCGGGCCGGGGTCGTGGACGCCGGGGGGCGCGGTCTGGTGGCGGTCCTGGGCGCGCTGGTGGAGGCGGTGACGGGGCAGGCTCCGGTTCGGGGGGCCCGCGCCGGTTCCGGTTCGGGCTCCGGTTCCGCTTCCGGTTCCGGGAAGGCGGCGCCCGTGGACGGCGGGTCGGTGGTGGGGCTGCCGGTGGGGGGCGTTCCGGTTCCGCTGGGCGGTGGGTCCGCCGAGGGGCCGCTCGACTGCCCCGAGGACGCCGGGGGAGGCGGGCCCGCCTTCGAGGTGATCTACCTCCTGGAGGCCCGTGACGAGCAGGTGGACCGGCTGCGCACCCGGCTCGACGCGCTCGGCGACTCCCTGGTCGTGGTGGGCGGCGACGGGCTCTGGCACGTCCACGTCCATGTCGACGACGCCGGGGCCGCCGTGGAGGCGGGCGTCGAGGCCGGGCGGCCGTACCGCATCCGGATCACCCACTTCGCCACCGAGAGCGGCCACGACGTCCGCGTCCAGGCCGAACCCGCCCAGCGCGCCGTCGTCGTCGTGGTCCCCGGCGACGGACTGGCCGGGCTCTGCACCGAGGCCGGTGCCACCACCGTGATCGCCCGCCCCGGCGAACCCCCCGCCAGCGGCGAACTGGTCGACGCCATCCGCCGCGCCCACGCCCGCGAGGTGGTGCTGCTGCCCAACGACGCGGCCCTGCGCCACACGGCCGCCGCCGCCGCCGAACAGGCCAGGACCGAGGGGGTCCGGGTCGCCCTCGTCCCCACCCGCGCCGCCGTCCAGGGCATCGCCGCCCTCGCCGTCCACGAGCCTGACCGGGGCTTCGACGAGGACGTGGTCGCCATGACGGCCGCCGCCGGGGCCACCCGCTACGCCGAACTGGCCGTCGCCGAGCACCAGTCGTGGACCATGGCGGGCATCTGCCAGGCCGGGGACATCCTCGGCCTGATCGACGGGGACGTGGCCGTGATCGGCGCCGACGTCCAGGGCACCGCCCGTACGGTGCTGGACCGGATGCTGGCGGCAGGCGGCGAACTGGTCACCCTGGTCCTCGGCGAGGACGTCCCGGACGCGCTCGCCGACGCGCTGGAGGAGCACGTACGCGAGGGCCATCTCGCCGTGGACACCGTGGTCTACCGGGGCGGCCACCAGCGCGCACCGCTGCTGATCGGCGTCGAGTAGGCGCCCCGCAGCCGCGCCCGGCGGACGGATGTCAGTGCCGTGGTGTGCAATGGATCGCGTGTCCTCGTTCGATGAACCTCTCAAGAAGCTGCTCGGCGGAGCCACCGCGAAGGTGATGGCCGAACACCTCGACCTGCACACGGTCGGTGATCTGCTGCACCACTACCCGCGGCGGTACGAGGAGCGCGGCAGGCTGACCGCGCTGGCCGACCTCCCGCTGGACGAGCACGTCACGGTGGTCGCCCAGGTCGCCGACGCCCGCATCCTGATGTTCAACAACGGCCGGGGCAAGCGCCTGGAGGTCACCCTGACCGACGGCAGCGGCCGTCTCCAGCTGGTCTTCTTCGGCCACGGCGTCCACAAGCCGCACAAGGAGCTCCTCCCGGGCCGCCAGGCGATGTTCGCGGGCAAGGTCTCCGTCTTCAACCGCAAGATGCAGCTCGCCCACCCCACGTACCAACTGCTCGACGCCTCCGACGCCGACGAGGCGACCGAGGCCGTGGACGCCTTCGCCGGACGGCTGCTGCCGATCTACCCCGCCTGCAAGCAGCTCGACTCCTGGCGCATCGCCAAGGCCGTGGACGCCGTCCTGCCCAGCGCGCGGGACGCGGTGGACCCGCTGCCCGCCTCCCTGCGCGAGGGGCGCGGCTTCACCCCGCTGCCCGAGGCCCTGCTCAAGGTGCACCGGCCGCAGACCAAGGCCGACATCGAGGATGCCAGGGCCCGGCTCAAGTGGGACGAGGCGTTCGTCCTCCAGGTCGCCCTGGCCCGCCGCCGGTACGCCGACACCCAGCTGCCCGCCGTCGCCCGCCGCCCCGTGGCCGACGGCCTGCTGGACGCGTTCGACGCCAAGCTGCCGTTCACCCTCACCGAGGGCCAGCAGAAGGTCAGCAAGGAGATCTTCGACGATCTGGCCACCGAGCACCCGATGCACCGCCTCCTCCAGGGGGAGGTGGGATCGGGGAAGACGATGGTGGCCCTGCGCGCCATGCTCGCCGTGGTCGACGCGGGCGGCCAGGCCGCGATGCTCGCCCCGACCGAAGTCCTGGCCCAGCAGCACCACCGCTCGATCACTGAGATGATGGGCGAGCTGGCGGAAGGCGGCATGCTGGGCGGCTCGGACCGGGGGACCAAGGTCGTGCTCCTCACCGGCTCCATGGGGACGGCCGCCCGCAGGCAGGCCCTGCTCGACCTGGTCACCGGCGAGGCCGGGATCGTCATCGGCACCCACGCCCTCATCGAGGACAAGGTCCAGTTCCACGATCTGGGCCTGGTCGTGGTGGACGAGCAGCACCGCTTCGGCGTCGAACAGCGCGACGCCCTCCGCTCCAAGGGCAAGCAGCCGCCCCACCTCCTCGTCATGACCGCCACCCCCATTCCCCGTACGGTCGCGATGACGGTCTTCGGCGACCTGGAGACCTCCGTCCTCGACCAGCTCCCGGCCGGCCGCTCCCCGATCGCCAGCCATGTCGTCCCCGCCAAGGACAAGCCGCACTTCCTCGCCCGCGCCTGGGAACGCGTCGCTGAGGAGGTGGAGAACGGCCACCAGGCGTACGTGGTCTGCCCCCGCATCGGGGACGAGGCCGAGGAGGACGGGAAGGGCGCGAAGAAGGCCAAGGCCACGAAGGCGGCCGAGGAGGACCCCGAGAAGCGGCCCCCGCTCGCCGTCCTGGAGGTCGCGGACGAGCTGCGGAAGGGCGCGCTGGCCGGGCTGGGCGTCGAGGTGCTCCACGGGCGGATGCACCCCGACGAGAAGGACGACGTGATGCGCCGGTTCGCCGCCGGGGACGTCCACGTCCTGGTCGCCACCACCGTCATCGAGGTCGGCGTCAACGTCCCCAACGCCACCGCCATGGTGATCATGGACGCCGACCGGTTCGGCGTCTCCCAGCTCCACCAGCTCCGCGGCCGGGTCGGCCGCGGCTCGGCCCCCGGGCTCTGCCTGCTGGTCAGCGAGGCCCACGAGGCGAGCCCCGCCCGCGCCCGCCTCTCCGCCGTCGCCGCCACCCTGGACGGCTTCGAGCTCTCCCGGATCGACCTGGAGCAGCGCCGCGAGGGCGATGTGCTCGGCCAGGCCCAGTCCGGGGTGCGCTCCTCGCTGCGGATGCTCACCGTCATCGACGACGAGGAGGTGATCGCCGCCGCCCGCGAGGAGGCCGTCGCGATCGTCGCCGCCGACCCGGAGCTGGAGCACCTGCCGGAGCTGCGCACGGTGCTGGCCGCGCTGCTGGACAAGGACCGGGAGGAGTATCTCGACAAGGGGTGAGCGCCCGGGGGCCGCCCTGCCGGTGCGGGCCGCACGCCATATCGTGGACGGACAGCCCGCACCCGGCTCGCGTACGGACGGCCCGTACCCGATCGCGTACGGGCGGCCGCACCCGGCTCGCGTACGGGCGGGCCCGTATCCACTCGCGTACGGGCGGCACGCGCCCACCGCGAGCCGTCTCCCGCACGCCCCCGACCCCGAGGACCCGACACCCATGACCCGCGTGATCGCCGGATCGGCCGGCGGACGCCGCCTGGCCGTACCGCCCGGCACCGGCACCCGCCCCACCTCCGACCGTGCGCGGGAGGGCCTGTTCTCCACCTGGGAAGCGCTGCTCGGCACCCTCGAAGGCATCCGGGTCGCCGACCTGTACGCCGGATCGGGCGCCGTCGGCCTCGAAGCGCTCTCCCGGGGCGCGGTGCACGCCCTGCTCGTCGAGGCGGACCAGAAGGCGGTGCGCACCGTCCGGGACAACGTCCGCACCCTCGGTCTGCCCGGCGCCGAGGTACGGACCGGCAGAGCCGAGCAGATCGTGACCGGACCGGCGCCCTCGGACCCGTACGACGTCGTCTTCCTGGACCCGCCGTACGCCGTCACCGACGACGATCTTCGCGAGATCCTGCTCACACTCCGTGCCCAGGGGTGGCTCACGGACGATGCGCTCGTCACCGTGGAACGCAGCACCCGGGGCGGAGAATTCGGCTGGCCCGCCGGATTCGAGCCACTGCGGGCCCGTCGCTACGGCGAGGGAACGCTTTGGTACGGTCGCGCCGCCGCTACGTGCGAAGACGCACGATGACCGGACCGGAGAGCGAGGGAATCACAGTGCGCCGCGCCGTCTGTCCGGGGTCTTTCGACCCCATCACCAACGGACATCTCGACATCATCGGACGAGCCTCGAAGCTGTACGACGTGGTGCATGTGGCGGTGATGATCAACCAGTCCAAGAAGGGGCTGTTCACCGTCGACGAGCGGATCGAGCTGATCCGCGAGGTCACCGCCGGCTTCGGCAACGTGGAGGTGGAGTCCTTCCACGGACTGCTGGTCGACTTCTGCAAGCAGCGGGAGATCCCGGCGATCGTGAAGGGCCTGCGGGCCGTCAGCGACTTCGACTACGAGCTCCAGATGGCCCAGATGAACAACGGCCTCTCGGGCGTCGAGACGCTCTTCGTACCGACCAATCCCACGTACAGCTTCCTGTCGTCCTCCCTGGTCAAGGAGGTCGCGACCTGGGGCGGCGATGTCTCCCACCTGCTGCCGCCCACGGTCCACGAGGCGCTCATAGAGCGTCTGGGCAAGCGCTGAACCCCTGACGGGCCGTCACCAGGTGTCGGACGGCCGCCGACTGGCCTTACAGTCGTCCCGTCCGTCTCCAACGGAGCAGCAGCTTCAACAGAGCAGCAGAGAGTGGCGAGCACACGGTGGACGTGCAGAAGAAGCTCGACGAGATCGTCGAAGCGGTCGGGAACGCCCGCGCCATGCCCATGTCGGCCTCGTGCGTGGTCAACCGCGCCGAGCTGCTCGCCATGCTCGAAGAGGTGCGCGAGGCCCTGCCCGGCTCGCTCGCCCAGGCCCAGGAGCTGATCGGCGGCCAGGAGCAGTTCGCCGAGCAGGCCCGGCAGGAGGCCGACCGGATCATCCGGTCCGCCCACGCCGAGCGCGCCTCCCTGATCGCCGAGACCGAGATCGCCCGCCGGTCGCAGAGCGAGGCCGACCGGATTCTCTCCGAGGCCCGCCGCGAGGCCGAGGAGGTCCGGGCCGAGGCCGACGACTACGTCGACAGCAAGCTCGCCAACTTCGAAGTCGTCCTCACCAAGACCATCGGCTCCGTGGACCGGGGCCGCGAGAAGCTGCTCGGCCGGGGCCGGGGCCTGGACGAGCAGGGCTACGAGGACCCCGACTTCACCGAGGCCCCCGAGCGCAGCGCCGACCCCGAGACGCTGAAGCAGCGGGCGGACGCGTACGTGGACGCCAAGTTCGGCGCCTTCGAGGCGGTGCTCGCCAAGACCCTGGAGGCGGTCGGCCGCGGCAGGCAGAAGCTGCACGGCCGGGTCGCCACCGACGATCTGGGCGCCCACATGGCCGCCCAGGACGCGGCGGGCGCCCAGGGCCACACCAGCGACGCCGACTATCTGGCCGGACTCGCCGAACTCGCCACCCCGGAGCCGCAGCAGGCGCCCCAGCAGCCCCTCTACCAGGAGCAGCAGCCCGCACAGGCCCCCGAGCCGGGCTACGCGCAGGCGGAGTACGGACAGGCCGAGTACGCGCAGGCGTCCTACGGCTACCAGGAGCAGCAGCAGCCCCACCAGCAGGTCCCGGACCCCTACGGCTACCAGCAGGTCCCGGACCCGTACGCGGCCTACCAGCAGCCCGCCTACGACCCGAACCAGTACCCGCCGCAGCCGCAGGGCCAGCCCGACTACGGCTGGCAGCAGCAGCCCCAGGTGCCCGCCCAGCAGAACCAGGGCGCGCTGGACGAGACCAGCCTCTTCGACACCAGCATGATCGACCTGGAGCAGCTGCGCCGCTACGAAGAGGGCCGCTGACCGACGGGGCCACCGGCCCGGGGCTGGGCCGATTGGGTGCTGAGCGGTCCGTCCAGTATCCTGAATCCTCGGTCGCGCATAGGTCCGCGATCTCGGCTGCCCGTTTCGCCCGGCGAAGCGGAGACGGTACGACTCGGGACCGGAGACGACCCTTCCCCTTCGCAGCGAGCACGACACCCATGATTCGAAAGCAGGAAACGCCCTGAACGGCCACCTCGACCACCGCAACCCTCTCGTGTTCGATACGCGCGAGCTGGGTCGGCGTCCCGGTGCCCTGAAGCGGCTCTCCCGCACGGTGGACGCACCCGGTTCACCGGTTCTCGGTATCGACGGCGTCATCGGTGTGCCGGAAGGCGCACCGCTGGAGCTGGACCTCCGGCTCGAATCGGTCATGGAAGGGGTGCTTGTCACAGGGACCGCCCGTGCGAGCGCCGAGGGGGAGTGCGTAAGGTGTCTGGAGCCGCTGACCGTCGAGGTCGACGCGGATTTCCAGGAGATGTTCTCGTACCCTGACGCCGATGACCGGGGCCGCCCTGCGGACCCGGCCGACGACGCGGAGGACGACGAGGACAGGTTCTTCCTCGAGGACGGCCTGTTCGACCTCGAGTCAGTGCTGCGTGACGCGGTAGTGCTCGCACTGCCCATGCAGCCGGTGTGCAAGGAGACCTGCGCCGGTCTGTGTTCCGAATGCGGAATCAGGCTGGACGAGAACCCGGGCCACCACCACGATGCCGTCGACATCCGTTGGGCGGCACTGCAAGGACTCGCCGAGACCGTTCAGGACGGCGAGAAGGACAACATGGGCGGCGCCGAACCGGGCGTCGACGAGAAGCAGGAGAAGTAGCCGTGGCTGTTCCGAAGCGGAAGATGTCGCGCAGCAACACGCGCCACCGCCGGTCGCAGTGGAAGGCTGCGGTCCCCACCCTGGTTTCGTGCGAGCGTTGCCAGGAGCCGAAGCTCCAGCACATTGCGTGCCCGAGCTGCGGCACCTACAACAAGCGCCAGGTCCTCGAGGTCTGAGCGGCTGGTGAGAGGCCCGATGTCTGAGTTGTCCAGCGCCAAGAAGCAGGCAGACAACGTCAACACAGCCTCGTCCCACACGCTTCTGGAAGGGCGGCTCGGGTATCACCTCGAGTCCGCCCTTCTGGTGCGTGCGCTGACCCACCGTTCGTACGCGTACGAGAACGGCGGTCTGCCCACCAACGAGCGGCTCGAGTTCCTCGGGGACTCGGTGCTCGGCCTGGTGGTCACGGACACGCTGTACCGCACCCACCCCGACCTGCCCGAAGGCCAGCTGGCCAAGTTGCGGGCCGCGGTGGTCAACTCGCGTGCGCTTGCGGAAGTGGGCCGCGGCCTCGAACTCGGCTCCTTCATCCGGCTCGGCCGCGGTGAAGAGGGCACGGGCGGCCGGGACAAGGCTTCCATCCTCGCCGACACCCTGGAAGCGGTGATCGGCGCGGTCTATCTCGACCAGGGCCTCGGCGCGGCCTCGGAGCTGGTCCACCGGCTCTTCGACCCGCTGATCGACAGGTCCTCCAACCTCGGCGCCGGCCTGGACTGGAAGACCAGCCTCCAGGAGCTCACCGCGAGCGAGAGCCTCGGAGTCCCCGAGTACCTCGTCACGGAGACCGGCCCGGACCACGAGAAGACCTTCACTGCTGCTGCTCGCGTCGGTGGTGTCTCGTACGGCACCGGCACCGGCCGTAGCAAGAAGGAAGCGGAGCAGCAGGCGGCCGAGTCCGCCTGGCGCGAGATCAGCGCCGCCGCCGAGGCACGGCAGGCCGCGGAGAAGTCCGCCGCCGACGGAGGGGCCGCCGACACCCCTGCCGAACCGTCGCCCGACACGGACGCCGCTCCGGCCTGAAGCAGCACGCCGAACCCCTCGGTGCCACGCGCACCGGGGGGTTCGTCCTGTCCCGGGGAGCCGGTCCCGTGCTCCCGTACTACCGTCGTCGTGTCTGGAGTGGTCCACCGTGCCCGAGCTGCCCGAGGTCGAAGTCGTACGCCGGGGCCTCGAGCGCTGGGTCAGCGGCCGGACCGTCACCGAGGTCGAGGTCCTGCACCCGCGCTCGGTCCGCCGCCACCTCGCGGGCGGCCCGGACTTCGCGGCCCGGCTGCGCGGGGTCCGGTTCGGTACGGCGATGCGGCGCGGCAAGTACCTCTGGGTGCCGATAGACGAGGCCGCCTCCTCGCTGCTGGGCCACCTCGGCATGAGCGGGCAGCTGCTGGTGCAGCCCACGGACGCGCCCGACGAGAAGCACCTGCGGATCAGGATGCGGTTCGACGACGCCCTCGGCACCGAGCTGCGCTTCGTCGACCAGCGCACCTTCGGCGGGCTCTCGCTCCACGACACCACCCCCGACGGGCTGCCCGACACCATCGCGCACATCGCCCGGGACCCGCTCGACCCGCTCTTCGACGACGCCGCGTTCCACACGGCCCTGCGTCTGCGCCGTACGACGGTCAAGCGCGCGCTCCTGGACCAGTCGCTGATCAGCGGGGTCGGCAACATCTACGCGGACGAGGCGCTCTGGCGCGCCAAGCTGCACTACGACCGGCCCACCGCCACCCTCACCCGTCCCAAGTCCGCCGAGCTGCTCGGCCACGCCCGGGACGTGATGAACGCGGCCCTCGCCCAGGGCGGCACCAGCTTCGACAGCCTCTACGTCAACGTGAACGGCGAGTCCGGCTACTTCGACCGCTCGCTCGACGCGTACGGCAGGGAGGGCGAGCCGTGCCGCCGCTGCGGGACGCCGATGCGCCGCCGCGCCTGGATGAACCGGTCCAGCTACTTCTGCCCGCGCTGTCAGCGCCCGCCGCGCGTCTCGTCGTAACGGCTCCGGGCGGTCAGCACGTCGTCCATCCGCCCCTCGACGAGACGGATCAGCCCGAGAAGCCGCTCCGCGACCTCGCGGCCGAGCGGGGTCAGCTCGTAGTCCACGCGCGGCGGGCTGACCGGCTGCGCCTCGCGCAGGACGAGCCCGTCCCGCTCCAGGGCGTGCAGGGTCTGGGAGAGCATCTTCTCGCTGACCCCGTCGACCCGGCGGCGCAGCGCGTTGAACCGGAGGCCCTCCTCGTACAGCGCGCCCAGCGTCAGGCTGCCCCAGCGCCCGGTGACATGCTCCAGCGTGGAGCGCGAGGGGCACTGCCGGGAGAAGACGTCGAAGGCGAGGTCGTCCGCGTCGCTGGCCATAGCAGCAGCTTACGGCGGGCGCCTGCGGCTTACGGGGGTGCCCGAGGCTTACGGGGAGTGCCCTTGCTGGTCAGAAGCCGAAGTTCTGGGTCCACCACGGGCCGCCGGAGCCCTCGTGGACGCCGATGCCGATCGTCTTGTAGTCGCAGTTGAGAATGTTCGCGCGGTGGCCGTCGCTGTTCATCCAGGCGGTCATCACGGCCTGGGCGTCGGCCTGGCCGCGCGCGATGTTCTCCGCGCCGAGCCCCTGCACACCGGCCTGGGCGGCCCGGTCCCACGGGGTGTCGCCGTCGGGGTCGGTGTGGTCGAAGAAGCCGCGGGCCGCCATGTCCTCGCTGAAGTTCTGGGCGAGCGAGGTGAGTGCGGTGCTGGTGGTCAGGGGGGAGCAGCCGACCTTCGCGCGCTCCTGGTTCACCAGGGCCAGCACCTCGGCGCGGGCGGAGGTGTCGGAGGGCGAGGGGGCGGGCTTCGTGGCGGACGGCGGGGCGACGGTCTTCTTCGGCGGCGCCGGGGTCCTGCTCGGCGGGGCGGTGCTCCTGTCCGGGGCCGGGGCCGCGGAGGGCGCCTTCGACTCCTGGGACGGCGCGGCGGCCGGCTTGCCCGAAGGGGGCGCGGAGGGCGAGGCCGACTTCGACGGGGTCTTCGACGCACCGGCGGAGGGCGCCTTCGACGCCTTCCCTGACGGGGTCTCGGACGTCTTGGCCGCCTCGGACGTTTCGGAGGGCGTCTTCGACGGGGCCTGGGGGCGCTCGCTGCCCCGGCTGGCGGGGGTGGCGGACCGGTCGGCCGGGGCGGTGGTGGAGCCGCCCTGCTGGGTCAGGAGGTCGGGGGCGCCGCCGGAGCGCACCTGGTCGGCCGCGGTGGCGCCGCCCGAGGTGTAGGTGTCGCCGCCGGGGAGCAGCCCCGAGGCGACGGCGACCGCGCCGACCGCCATCGCGGCCGACGCACCGAGGAGTCCGGTGCGCACGGGCACGGCGGACTTCTTCTTCCGGCGCGTGCCCCGGTGGCCCGAAGCCGTTTTGGCCGCGGGTTCTTCAGCGGCGGGGCCTGCGGCGGATCGTCGGTGGCGTCCCATGCGCTGTGCCTTCCTGATGCTCCGGACGTCGCAGCGACGTCACCCGATTAGCCGGTCGATCTTCGTCTCACTGCTCACCCGATCGAGTGAGGCTATTGCGACGGGACTGTACGCCATGGGTCAAAGGGGCCGCCGTGCTCTTGGAGCAATTGGCCCGTTAGCGTTCGGGCATGAACGAAGATGCACGCCTGGTCGTCTGGGTACGCGGCCGAGTACAGCAAGTAGGGTTCCGCTGGTTCACCAGGGCAAACGCTTTGGAGATCGGTGGACTCGTGGGCTTTGCACTTAATCTCGACGACGGCCGGGTACAGGTGGTGGCCGAGGGATCGCGTGACAATTGCCACCGTCTGCTGGATTGGCTGCGCTCCGACGACACTCCCGGGCGCGTGGACGGAGTCACTGAGATCTGGGACACCCCGCGCGGCGGTTACGACGGATTCGCCATCCGCTGATCACGCGCCGGTACGGGCTCGCGCCGGCGCTCCCGATCCGTTCGGTGAGCGCGCCGGAGCGAACGGTCACGGACCGGCCCGGCGGACCCCCGCACCCGAAATGACCTGCGAAGGGACCGCGCGGCGACCGATGGTTGCCAGATGCGGGATGTCGTGCAAGGCTGCGGCATTGACGAAGATCTCCACACCCGTCGGGGTCCCGCAGGAGAGTCGCGCCGCATGATCGTCCGGCCGCGCGCCCCCGGGACACCTGGCTCCACGGGGTGTGATCGTGTTGACCGTCAAACTTTTTGGTGAGACGCTGAAAACCCCGCGCACCTTAGCTGTTCGGTAGAGCTGATATGCAGCAGAACCGCAGTGGTGACAGAGCCCTGCCGAGCACCGCGGGTGCGATCCCCTGACGACCCACACCGCATCGGTCGGTCACTCATTGTGGAGGACCATCCATCATGGCAAAGGCGCTTCTCGGTTACGTCGGCGGTTCCGACCCGCGACTCCTCGCCGAGATGCGACGGCTCCAGCAGCGCGTCCAGGACCTGGAATCCGAGCTCAACCGCATCCAGGACGAGAACGACGCGCTCAACGCCGCCGCTCAGCACCAGGAGTCGTTGCTCGACAGCATCGACATCGACGTACCCCAGGGCGAGCCTGCGCTGACCTGACCGGTGGCCCGTCATCGGGCCGGTCGGGCCGGGCATGCTCAGCAGCCTCGGAACATCTTCACGTCTCCGATCCGTCCTGCGTCACGGATCGCCGTCCCCGGAAGGCCGGGCCCCTGAAGCGACAGGGCCGCCCCATGTCCGGATACAGCGGCAACGCACTGCCCGGTTGCCGTGGCGATGCGTCGTGCAGGACCGCACCAAGATCCACAGGGACGCCTCGGCGTCCCTTTTTCTTTGCCTCGGACTCCTCCGGCTCCTCGGGCTCCCCGACCCCCGGCCTCCGGGCCCCTGCCTCGCCCTGACCCCCTCACTCAACGTCTGATGTGCCCTGCACCTTCGTCACCGAAACCGAGAGGGAAAGGTAGAGTCCGGCGGCGTGCACCTCAAGGCCCTGACCCTGCGTGGTTTCAAATCGTTCGCGTCCGCCACCACCCTGCGGTTCGAACCGGGGATCACCTGTGTCGTCGGCCCCAACGGGTCGGGAAAGTCCAATGTGGTGGACGCCCTCTCCTGGGTCATGGGAGAACAGGGAGCCAAATCCCTGCGCGGCGGCAAGATGGAAGACGTGATCTTCGCCGGGACGACCGGGCGGCCCCCGCTCGGCCGCGCCGAAGTGTCGCTGACCATCGACAATTCCGATGGCGCATTGCCCATCGAGTACGCCGAAGTCACGATCACCCGGATCATGTTTCGCAATGGCGGCAGCGAATACCAGATCAATGGCGACACCTGTCGGCTGCTCGACATCCAGGAACTCCTCTCCGATTCCGGTATCGGCCGCGAGATGCACGTCATCGTCGGCCAGGGCCAGCTGGACTCCGTCCTGCACGCCGACCCGATGGGCCGCCGGGCCTTCATCGAGGAGGCCGCGGGCGTCCTCAAGCACCGCAAGCGGAAAGAGAAGGCGCTGCGGAAGCTGGACGCGATGGGCGCCAACCTGGCCCGCGTCCAGGACCTCACCGACGAACTGCGCCGCCAGCTCAAGCCGCTCGGCCGGCAGGCCGCCGTCGCCCGCCGGGCCGCCGTCATCCAGGCCGACCTGCGCGACGCCCGGCTCCGCCTCCTCGCGGACGACCTGACGACCCTGCGGGACGCCCTGCGCGACGAGGTCGCGGACGAGGCCGAGCTGAAGAAGCGGAAGGACGCGGCGGAGGCCGAACTGAAGGCGGCCCTCGCCCGGGAGGCGGAGCTCGAAGGAGAGGTGCGTCGGCTAGCGCCCCGGCTCCAGCGCGCCCAGCAGACCTGGTACGAGCTGTCGCAGCTGGCCGAGCGGGTACGCGGCACGGTCTCCCTGGCCGACGCCCGGGTCCGCAGCGCCACCGAGGCCCCCGCCGAGGAGCGCCGGGGCCGCGACCCCGACGACCTGGAGCGCGAGGCCGCCCGCATCCGTGAGCAGGAGGCGGAGCTGACAGCGGCCTTGGAGGCGGCCGAACACGCGCTGGAGGACACCGTCGCCCACCGCGCCGACCTGGAGCGCGAACTCGCCGCCGAGGAGCGCCGGCTCAAGGACGCCGCCCGCGCCATCGCGGACCGGCGCGAAGGGCTGGCCCGGCTCAGCGGCCAGGTCAACGCGGCCCGCAGCCGGGCCGGTTCGGCGCAGGCCGAGATCGACCGGCTGGCAGCCTCCCGCGACGAGGCCCAGGAGCGCGCGCACACCGCCCAGAAGGAGTACGAGCAGCTCAAGGCCGAGGTCGACGGGCTGGACGCGGACGACGAGGAGCTGACCGCCCGCCACGAGGAGGCCAAGCAGGCGCTCGCCGGGGCCCAGGCCGCCCACAGCGCCGCCCGCGAGGAGGCGACGGCCGCCGAGCGCAGGCGGGCGGCCGTCGCAGCGAGGCACGAGGCGCTGGCCCTGGGGCTGCGCCGCAAGGACGGCACGGGCGCGCTGCTCGGCGCCCGGGACCATCTGGCCGGACTGCTGGGCCCGGCCGCCGAACTGCTCACCGTCCAGCCCGGCTACGAGATCCCGGTCGCCGCGGCCCTCGGCGCGGCGGCGGACGCGGTGGCGGTCCGCGACCCGGCCACGGCCGCCGAGGCGATCCGGCTGCTGCGCGACCGGGACGCGGGCCGCGCGGCGATGCTGCTGGCGGGTGCGGGTGGCTCTCCCGACGCGGCGGGCGTCGGCCACGTACCGGGGCAGCCCGGTGCCGCAGACCCGGAGGCCCCTCACGTACCGGAGCAGGGTCGAGAGCACGTACAGGAGACGGCCTCCGGCCCGCTGCCCGGTCAGGGCGGCGCACCCGGCGGTACGGAGACCGGGGCCGAGCCGCACCGGACGGGGAACGGGGTCGAGCCGCACCGGACGGAGGCCGGGACCGATCCCCATCGGACGGAGACCGGGACCGAGCCGCACCGGACCGGGCCGCACCGGGCCGAGCCGCACCGGACCGAGCCCGGGGCCGAGCCCCACCGCCGTACCGGGAGCGTCGCCCTCACCACCGACGCCCCCGCCGTCGCCGACCTGGTCAGCGGTCCCGTGTCCCTCATGGCTGCCGTACGTCGCCTCGTCCGGGACACCGTCGTCGTCCCCGCCCTGGAGGACGCCGAGGCGCTCGTGGCCGCGCACCCGGAGCTGACCGCCGTGACCGGTGAAGGAGACGTGCTCTCCGCCCACTTCGCGCATGGTGGGTCCGCCGGGGCGCCGAGCCTCCTGGAGGTGCAGGCATCCGTGGACGAGGCCGCCGCCGAGCTGGCCGAGCTCGTCGTGCGGTGCGAGGAGCTGGCGCAGGCCCAGCGGCTGGCGGGGGAGCGGCGTAAGGAAGGGGCCGCGCTCGTCGAGGAGCTGGGGGAGCGGCGGCGGGCGGCCGAGCGGGAGAAGTCCGGTGTCGCGCAGCAGCTCGGCCGGCTCGCCGGGACGGCCCGGAGCGCGGCGGGCGAGGCCGAGCGGATGACCGCGTCCGCCGCCCGCGCCCAGGAGGCCCTGGAGCGGGCGGTGGCGGAGGCCGAGGAGCTGGCCGAACGGCTGCTGGTGGCCGAGGAGGCGCCGGTCGAGGAGGAGCCCGACACCTCCGTACGGGACCGGCTCGCCGCCGACGGGGCCAACGCCCGCCAGACCGAGATGGAGGCCCGGCTCCAGGCCCGTACGCACGAGGAACGCGTCAAGTCGCTGGCCGGGCGCGCCGACGGGCTCGACCGGGCGGCCAGGACCGAACGCGAAGCCCGCGCCCGCGCCGAGCAGCGCCGGGCCCGGCTGCGCCACGAGGCGGCCGTGGCCTCCGCCGTCGCCTCGGGCGCCCGTCAGCTGCTGGCGCACGTCGAGGTGTCCCTCGTACGGGCCGACCAGGAGCGCACGTCGGCCGAGGCCGCCAAGGGGGAGCGGGAGCGCGAGCTGGCCGCCGAGCGGGGCCGGGGCCGTGATCTCAAGGGCGAGCTGGACAAGCTCACCGACTCCGTCCACCGGGGCGAGGTGCTCGGCGCCGAGAAGCGGCTGCGGATCGAGCAGCTGGAGACGAAGGCCCTGGAGGAGCTCGGGGTGGAGCCCGCCGGGCTCATCTCCGAGTACGGCCCCGACCAGCCGGTGCCGCCGTCGCCGCCCGCCGAGGGCGAGGAGCTGCCGGAGGACCCGGAGCATCCCCGTAACCGGCCGAGGCCCTTCGTCCGCGCCGAACAGGAGAAGCGGCTGCGGTCGGCCGAACGGGCGTACCAGCAACTCGGGAAGGTGAATCCGCTCGCCCTGGAGGAGTTCTCGGCGCTGGAGGAACGGCACAAGTTCCTCTCCGAGCAGCTCGAAGACCTGAAGAAGACACGGGCCGATCTGCTCCAGGTGATCAAGGAGGTCGACGAGCGGGTCGAGCAGGTGTTCACGGAGGCGTACCGGGACACCGCCCGCGAGTTCGAGGGCGTCTTCGCCCGGCTCTTCCCCGGTGGTGAGGGGCGGCTGATCCTGACCGACCCGGACAACATGCTGGCCACCGGAGTGGACGTCGAGGCCCGCCCGCCGGGCAAGAAGGTCAAGCGGCTCTCCCTGCTCTCGGGCGGTGAGCGGTCCCTGACGGCCGTGGCGCTGCTGGTCTCCATCTTCAAGGCCCGGCCGAGCCCCTTCTATGTGATGGACGAGGTCGAGGCCGCGCTCGACGACACCAACCTCCAGCGGCTGATCCGGATCATGGAGGAGCTCCAGGAGAGCTCCCAGCTGATCGTCATCACCCACCAGAAGCGGACGATGGAGGTCGCCGACGCGCTGTACGGCGTCTCCATGCAGGGTGACGGCGTGTCGAAGGTGATCAGCCAGCGGCTGCGCTGACCCCGGATCACGCAACGGCCGACTTTTTACCGAATCATCAGATGGTCGACGCACCTTTTGTTCGCACCTGGGTACACGTCGCTGCGGCCCGCTGTTTGACTTCGATTCTTGAACACATAACCTCTGCAAAGTCGTTTTCACCTTCAAGTGGTGGCGGGCCGGATGTTGTGCCCCACTGAGAAGGCTCACCCCCCACGTCTGACTTGCGGCCAGGCATCAGGAGTTCACGTGACCAGCACAGCGCCCGAACCGGAGTCCGGAGCCCGAGCGGCTCATCCGGACCACCTCGGCCATGTCATCTTCATCACGGCGGCCGCGGCGATGGGCGGCTTCCTCTTCGGTTACGACAGTTCCGTCATCAACGGGGCCGTCGAAGCCATCCGCGACCGGTACGACATCGGCTCCGGGACGCTCGCCCAGGTCATCGCCATCGCGCTGATCGGCTGTGCGATCGGCGCCGCCACGGCCGGACGGATCGCGGACCGGATCGGCCGCATCCGCTGTATGCAGATCGCCTCGGTGCTCTTCACGGCCAGCGCCATCGGCTCCGCGCTGCCGTTCGCACTCTGGGACCTGGCGATGTGGCGCATCATCGGCGGCTTCGCCATCGGCATGGCCTCCGTCATCGGCCCGGCCTACATCGCGGAGGTCTCCCCGCCCGCCTACCGGGGCCGCCTCGGCTCCTTCCAGCAGGCCGCGATCGTCATCGGCATCGCCGTCTCCCAGCTGGTCAACTACACCGTCCTCCAGATCGCCGACGGCGACCAGCGCGGCAAGATCCTGGGCCTGGAGGCATGGCAGTGGATGCTCGGCGTGATGGTCGTCCCGGCCATCCTGTACGGGCTGCTCTCCTTCGTGATCCCCGAGTCCCCGCGCTTCCTCGTCTCGGTCGGCAAGAAGGCCCAGGCGCGCAAGGTCCTCGCGGAGGTCGAGGGCGAGGGGATCGACCTCGACGCCCGTGTGGCCGAGATCGAGACCGCCATGCACCGCGAACACAAGTCCTCCTTCAAGGACCTGCTCGGCAACCGCTTCTTCTTCCTGCCCATCGTCTGGGTCGGTATCGGCCTGTCGATGTTCCAGCAGCTCGTCGGCATCAACGTGGCCTTCTACTACTCGGCGACGCTGTGGCAGTCCGTGGGCATCGACCCGACCGACTCCTTCTTCTACTCGTTCACCACCTCGATCATCAACATCATCGGTACGGTGATCGCGATGATCCTGGTCGACCGGGTGGGGCGCAGGCCGCTCGCCCTCGTCGGCTCCGTCGGTATGGCGCTCGCGCTCGCCGTCGAGGCGTGGGCCTTCTCCGCCGACCTGGTGGACGGCAAGCTGCCCGAGACCCAGGGCATCGTCGCCCTGATCGCCGCGCACACGTTCGTGCTCTTCTTCGCCCTGTCGTGGGGCGTCGTCGTCTGGGTCTTCCTGGGCGAGATGTTCCCGAACCGGCTGCGGGCCGCCGCGCTCGGTGTCGCCGTGTTCGCGCAGTGGATGGCCAACTGGGCCATCACCGCGAGCTTCCCGAGCCTGGCCGACTGGAACCTCTCGGGGACGTACATCATCTACACCTGCTTCGCCGTGCTCTCCATTCCCTTCGTGCTCAAGTTCGTGAAGGAGACGAAGGGCAAGACCCTGGAGGAGATGGGCTGACGCCCTCCTCCGTCGTACCGCCCCGGCTCACCGAGCCGGGGCGGTCGGCGTCTCCAGCGCCGCGCAGAAAAGCCGCAGGCTCCGCCACCCCTCCTCCACCGGCATCCCGCCGCAGAGCGGATGCAGCACCAGGGAATCCGCGTCCAGCGCCGCCAGCTCCCCGGGCGTGACGATCCGGTACACCCCCTCCTCGCGCAGCTCCGCCACCGTCGTGGCCGCCGACCGCACCGCCGAGCGGATGTCCTTCGACTGCCAGGAGGCGTACGTCCGCGCCTCGTGCAGCAGGTGCTCCCCGTACAGCGCCCACGTCCGCTCCGGGTCCTCGGAGACATGGAGCAGCGGGGTGCGCTCCGCGGGCATCATGCAGAAGCCCTCAGTCCCGTACTCCTCCCGTTGCCGGTGGTAGTACGCCTCCAGCTCCGGCAGATGCGCGCTCGGGAAGAGCGGCAGCCCCAGCCGGGCCGCCCGCCGTGCCGCCGCCCGCGAGCTGCCGCCGACCAGGAGCAGCGGATGGGGCCGGCTGTACGGGCGCGGGGTGACGCGTACCGTACGCCCCCGGTACGGGAACGGCTCCCCGGTCCACGCCGTCAGCAGCGTCTCCAGCAGCTCGTCCTGGAGCCTGCCGCGCCGCCCCCACTCCACCCCCGCCCGCTCGTACTCCTCCGGGCGGTAGCCGATCCCCGCGACCGTCACCAGCCGCCCCGCGCTCAGCAGGTCGAGCACCGCGATGTCCTCCGCGAGCCGCAGCGGGTCGTGCAGCGGCCCGATGACCGCCGAGACCGTCACCGCGATCCGCCGGGTGGCGCCGAAGACCGCACCGGCGAAGGTGAACGGGGAGGGCAGCCACGAGTTCGCCACCCCGTGGTGCTCCTCGGTCTGCACGGTGACGACGCCGTGCTCGTCGGCGTACGCGGCCATCTCCAGGGCGGCCCGGTAGCGGGCCGAGAGGGTTACGGGGGTGGCTTCGGGATCGACGAGATTGAACCGGACCACGGTGAAGGCCATGACGGGTGTCCCTTTCGCCGGACGGGCAGGGCTCGCCTGATGGGCGTGGCGGGGCGCACAGTAGCTGACGCACCGTCAGAAGGGGAGGGGCGGGAGTTGCGCGTTTACCGCCAAAAGGTGCATCCGGGTCCGGTGGATCGCCGGGCGGCGTGCGGGGCCGTGCCCGTGCGGCGGCCGTGGCCGATACTGGACGGGTTATGGAACTCGTCGAAATCGTCATCCTCGCTGTAGTCATCGCCCTGGCCGCCGTCGGCCTGGTCGGCGGGCTCGTGGTCGGCAGCCGCAAGAAGAAGCTGCCGCCCCCGCCGCCGTCCACGCCGACCATCACTCCTCCCGCCGAGCCGCACGTCGGCGAGGAGGCCGAGACGCCGCGCGACGAAGCGCGGCGCACCATCGACGAAGTCGGCCTCCCGGACGCCACCGCGCCCGCCGAGGAGGCCCCGGCCGTCGAGACCCCGGCGCCCCCGGCGCTGGAGATCCCCGAGCCCACCGAGGGGCGGCTCGTCCGCCTGCGGGCCCGGCTCGCCCGCTCGCAGAACTCGCTGGGCAAGGGGCTGCTCGCGCTGCTGTCCCGGGACAACCTGGACGAGGACACCTGGGAGGAGATCGAGGACACCCTCCTCACCGCCGATGTGGGCGTCGCCCCCACCCAGGAACTGGTCGAGCGGCTCCGCGAGCGGGTCCGGGTGCTCGGCACCCGTACCCCCGAGGACCTGCGCGCCCTGCTGCGCGAAGAGCTGATCACCCTGCTCGGCCCGGACTTCGACCGCGAGGTCAAGACCGAGGGCGGCGCCGAGACCCCGGGCGTCGTGATGGTCGTCGGCGTCAACGGCACCGGCAAGACCACCACCACCGGCAAGCTGGCCCGGGTGCTCGTCGCCGACGGCCGCAGCGTCGTCCTCGGCGCGGCCGACACCTTCCGCGCCGCCGCCGCCGACCAGCTCCAGACCTGGGGCGAGCGCGTCGGAGCCCGTACGGTCCGCGGGCCCGAGGGCGGCGACCCGGCCTCCATCGCCTACGACGCGGTGAAGGAAGGCATCGCGGAGGGGGCCGACGTGGTCCTCATCGACACCGCCGGCCGGCTGCACACCAAGACCGGTCTCATGGACGAGCTGGGCAAGGTCAAGCGGGTCGTGGAGAAGCACGGTCCGCTGGACGAGGTGCTGCTCGTCCTGGACGCCACCACCGGGCAGAACGGCCTGGTCCAGGCCCGGGTCTTCGCCGAGGTCGTGGACATCACCGGCATCGTCCTCACCAAGCTCGACGGCACCGCCAAGGGCGGCATCGTCATCGCGGTCCAGCGCGAGCTGGGCGTACCGGTGAAGCTGGTCGGGCTCGGCGAGGGGGCGGACGACCTGGCCCCGTTCGAGCCGGGCGCCTTCGTGGACGCCCTGATCGGCGACTGACGCGCCCCACCCCGTACGGCGGACGGGCGGCGGCTCCCCCACGGAGCCCGCCGCCCGTCCGCCGTTTCCGTGCCCCCGTTTCCGTACCCCTGTCTCCGTACGCGTGGTTACGACCGGTGGCAGATGTACGCCAGCGTCCCCAGCAGCAGCCGCGCCTGCGGGGGAGCGGCGGCGGTGTCCAGCACCGGGGGCCGCAGCCAGCGGACCGGGCCGAGGCCGCCGAGGTCGGAGGGCGGGGCGGTGATGTGCGCGCCCGGGCCCAGCGCCCGCAGGTCCAGGTCCGCGTCGTCCCAGCCCATGCGGTAGAGCAGCCCGGGCAGCTCGGCGGCGGCCCCGGGGGCGACGAAGAACTGCGCCCGGCCGGTCGGTGTCACCGCCACCGGCCCCAGCGGCAGCCCCATCCGCTCCAGCCGCACCAGCGCCCGCCGCCCGGCCTGCTCCGCCACGTCCAGGACGTCGAAGGCGCGGCCCACCGGCAGCAGCATCGAGGCGCCCGGGGTCTCGGCCCAGGTGTCCGCCGCGCTGTCCAGGCCGGTGCCCGCCGGGACCTCCCGGGCGAAGCCCAGCGGGTGGGCGCCGGGGGAGGGGCAGGAGCGCTGCCCGCAGGAGCAGACGCCGTCCCGGGCGCGGGTGCCGGGCACCACGGCCCAGCCCCAGAGTCCTGTGTACTCGGCCACCGCGGTGCTCTCGGCGCCGCGGCCGCGCCGCCGTGTGCCGGAACGTTTCTCACGGATGCCGCCGATCGTGAAGCCCATGCCCCCTCCAACGGGTCCGACTCATCGGTGGTTACGACCTGGAGCGCTCGGGCAACCTTCCGTCGCCGCAACTCGATCGAGTGGCGTGCGCCGGGGTGCGCGGGGTGGTGCGGCGCGGTGCGTGCGCCCCTGAGTGGCTCCGCGCGCTCGCTCCCGGTCGTGGTGGTCCAAGTCAAGCGCGCCCGGGGGCAGTCGGGTTCATTCGAAGGGGTGGCGAATGGTGGCGTTTCCGCAATCCCCCTCGCGGGAGGGGTGATCGTAGGATTACCGTCGGTACACGAACTCTGGGAGAATGTGCGGTCACGGGTATGCCTCGGGCAACTCGGTTACCAGTTCGACGTCGATGGGCGGCAACCCCCGACGGGCAGCACCAACGCACGGCATTCTGTTAGTGGTTCGCGCGATGCGCGACGAAGGATGAACGGGGATGACGGGGAATGGGGGCGTTCCGGTGAGCGGCAGCGGCGCAGGCGATACGGAGACGGGGAAGCAGCCCAACGCGCAGTTGGGGTCCTGGTTCGTACGCAGTGGCTGGTCCAAGGGCGAGCTCGCACGCCAGGTGAACCGGCGGGCGCGCCAGATGGGCGCCCACCACATCAGCACCGACACCTCCCGGGTGCGGCGCTGGCTCGACGGCGAGCAGCCGCGCGAGCCGATCCCGCGCATCCTCTCCGAGCTGTTCTCCGAACGCTTCGGCGCGGTCGTCGCCGTCGAGGACCTCGGGCTGCGCACCGCGCACCAGTCGCCCTCGGTGGCCGGGGTCGACCTGCCCTGGGCCGGACCGCAGACCGTCGCCCTGCTCAGCGAGTTCTCCCGCAGCGACCTGATGCTCGCCCGGCGGGGCTTCCTCGGCAGCTCGCTCGCGCTGGCCGCCGGGCCCGCCCTGATCGAGCCGATGCAGCGCTGGCTGGTGCCCGTCCCGGCCAAGAGCCCGGGCGAACCCGAGTCGGAGGCCGCCGCCCGCAGGCCCTCCCGGCTCTCCGGCCCCGAGCTGGACCTGCTGGAGTCGACCACCACGATGTTCCGGCAGTGGGACGCCCAGTGCGGCGGCGGACTGCGCCGCAAGGCCGTCGTCGGGCAGCTCCACGAGGTCACCGACCTGCTCCAGGAACCGCAGCCGGGCCCCACCGCCCAGCGCCTCTTCCGCTGCGCCGCCGAACTGGCCGAGCTGGCGGGCTGGATGAGCTACGACGTCGGCCTCCAGCCCACCGCCCAGAAGTACTTCGTGCTCGCCCTGCACGCCGCCAAGGAGGCCGGGGACAAGCCGCTCGGCAGCTACATCCTCTCCAGCATGAGCCGCCAGATGATCCACCTGGGCCGCCCCGACGACGCCCTGGAGCTGATCCACCTCGCCCAGTACGGCAGCCGCGACTGCGCCACCTCCCGTACGCAGGCCATGCTGTATGCGATGGAGGCCCGCGCCTACGCCAACATGGGCCAGCCCAGCAAGTGCAAGCGCGCGGTCCGGATGGCCGAGGACACCTTCCTGGACGCCGGACTGGACGGCGAGCCCGAGCCCGACTGGATTCGCTTCTTCTCCGAGGCCGAGCTCAACGGGGAGAACGCCCACTCCTACCGTGACCTGGCCTATGTCGCCGGCCGCAGCCCCACCTACGCCTCGCTCGCCGAGCCCGTCATGGAGAAGGCCGTCGAGCTGTTCGGCGAGGACGACGAGCACCAGCGCTCCTACGCGCTCAACCTGATCGGCATGGCCACCGTCCATCTCCTGCAGCGCGAGCCCGAGCAGTCCACCGTGCTCGCCGCCCGCGCCCTGAAGATCGCCAAGAAGGTCCGCTCCGAGCGGGTCAACACCCGGCTGCGCAAGACCGTCGACACCGCTGCCAGGGACTTCGGCGATGTCGCCGAGGTCGCCCGGCTCACCGACCTGCTCAGCGAACAGCTGCCGGAGACCGCCGAAGCGGTCTGACCCGGCACCCACGGCCCCGGCCGCGGCACCCCTCCGTACAACCCGACTCGGCTCCCCCATCGCCTGGTCACCCGGAGAGGAGCCGCGGCCGGTTCGCGTCGTACCGCCCCCTGAGGTACCCCGGCGGCGTTTCGGCCGGACCGTATGCGGCGTGGGCCGCATGGTAGGCAGCGCACCGAGGCCGCCATCCGGGATTCATTCCGACGTAACACGCACCACCTCTTCGTCACGCTCGCGAAACATCGTGCGGCTTCCCCGGAAACGGTGCTCCGCCAATCTCATGGCCCACGGAAGGTCTCCGGCCACGATCCGCCGCAGACCCCCCGACCGGCCCGCACCTTTCCCAGTGGTCCCGCAGCTTTCCCCCGCACGCCGCGGCCGCTCCGACGACGAGGAGACGCCGATGCCCCCAGGCATCACGACGCTTGCCGCAGACGCCCCCGAGCTGTCTGCCGCCAACACCGGGTTCATGCTCATCTGCTCGGCCCTGGTGATGCTGATGACCCCCGGCCTGGCCTTCTTCTACGGAGGCATGGTCCGCGTCAAGAGCACCCTCAACATGCTGATGATGAGCTTCATCAGCCTCGGGATCGTCACGGTCCTGTGGGTGCTCTACGGATTCAGCCTCGCCTTCGGCTCCGACATCGGCTCGGTCATCGGCTGGAGTTCCGACTACGTCGGCCTCAGCGGGATCGGCATCACCGAGCTCTGGGACGGCACCACCATCCCGGTGTACGTCTTCGCCGCCTTCCAGCTGATGTTCGCCGTCCTCACCCCGGCCCTGATCAGCGGTGCGCTCGCCGACCGCGTGAAGTTCACCGCGTGGGCGCTGTTCATCGTCCTGTGGGTCACCATCGTCTACTTCCCCGTCGCCCACTGGGTCTGGGGCTCGGGCGGCTGGCTCTTCGAGATGGGCGTCATCGACTTCGCCGGTGGTACGGCGGTCCACATCAACGCGGGTGCCGCGGCCCTCGGCGTGATCTTCGTCATCGGCAAGCGCATCGGCTTCAAGAAGGACCCGATGCGGCCGCACAGCCTGCCGCTCGTCATGCTCGGCGCGGCCCTCCTCTGGTTCGGCTGGTTCGGCTTCAACGCCGGGTCCTGGCTCGGCAACGACGACGGCGTCGGCGCGGTCATGTTCCTCAACACCCAGGTCGCCACCGCCGCCGCCGTCCTCGGCTGGCTCGTCTACGAGAAGCTGCGCCACGGCTCCTTCACCACCCTCGGCGCCGCCTCCGGCGCGGTCTCCGGTCTGGTCGCGATCACCCCCGCGGGCGGTTCCGTCTCCCCGCTCGGCGCCATCGCGGTCGGCGTCATCGCCGGTGTCCTCTGCGCCATGGCCGTCGGCCTCAAGTACAAGTTCGGTTACGACGACTCCCTGGACGTCGTCGGCGTCCACCTGGTCGGCGGCATCATCGGCTCCATCCTGGTCGGTTTCTTCGCCACCGGCGGGGTCCAGTCCGACGCCAAGGGCCTCTTCTACGGCGGCGGTGTCGAACAGCTCGGCAAGCAGATCGTCGGCGTGGTCGCGGTCCTCGCGTACTCTCTGGTCGTCTCCGGCCTCATCGCCCTGATCCTGCACAGGACCATCGGGATGCGGGTCTCCGAGGACGACGAGATCTCCGGCATCGACCAGGTCGAGCACGCCGAGACCGCGTACGACTTCAGCGGCACCGGCGGCGGCTCGGTCGCCCGCACCACCGCCCCCGCGACGGACCCGACGGCAGCACCGAAGGCAAAGAAGGTGGACGCATGAAGCTCATCACCGCGGTCGTGAAGCCCCACCGGCTGGACGAGATCAAGGAGGCCCTCCAGGCTTTCGGTGTTCAGGGGCTCACCGTCACCGAAGCCAGCGGTTACGGGCGTCAGCGCGGCCACACCGAGGTCTACCGGGGCGCCGAGTACACCGTCGACCTGGTCCCCAAGATCCGGATCGAGGTCCTAGTCGAGGACGAGGACGCCGAACAGCTCATCGAGGTCGTCGTCAAGGCCGCCCGTACCGGCAAGATCGGGGACGGGAAGGTCTGGAGCGTCCCGGTCGAGACCGCCGTCCGGGTCCGGACCGGCGAACGCGGCCCGGACGCGCTCTGAGGGGCTGATCGGGGGTCTCTGGGGGTCTCCGGGGTCCTCTGGGGCCTTACTCCGGAGCTCTCTGGCGGGGGCTTCCGCCGGGAGCTGGAAGCTGGGGCCCTTTGACGGGTGCTGGCCGGGAGCCGGGACCCTCTGGCGGAGGCTCCTGCCGGGAGCTGAGCCGGAAGCCGGGGCTCTCTGGCGGGGATGTCGGCCGGGAGCTGGAAGCCGGGCCCGCTGACGGAGGTGCCGGTCGGGAGCTGGAAGCCAGGACCCGCGAGCCAGGAGCCGGACGCACTCCGGCCGAAGGCCCCGGCGCCGGGCATCCGGCACCTGGCCGGGGCATACTCCGGCTAGAGGCTTCGGCCCTTGGCCGGACGCCTCGGCCAAGGGCCCGGGTACCTGGTCGGACACCCCCGGCCGAAGGTTCCGGCTCCCGGCCGGGACGTTTCGGCCGAGGCTCCGGCACTCGTTCGGAGGATTCGGCGTCGGGTCCCGGTACCTGGCCGGAACGTACTCCGGCTGAAGGTTCCGGCTCCTGGCCGGGCTGGGGGTCCGGTACTTGGCCGGACGACCGTCGGCCGGGGTCCGGCTTCTGGTCGGAGGCTCCCGGCCTAGGGCTCCGGGCCGGGGTTCCCTCGGCCGGGCGTCCGCCCGCCGGGCTTCTGGCCTTCGGACCGGGGGTCCGGCACCCGATCGGGCACTCCCCGGTCGGGAGTCCGACACCTGATCGGACGCCGCCCGGCCGACGGCCCCGCACACCGGACGAGCGCTCCGGCTGAGGGACCGGCTGCTGGCCGGACGCCCCGGGCCGAGGGCTCCGGAGCAGGCTCCCCCGGCCCGGGGGCCCCGCACCGGGATGTACTCCGGCCGAGGGTCCTGCACCCGATCGGATGCCCCCGACCGGGGCATCCGACCAGGGGCATCCGACCGACGGGCCCGGCCGGACGCCCCCGGCCCAGGGTCCGGCGTCGGGTCGGACGCCCGACTGAGGGCCCCGACCGAGGCTCCGACGCCCGACCGGACGCCCCGACCGAGGCCCCCGACCGACGGACCTGGTCGAGGCCCCGGCCCGACGCCCCCCGACCGACGGCCCCGCACACCGGACGGGCGCCCCTGACCGAGGCCCCACCGAACGGAAGGCACCTGGGTGACGAGCATCGAAGCGATCACCGGAAGCGAAGACCCGGGACCCGGCGGCTACGCGGCGGCCCGGCTGCACCTTCTCCAGCAGGAGGTGCGGTCCGGGCCGCCGCGCCGTGCGGCCCTCGCCCGGCTCACCGACGACTGGCTCACCGGCCTGTTCACGGCGGCGGCGAACCGCGCCGGGGTGCGCGGTGCCGCCCTCGTCGCCGTCGGCGGCTACGGACGGGCCGAACTCTCCCCGCGCAGCGACCTCGACCTGCTCCTCCTGCACGACGGCAGCGCCGACGCGGCGGCGATCTCGGCCCTCGCGGACGCCGTCTGGTACCCCGTCTGGGACCTGGGCCTGGCCCTCGACCACTCCGTACGCACCCCCGGCGAGGCCCGGAAGACCGCCGGGGAGGACCTCAAGGTCCAGCTCGGCCTGCTGGACGCCCGCCCGGTCGCCGGGGACCTCGGGCTCGTCGCCTCCCTGCGTACCGCGATCCTCGCCGACTGGCGCAACCAGGCCCCCAAACGCCTCCCCGCCCTCCACGAGCTCTGCCAGGAACGGGCCGAGCGGGCGGGCGAGCTCCAGTTCCTCCTGGAACCCGACCTCAAGGAGGCCCGGGGCGGCCTCCGCGACGCCACCGCCCTGCGCGCGGTCGCCGCCTCCTGGGTCGCCGACGCCCCGCGCGAAGGGCTCGACCAGGCCCGCCGCACCCTCCTGGACGCCCGCGACGCCCTCCACCTCACCACCGGCCGCGCCACCGACCGCCTCGCCCTCCAGGAACAGGACCAGGTCGCCGGGGCGCTCGGCCTGCTCGACGCCGACGCGCTGCTGCGCCAGGTGTACGAGGCCGCCCGGACGGTCTCGTACGCCACCGACGTCACCTGGCGCGAGGTCAACCGGGTCCTGCGCGCCCGCTCGGTCCGCCCCCGGCTCCGCGCCATGCTCAGCGGCGGCCTCGGCGCCAAGGCCGCCCCCGAGCGCGCCCCGCTCGCCGACGGCGTGGTGGAGGCCGACGGCGAGGTGGTCCTCGCCCGGGCCGCCCGCCCCGACCGCGACCCCGTCCTCACCCTGCGCGCCGCCGCGGCCGCCGCCGAGGCCGGGCTGCCGCTCTCCCGCCACCTCGTACGCCACCTCGCCACCACCGTCCGGCCGCTGCCGGTCCCCTGGCCGCCCGAGGCCCGCGAGGAGCTGGTCACCCTGCTCGGCGCGGGGGAGGCCACCGTCGGCGTCTGGGAGGCCCTCGAAGCGGAAGGGATCATCACCCGGCTGCTGCCCGACTGGGAACGCGTCCACTGCCGCCCCCAGCGCAACCCCGTCCACACCTGGACCGTCGACCGGCACCTGGTGGAGACCGCCGTCCGCGCCGCCTCCCTCACCCGCCGCGTCCACCGCCCCGACCTCCTCCTGGTCGCCGCCCTCCTCCACGACATCGGCAAGGGCTGGCCCGGCGACCACTCGGTGGCCGGTGAGGTCATCGCCCGCGACATGGCCACCCGGATCGGCTTCGACCAGCACGACGTGGGCGTCATCGCCACTCTCGTACGCCACCATCTGCTGCTCGTGGAGACCGCCACCCGGCGCGACCTGGACGACCCCGCCACCGTGCGGTCGGTCGCCGAGGCCGTCTCCAGCGCCTCCACCCTGGAACTGCTGCACGCCCTCACCGAGGCCGACGCGCTCGCCACCGGGCCCGCCGCCTGGTCCGCCTGGCGCGCCTCCCTCGTCGCCGACCTGGTCAAACGCGTCGCCGCCGTCCTCGCCGGGGAGGCCCCCGAGGAGCCGGAGGAGGCCCCGCCCAGCGCCGAGCACGAACGCCTCGCCATCGAGGCCCTGCGCACCGGCGAACCCGTCCTCACCCTGCACACCCGGCCCGAGGAGCCCGCCGGGGACGGGGAAGTGGAACCCGTCGGCGTCGAACTGCTCATCGCCCTGCCCGACCGCCCCGGCGTCCTGCCCGCCGCCGCCGGGGTCCTCGCCCTGCACCGCCTCACCGTGCGCGCCGCCGACCTGCGCGCGGTGGAGCTCCCCAACGAGGTGGGGGAGCGGGCGGACCTGCTGCTGCTCAGCTGGCGGGTGGCGGCCGAGTACGGGTCCCTCCCGCAGGCCGCCCGGCTCCGCGCCGACCTCGTACGCGCCCTGGACGGCTCCCTCGACATCCGCGCCCGGCTCGCGGAGCGGGAGGCCGCCTATCCGCGCCGCCGGGGCGTGAAGGCCCCGCCGCCCCGGGTCACCGTCGCGGCGGCCGGTTCCCGCCGGGCCACCGTCATCGAGGTCCGCGCCCAGGACGCCCCGGGGCTGCTGCACCGGATCGGCAACGCCTTGGAGGGGAGCGCGGTACGGGTGCGCAGCGCCCATGTCTCCACCCTCGGCGCCAACGCGGTGGACGCCTTCTACGTCACCGGCACCGACGGCGAACCGCTGCCGGAGATCCGGGCCGCCGAGGTCGCCCGTGAGGTCGAGAAGGCCCTCGGCTGACACCCCGTGGAAAGCCCTCGCCCGGAACCTTCCGGGCGAGGGCTTCGGCTTCTCCGGGGGCCGGATACCCTGGAGGGCGACTGACCTGCCCCGCCCCCGACCCTGAGGACCGACGAGCGCCGTGTTCGATACTCTCTCCGACCGCCTTAGCGCGACTTTCAAGAACCTCAGGGGCAAGGGCCGCTTGTCCGAGGCGGACATCGACGCCACGGCACGCGAGATCCGTATCGCCCTGCTGGAAGCCGACGTCGCCCTCCCCGTGGTCCGGGCCTTCATCGCCAACATCAAGGAGCGGGCGCGCGGCGTCGAGGTCTCCCAGGCGCTGAACCCCGCCCAGCAGGTCGTCAAGATCGTCAACGAGGAGCTCGTCGCCATCCTCGGCGGCGAGACCCGGCGGCTCCGGTTCGCCAAGACCGCGCCCACCGTGATCATGCTCGCCGGTCTCCAGGGTGCCGGTAAGACCACGCTGGCCGGAAAGCTCGGCCTCTGGCTCAAGGGCCAGGGCCACTCCCCGCTGCTCGTCGCCTGCGACCTCCAGCGCCCCAACGCCGTCAACCAGCTGAGCGTCGTCGCCGAGCGCGCAGGCGTCGCGGTCTACGCCCCCGAGCCGGGCAACGGCGTCGGCGACCCGGTCCAGGTCGCCAAGGACTCCATCGAGTTCGCCCGCGCCAAGGTCCACGACATCGTCATCGTCGACACCGCCGGCCGCCTCGGTATCGACCAGGAGCTGATGCGGCAGGCCGCGGACATCCGCGACGCCGTCAGCCCCGACGAGATCCTCTTCGTCGTCGACGCGATGATCGGCCAGGACGCGGTCAACACCGCCGAGGCATTCCGCGACGGCGTCGGCTTCGACGGCGTGGTCCTCTCCAAGCTCGACGGTGACGCCCGAGGCGGCGCCGCGCTGTCGATCGCCCATGTCACGGGCAAGCAGATCATGTTCGCGTCGAACGGCGAGAAGCTGGAGGACTTCGACGCGTTCCACCCGGACCGGATGGCCTCCCGCATCCTCGACATGGGTGACCTGCTCACCCTGATCGAGCAGGCGGAGAAGACGTTCAGCCAGGAAGAGGCCGCCAAGATGGCCTCGAAGCTCCAGTCGAGCAAGGGTGGGAAGGACTTCACCCTTGACGACTTCCTGGCCCAGATGGAGCAGGTCCGCAAGATGGGCTCCATCTCCAAGCTGCTCGGGATGCTGCCCGGCATGGGGCAGATCAAGGACCAGATCAACAACATCGACGAGCGCGACATCGACCGCACCGCCGCGATCATCAAGTCGATGACGCCCAAGGAGCGCGCCGAGCCGACGATCATCAACGGCTCGCGCCGGGCCCGTATCGCCAAGGGTTCGGGCGTCGAGGTCTCCGCCGTCAAGAGCCTGGTGGAGCGCTTCTTCGAGGCCCGCAAGATGATGTCGAAGATGGCCCAGGGCGGCGGCATGCCCGGGATGCCGGGGATGCCCGGCATGGGCGGTGGCCCCGGCCGCCAGAAGAAGCAGGTCAAGCAGGCCAAGGGCAAGCGCAAGAGCGGCAACCCGATGAAGCGCAAGGCAGAGGAGGCCGCCGCCGCGGAGCGCCGCGAGCAGGCCGCCGCCCAGGGTGGCGCGTTCGGGCTCCCGGCCCAGGGCGACAAGAACTTCGAGCTGCCGGACGAGTTCAAGAAGTTCATGGGCTGACCGGCCACAGCGGACACAGGTAAGGGGCGCCCTTGAGAGAGGGCGCCCCTTACGCGCGTTTCGAACAGCCGCCCGTCAGGTCGTGCAGATCAGGTAACGGAAGACGTTCGGCATCCACACCGTGCCGTCCGGCCGCAGATAGGGGTGCAGCGCCTCCGCGACCTCCTTCTCCACCTGGGAGCGGTCGGTGGCCCGTACGGCGGCGTCGAAGAGCCCCGTCGACAGCAGCCCGCGCACCGCGCTGTCCGGGTCCGCGTACCCGAAGGGGCAGGAGACCCGCCCCGAACCGTCCGGCTTCAGACCCGCCCGCGCGGCCACGTCCTCCAGGTCGTCCCGGAGGGTCGGCCGCCACCCGCCGGGCCGGGGCGGACGCGCGGACTCCGTCAGCCGGGCCGCGACCCGCAGCACCGGCGCCGTGGCACACCGCTCCGGCGGGCCCCAGCCGGTCAGCACCACGGTCGCGCCCCGGACGGCCAGCGGAACGGCCGCCCGCAGCGCCGGCACCAGCCCCTCGGTGTCACCGGCCGCGCAGCCGATCGGCTCGAACACGGTGATCAGGTCGTACGGTGCCCCGTCCGCGCCGGCGGCCGGGGGGAGCCCGGTGTCGTGCAGCCGGGCCCGGTGCGCGGGCGCGCCTTCCGCGCCCTCCGTGCCCTCGTTGGGCAGCAGCCGCTCACGGGCCAGCGCCAGGCGCTCCCGGTCGGAGTCCACACCCGTGACCTGCGCCCCCCGGGCCGCCGCGACGAGCATGGCGAGCCCGGAGCCACAGCCGAGCGACAGCATCCGGGTGGCGGTCCCGACTTCGAGCCGGTCGTACACCGCCTCGTAGAGCGGTGCCAGCATGCGTTCCTGGATCTCGGCCCAGTCGCGGGCACGGGTACCGGCTTCCGCGAGCGCGGAGGAATCCGCGTCCCGGAGGTTCCGGACGAGCGTTGGTGTCATGGAAAGCGCCCCAATCCGCCAAGAGGTCGGTCTTGCCCGAGTGGACGGCCCCCGCGTGCGTATGTCCGCACCCCCCGTATGCCAGGGAACTGCGCATCCGCCGTTCCGTCCAGGGGTTGTGGGGCACCGATTGCGTACCCCGCCCGTGCGCCCCGTCGGCGGAACGCCGCGCCAGGTCTTTTCACGCCGTTGTGAGCCAGGTCCGGCCCGACGGAGCCGTACGCGACCCGGCGGAGCCGCACGTGCCCTCGTACCGCGTCTGCTCTTCGGACCAGTCTTACCCGACACCGGGCACCGGGCACGTCGAGCGGCCCGCCCGGTACTCTCACCACCGGGCCCGTAAGTGGCGCCGGGCGCCGGCGCACCCCACATCCCGCGCGCCGGCGCACCGCACGCTGTGCACCACCTTGGTGCGAGCTGTGCGTCTTCTCCGCAGTTCGGCGCACCCGCCCGCGTCCGGACGCATCCAGGGCACATCACGAGCAACTGACTGGTACGTGCAAATTATTTGGGATGCCCCGGAATAGGAACACCGGAGCACCCGGGCTCGTTGTCACGACGTGAGCACGACACCACCTGTACTTGCCGCAGAGCTGGCACAGGCGTGGGCCGACATTCAGCGGTACCACCCCGAGCTGCCCGATCTGGCCGCGCCCGAGTCCCTGATCGGAGAGTCCTCGTCCGCCTGTGGCGCCGAGCTCTCCTTCGAACGACTGCTCCACGAGGCAGTCCACGGCATCGCCGCCGCGAGAGGAGTCCGTGACACCTCCCGCGCCGGCCGCTACCACAACCGACGCTTCCTCGCGATCGCCGAGGAGCTGGGCCTCGACCATGCCGAGGAACCCCACCCCAGCAGCGGATTCTCCCTGGTCACGCTGAATCCGGAGGCCAAGCGCCGGTACCGCCCGACCACCGAACGGCTCCAGCGCGCCCTCAAGGCGCACACGGTCGCCACCGCCGCCGACACCAAGCGTTCCTTCCGGGGCCCTGCCGCCCGGCACGGCTCCTCCGGGGGAGGGGTCCGGGTCAAGGCCGTCTGCGACTGCGGACGCAACGTCCGGGTCGTCCCCTCGGTCCTGGCCCAGGCGCCGATCGTCTGCGGTGGCTGCGGCAAGCCGTTCCAGATCCCGGAAGCGGCGGTCGCGGTGAGGTGAGGCGAAGTGGTGTGGCACAATGGCTAGCTGTACTCGACAGTCGCACAGGACCCCTCTCTCCTCCGGCTGACGCGTCCATCGGGCACTCCGAGTACCGCAACCCCACGTGGCATCTAGTTGTGCCCAACCACGTCATAGACCAGGAGACACCACTTCCGTGGCAGTCAAGATCAAGCTGAAGCGTCTGGGCAAGATCCGTTCGCCTCACTACCGCATCGTCGTCGCCGACTCCCGTACCCGCCGTGACGGCCGGGCCATCGAGGAGATCGGCCTGTACCACCCGGTGCAGAACCCCTCGCGCATCGAGGTCAACTCGGAGCGTGCGCAGTACTGGCTGTCCGTCGGCGCCCAGCCGACCGAGCCGGTCCTCGCGATCCTGAAGCTCACCGGTGACTGGCAGGCCCACAAGGGCCTCCCGGCCCCCGCGCCGCTGCTGCAGCCGGAGCCCAAGGCTGACAAGCGTGCCCTGTTCGAGGCGCTGTCCGCGGACGGCGACGAGGCCAAGGGTGAGGCCATCACCCCCAAGGCCAAGAAGTCCGACAAGAAGGCGGACGAGGCTGCTGACGCTGCCGCGTCCACCGAGTCGACCGAGGCCTGAGCATGCTCGAGGAGGCTCTCGAGCACCTCGTGAAGGGCATCGTCGACAACCCCGACGACGTGCAGGTGGCCTCGCGCACCCTGCGCCGCGGGCGCGTGCTGGAGGTCCGGGTCCACCCCGACGACCTCGGCAAGGTGATCGGCCGCAACGGCCGTACCGCCCGCGCCCTGCGGACCGTCGTGGGCGCCATCGGCGGCCGTGGCATCCGGGTCGACCTCGTCGACGTGGACCAGGTCCGCTGATCCGCAGTTGAACACCGGCCAGGGCCGGGGAGGGCTTTCGAGCCGTCCCCGGCCTTTGTCGTCGGCCACCCCCGTCAAGCCGTCGGCCACCCCATCAATCGGAGAACAGCGTGCAGTTGGTAGTTGCGCGGATCGGCCGCGCCCATGGCATCAAGGGCGAGGTCACCGTCGAGGTACGAACGGACGAGCCGGAGCTGCGGCTCGGGCCCGGCGCCGTCCTGGCCACCGACCCGGCGGCCACCGGCCCGCTCACGATCGAGTCCGGCCGGGTGCACAGCGGGCGGCTGCTGCTGCGCTTCGAGGGCGTACGCGACCGCACGGGCGCCGAGGCGCTCCGCAACACCCTGCTGATCGCCGAGGTGGACCCGGCCGAGCTGCCCGAGGAGGAGGACGAGTTCTACGATCACCAGCTGATCGACCTGGACGTCGTCCTCGCCGACGGTACGGAGATCGGCCGGATCACCGAGATCTCCCACCTGCCCTCGCAGGACCTCTTCATCGTGGAGCGGCCCGACGGCAGCGAGGTGATGATCCCCTTCGTGGAGGAGATCGTCACCGCGATCGACCTGGAGGAGCAGCGCGCGGTCATCGACCCGCCGCCCGGCCTGATCGACGAGAGCGAGGCCGTGGTGGCCTCCTCCCGCGACGAGGAGCAGGCCGGGGAGCAGGCCGACGGGACGCCGAAGGGCGAGGGCTCCTGATGCGGCTCGACGTCGTCACGATCTTCCCCGAGTACCTGGACCCGCTGAACGTCTCGCTGGTCGGCAAGGCCCGCGCCCGCGGGGTGCTCGACGTCCACGTCCACGACCTGCGGGAGTGGACGTACGACCGGCACAACACGGTCGACGACACCCCCTACGGCGGCGGCCCCGGCATGGTCATGAAGACCGAGCCCTGGGGCGAGGCCCTGGACGAGGCCCTGGCCGACGGGTACGAGTCCGGCGCGCACTCCCCGGTCCTCGTCGTGCCCACGCCCAGCGGCCGCCCCTTCACCCAGGAACTGGCCGTGGAGCTCTCCGCGAAGCCCTGGCTGGTCTTCACCCCCGCGCGGTACGAGGGCATCGACCGCCGGGTGATCGACGAGTACGCCACCCGGCTCCCGGTCGTCGAGGTCTCCATCGGTGACTATGTGCTGGCCGGCGGGGAGGCCGCCGTCCTGGTGATCACGGAGGCCGTGGCCCGGCTGCTGCCGGGGGTCCTCGGCAACGCCGAATCGCACCGCGACGACTCCTTCGCCCCCGGCGCCATGGCCAACCTCCTGGAGGGGCCCGTCTACACCAAGCCGCCCGAGTGGCGCGGCCGGGGCATCCCGGACGTCCTGCTCAGCGGCCACCACGGGAAGATCGCGCGCTGGCGGCGGGACCGGGCCTTCGCCCGTACCGCCCTCAACCGGCCCGATCTGATCGAGCGGTGCGAGGCGAGCGCCTTCGACAAGAAGGACCGCGAGATCCTCTCCATCCTCGGCTTCGCGCCGGAGCCCGGCGGCCGATTTTGGCGCAGGCCCCCCGCCGTGGAAGAATAGGCCGCTGCTGTACGTCCGGCGTGCGCCCCTGCCACAGGGGGACAGACGCCCGCCCGACGCGGTCAGCACTCCGAAATCCTCTCGATGTTCCGTCGATGACCTGTGGCATCGGCGAAGAAAGCAGAATTCATGTCTTCCCTGCTCGATGGCGTCAACGCCGCCACCCTCCGCTCGGACGTCCCGGCGTTCCGTCCCGGTGACACCGTCAACGTCCACGTGCGCGTGATCGAGGGCAACCGCTCCCGTATCCAGCAGTTCAAGGGCGTCGTCATCCGCCGCCAGGGCTCGGGCGTCAGCGAGACCTTCACGGTCCGCAAGGTCTCCTTCAGCGTCGGCGTCGAGCGCACCTTCCCGGTGCACAGCCCGATCTTCGAGAAGATCGAGCTCGTCAGCCGCGGTGACGTCCGCCGCGCCAAGCTGTACTTCCTCCGTGAGCTCCGCGGCAAGGCCGCGAAGATCAAGGAGAAGCGCGACAACTGAGCTGCTTCCCGGGTTCACAGCGCGGCCGGATAGGATTCGGCCGCGATGGACACCCAAGCAGAGCACTCGGAGCGCGATCGCTCCTCGGAACCCCCCGCCGGGTCCGAGGAGGGGTCGCGCTTCTCGCGTGTCCGGGACACCGCCGTCTCCGTACGGCCCTGGCGGCGACGCATCCTCCTCGTGGGGGTGGCGGGCACGGTCGCGCTGCTGCTGTTCAGCGCCTTCGTGGTCCAGCCCTTCCTGATCCCCAGCGGTTCGATGGAGCCCACGCTGCGGGTCGGGGACCGGGTGCTCGTCAACAAACTGGCGTACCGGTTCGGCTCCGTGCCCGAGCGCGGCGACGTCGTGGTCTTCGACGGGACCGGCTCCTTCGTCCGGGAGGACCCGGACGAGAACCCGGTCGCCTCGCTGGCGCGCTGGACGGCGTCCTCCCTGGGCCTGGCCGAGCCCGCCGACACCGACTTCGTGAAGCGCGTGGTGGGCGTGGGCGGCGACCGCGTCGTCTGCTGCGACGCGCGGGAACGGCTGGAGGTGAACGGGGCGCCGGTGGACGAGCCGTACCTCCACCCCGGGGACACCGCCTCCCGGGCACCGTTCGACATCGTCGTACCGCAGGGCACGCTCTGGATGCTGGGCGACCACCGCAGCCGCTCCAGCGACTCCCGCGACCGCCTCGGATCGCCCGGGGGCGGGATGGTCCCCGTCGACCGGGTGATCGGCCGGGTGGACTGGCTGGGCTGGCCGCCCGGCCGGATCGGCGGCCTGGAGGGGACCGGCGCCTTCGACGGCGTACGGGAACCCGGCAGGGCGCATGGGTAACCGGGGGCGCCCGCGCGGCGCCCCGGACCCCCACGCCTCCCTGCCGACCGGGAGCCGGCCCACCACGCCCCGCTCGCTGCCGACCCGGGCCGAGCGCCGCAGGCTCGCCAAGAAGGTCCGGCGCAAGCGCCGCAGGTCCGCGGTGAAGGAGATACCGGTCCTCATCGTGATGGCGCTGCTGATCGCGCTCGTCCTGAAGACCTTCCTCGTCCAGGCGTTCGTGATCCCGTCCGGGTCGATGGAACAGACCATCCAGATCGGCGACCGCGTCCTGGTCGACAAGCTGACCCCGCTGTTCGGATCGAAACCGCAGCGCGGCGACGTCGTCGTCTTCAAGGACCCCGGCGGCTGGCTCCAGCAGGAGAACGCCGGGGAGAAGGAGGACCCGCCGGTCGGCGTCAAGCAGCTCACCGAGGCGCTGACCTTCATCGGGCTGCTGCCGTCCGACGACGAGCAGGACCTGATCAAACGCGTGGTGGCCGTCGGCGGCGACACCGTGAAGTGCTGCGGCGAGGACGGCCGCGTCACCGTCAACGGCGTACCGTTGAACGAGCCCTATCTGCACCCGGACGACCGGCCCTCCACCGTTCAGTTCGAGGTGAGGGTTCCGCAGGGGCGGCTCTTCATGCTGGGCGACCACCGGTCGAACTCCGCCGACTCCCGCTTCCACCTCGACGAGCCCGACAAGGGCACGGTCTCCGAGGACGAGGTGGTGGGCCGTGCCGTGGTGATCGCCTGGCCGCTCGGCAACTGGAGCACCCTGGAGGAGCGCGAGACCTTCGCCGCCGTGGAGCGCGCGAGCCGAGCGGAGGCAGCGGTTCCGGCCCCGTCGCATAGGGTTGCCACTCCGGATCGGGACGGAATGGTCCGGCTCCCGACCCCTGCGGAACTCCCGCTCGTTATGGGAGTGGTGGGCCTGCACCGGATCGGGCGCGGGCAGTGGCACGTATTGAGGAGTGGATGTGGGGGATTTGGCGGTCGGCGCACGATCCGGACACGACGAACCCGAGGACCGGCCGGGGCGCGGCGAGCCCGCCCCGGGCGGGGGGGCGGTCCCGCCGGACGGTGACGGCGGTACGCCGGGCGGCGACGGCAACCGTCCAGGCGGCGGTGACGGTACGCCGGACGGCGACGGCGGCAGGCCCCCCAGAAGGCAGCGTTCCTTCTGGATGGAGCTGCCGCTGCTCATCGGTATCGCGCTGATCCTGGCGTTGCTGATCAAGACGTTCCTGATCCAGGCGTTCTCGATCCCCTCGGACTCCATGCAGAACACCCTGCAACGGGGCGACCGGGTGCTGGTCGACAAGCTGACCCCCTGGTTCGGCGCGGAGCCGCAGCGCGGCGAGGTCGTGGTCTTCCACGACCCGGGCGGCTGGCTGGCCGACACCGCCGTTCCGGAGCCCAACGTGGCGCAGAAGTTCCTCAGCTTCATCGGCCTGATGCCCTCGTCGGAGCAGCAGGACCTGATCAAGCGGGTCGTCGCGATCGGCGGTGACACCGTGGAGTGCAAGGAGAACGGACCGGTCACGGTCAACGGCAAGGCGCTCGACGAGAAGTCGTTCATCTTCCCGGGGAACACCCCGTGCAACGACAGGCCCTTCGGACCGATCAAGGTCGAGAAGGGTCATATCTTCGTCATGGGCGACCACCGGCAGAACTCCCTGGACTCCCGCTACCACCAGGAGCTTCCCGGCCAGGGCACCGTCTCCAACGACGAGGTCGTCGGCCGCGCGATCGTCGTGGCCTGGCCCATCGGCCGCTGGGCGACCCTGCCCATCCCCGACACCTTCGACCAGCCCGGCCTGAACGCGGCCGCCGCGATGGCCCCGGCCGCACTGGGCGTGGCCGGAGCGCTGCCCCTGGTGTTCTGGCGGCGCAGGAGGCTGACCGCCGGGCGTACCGCCGGGTAGGGTGCCGACTCGGATCAGCGATTGTCGATCTCCGATGGGGGAGCGCTGGGATGAGCGGTACGCGAAGTGGTCAGGACGGCCGCGGCCGGACCGGCGCCATGGTGTCGGGCCTGGCCGTGGCCGTCGGCTGTGTGCTGTTCCTCGGCGGGTTCCTCTGGGCGGCGGTGGTCTACAAGCCGTACGCCGTCCCCACCGCCTCGATGTCCCCCACGGTGAACGTCGGCGACCGGGTGCTCGCGCAGCGGATCGACAGCGCCGATGTCCGCCGCGGCGACGTGGTGGTCTTCACCGACAAGGTCTGGGGGGACACCCCCATGATGAAGCGCGTGGTCGGCGTGGGCGGCGACACGGTGGCCTGCTGCGGCGAGGACGGGCGGCTCACCGTGAACGGGACACCCGTCGAGGAGCCCTATCTGAACCGGGGCACCGCCACCGGGGGCACCCCGGCGCCCGCCTCGCCGCAGGACTTCTCCGCCGAGGTGCCCGAGGGGCAGATCTTCCTCCTCGGCGACGAGCGGTCCACCTCCCTGGACTCCCGGGTCCATCTGGAGGACGCCGGACAGGGCTCCGTACCCCTGAGCGCCGTCCAGGGCCGGGTCGACGCGGTGGCCTGGCCGATGAACGGCATGATCGGCCGCCCCGCCTCCTTCGCCGCGCTGCCCGGCGGGGTCTCCGCCGACGGCCCGCTCCCGCTCCAGGTGGGGGCGGCGCTGGTGGGCGTGGTCCTCATCCTGGGCGGAGCGGCGTACGGGCCGGTCGCCGCCCGCTCCGCCCGCAGGCGGGCCGCCGGGGCCGCCCGGTGACCGGCGCGCGGCGCAGGGTCGCCCGGGTGGTGCTCCTGGACCCCGACGACCGCATCCTTCTGCTGCATGGCCATGAGCCCGGCGACCCCGGCAACGACTGGTGGTTCACGCCCGGCGGCGGCCTGGAGGGCGACGAGAGCCACGAGGAGGCGGCCCGCCGCGAGGTGGCCGAGGAGACCGGGATCACCGGCATCGAGCTGGGCCCGGTGATCTGGAAGCGGATCTGCTCCTTCCCGTTCGACGGGCGGCGCTGGGACCAGGACGAGTGGTACTTCCTGGCCCGAACGGAGCGGACCGCCACCGATCCCCGGGGCCTCACCGAGCTGGAACTGCGCAGCGTCGCCGGTCTGAGGTGGTGGACCTCCGCCGAACTTCTCGCGACGCGTGAGACGGTGTACCCGACCAGACTCGCCGAGCTGCTGCGCACGCTCCTCGACGAGGGTCCCCCGCGTGCTCCGTCGGTCCTCGCCCCCGAAATCGTCTAATCGTCCAGGGGCGTCGAAGGCTGACGCACAATGGGGGGACGCACGGCTGAAGGGGAAACATGCCATGAGCGCCGAGGACCTCGAGAAGTACGAGACCGAGATGGAGCTGAAGCTCTACCGGGAGTACCGCGATGTCGTCGGTCTGTTCAAATATGTGATCGAGACCGAACGGCGCTTCTACCTCACCAACGACTACGAGATGCAGGTGCACTCCGTCCAGGGCGAGGTTTTCTTCGAGGTGTCCATGGCGGACGCCTGGGTCTGGGACATGTACCGGCCCGCCAGATTCGTCAAACAGGTCCGCGTGCTGACCTTCAAGGACGTCAACATCGAGGAGCTCAACAAGAGCGATCTGGAACTTCCGGGAGGCTGACCCCGCGCGGCCCGCAGGCCCGGGGCCGCCGATTCGTGCGAGACGCGGTACCGACCCGGTCACCCATGTGGGTGGCCGGGTTTTCCACATCGGGAGAGTTTTCCACCAAGATCCACAACTTTCCGGCGGCCGGGTCAGAGTCGGTCCCGGAGGTGGTGCCGAATGAACGCACGGGGGGCACTCGGGCGGTACGGCGAGGATCTGGCGGCACGGCTGCTGGCCGACGCCGGAATGGCCGTGATCGAGCGCAACTGGCGCTGTCGCGCCGGAGAGATCGACATCGTCGCCCGGGACGGCGACGCACTGGTCTTCTGCGAGGTGAAGACCCGCAGGTCGGACGGGTTCGAACATCCCATGGCCGGGGTCACCCCGGTCAAGGCGGACCGGCTGCGGCGGCTCGCCGGGATCTGGCTGGACCGGCACGGCGGACCGCCGGTCGGCGGGGTCCGGATCGACCTGGTCGGGGTGCTCGTGCCCCGGCGCGGCGCTCCCGTCACCGAGCATGCGCGGGGGGTGTCCTGATGGGGTACGCACGGGCGTATTCCGTGGCGCTGGTCGGCGTCGAGGGCGTGGTGGTGGAGGTCCAGGCGGACCTGGAGCCCGGCGTCGCGGCCTTCACCCTGGTCGGGCTGCCGGACAAGAGCCTGATCGAGAGCCGGGACCGGGTGCGGGCCGCGGTGGTCAATTCCGGGGCCGAGTGGCCGCAGAAGAAGCTCACGGTCGGGCTCTCCCCGGCCTCCGTGCCCAAGAGCGGTTCGGGTTTCGACCTCGCCGTGGCCTGTGCGGCCCTCGGCGCGGCGGAGCGGATCGACCCCGCCGCCATCGCCGATGTGGTGATGATCGGCGAACTGGGCCTGGACGGCCGGGTCCGTCCGGTACGGGGCGTGCTCCCCGCCGTCCTCGCGGCGGCCGAGGCGGGGTACGAGCACGTCGTCGTCCCCGAGCAGACGGCCGGTGAGGCCGCCCTGGTGCCGGGCGTCTCGGTCCTCGGCGTCCGGAGCCTGCGCCAGCTCATCGCCGTCCTCTGCGACGAGCCGGTGCCCGAGGAGCCCGCCGACGACCGGGGCCGCCCCGACGCGATGCTCGCCGGGCTGATGGTCCCGGGCACGGGCCTCGGCGCCTGTCTTGCCCCGGCCTCGGCGCGCGGTGGGGGCCACATCCCGGACCTGGCCGATGTGGCGGGACAGCCACGCCCCCGCAAGGCCCTGGAGGTGGCGGCGGCCGGGGGACACCATCTGCTGTTCTCGGGCCCGCCGGGTGCGGGAAAGACCATGCTGGCCGAGCGGCTCCCGGCGGTCCTGCCGCCGCTGACCCGGCAGGAATCCCTCGAAGTGACGGCGGTCCACTCCGTGGCGGGCATCCTCCCCCCGGGTGAACCGCTGGTCTCCCGGGCCCCCTACTGCGCCCCGCACCACTCGGCGACCATGCAGTCCCTGGTGGGCGGGGGCAACGGGATGCCGAGGCCGGGAGCGGTGTCGCTCGCACACCGCGGGATTCTCTTTCTCGACGAGGCTCCGGAGTTCTCGGGCAAGGCCCTGGACGCGCTGCGCCAGCCGCTGGAGTCGGGCCATGTGGTGGTGGCCCGGGCGGCGGGGGTGGTGCGGCTGCCCGCCCGGTTCCTGATGGTGCTGGCCGCCAACCCGTGCCCCTGCGGCCGGCACACCCTCACGGGCGCGGGCTGCGAGTGCCCGCCCTCGGTGGTCCGCCGCTACCAGGCACGCCTGTCCGGACCGCTGCTCGACCGGGTGGACCTGCGGGTCGAGGTGGAGCCGGTCGACCGGGCGGACCTCCTGGGCCAGGGCGGCCGGGGCGAGCCGACGGCCGTGGTCGCCGCACGGGTACAGGAGGCCAGGGCCCGGGCGGCGGAGCGGCTGACCGGCACCCCGTGGACCACCAACAGCGAGGTCCCCGGCCACGAACTGCGGACCCGGCTGCTCGCGGCCCCCGGGGCGCTGGCCGCCGCCGAACGCGACCTGGAACGCGGCCTGCTCACGGCCCGGGGCCTGGACCGGGTGCTGCGGGTCGCCTGGACAGTGGCGGACCTCAGGGGCGCTCCCCGCCCGGAGGCCCGCGACATCGCGGTGGCCCTGGAACTGCGGACCGGCATCCAGCGGGGGGCTCCTATGGAGGCGGGGGCGCTGTGAGCGGGGTGGACGCGGGGGTGCCGGGGCGGGGGGCGGGCGGTCCATGGGCCTGCGCCGGATGAGTGGAGGGCGGGGCTCGGGGTGGGACTGGGGCGGTCGGGGGATGCGGGCGGCCCGGAGTTGGGTACGGAGCGGAGGGCGGTGCCTGGCCAGGAGCGGCCGGTCCATGGCCCTACGCCGGGCGAGCGGCGGGCGGGGGTCAGAGCCTGGCCAGGGGCGGTTGGAGCCTGGAATTCGGGGGGAGCAGGTGTCGGAGCGGCCGGAGTCTGGGGTGGGGCGGGGGTGGTCGGGGGAAGAGGGCGGGGCGGAGCTGGGGGCCGGGCGGGTGTCGGATGGTGAGCGGTTGGCGCGGGCAGCGTTGACCCGGGTGCTGGAGCCGGGGGACGAGCGTGCCGGGGGGTGGCTGCGGCGGACCGGGCCCGTCGAGCTGTTACGGGCGCTCCGCGTCACGGACGGGGCCGCCGAGCGGCTGCGGGGGATGAGCGCCGTACGGCTGGAGGGCTACCGGCTCCGCGCGGCGGCGGCCGAACCCGAGCGGGATCTCGCGGCCGTCGCCGCCGTGGGCGGGCGCTTCGTCTGCCCGGGGGACCGGGAGTGGCCGAGCCAGCTCGACGACCTGGGGGACGCGCGGCCCGTCGGGCTCTGGGTGCGGGGGCGGCCGGACCTGCGGCTGTGGGCCCTGCGCTCGGTCGCGGTGGTCGGTGCGCGTGCCTGCACCCCGTACGGGGCCCATATGGCGGCCACCCTCGGTGCCGGGCTCGCCGAGCGCGGCTGGGTGGTGGTGTCCGGCGCTGCGTTCGGGGTGGACGGGGCGGCGCACCGGGGGGTGCTGGCCGTGGGCGGCGCGACGGCGGCGGTGCTGGCCTGCGGTGTCGACGTACCCTACCCGCGCGGCCACGCGGAGTTGCTCGGGCGGGTGGTGCAACAGGGGCTGGTGATCGCGGAGTTGCCACCGGGCGCCCACCCCACCCGCAGCAGGTTCGTCCTGCGCAACCGCGTGATCGCCGCCCTGACCAGGGGGACGGTCGTTGTGGAGGCCGAGTACCGCAGCGGCTCCCTCGTCACCGCCCGTCAGGCACAGCGGCTCGGCCGGTTCGCGATGGGTGTGCCCGGGCCCGTCACCAGCGGACTGTCGGCCGGGGTCCACGAACTGCTGCGCGGCGAAGGGGTGCTGGTCACCGACGCGTCCGAAGTCGCCGAGCTGATCGGGGACATCGGGGACCTCGCACCGGAGCGGCGCGGCCCCGTGCTGCCCCGGGACCGGCTGGACGCGGCGGCGGCGAAGGTCCTCGACGCCCTTCCCTACCACGGCCTGGCCCACCCCCGTGACCTCGCCCGGGCGGCGGGGACCTCCACCGACGAAACAGTCGGGCGACTGTACGAACTTCACTCACTGGGGTTCGTCGAACGCGAAGGCGACGGCTGGAGGTTGACGCGCCCGGCCTCACGCAACGGCGACGCGCGGCGAGGCGGTCCTTGACCTGGAGCATTCGGGTGAAAAGGTAAGGCCGATGACCTCGCACGATCGATCGGTGAGCTGCGCGGGGGCTGTCGCCCACGGCGGTGGCCCCGGCCCCCGGCGGGTGCGGGCAGCGTGAACGGCAGAACGCAATCACGCAGCACGGATCTCCGCTCCTGTGCGGACTGCGACGCTGTAGTCACGCTACGCTCGCAAGGATTCCGCCCCAGACAAAAGTCCCCCAGCACTTCACGGCAGAACGGCTCAAGGCACCACATGCCCCAGCACACCTCCGGGTCTGACCGCGCGGCAGTACCACCGGTTGCGCGTGGCACTGTGCGCCCTCCCGCCCCCTCCTCGCTCGACGAACTGTGGCGTTCGTACAAGACCACCGGCGACGAGCGGCTGCGCGAGCAGCTGATCCTGCACTACTCGCCGCTCGTCAAGTACGTGGCGGGCCGGGTGAGTGTGGGGCTGCCGTCCAACGTCGAACAGGCCGACTTCGTCTCCTCCGGGGTCTTCGGACTGATCGACGCCATCGAGAAGTTCGACATCGAGCGCGCCATCAAGTTCGAGACGTACGCGATCACCAGAATCCGCGGCGCGATGATCGACGAACTGCGGGCGCTCGACTGGATTCCCCGGTCCGTCCGGCAGAAGGCGCGGAACGTGGAGCGCGCCTACGCCACGCTGGAGGCCCGGCTGAGGCGTACCCCGTCCGAGTCCGAGGTCGCCTCGGAGATGGGGATCGGACTGGAGGAACTGCACGCGGTTTTCAGCCAGTTGTCGCTGGCCAACGTCGTGGCCCTGGAGGAGATGCTCCAGGTCGGCGGTGAGGGCGGCGAGCGGCTGACCCTGATGGACACCCTGGAGGACACCGCCGCCGACAACCCGGTGGAGGTGGCCGAGGACCGCGAGCTGAGAAGGCTGCTCGCGCGCGCCATCAACACGCTCCCCGACCGTGAGAAGACAGTGGTGACCCTCTACTACTACGAGGGCCTGACCCTCGCCGAGATCGGCAACGTCCTCGGGGTGACGGAGAGCCGGGTCAGCCAGATCCACACCAAGTCCGTGCTCCAGCTGCGGGCCAAACTGGCCGATGCCGGACGCTGAAAGCACCCCCTCCGGCCACCCGTACCGAGGCTGTGCCCTTCCCTCCGCCAGCCGTCGCCGTAGAGTGGATACGTGCCCAGGATTCGAGCGGCCTCCGTGGCCGAGCACCGGACCATGCAGCGCGGCGCCCTCCTGGACGCCGCGCGCTCCCTGCTGTCCGAGGGCGGTACGGAGGCGCTGACCTTCCCCGCACTCGCCGAGCGCACGGGCCTCGCCCGGTCCTCCGTGTACGAGTACTTCCGCTCGCGCGCCGCCGTCGTCGAGGAGCTCTGCGCCGTCGACTTCCCCGTCTGGGCGGCCGAGGTCGAGAACGCGATGCAGCGCGCCGAGACCCCCGAGGCGAAGATCGAGGCGTATGTGCGCCGCCAGCTCGACCTCGTCGGGGACCGCCGCCACCGGGCGGTCGTCGCGATCTCCGCGAGTGAGCTGGACGCCGGTGCCCGGGAGAAGATCCGGGCCGCGCACGGCGGTCTGATCGCCATGATCGTCGAAGCGCTCGGGGACCTCGGCCACACGCAGCCCAGGCTCGCCGCCATGCTCCTCCAGGGCTCGGTGGACGCCGCCGTGCGCCGTATCGAGCTGAGCGTGGCCGAGGAGCCCGGCGTCATCGCGGACACCGCCGTCGCCATGATCCTGCGCGGCGTACGGGGCTGAGCGCGGCGGCTCCCGCCACCGCCGCTCCTTCCGCCCCCAGCACCGCGCCGGGTACCTGCGCCGCGCTGGGTCCCAGCAACGCGTCAGGTTCCGGCACCGCGCCGGGTTCCGGCGTTCCGCTCGGTCCTGGTGCTCCTGTCCCGCCGGATTCCGGTGCTCCCCGTTCCGGCGTCCCTGGTTCCGGCACCTCCGGTTCCGGCACTCCGAACACCGGCAGCAGGCGCGACGGGCCGCGCCGCAGGAGGTGAGGCGGCAGCAGCGAGAGCGGGTCCAGGTAGGACTTCGCCCGCCGCAGCCCCCAGTGCAGACAGCCCTCGGCGCAGTGGAACGGTCCCGCCTCCAGCAGACCGACCGGCCCGCCCGCCACCACGAGGTCGCCCTTCCGCACCAGCGCCCGCACCGGCTCGTACGTCGTCCGCAGCGGCGGCGCCCCGCTCCCCGCCAGCTCGACGGAGATCACTCCGCGCCCGGCCACCCGCCCCGCGAACGAGACCCGGCCGGTGGCGGCGGCCCGTACGACGTCCCCCGGCCGGGCCGCCAGGTCGACGCCGCGGTGGCCGGGCCCGTACGGACCGGCGGGCGGCTCCCACCCACGTAACACCGCGGGCCTCCCGGCCAGCGGCCAGACCGGACCACCGTCCAGCTCCGCGAAGGTCCCCGAGCCCGCGCCTGGGCCTGCGCCCGTATCCGCACCCGCGTCTCCGCCCGCACCCCCGTCCGGCCCGTCTGCCGCCGACGGAGGCGGTTCCTCGTCCGCCCCCACGTCCCCGTCCGCCCCGGGCACCGGCGGCGGCACCCCCTCGGCCCGTAAGGCGTCGGGCAGCACCCCGGCCCCGGCCGCAGCCCGTGGCGGCGATAGCACGGCCGTCAGCAGAGCCACGACCAGCACGGCCACGGCCGGCAGGAACAGCGGCCCGCGCACGCGGCGCGGGCCGGACGTGCGGGGCAGCAGACGCGGGAATCGCAGGAATCGCAAGAACCGCAGGGGCAGCGAGGACAGCAGGGGTCGCAGGCGCAGCAGAGACCGCAGGAGCCGCAGAGAGCGCGGGAGTCCCAGAGAGCTCAGAGGCCGAGGAGAGCGCGGGAATCGCAGGAATCGCATGGATCAACGCTCTCCCGGAAGACCGGATTCCGGGGATCACGGGCCGCGCCTGTGGACTACTCGCCGGTTGTGGACATCGCCGTCACCCGGCCGTGGCCACCGACCGCACCGACCGTGGACACCGGGCGCGCTCGCCGTGGACTCCGCGCCCGCCCGCTCATGGACATCGCCGTCACCCGGCACCCGGCGGGTCCCGTACACTTCTTACGGCGATCCGGGTCACCGGGTCGACTTCGCACGCCCCGCCACCTCCCTCTTTCGGGATGGTGGCCGCGCCCCTCGGTCCCTCGTGGCACGGCGCGTCGGGGCGTCAGGCGCGAACGCAAACCTGCGGTCGCGATAACCGAGTACCTCAAGGAGTACGGCCATGGCCGTCGTCACGATGCGGGAGCTGCTGGAAAGCGGCGTCCACTTCGGTCACCAGACCCGTCGCTGGAACCCGAAGATGAAGCGCTTCATCTTCACCGAGCGCAACGGCATCTACATCATCGACCTGCTCCAGTCGCTGTCGTACATCGACCGCGCCTACGAGTTCGTCAAGGAGACCGTCGCCCACGGCGGCTCCATCATGTTCGTGGGTACGAAGAAGCAGGCCCAGGAGGCCATCGCCGAGCAGGCGACGCGCGTCGGCATGCCGTACGTCAACCAGCGCTGGCTCGGTGGCATGCTCACCAACTTCTCCACCGTCTACAAGCGCCTTCAGCGTCTGAAGGAGCTCGAGCTCATCGACTTCGAGGACGTGGCCGCCTCCGGCCTCACCAAGAAGGAGCTCCTGGTCCTCTCGCGCGAGAAGGCCAAGCTGGAGAAGACCCTCGGTGGTATCCGCGAGATGCAGAAGGTGCCCAGCGCCGTCTGGATCGTCGACACCAAGAAGGAGCACATCGCCGTCGGTGAGGCGCGCAAGCTCCACATCCCGGTCGTCGCGATCCTCGACACCAACTGCGACCCCGACGAGGTCGACTACAAGATTCCGGGCAACGACGACGCGATCCGCTCCGTCACCCTGCTCACCCGCGTGATCGCCGACGCCGTCGCCGAGGGCCTCATCGCCCGCTCCGGTGCCGCCACCGGTGACTCGAAGCCGGGCGAGAAGGCCGCCGGCGAGCCCCTCGCCGAGTGGGAGCGCGACCTGCTCGAGGGCGACAAGAAGGACGAGACCGCGGCCGCCGCCGAGGTCCAGTCCTCCGCCGAGACCGAGAAGGTCGCCGACGCCGAGAAGCCGGCCGAGGCCGTCGCCGAGGCCGAGGCTCCGGCCACGGACGCCTGACAGCCGTCACGGCTGCTGACGGCGGGGGCCGGTGCCGCGAGCGCCGCCCCCGCCGTTCACCCGTAGATCTTTCAGACTTCGAGAGAGACATACAGACTCATGGCGAACTACACCGCCGCTGACGTCAAGAAGCTCCGTGAGCTGACCGGCGCCGGCATGATGGACTGCAAGAAGGCGCTTGACGAGGCCGACGGCAACGTCGACAAGGCCGTCGAGGCGCTCCGTATCAAGGGCCAGAAGGGCGTCGCCAAGCGCGAGGGCCGCTCCGCCGAGAACGGTGCCGTCGTCTCCCTCATCTCCGAGGACAAGACGTCCGGCGTCCTCCTCGAGCTGAAGTGCGAGACGGACTTCGTCGCCAAGGGCGACAAGTTCCAGGCCGTCGCCAACACGCTGGCCGCGCACGTCGCCGCCACCTCCCCGGCCGACATCGCCGCGCTCCTCGCCTCCGAGATCGAGCCCGGCAAGACCGTCCAGGCGTACGTGGACGAGGCCAACGCCAACCTCGGCGAGAAGATCGTCCTGGACCGCTTCGCGCAGTTCACCGGCGACTTCGTCTCCGTGTACATGCACCGCACCATGCCCGACCTGCCCCCGCAGATCGGTGTCCTGGTCGAGCTGGACAAGGCCGACGCCGATCTGGCCAAGGGCATCGCCCAGCACATCGCCGCCTTCGCGCCGAAGTACCTCTCCCGCGAGGACGTCCCGGCCGAGGTCGTCGAGGCCGAGCGCCGCGTCGCCGAGGAGACCACCCGCGCCGAGGGCAAGCCCGAGGCCGCCCTCCCGAAGATCGTCGAGGGTCGCGTCAACGGCTTCTTCAAGGAGGCCACCCTCCTCGGCCAGCCGTACGCGCTGGACGCCAAGAAGTCCGTCCAGAAGGTCCTGGACGAGGCCGGTGTCACCCTGAAGCGCTTCTCGCGCATCAAGGTCGGCATCTGAGTCCGTCCGGGCGAACAGCACCCGACCCGATAGGGTCGGGTGCAGTCGACGGCCGCACCCACGCCGGACGACCGCAGATCTGACGAGGAGGCCATTGCCGCTGTAGGGACACCAGACCCACCGGCAATGGCCTTCTTCGTATGTGCACGAGGAGAATTTCCATGGACAAGGGCGCGGACGCCACCAAGGCCGACGACAGGCACGACGACGACAAGGGTTCCGGGCGCTTCATGCTGAAGCTCTCCGGTGAGGCATTCGCCGGCGGCGGCGGCCTCGGTGTCGACCCCGACGTCGTGCACACCATCGCCCGCGAGATCGCCGCCGTCGTCCGCGACGGCGCCCAGATCGCGGTGGTCATCGGAGGAGGCAACTTCTTCCGCGGTGCCGAGCTCCAGCAGCGCGGCATGGACCGGGCCCGGTCCGACTACATGGGCATGCTCGGCACCGTCATGAACTGCCTGGCGCTCCAGGACTTCCTGGAGAAGGAGGGCATCGACTCGCGCGTCCAGACCGCCATCACCATGGGCCAGGTCGCCGAGCCGTACATCCCGCTCCGTGCGGTGCGGCACCTGGAGAAGGGGCGCGTCGTCATCTTCGGCGCCGGTATGGGCATGCCGTACTTCTCCACCGACACCACCGCCGCCCAGCGCGCCCTGGAGATCGACGCCGAGGCGCTGCTCATGGGGAAGAACGGTGTGGACGGGGTCTACGACTCCGACCCGAAGGCCAACCCCGACGCGGTGAAGTTCGACGCGCTGGAGTACGGCGAGGTGATCACGCGCGACCTGAAGGTCGCCGACGCCACCGCCATCACGCTCTGCCGTGACAACAAGCTCCCGATCCTCGTCTTCGAGCTGACCGCCGAGGGCAATATCGCCCGCGCGGTCAAGGGTGAGAAGATCGGCACGCTCGTGAGCGACGAGAGCACCCGGGCCTGACGGCCCCCCAGGATGGACAACGGCCTGCCGGTCGGACACCGTGCAGGTGAGGACGCGACGCAGGACCCGCAGGGCACGGTGATGACGATGCCGCGCCCACACAAGACACGCAGGAGCACGTGGTGATCGAAGAAATCCTCCTCGAGGCCGAGGAGAAGATGGAGAAGGCCGTCGTCGTCGCGAAAGAGGACTTCGCCGCGATCCGTACCGGCCGTGCGCACCCGGCGATGTTCAACAAGATCGTCGCGGACTACTACGGCGCGCTGACCCCGATCAACCAGCTGGCCTCGTTCTCGGTGCCCGAGCCGCGGATGGCCGTCGTGACGCCGTTCGACAAGACCGCGCTGCGCAACATCGAGCAGGCGATCCGCGACTCCGACCTCGGCGTCAACCCGAGCAACGACGGCAATATCATCCGGGTGACGTTCCCCGAGCTCACCCAGGACCGCCGCAAGGAGTACATCAAGGTCGCCAAGGGCAAGGCCGAGGACTCCAAGATCTCGATCCGCTCCATCCGCCGCAAGGCCAAGGAAGCGCTCGACAAGCTCGTCAAGGACAAGGAGTCCGGCGAGGACGAGGTGCGCCGCGCCGAGAAGGAGCTCGACGACACCACCGCGAAGTACGTCGCGCAGGTGGACGAGCTGCTCAAGCACAAGGAAGCCGAGCTGCTCGAAGTCTGATGAACGACTCTTCCTGGGGCGCACCGCAGGGAGCCGGTTACCGGGGTGCCCCCGAGATGGGGGTCGCTCCGGCGGGTCCCGCCTACGATGTGCATGAAGCCCAGCAGACTCGGCCCATGCCCAACGTGCCGGACGTTCCCGACGCAGGTAGAGACGCACAGAGCCGTGGAGACCGGGACGGGGACGCCGCGCACGTCAGCGGCCCCCTGTTCCGTGACGAGATGCCGCAGGAGCCCATGTCCACCCCGCTGCCGTCCCCGCCGCAGAAGAAGCGCGCGGGGCGTGATCTGCGCGCCGCCATAGGGGTCGGCGTGGGGCTCGGCGCCGTCATCGTCGCCTCGCTGTTCATCGTGAAGGCCGTCTTCGTCGGCGTGGTCGCCCTCGCCGTCGTGGTCGGCCTCTGGGAGCTCACCTCCCGGCTGCGGGAGCAGAAGGGCATCAACGCGCCCCTGATCCCGCTCGCCGTCGGCGGCGCCGCGATGGTCGTCGCGGGCTACGCCCGGGGCGCGGAGGGGGCCTGGGTCGCCATGGCCCTGACCGCGCTCGCGGTGCTGGTCTGGCGGATGACCGAGCCGCCGGAGGGTTACCTCAAGGACGTCACGGCGGGGGTCTTCGCCGCGTTCTACGTGCCCTTCCTCGCGACCTTCGTCGCCCTGCTGCTGACGGCGGACGACGGGCCGTGGCGGGTGCTGACCTTCCTCGTCCTCACCGTCGTCAGCGACACCGGGGCGTACGCGGTCGGCTGGCGCTTCGGCACCCACAAGCTGGCCCCCCGCATCAGCCCCGGCAAGACCCGCGAGGGCCTGCTCGGTGCCGTGGCCTTCGCCATGGTCGCCGGGGCGCTGTGCATGGAGTTCCTGATCGACGGGGGCGCCTGGTGGCAGGGGCTGTTGCTCGGTCTCGCGGTCGCCGTCAGCGCCACCCTCGGCGACCTCGGCGAGTCCATGATCAAGCGGGACCTCGGGATCAAGGACATGGGAACCCTTCTCCCCGGCCACGGCGGCATCATGGACCGGCTGGACTCGCTGCTGCCGACCGCTCCGGTGGTCTGGCTGCTGCTGGTCCTGTTCGTCGGCTCGGGCTGAGCGCCCTTTCCCGGGGCGCGCACCACGTCCCACCTGAACGTTCTACGAGTGAGGGTCCGTTGTCCACAGGGCGGCGGGCCCTCACCCGTCTGTCTGCGACACCGGATGAACCATGCCATGCCTGAGCCCGGAGAAGTACTGCGGCAGCGCGGTCATGAGCTCATCGCGGCGGACTCGTAGGCGCGGTCGGCGATGGCGAGGAACCTGGCCTTTTTCTTCGATTCCGCGGCTTCCAGCAGGCCCGCCCACCCTGACCTGCCCTGGTCCCAGTACTGCCGCCCCACATCGCCGCTGAAGAACGTTCTCAGGTTCAGCTCCAGCTGCGCTTCATTGGCGTCCTCGGTGATGAACGATGAGTAGTACCAGGAGAAGATGAGATTGGCGAACATGAGCTGCCTCTCTCTTTCGCTGCTCTCCTGGCTCGCGCTGCCGCCCCAGCATTGGGACAGCGAAATGTCATTGATTGACATGGCGATGAGCTCTCGATGCTGGGCCCTCATGCTTTCGTCCTGCGCAATTTTCATTTGACGGGATTGGAATCTCAGTGCGGCTGCAACGGCGGCAAGTGAGACCGTAGAGATGATGAGAGATGCAATTGTTGATATCTTGTCCACAGGTTGATGCCCTTCTGTCTGCTGCTTCCGCACTAGCCACTGCCCAAGGTGAGTATCGCTTCAAACGATCTCGCGCAGAACCATGATCGGCGTGGGCGGATGCCTGCGGTCCGTAACAGGGCCGGGCCCGGGTCGCCGCTGGGCCGGGCGACGAGCCGGGGCACCTCCGCGTGTCTGCGACACTGGATGAACCATGCCTAAGCCCGGAGAACTCACTTTCGTCGCGCCCCGCGGAGCCAAGAAGCCCCCGCGGCACCTCGCCGACCTCACGCCCGCCGAGCGCAAGGAAGCGGTCGCCGCGACCGGCGAGAAGCCGTTCCGCGCCCAGCAGCTCTCGCAGCACTACTTCGCGCGGTACGCGCACGACCCCGCGCAGTGGACCAACATCCCCGCCGGGTCCCGGGAGAAGCTCGCCGAGGCGCTGTTCCCCGACCTGATGTCGGTGGTCCGCCACATCAGCTGTGACGACGACACCACCCGTAAGACGCTGTGGAAGCTGCACGACGGCACGCTCGTCGAGTCCGTCCTGATGCGCTACCCCGAGCGCGTCACGATGTGTATCTCCTCCCAGGCCGGCTGCGGGATGAACTGCCCCTTCTGCGCCACCGGGCAGGCCGGGCTCGACCGCAATCTGTCGACCGCCGAGATCGTGCACCAGATCGTCGACGGCATGCGCGCCCTGCGCGACGGCGAGGTGCCCGGGGGTCCGGCCCGGCTCTCCAACATCGTCTTCATGGGCATGGGCGAGCCGCTCGCCAACTACAACCGTGTGGTCGGCGCGATCCGCCGGCTCACCGACCCCGAGCCGGACGGCCTCGGCCTCTCCCAGCGCGGGATCACCGTCTCCACCGTGGGGCTCGTCCCGGCGATGCTGCGCTTCGCCGACGAGGGGTTCAAGTGCCGCCTCGCCGTCTCGCTGCACGCCCCGGACGACGAGCTGCGGGACACCCTCGTCCCCGTCAACACCCGGTGGAACGTCCGCGAGGTGCTGGACGCCGCCTGGGAGTACGCGGAGAAGTCCGGCCGCCGGATCTCCATCGAGTACGCCCTGATCCGGGACATCAACGATCAGGCATGGCGCGGCGACCTGCTCGGCCGGCTGCTCAAGGGCAAGCGGGTGCACGTCAACCTGATCCCGCTCAACCCCACCCCCGGCTCCAAGTGGACCGCCTCGCGCCCCGAGGACGAGAAGGCGTTCGTCGAGGCCATCGCGGCCCACGGCGTGCCCGTCACCGTCCGGGACACGCGGGGCCAGGAGATCGACGGGGCCTGCGGGCAGCTGGCGGCCTCGGAGCGCTGAAGCACGGGCGGCCTCCCGGCCCGGCCGGAAACCGCCGGTGTAGCCTGGGCGCGCAATCAACTTCATATTCCGACAGGGGAGCGCCACAGCGCTGAGAGTGCGGCACCAAGGACAGGTTGGCCGCAGACCCTCTGAACCTCGCCCGGGTCATTCCGGGTAGGAAGTTCGGACCTTACTCAAGCTGTTGCGCCCTGCCCGCCTCCGGTACGGCTCCGGGGGCGGGCGGGGCCGCGTCTCTTCCTGGTCACCTCCAGGAGGAATCACATGAACACCACCAAGAAGTACGCCGCGACCGCGCTCGCCGCGGCGCTCGGCGTCACCGTCCTCGCGGGCTGCGGCGGCTCCGACGGCACCTCGGCCGGTTCCGGCGCGTCGAAGGGCAGCGGTTCCAAGACCGTCACCCTGGTCACCCACGACTCCTTCAACGCCTCGGAGAAGGTGCTGAAGCAGTTCACCAAGGAGAGCGGCTACACCGTCGAGCTCCTCAAGAGCGGCGACGCCGGGTCCGCGCTCAACCAGGAGATCCTGACCAAGGGCTCCCCCCGCGGAGACGTCTTCTTCGGCGTCGACAACACCCTGCTCTCCCGCGCCCTCGACAACGACCTCTTCACCGCGTACGAGGCCAAGGGCCTGGACCGGGTCGCGGACGGCACCGAGCAGGACGACAAGCACCGCGTCACCCCCGTCGACACCGGCGACATCTGCGTCAACTACGACAAGAAGTACTTCGCCGACAAGAAGCTCGACCCGCCGCAGACCTTCGAGGACCTGATCAAGCCGGAGTACAAGAACCTCCTGGTGACCGAGAACGCGGCGAGTTCCTCGCCCGGCCTCGGCTTCCTCCTCGGCACCATCGCCGCCCAGGGCGAGGACGGCTACCAGGACTACTGGAAGAAGCTGAAGGCCAACGGCGTCAAGGTCGTCGACGGCTGGGAGCAGGCGTACCACGAGGAGTTCTCGGGCTCCGCGGCAGGCAAGAAGGCCAAGGCGGACCGGCCGCTCGTCGTCAGCTACGCCTCCAGCCCGCCCGTCGAGGTCCTCTACGCCGACCCGCAGCCCAAGGAGGCCCCCACCGGCGTCTCCACCGGGACCTGCTTCCGGCAGACCGAGTACGCCGGACTGCTGAACGGAGCGAAGAACGAGGCGGGCGGCAAGGCGCTGCTGGACTTCCTGATCAGCCGGACGTTCCAGGAGGACGTGCCGCTGAACATGTTCGTCAACCCGGTCGTGAAGGACGCGAAGCTGCCGGAGATCTTCACCGAGTTCGGCGAGACCGTCGACAAGCCGGCCACCGTGGCCCCGGAGAAGATCGCCGCCAACCGTGAGCAGTGGGTCCAGGCGTGGCACTCGATCGCCGTGAAGTAAACGGCCCCACCAAGGCCGCCGAAGCCGACCCCGCCGCCGGACCCCGGTCCGGCGGCACGCGGTCCGGTGGCGGCGGAGGGTGGCGCGGAGCGGCCGTACGGCTCGGTCTGATGGCCGTGCCCGTCGCCTTCTTCGCCGTCTTCTTCGCCTACCCCGTCTCCGCGATCGTCGGCCGCGGACTGAAGACGGACGGCACCTGGCAGTTCGGGCGGGTCGGCGAGGTGCTGACCCGCCCGGACATCCTCGACGTCCTCTGGTTCACCACCTGGCAGGCCCTCGCCTCCACCGCGCTCACCCTGCTGATCGCCCTCCCCGGCGCGTACGTCTTCGCCCGTTTCGACTTCCCCGGGAAGCAGGTGCTGCGCGCGGTCGTCACCGTGCCGTTCGTGCTGCCCACCGTCGTCGTCGGCACCGCGTTCCTGGCGCTCCTCGGACGCGGCGGGCTCCTGGACGAGCTGTGGGGCGTACGGCTCGACACCACCGTGTGGGCGATCCTGCTCGCCCACGTCTTCTTCAACTACGCGGTCGTCGTCCGGACCGTCGGCGGTCTCTGGTCGCAGCTGGACCCGCGCCAGGAGGAGGCCGCCCGGGTGCTCGGCGCCGGACGGTTCGCCGCCTGGCGCCGGGTGACGCTGCCCGCGCTCGGCCCGGCGGTGGCCGCCGCCGCGCTGATGGTCTTCCTCTTCACGTTCACCTCGTTCGGTGTCGTGCAGATCCTCGGCGGCCCCGCCCACTCCACCCTGGAGGTGGAGGTCTACCGTCAGACCGCCCTGCTCCTCGACCTGCCGACGGCCGCCGTGCTGACCCTGGTCCAGTTCGCGGCGGTCGGCGCGATCCTCGCCGTGCACGCCGTGACCGTACGCCGCCGGGAGCGGGCGCTGAAGCTCGTCGACCCGGCGCAGACCTCCCGCAGGCCGCAGGGCCCCGGGCAGTGGGCGCTGCTCGGCGGGGTGCTGCTCACCGCGCTGCTGCTGATCCTGCTGCCGCTCGGGGTGCTGGTGGAGCGGTCGTTCGACGGGCCGGGCGGTTACGGCTTCGGCTACTACGAGGCCCTCCAGAGCGCCGGGGGCAGCGGCTCGACCTTCCTCGTACCGCCGCTGGAGGCCGTCGGCAACTCGCTGCGGTACGCGTTCATCGCCACGGTCATCGCCCTGGTCGTCGGCGGTCTCGCGGCGGCCGCCCTGACCCGGCGGGCGGGACGGCTCGTACGGGGCTTCGACGCGCTGCTCATGCTGCCGCTCGGGGTCTCCGCCGTCACCGTCGGCTTCGGCTTCCTCATCACCCTCGACAAGCCGCCGCTGGACCTGCGGACCTCCTGGATTCTGGTCCCGCTGGCCCAGGCGCTGGTGGGCGTCCCCTTCGTCGTACGGACCATGCTCCCCGTCCTCCGTGCGGTGGACGAGCGGCTGCGCGAGGCCGCCGCCGTGCTGGGGGCCTCCCCGCTGCGGGCCTGGCGGGAGGTCGATCTGCCGCTGGTGCGGCGGGCGGTGCTGGTCGCGGCGGGGTTCGCGTTCGCCGTCTCGCTCGGGGAGTTCGGCGCCACCGTCTTCATCGCCCGGCCCGACAACCCGACCCTGCCGGTCGCGGTCGCCCGGCTGCTGGGCCGCTCCGGGGAGCTCAACTACGGGCAGGCGATGGCCCTCAGCACCATCCTGATGCTGGTGTGCGCGGTCTCGCTGCTGCTCCTCGAACGTATCCGTACCGACCGATCCGGGGAGTTCTGACCACCATGCTGAGCCTGGAAGCGGCCACCGTACGGTTCGGGAAGCGGGCCGCGCTCGACGCCGTCGACCTGGAAGTGGCCGACCACCGCATCGTCTGCGTGCTCGGCCCCAGCGGCAGCGGCAAGTCCACCCTGCTGCGGGCCGTCGCCGGGCTCCAGCCGATGGACGGCGGCCGGGTGCTGCTGGCCGGGCAGGACCAGGCAGGCGTCCCGGTCCACCGGCGCGGCCTCGGCCTGATGTTCCAGGACCATCAGCTCTTCCCGCACCGCGATGTCGGCGCCAACGTGGCGTTCGGACTGCGGATGCACGGCGCCGGGCGGGCGGAGTCCGAGCGCCGGGTCCGCGAACTCCTGGAGCTGGTCGGCCTCCCCGGCGCCGAACGCCGGGCCGTCGCCGCCCTCTCCGGCGGCGAGCAGCAACGCGTCGCCCTGGCCCGCGCCCTCGCCCCGCGCCCCAGACTGCTGATGCTGGACGAGCCGTTGGGCCAGCTCGACCGCAGCCTCCGTGAACGGCTCGTCGTCGAACTGCGCACCCTCTTCCAGGAGTTGGGTACGACGGTGCTCGCCGTCACCCACGACCAGGGCGAGGCGTTCGCGCTCGCCGACCGGGTCGTCGTGATGCGGGACGGGCGGATCGCCCAGGAGGGCAGCCCGCTGGACGTCTGGCAGCACCCCGCCTCCGCGTTCGTCGCCCGCTTCCTCGGCTTCGACAACGTGACCCCCGCGACCGTGACCGGCCGGGCCGCCGCCACCGCCTGGGGCAAGGTGCCGGTCCCCGAGGGCTCCCCCCAGGGCGAGGTGGACCTCCTGGTCCGCCCCGCCGGGGTGCTGATCGGCGCCCCGGAGGACGGGCTGCGCTGCACGGTCGGCGTCCGCACGTTCCGCGGGAACCACGTGACCGTGCGGCTGACCCCCGAGAACGCGCCGGTCCTGGAGGCCGAGTGCGCCCTGCGGGACACCCCGGACGAGGGCGCGGTGGTGGGCGTCCGGTTCGACGAGGCGGAGACGGTGGTGCTGGCGGGGGAGTAGGGGCTGTCCTGCCTGATCAGCGCGCCATTCCTGGGCCCCGTCGTGCAGGAAGCGGTGCCACTCCAGGAGGGCGCCGTCGCGGAGGCGCAGCTGATGGAGTACGTACGGGCCGGATTTCTGCAGGGCCCAGTCGGGAAGCAGGACGCGGTTCTTCAGGCGGGCGTCCTGGGCCAGTGGGCAGGGCGTGCGCAGTCCGTGGGCGATCGTGTCCCGGAAGTCGGCGTCCCAGTGCGCCGGACCGGTGGCCGCTCCGGGTCCCCGGGCATCGATGATGCCGCGCGCGTGATCGACCACCGCCTCGTTCACCGCCTCCTGGAGCCGCTGGAAGGCATCGGCCGTGGCACTCCGGGGCCGCCTGATCCGGATGTTCCTCAAGCGCTCCTCACCGTCCCGGTAGTGGTGGACCCGGCAGTACGTCAGCGTCCTCCCCTCCGCACCAGGCTTCTTCTCGCGCACCCACGCCTCGATGGCCATCACGTCGCGCAGCGGTATGCGTCCGGTGCGCCCCCAGGGCAGGGGCCGGAGCCGGCGCGTCAGACGCAGTGTGTGTCCGTCGAAGGTCAGCCGGGCGGACAGGGTCGACGCGGTCAGCGGATGGCGGACGGGCGGCCCGCTCACCCCGTTGGGATTCGTCGTAACCCCAAGTGTGTTTGGAAAAAGGCCCGTTGGTGCGGCCCGGAGGCGGAAGGGCTCGGGACCGTCGTCCGCCCCCGGCCCGCGCGACAGGACAGGACCGGGCGGGCCGGGCAAGCTGAAGACACGCCTCCCGGACCCCGACCCCCGACCACGAGACGAGGCCGCGACCATGAACGGTGGCACCCGCCAGGGCATCGACCTCACCCGCGTGCTCCACGCCCCCCAGCGGCGGGTCTTCGCCGCCTGGACGTCACCGGAGGACTTCGCCGCCTGGTACGGCGGTGAGGCCGACGTGCCGCTGGACCGGGTCTCGATGGACGTCCGGCCCGGCGGCGCGTGGAGCCTGGTCATCGTGATGCCGGGCGTCGAGATGCCCTTCCACGGGGTGTACCGGGAGGTGAGCGAGCCCGACGGGCTGGTCATGACGCTCAAGGACGGCTCCGCGCCGAAGGACCCGGAGGGCACGGAGAGCACGGAGGGCGAGACCGTCACCGTGACCTTCACCGATCTGGGGGACGGCACCACCGAGCTGGCCTTCCAGCAGCGCGGCGGCCACCTCACCCCCGCCCAGTACGCGGCGGCCGAGGACGGCTGGGAAGCCTTCTTCGACGCCCTCGCCGCCCGTCTGGCCAGCCACCCCTGACCGGGCCGCCCCCCCGGCGGCCTACTTCGCCAGCGGCAGCGCCGCCAGCTCCGCGATCACCCAGGTCAGCGGGGCGAACACGGCCAGCAGCGCGGCGGCCCGCAGCGCGGTCGCGGCGCGCAGCGCGGAGGCCGGGGCGCCCATCCGCAGCAGCGCCTGAGCGGTGTGGGCGCGGGCCTGCTTCGCCTCCAGGGCCGAGGTCAGCAGGGTCGCCACCGTACAGCCGAGGACCAGCACCGCACCGAGCGCGGTGAGCGGGCCCCAGGGGCGCTCGTCGCCCCCGTACAGCGCCGAAGCGGCGATCGCGGCGGCGACCACCGCGCAGACGATCCCGAGCGGCCGCCCGATCCGGCGCGCCTCGTCCATCAGGACCCGGCCGGCCAGCAGGCGTACGGCACCGGGGCGCACCGCCTGGAGCGCCCGCCCGCACAGGTGGGTCAGCCCCGGTCCGGCCATGGCCAGGCCGATCGCGGTCAGCGTCCAGCCCGCCAGCACCGCCACCGGGGTCGCGTCGAACCGGCCCGGCAGCGGGAACGCGCTCCCCGACCCGCCCCCCGACGCGTACGCCTCCACCGCCAGCCCCGCGGCCACCAGCGCCACGCCCCAGGGGAGTCCGCTCGGCACGGGGGCGGGCTCCGGCAGCTCCTCGGAGCCGAAGGTGTCCCGCGCCGGGTCCGGCCGCGAGCGCAGGGCCAGCGCGCTCGCCGTCGCCGACGCCACCGGTACGAGGGCGAGCAGCATCAGCGCGGCGGCCAGCGGCAGCGGGGTGCCCGCGCCGAGGAACTCCGCCGCGCCGCCGTCGAAGGGCATCCCGGTCAGATCGCCCCGCAGATGCAGGAAGAACAGCAGGGCCACCATCGAGCCGAGCGTGGTGGAGACGGCGGTCGAGACCGCGGCCAGCACGGAGAGCCGCACCGGGCCGAGGCCCACGGAGGAGAGGCCGGGCCGGGGGCGGGTGCTCGGGTCCGTACGGGCCACCGCCACGGCGAACTGCACGGTGGCGGCCAGCGGGACGAAGCACCACAGCAGCCGCAGCACCGAACCGGCGGATGCGGGGTGCGCGGCGGCGTACCCCAGGGAGCTCAGGAGGAGGAAGCCGACTCCGGCGGAGGCGGCGGCCACCAGGAGCCGCCGGACCAGGACGAGGGGGTGCGTACCGCGGGCTAGACGGAGAGCGAGCACGCCGCGCTGCCCTCCGCTTCGGGGCCGGTGGTGAGGGCGGTGTTGGAGACGCGGCGGCCGTCCAGCAGGGAGACGGCCCGGTCGGCGAGGGCGGCGACCTCGGTGTCATGGGTGGCCAGGACCACCGTGATGCCGTGCGAACGGGCCGCCGCGGTGAGGGTGCGCAGGAGCTGGGAGCGCTCGGCGCGGTGCAGGGTCGCGGTGGGCTCGTCGGCGAAGATCACCGTCGGCCGCGCGCAGAGCGCCCGGGCCACGGAGACCCGCTGGCGCTCGGCCTGGAGCAGGGCGTGCGGGCGCTTCCTGGCGAGCGGGGCGATGTCGAGGCGCTCCAGCCACTCGGTGGCGGCCTTCTTCGCGGCCCGGTGCGCGACCCCGCGCAGCAGCAGCGGAAGCGCCGCGTTCTCCCAGGTGGTCAGCTCGGGGACGAGCTCCGGATCGGCGGCGATCCAGCCGAACCGTTCCCGCCGCAGCCGTTCGCGCACCCGGGGGCTCATCGTGTGCACGGGGACGCTGTTGAACCAGACCTCGCCCTGGTCGGGCACCAGCCGGCCCGACAGGCAGTGCAGCAGGGTCGTCTTCCCGCTGCCGCGCGGGCCGGTGACGGCCAGGATCTCGGCGTCCCGGATGCCCACGGAGACACCGCCGAGGCCGGGCGATCCGTTGTGGGAGTGGTGCAGGGAACGCGCCCAGATCACGTCGTTGTCCGGCGGGGCCACCATGGCGTACACCTCGGTTCGGATGAGTTTTCCCGTTCCCCCGTACGGGGGAACGAGGACGCGGCCGATCGGTCACTGGGCACCGTAGGGAGTCGGACCGGGGTGTACGCACAGCACGCGGCCCGGATGCACCCCTTCTCACTCGAACGGGTGCATCCGGGCCGGGTGGACCGTATGAAATGACCGCTGGATGATGATCATCCGGCGCTCGTGGCGGTGGTCAGACGCTCATGGCGGGGATCAGAGCTTCGTCCACGCCTCCGTCAGCACGGTCCGCAGGATGCCCTCGATCTCGTCGAACGTGGACTGGTCCGAGATCAGCGGCGGCGCGAGCTGGATGACCGGGTCGCCTCGGTCGTCGGCGCGGCAGTAGAGGCCGTTCTCGAACAGCGCCTTGGAGAGGAACCCGTACAGGACGCGCTCGGTCTCCTCGTCGGTGAACGTCTCCTTGGTGGCCTTGTCCTTCACCAGCTCGATGCCGTAGAAGAAGCCGTTGCCGCGGACGTCGCCGACGATCGGCAGGTCGTGCAGCTTCTGGAGCGTGGTGAGGAAGGCGTTCTCGTTGTCCAGGACGTGCTGCGGGAGGTTCTCGCGCTCGAAGATGTCCAGGTTGGCGAGGCCGACCGCCGCGGAGACCGGGTGGCCGCCGAAGGTGTAGCCGTGCAGGAAGGTGTTGCCGCCCTGGTAGAAGGGCTCGGCGATGCGGTCCGAGACGATGCAGGCACCGATCGGGGAGTAGCCGGAGGTCATGCCCTTCGCGCAGGTGATCATGTCCGGTACGTAACCGAACTTGTCGCAGGCGAAGATCGTGCCGAGGCGGCCGAAGGCGCAGATGACCTCGTCGGAGACGAGCAGCACGTCGTACTGGTCGCAGATCTCGCGGACCCGCTGGAAGTAGCCGGGGGGCGGCGGGAAGCAGCCGCCCGCGTTCTGCACGGGCTCCAGGAAGACGGCCGCGACGGTCTCGGGGCCCTCGAAGAGGATCTCCTGCTCGATCTGGTCGGCGGCCCAGCGGCCGAACGCCTCCGGGTCGTCGCCGAAGAGCGGGGCGCGGTAGATGTTGGTGTTCGGCACCTTGTGCGCGCCGGGGACCAGCGGCTCGAAGGGGGCCTTGAGGGCGGGCAGACCCGTGATGGACAGGGCGCCCTGCGGGGTGCCGTGGTAGGCGACGGCGCGCGAGATGACCTTGTACTTGGTCGGCTGGCCCTTGAGCTTGAAGTACTGCTTGGCCAGCTTCCAGGCGGTCTCGACGGCCTCGCCGCCACCGGTGGTGAAGAAGACCTTGTTGAGGTCGCCCGGGGCGTAGTCGGCCAGCCGCTCGGCCAGCTCGACGGCCTTCGGGTGGGCGTAGGACCACACCGGGAAGAAGGCGAGCTCCTGGCCCTGCTTGTACGCCGTCTCGGCGAGCTCGTGACGACCGTGACCGGCGTTGACCACGAACAGGCCGGAGAGGCCGTCCAGGTAGCGCTTGCCCTTGTCGTCGAAGATGTACGTTCCCTCGCCACGCACGATGGTGGGAACGGGCGCGTTCTCGTAGTCCGACATGCGGGTGAAGTGCATCCACAGGTGGTCGTACGCGGTTCGGCTGAGGTCCTTGCTCACGGCTATCGGGTTCCCCACATATAGGTCTGCTTCTTGAGCTTGAGGTAAACAAAGCTCTCGGTGGAGCGCACCCCGGGAATGGCCCGGATGCGTTTGTTGATCGTCTCCAGCAGGTGGTCGTCGTCCTCGCAGACGATCTCCACCATCAGGTCGAAGGAGCCCGCGGTCATCACCACGTACTCGCACTCGGCCATTGCCGACAGGGCTTCGGCCACCGGGTCGAGGTCGCCCTCGACATTGATGCCGACCATCGCCTGGCGCCGGAATCCCACGGTGAGCGGGTCCGTGACGGCGACGATCTGCATCACGCCCTGGTCGAGCAGCTTCTGGACGCGCTGGCGCACAGCCGCTTCGGAGAGGCCGACGGCCTTGCCGATCGCGGCGTACGGACGGCGTCCGTCCTCCTGGAGCTGCTCGATGATTGCGAGGGAGACGGCATCGACCGCCGACGGCGATCCGTTCCCGGTCCTGGAGTCTGCGCTGCGACTGGCCACACCTCCACTCTGCACCGCACTCGTCTGTCTCGCAACCCCAGAGCGATGAAATTCGTTGAGTTGGTGCTCGGAACCGACTGAATCCGAAGCTGGGGGTGGTTGCCTATGTCGAAAGCGTCACCGGAGCGATTAGGGTGGGTGTCTCACCCATCGGACAGCCGACAGGAGGGGTGGTCATGACCACCGAGGTGCGCCGTCTGCGCAACTACATCAACGGGGAGTTCCGGGACGCCGCGGACGGGCGGACCATCGATGTGGTCAGCCCGGTGACGGAAGAGGTCTACGCGACCTCGCCGCTCTCCGGACAGGCCGACGTCGATGCCGCCATGGAGGCGGCCGCCGCCGCGTTCCCGGCCTGGCGCGACACCACGCCCGCCGAGCGCCAGAAGGCCCTGCTGAAGATCGCGGACGCCTTCGAGGAGCGGGCCGAGGACCTGGTCGCCGCCGAGTCGGAGAACACCGGCAAGCCGCTGGGGCTCACCCGCAGCGAAGAGGTTCCGCCGGTGGTGGACCAGATCCGCTTCTTCGCGGGCGCCGCGCGCCTTCTCGAGGGCCGCTCGGCCGGTGAGTACATGGAGGGCCTGACCTCCATCGTGCGCCGCGAGCCCGTCGGCGTATGCGCGCAGGTCGCGCCGTGGAACTACCCGATGATGATGGCCGTCTGGAAGTTCGCCCCGGCGCTCGCCGCGGGCAACACCGTCGTGCTCAAGCCGTCCGACACCACCCCGGCCTCCACCGTGCTGATGGCCGAGATCATGGGCCAGTTCCTGCCCAAGGGCGTCTTCAACGTCCTGTGCGGCGACCGGGACACCGGCCGCGCGATGGTCGAGCACCCGACCCCGGCGATGGCCTCCATCACCGGTTCCGTACGGGCCGGTATCCAGGTCGCCGAGTCCGCCGCCAAGGACGTCAAGCGCGTCCACCTGGAGCTCGGCGGCAAGGCGCCCGTCGTCGTCTTCGAGGACGCCGACATCGCCCGGACCGTCGAGGGCGTCTCCGAGGCGGGCTTCTTCAACGCGGGCCAGGACTGTACGGCCGCGACCCGCGTCCTGGTCCACGAGTCCATCCACGACGAGTTCGTGGCCGCGCTCGCCAAGGCCGCCGCCGACACGAAGACCGGGCAGCCGGACGACGAGGACGTGGCGTACGGCCCGCTCAACAACGCCAACCAGCTGAAGCAGGTCAGCGGCTTCATCGAGCGGCTCCCCGCCCACGCCAAGGTCGAGGCGGGCGGCCACCGGGTCGGCGACAAGGGCTACTTCTACGCCCCGACCGTCGTCTCCGGCCTCAAGCAGGACGACGAGATCATCCAGAACGAGGTCTTCGGACCCGTCATCACCGTCCAGTCCTTCAGCGACGAGCAGCAGGCCGTGGAGTACGCCAACGGCGTGGACTACGCCCTCGCCTCCTCGGTTTGGACGCAGAACCACTCCCGCGCCATGCGCATGTCCAAGAGCCTCGACTTCGGCTGTGTGTGGATCAACACCCACATCCCGCTGGTCGCGGAGATGCCGCACGGCGGGTTCAAGAAGTCCGGCTACGGCAAGGACCTCTCGGCGTACGGCTTCGAGGACTACACCCGGATCAAGCACGTCATGACGTCCATCGAGGACTGACATCGAGGACTGACCGGCGCGTACGCCGTACAAGGACGCGTACGCCGTACGAGGACCTGACCGGCGCGCACATGCACGTCGTACGGATACGGCCCCGGGCTCCCCGCCCGGGGCCGTGCCCTTTCTGGACAACGTGTGCGGGGCGCGCCCGTTCCGCTGGACGCTTGGTCCATTGTCCGCCGAGGTGATCACCCGGCATCCTGCGCGGGTGCGAGCGATCCCGAAGAACCACCCCATGAACCGCCGTTCCCTGCTGCGCGCCCTCGGGGCGGGGGCCGCCGGGGCCGTCCTGGCCGGCTGCGGGGTGCCCGCCGCCTACGTCGAGCCGGGGGACCGGGCCGGACGCGACAGCTCCGACACCGACCACCGCCTCCACTTCGCCAACTGGCCGCTCTACATCGACACCGACGACGAGAACACCTCGAAGCGGCCCACCCTGGACGCCTTCACCGAGCGGACCGGGATCTCCGTCACGTACACCGAGGAGATCAACGACAACGACGAGTTCTTCGGGAAGATCAGCCCGGCCCTGATGAACCGTCAGCAGACCGGGCGGGACCTGATCGTCATCAGCGACTGGATGGCCGCCCGCTTCGTCCGGCTCGGCTGGGTGCAGGAGATGGACCGGGCGAAGCAGCCCAACGTCACCAAGTACCTGGACCCCCAGCTGCGTTCACCCGCCTTCGACGCGGGACGGCTGCACAGCGTCCCCTGGCAGTCCGGGATCACCGGCATCGCGTACAACCGGAAGCGGCTCGGCCGCGAGATCCGCTCCACCGGTGACCTGTGGGCGGACGACCTGCGGGGCAAGGTGACCCTGCTCTCCGGGCTCGACGAGGCGTTCGCGCTGCTGATGCAGGGCGACGGCGTCGACATCACCCGCTGGAGCGCCGACGACGTCCACACCATGTGCGAACAGGTGGAGAAGCGGGTCGGCTCCCATCACATCCGCCGCTTCACCGGCAACGACTACATCAAGGACCTCTCCACCGGCGATGTGCTGGCCTGCCAGGCGTACTCCGGCGATGTCATCCAGCTCCAGGCGGACAACCCGGACATCGAGTTCGTCGTCCCCGAGGAGGGCGCCGAGCTCTGGGCGGAGTCCCTGATGATCCCCAACCTCGCCCGCCACAAGCGGAACGCGGAACGGCTGATCGACCACTACTACGACCCCGAGATCGCCGCCGAACTCGCCACCTGGGTCAACTACGTCTGCCCGGTGCCCGCCGCCCGTGACGTCCTCGCCTCCTCGAAGGACGAGGAGACCGCCGCGCTCGCCGAGGACCCGCTGATCTTCCCCGACGACGCGATGCGCGAGCGGCTGGCCATCGCCCGGGACATCACCGCCGAGGAGCGGACGGACTTCACCAAGAAGTGGAACGCGATCGTCGGGTTGTGAACCCGTACCAGGGGTGCCGTGAGGAGGGCGTAAATACGGGCGTACGCTGCGGATATGAGTGAGCGACACGCCCTCACACGGGGGATACGCAGGTGGCTGGTCTTCTTCATCGTCTGTCTGGTCCTGAGCGGGATCACGGCCTTCCCGCTCGTCACCGAACTCCGCTGGGGTGAGGAGCTGCTGAGGTCCACCCCGGTCCCCGAACACCTCCCGGGCCTGATGGAGTGGATCACCCGGGTCCGTGAAGGGCTCGACACCATCGACCGGGACCAGCCCTTCATGCTGTACGGCACCGACTGGCTGGCCTTCGCCCACCTGGTCATCGCCGTCGCCTTCTACGGGCCCTACCGCGACCCGGTCCGCAACATCTGGGTCATCGAGTTCGGCATGATCGCCTGCGCCGGGATCATCCCGCTCGCGCTGATCTGCGGGCCGATCCGGGGCATCCCGTTCTGGTGGTCCGTGATCGACATGGCCTTCGGGGTCTTCGGCGTCATCCCGCTGCTGATCGTGCGACGGATGATCAAGCGACTGGAAGTGCTGGAGCAGGCGGCGGCCTCCGCGCCCCCTGTACCGGCGGCCGCCTGACGCACGGACGGCACCGGCCGTCCTGCCGGGCGGGTCAGGAGCCGCCCCGGGCGGAGGAGCCGGTGCGCAGCTTGTGCAGGGCGTCGATCCGGTTGGTGGTGATCGAGTCGACGCCCCGCTCGATCAGGCGGCGCATCGTGCGCTTCGTGTCGGCCGTCCAGGCGGAGACGAGCAGCCCGTCCCGGTGCGCCCGGTCGGTCAGTTCACGGCTGACCAGGCCGAAGCGGTAGTTCAGCCAGCGCGGCTTCACCGCGTCCAGCAGGACCGGGCGCGGCGGGGCGAGCGTGTTCCAGGTGAGCGCGATCTCGGCGGCCGGGTCGGCGGAGCGCACCCGGAGCATCGCGTCCGCGCCCGCGCAGTAGTACGCCCGGTCGCCCGCACCGCACTCCAGGACCGTCCCCACGACCTTCCGCACCGAGGCGTCCGTGGAGCCCGGCAGATCCACCATCACCCGGTGCTCCCCGGCGGCCTCCAGCGCCTCGCGCAGGGTCGGCACCCCGCCGCCGGTCAGCTCCCGCACCTCGGCGAAGTCCATCCGGTCCAGGCGCAGGTCATGGCCCCACAGCCGTTCCAGCGTCGCGTCGTGGAGCAGGACGGGCACCCCGTCCCGGGTCACGCGTACATCGATCTCGACCGCGTCCGCCCCCCGGTCGAGGGCGGAGCGGATCGAGGGCAGCGTGTTCTCGCGGGCCCGGTACGGATCGCCGCGGTGCGCCACGGCGGTGAGGCGGGGAGTGGTGTCGGCCATGGGGCCATTGTGACGACCGGGGTCAGCGGGCGGGACCCCGGAGCCAGTCCGCCGTGTACGTGTCGATCTCCTCGGCCAGCCTGCGCTTGCCGGCCGGGTCGAGGAACGACGCCTCCACCGCGTTCTTCGCGAGGCCCGCGATGCCCTTCTCGTCGAGCTCCAGCAGCCGGGCGGCGACCGCGTACTCGTTGTTCAGGTCGGTGCCGAACATGGGCGGGTCGTCGCTGTTGACGGTGACCAGGACGCCCGCCGCGGCCATCTCCCGGATCGGGTGGAGCTCGATGTCGGTGACCGCGCGGGTGGCGATGTTCGACGTCGGGCAGACCTCCAGGGCGATCCGGTGCTCGGCGAGGTGTTCCAGCAGCTTGGGGTCCTGGACGGAGCTGGTGCCGTGGCCGATGCGCTCGGCGCGCAGCGCGGTGAGCGCGTCCCAGACTGTCTGCGGCCCCGTGGTCTCCCCGGCGTGCGGCACCGAGTGGAGGCCCTCGGCGATGGCCCGGTCGAAGTAGGGCTTGAACTGCGGGCGCTCCACCCCGATCTCCGGCCCGCCGAGCCCGAAGGAGACCAGCCCCTCGGGCCGCCGCTCCACCGCCAGCCGGGCCGTCTCCTCGGCGGCCTGGAGCCCGGCCTCGCCCGGGATGTCGAAGCACCAGCGCAGGACGATGCCGAGCTCCGACTCGGCGGACTTGCGGGCGTCCTCGATCGCCTCCATGAAGGCCACCTCCGGGATGCCGCGCCGGGTCGAGCTGAACGGGGTCACGGTCAGCTCCGCGTACCGGATGTTCTGCCGCACCATGTCCCGGGCCACCTCGAAGGTGAGCAGCCGGACGTCCTCGGGGGTGCGGACCAGGTCCACCACCGAGAGGTAGACCTCGATGAAGTGCGCGAAGTCGGTGAAGGTGAAGTAGTCGGCCAGCGCCTCCGGGTCGGTGGGCACCTTGGAGTCCGGGTGCCGGGCGGCCAGCTCCGCGACGATCCGGGGCGAGGCGGACCCCACGTGGTGGACATGGAGCTCGGCCTTGGGCAGCCCGGCGATGAAGGGGTGCGGATCGGTCATCTGTCTCTCCCGGTTCGGCGTGTACGTCGGCGGTGCCGGGGCCTGTCGTCGAACTGCCTCCGCCGCCTCGGGGCCCGGCCTGCCGCACCGATCATCGTATGCGGGGTGAGGCGGCGCGGACCTGGGCCGTAGCATGACGGGACCACGATGGGGGAGGCCCATGCCAGACAACACAGAACAGCCCGCCGGCGGGGCCGCGCCGCGCGATCCGTGGGCACCGCCGGACAGCAGGGTGGAGCTGGGCAAGCAGGACGCGGGCCCGCCGCCGCCCGCCGTCCACGACCAGCCGACCGTGACATCGATGCCGAGCGCGGGGGACGGCCCCGGGCCGATACCGACGCCGGGCGGCTTCGGACCCGCGCCCTCGGCCGTACCGCCGCCGCCGACGGGTCCGGGCGGCCCCGGATACCAGGCCCCGCCGCCGGGTGCCGGGCACTACGGCTACCCGGCGCCCCCGGTCCAGCCGTACGGCGGCTACCCGCAGTACGACGCCTACGGCCAGCAGCCCTGGGGGCCCGCCCCCGCGAACGGCCTCGGTATCGCCGCGATGGTGCTCGGCATCATCTCGGTGGTCGGCTTCTGCCTGTACGGGGTCAACATCATCCTGGGCATCCTCGCGCTGATCTTCGGCCTGATCGGCCTCGGCCGGGCCAAGCGCGGCGAGGCCACCAACCGGGGCATGGCCATTGCCGGGATCATCCTGGGCGCGGTCGGCATGGTGCTGGGGGCCGTGATCCTCGGCTTCCTCATCTGGGCTGGTGTGAACGCCGACGAGCGGAGCTCGTGGGACGACTCCGACGACCCGTTCGCCACGTCGCTGGTCATCGAGGGCCGCGGCTAGCCACCGTCGGCGGCCGCCCGGCGGCCGTACGCGGCGCATCCGCCGCCCGGTCCGGTGGGGAACCACTCCCCACCGGACCGGGCGGCGCCGTCGTACGGGGACCGGCAAGGGCCCGCGCCCTCCCCGGGACCTCAGCCCCCAGGGCCTAAGCCCCCGCCCCCACCCGCAGCCGCTCCCGCGCCTCCATCAGCGCGAAGCCCAGCAGATTCAGCCCCCGCCACTCCTCGGGCCGCTCCACCCGCTCGTCGTCCGGCGCGAGGCCGATGCCCCAGATCCGGTCCACCGGGGACGCCTCCACCAGCACCCTGTCGCCCGTGCCCAGCAGATAGCCGGCCAGCTCCGGGTCCTGCCCGAACTTGTGCGCGCTGCCTTCCACGACGAGGGCGAACCGCTCCCGTATCCACACGTCCTCGTCGAAGCCGCGCACCAGCCGCCCCGCCTTCTTCGCCGCCCCCGGGCTCGACGCCGTAACGGCGGCCTTCTCCGCCTCCGTATCACCGAAGAGGCGGGCCTTCGCGGCCATCATCCAGTGCTCCGCGCTCGCGTACGTCACGCCGTCCACCGTGAACGGCGACGGCCACCACTGGCTGAGGCAACTGGCCCCCAGCCGCCCGTCCGGGCGCGGACGGTGCCCCCAGAACGGCAGGTACTTCACCCGCTTGCCGCGCGCCACGTCCGCCAGAAGCTCATCGATCGGTCCCATGACATGTGAGTGTGGCATCCGCCACTGACACTCCGTACGGGGATTTCCGCACCGACACGACACATGGTCGACAGATTCCGTCGCGTAACCAAAAGGCAACAACGGAATCACTTGTTGGGCCTGGACCCCTCTGTCAGGATCGGCACTCAATTCACGAAGAGGCTACGCCGACCCCGCGCAGCGGGTACAGCGGCGGAGGAGAGCGTCATGAGCAACGGCTTCCAGGTTCAGGACCGCTTCGGGGAAGGTGCGCAGTACATCGGCGGCAAGCTGCTCCCCGGCACGTCCGGCCGCCACCACGACATCGTGAACCCCGCGACCGGCGAGACCGTCCTGCGGTACGAGCTGGCGGGCACCGAGGACGTCGACGCGGCCGTCGCCGCGGCCAGGGCCGCCTTCCCCGGCTGGTCGGGCGCCACCCCCGGCGAGCGCTCCGACGCGATGCACCGGTTCGCCGCCGTCCTCGCCGAGCAGGCCGACGACTTCGCGTATGCCGAGTCCCTCCAGTGCGGCAAGCCGCTCAAGCTCTCCACGGAGTTCGACGTCCCCGGCACCGTCGACAACGCCGCCTTCTTCGCGGGCGCCGCCCGCCACCTGGAGGGCAAGGCCGCCGCCGAGTACGACGGCGACCACACCTCCTACGTACGGCGTGAGGCGATCGGTGTCGTCGGCTCCATCGCCCCCTGGAACTACCCGCTCCAGATGGCCGCCTGGAAGGTCCTCCCGGCCGTCGCCGCGGGCAACACCATCGTCCTCAAGCCCGCCGAGCTCACCCCGCTGACCTCGCTGATGTTCGCCCAGGCCGCCACCGAGGCGGGCATCCCCGACGGGGTCATCAACATCGTCACCGGAGCGGGCAAGGACGCGGGCGAACACCTCGTCGGCCACCCGGACGTCGTCATGACCTCCTTCACCGGCTCCACCGCCGTCGGCAAGCGGGTCGCCGAGATCGCCACCGCCACCGTCAAACGCCTCCACCTGGAGCTCGGCGGCAAGGCCCCCTTCGTGGTCTTCGACGACGCCGACCTGGAGGCCGCCGTCCACGGCGCGGTCGCCGGATCGCTCATCAACACCGGCCAGGACTGCACCGCCGCCACCCGCGCCTACGTCCAGCGCCCGCTCTACGACGCCTTCGTCCGCGATGTCGCCGCCCTCATGGAGACCGTCCGCCTCGGCGACCCCTTCGACGCGGCCACCGACCTCGGCCCCCTCATCAGCCACGCCCAGCGCGACCGGGTCGCCGCCTTCGTCGAGCGCGCCCGCGGCTACGCCCGGGTCGTCACCGGCGGCGAGGCCCCCGGCGGGGAGCTGGCGGACGGCGCGTACTACCGGCCGACCCTCATCGCGGACGCCGCCCAGGACAGCGAGGTCGTCCAGTCGGAGATCTTCGGCCCGGTCCTGGTCGTCCTCCCCTTCGACACCGACGACGAGGGCATCGCCCTCGCCAACGACACCCCCTACGGACTGGCCGCTTCCGCCTGGACCCGCGACCTGTACCGCGCGAACCGCGCCACCCGCGAGATCCAGGCGGGTTGTGTGTGGGTGAACGACCACATCCCGATCCTCTCCGAGATGCCGCACGGCGGATACAAGGCCAGCGGCTTCGGCAAGGACATGTCGGCGTACTCCTTCGAGGAGTACACGCAGGTCAAGCACGTCATGTACGACAACACCGCGGTCGCCCGCAAGGACTGGCACCGCACGATCTTCGGGGACCGATAGCAGCTGCCGCACGATCGGGGCCCGCCCACCGCGACGGGCCCCCGCGGCCTCCCACCCGAAAGGGCAACAGCGTATGGAGAGTTACGAGCCCGAGCGCCTCACGCCGGTCCAGCTGGCGGCCATGAGGCGTTCCCTGACCAACGGCAGGGGCGCCCTCACCCGCCGCTCCCTGCTGCGCGCCTCCGGTATGGGTGCCCTCGCACTGGGCGGGATAGCCACCCTCGGCGCCTGCGGCATCCCGCCCGCCGGACGCGCCAAGGGAGCAGCCGCCGCCGACGACCACTCGGAGCGCGAGAAGGTGGTGAACTTCTCCAACTGGACCGAGTACATGGACGTCAGCGACGACGAGAAGAGCCGCCCCACCCTCGCGGCCTTCACCAAGCGGACCGGGATCAAGGTCAAGTACACCGAGGACATCAACGACAACGTCGAGTTCTTCGGGAAGATCAAACCGCAGCTCGCCGCCGGGCAGGACACCGGGCGCGACCTCATCTGCGTCACCGACTGGCTGGCCGCCCGGATCATCCGGCTCGGCTGGGCCCAGAAGCTCGATGCCTCCAACCTCCCGCACGCCTTCGCCAACGTATCCGCCCAGTTCCGCAGCCCCGACTGGGACCCCGGCCGCGCCTACTCCTACCCCTGGACCGGCATCCCCACGGTCATCGCGTACAACGCGAAGGCCACCGGCGGCCGCAAGGTCGACTCCGTCACCCAGCTCCTCGACGACCCGAAGCTCAAGGGCCGTGTCTCCTTCCTCTCCGAGATGCGCGACACCGTCGGCATGACCCTCCTGGACCAGGGCAAGGACCCGGGGAAGTTCACCGACGCCGACTTCGACGGGGCGATCGGGCGGCTCCAGAAGGCCGTCGACAAGAAGCAGATCCGCCGCTTCACCGGCAACGACTACACCGCCGACCTCAGCAAGGGCGACATCGCCGCCTGCGTCGGCTGGGCCGGGGACATCATCCAGCTCCAGGCCGACAACCCGGACATCAAGTTCGCCATCCCGGCCGCCGGTTACATCATCTCCAGCGACAGCCTCCTGGTCCCCGCCCAGGCCCGGCACAAGACCAACGCCGAGAAGCTCATCGACTACTACTACGAGCCGCCGGTCGCCGCCCAGCTGGCCGCGTACATCAACTACGTCTGCCCGGTGGACGGCGTACGCGAGGAACTCGCCAGGATCGACGAGTCGATGGCCTCCAACACCCTGATCCTCCCGGACCGGGAGATGGCGTCGAAGTCGCGCGCCTTCCGCTCCCTGAGCACGGAGGAAGAGACGGCGTACGAGGAGAAGTTCGCCAAGCTCATCGGCGCCTGACCCGGTAACCGCCGGTACCCCACCGGCCCTGCCTTCCCCGAACTCCCCCCGAACACACTGGGACCGCGACCCATGACACAGCAGCAGACCGCGGGCGGCGATGTCCGCCTCGTAGGGATCAGCAAGACCTACGGCTCCTTCACCGCCGTGCACCCGCTCGACCTGACCGTCCCCCAGGGCTCCTTCTTCGCCCTGCTCGGCGCCTCCGGCTGCGGCAAGACCACCACCCTGCGGATGATCGCGGGGCTGGAGGAGGCCACCACCGGCACGGTGCTCCTCGGGGAGAAGGACATCACCGACCTGCCCCCGTACAAGCGGCCGGTCAACACCGTCTTCCAGAGCTACGCGCTCTTCCCGCACCTGGACATCACCGAGAACATCGCCTTCGGGCTCCGCAGGCGCGGCATCAAGTCGGTGAAGAAGCAGGTCGACGAGATGCTCGACCTCGTCCAGCTCGGCGACTTCGCCCGCCGCAAACCGCACCAGCTCTCCGGCGGCCAGCAGCAGCGCGTCGCCGTGGCCCGCGCGCTCATCAACCACCCGCAGGTCCTGCTGCTCGACGAACCGCTCGGCGCCCTCGACCTCAAGCTCCGCCGCCAGATGCAGCTGGAGCTCAAGCGCATCCAGACCGAGGTCGGCATCACCTTCGTGCACGTCACCCACGACCAGGAGGAGGCCATGACCATGGCCGACACCGTCGCGGTGATGAACGGGGGCCGCGTCGAACAGCTCGGTGCCCCCGCCGACCTCTACGAGAACCCGCGCACCACCTTCGTCGCCAACTTCCTCGGCACCTCCAACCTCATCGAGGGCGAGATCGTCTCCACGGGCGGCGATCTGGTCGTGGCGGCGGGCGGCGGCAAGCTCACCCTGCCCCGCGAGCGATGTTCGGCCCCCACGAGCAGCGGCGGCCGGCTCCTCCTCGGCATCCGGCCCGAGAAGATATCCCTCGCCCACGCGGACGACGCCGACACCATCGCCGCGGGCCGCAACCGCGTCACCGGCCGTATCACCGACTCCAGCTTCATCGGCGTCTCCACGCAGTACGTGGTCGAGAGCCCGGCCGGAACGGCCCTCCAGGTCTACGAGCAGAACATCGAGAGGGATACGCGCCTGGTCCCCGGCGCCGAGGTCGTCCTCCACTGGAACCCCGCCCACACCTTCGGCCTCGACGCCGCCCAGGACATCGACGCGGGCGCGACGAGCGTGGAGGACGCGGAATGAGCGCCACCGAGGCGCCGCCCGCGCCGACCCCCGAGGGGCCCCGGGAGCTGACGCTCCGCAAGCCCTCCACCCGCAAACGGCTCGTCCCGTACTGGCTGCTGCTTCCCGGCATCCTCTGGCTGCTCGTCTTCTTCGCCCTGCCGCTCGTCTACCAGGCGTCCACCTCCGTACAGACCGGCTCCCTGGAGCAGGGCTTCGAGGTCACCTGGCACTTCCAGACGTACGTGGACGCGCTGCGCGAGTACTACCCGCAGTTCATCCGGTCCCTGCTGTACGCGGGCACCGCCACCATCCTGTGCCTGCTGCTCGGCTACCCGCTCGCCTACCTCATCGCCTTCAAGGCGGGCCGCTGGCGCAACCTGGTGCTGGTGCTGGTCATCGCCCCGTTCTTCACCAGCTTCCTCATCCGTACGCTGGCGTGGAAGACGATCCTCGCCGACGGCGGCGCGGTCGTGGACGTGCTCACCACCCTGCACGTCCTGGACGTCACCAGCTGGCTCGGCTGGACCGAGTCCAACCGGGTCCTCGCCACGCCCATGGCGGTCGTCTGCGGTCTGACGTACAACTTCCTGCCGTTCATGATCCTGCCGCTCTACACCTCGCTGGAGCGGATCGACGGCCGACTGCACGAGGCGGCGGGCGACCTCTACGCCACCCCCGCCACCACCTTCCGGAAGGTGACGTTCCCGCTCTCCATGCCCGGCGTCGTCTCCGGCACCCTGCTGACCTTCATCCCGGCCAGCGGCGACTACGTCAACGCCGAACTGCTGGGCTCCACCGACACCAAGATGGTCGGCAGCGTCATCCAGAGCCAGTTCCTGCGGGTCCTGGACTATCCGACGGCCGCCGCGCTCTCCTTCATCCTCATGGCGATCGTCCTGCTGATGGTCACCTTCTACATCCGCCGCTCCGGGACGGAGGACCTGGTCTGATGCCCGTACTGCGCTGGATACGCCGGAACCTGGTCGTCATCGCGGGTCTGCTGACCCTCGCGTACATGATCCTGCCGAACATCGTCGTGATGGTGTTCTCGTTCAACAAGCCCAACGGCCGCTTCAACTACCAGTGGCAGCGGTTCTCGCTGGACGCCTGGAAGGACCCCTGCGGGGTCGCCGACCTCTGCGGCTCGCTCTCCCTCTCGCTCCAGATCGCCTTCTGGGCGACGGTGGGGGCCACCGCGCTCGGTACGGCGGTCGCCTTCGCGCTGGTCCGCTACCGCTTCCGGGCGCGCGGCGCGATCAGCTCGCTGATCTTCCTGCCGATGGCGATGCCCGAGGTCGTCATGGCGGCCTCCCTGCTCACGCTCTTCCTGAACATGGGCGCCCAGCTCGGCTTCTGGACCGTGCTCATCGCCCACATCATGTTCTGCCTCAGCTTCGTGGTGACCGCCGTCAAGGCGCGCGTGATGTCGATGGACCCGAAACTGGAGGAAGCCGCCCGCGACCTCTACGCGGGGCCCGTACAGACCTTCCTACGGGTGACCCTTCCGATCGCCGCGCCCGGAATCGCGGCGGGCGCGCTGCTTGCCTTCGCGCTCTCCTTCGACGATTTCATCATTACGAATTTCAACGCGGGCTCCACTGTCACCTTCCCCATGTTCGTCTGGGGTTCTGCGCAGCGCGGCACGCCCGTCCAGATCAACGTCATCGGCACCGCCATGTTCATCATTGCGGTAATGGTGGTTCTCGTCGGCCAGGTCATAGCGAGCCGGCGCAGGAACAACGCTCGACCCTGAAATTCCCGAAGGAGTTGGAAACCATGGCCCCAGCTGCCATGCGTACTGCTGCACAATCCATCGCCGGTGCCAAGCCGGTCTCCTACTGGCTGGACGACCCGGCCAGGCCCGAGGCGCTGCCCGCCCTGACCGGCGACGAGCGCACCGACCTCCTGGTCATCGGCGGCGGCTACAGCGGACTGTGGACCGCGCTCATCGCCAAGGAGCGCGACCCGGACCGGGACGTCGTCCTCATCGAGGGGCACGAGGTGGGCTGGGCCGCCTCGGGCCGCAACGGCGGCTTCTGCGCCGCCTCCCTCACCCACGGCCTGGCCAACGGCGTGGAGCGGTGGCCGGACGAGATCGCGGAGCTGGAGGAGCTGGGGGAGCGGAACCTCGACGCCATCGAGGCCGCCGCCGCCCGCTACAGCATCGACTGCGAGTTCGAGCGGACCGGCGAGATCGATGTCGCCACCGAGCCCCACCAGCTCGAGGAGCTGCGGGAATGGCACCAGGAGATCCAGCGGCTCGGCATCACGGGCGTGGACTTCCTGGACCGCGACGCCCTGCGCGCCGAGGTCGACTCGCCCACCTTCCTCGGCGGCCTCTGGGACCGGCGCGGCGTCGCGATGCTCCACCCGGCCAAGCTCGCCTGGGGCCTGAAGCGGGCCTGCCGGGAGCTGGGCGTACGGATCTACGAGAACACCCGGGGCCTCGACCTGGTCCGCTCCGGCCCGGGGATGGCGGTGCGGACACCGTACGGGCGCGTCTTCGCCCGCCGGGTCGCGCTCGGCACCAACATCTTCCCCTCGCTCGTCAAGCGGGTCCGCCCGTACACCGTGCCGGTCTACGACTACGCGCTGATGACCGAACCGCTCACCCCCGGGCAGCTCGAATCCATCGGCTGGAAGGGGCGCCAGGGGCTGGGCGACAGCGCGAACCAGTTCCATTACTTCCGGCTCTCCGCGGACAACCGCATCCTGTGGGGCGGATACGACGCGATCTATCCGTACGGGGGGCGGCTCAGTGCCGATCTGGACCAGCGGCCGGAGACGTTCCTCAAGCTCGCGGAGCAGTTCTTCGAGTGTTTTCCGCAGCTTTCCGGGCTGAATTTCTCGCATGCCTGGGGCGGCGCGATCGACACCTGTTCCCGCTTCACCGCTTTCTTCGGCACGGCCCATCAGGGGCGGGTCGCGTACGCCGCCGGATATACGGGTCTCGGCGTCGGCTCGACGCGTTTCGGGGCCGATGTGATGCTCGATCTGCTCGACGGTGAGGAGACCGAGCGGACCCGGCTGGAGATGGTCCGCTCCAAGCCGATGCCGTTCCCGCCGGAGCCGTTCGCCTGGGCCGGGATCGAGATCACCAAGCGGTCCCTCGCCCGCGCCGACGCCAACGGGGGCCACCGCAATCTGTGGCTGAAGACCATGGACAAGCTGGGGCTCGGCTTCGACAGCTGACACCCCGTCCAACAGTGTGACCCACCTCACGGCCAACAAGTGGCCCCAACCCGCGTCATAGTTCGGGCCCGACGCTCTCTCGCCCGTGTACGCACCGGTAGGACCCTGCCGGTGTTCTTCACACCAACGGGAGGCTGGTCATGGCTGGCTCGGAGACCAGGGCCGCGGTCGAATGGCTCACATCGGTGGCACCGGACCCCGGCGCCTGCCGGTGGGAGTGGGAGCGCAATCCGCAGGGAATCGCGCTCCTCCCCGCCGGTAAGCGCTGGGACGTGCTGATCCTGCCGGGGGAGCTGGGGTATCCGACGCTCGACGTGCTCACCCGTCTCATCGACCGGCCCGGACCGGTCCTCGCCGACTTCGGCGAATCCCGTATGGGCTTCTTCGTCCCGCCCGGCACCGCGTCCCGCTGGGTCGGCACCGGCATCCGGGGCGCGGGCCCCGGCACCTGGATCGTCGTCCCGCATCCGGGCCGGGCGGCCGGGGGAGTGCGGTGGCTGATCCCGCCGGACGGCTCGGGGACCCTCACCGACCCGGGGCTGCTGGAGCTCGCGATGCACGAGGCGGCCGGAGCCGCCGCCCAGGACGGCCACGAGGGAGGGTGACCCGGCCCGTCCGGGGCGGCCGAGAGGGAGGGGGTCCGGCCGGTCCGGGGCGGCCGAGGGGGAGGGTGGCCCGGGCCGTCCGGGCGGCCGAGGGGGAGGCCGGTCCCGGTGTCCGGGCCGCCGCGAAGAGGGGTGACCCACTGCCAGAGGTCTTGACAACCTGATTGGTCTGGACCATGTTGTGCGCACGCCACACCCAATTCCCCCCTGCACGGAGGTTGTTGTGGGACGCACCGGACCAACCGTCAGATTTTCCGGACTTCTGGCCACCTGTACGGCCGCGGTGCTCGCCGCCGGTGCCCTGGTCGCCACGGCACCGGCGGCCAGCGCGGCCGACGTGGACGTGGCCCGCAACGGCGGCTTCGAGGCGGGCCTCGACGGCTGGAGCTGCACCGCCGCCAGCGGAGCGGCCGTCTCCACCCCCGTACGCAGCGGCACGGCGGCCCTGAAGGCGACCCCGGCGGGCCACGACAACGCCCGGTGCTCCCAGAGCGTCACGGTCAAGCCCAACTCCCGCTACACGCTGAGCGCCTGGGTGCAGGGCAGCCACGTCTACCTCGGCGCCACCGGCACCGGCACCACCGACGTCTCCACCTGGACCCAGTCCCCGGGCGCCTGGAAGCAGCTCACCACCAGCTTCACCACCGGCCCCAACACCACCTCCGTCAGCGTCTACACCCACGGCTGGTACGGCACGCCCGCCCACTACGTCGACGACCTCACCCTCGTCGGCCCCGGCGGCGACCCCGTGGTCGTCCCGGCCGTTCCCAGCGGCCTGCGGACCACCGCGCTCACCTCCTCCTCGGTCGCCCTCGCCTGGAACGCCGTCTCCGGCGCGACCGGCTACCACGTCTACCGGGGCGGTACGAAGGTGGCCACGGTCACCGGCCCGGCCGCCACCGTGACGGGGCTGGCCGCATCGACCGCGTACAGCTTCCAGGTCACCGCCGCCAACGCGGCCGGTGAGTCCGCCCGGTCGGCCGCCGTCACCGCGACCACCACCGAGGGCGGCGGGGGCGGCGACGGCAAGCTCCCGGCCCGGGCGCTCGTCGGTTACCTCCACTCCAGCTTCGCCAACGGTTCCGGCTACACCCGCATGGCGGACGTGCCCGACTCCTGGGACGTCATCAACCTCGCCTTCGGCGAGCCCACCACCGTCACCTCCGGCGACATCCGCTTCTCGCTCTGCCCGGTCACCGAGTGCCCGAACGTCGAGTCCGAGGCGGAGTTCAAGGCCGCGATCAAGGCCAAGCAGGCCGCGGGCAAGAAGGTCCTGATCTCCATCGGCGGCCAGAACGGCCAGGTCCGGCTCGCCTCCACCGCCGCCCGGGACGCCTTCGTCACCTCGGTCTCCAGGATCATCGACACCTACGGACTCGACGGCCTGGACATCGACTTCGAGGGCCACTCCCTCTCGCTGGAGACCGGGGACACCGACTTCCGCTCCCCGACCTCGCCGGTGATCGTCAACCTGATCTCCGCGGTGAAGACCCTCAAGGCGAAGTACGGCTCCGACTTCATCCTGACGATGGCGCCCGAGACCTTCTTCGTCCAGCTCGGCTACCAGTTCTACGGCTCCGGCCCCTGGGGCGGCCAGGACCCGCGCGCAGGCGCGTACCTGCCGGTCATCCACGCCCTGCGCGACGACCTGACCCTGCTCCACGTCCAGGACTACAACTCCGGCCCGATCATGGGGCTGGACAACCAGTACCACTCGATGGGCGGCGCGGGCTTCCACATCGCCATGACCGACATGCTGCTCGCCGGGTTCCCGGTCGCGGGCAACACGAGCCGCGTCTTCCCGGGCCTGCGCCCCGACCAGGTCGCCATCGGTCTCCCGGCCTCCACCCACGCGGGCAACGGCCACACCTCACCGGCCGAGGTCAACAAGGCGCTCAACTGCCTCATCAAGAAGACCGACTGCGGCTCCTACCAGACCCACGGGACCTGGACCGATCTGCGCGGGCTGATGACCTGGTCGATCAACTGGGACCGGTTCAACAACTGGGAGTTCAGCCGGAACTTCAACTCCTACTTCGGGCGCTGAGGCACCCCACCAGACCGATGCCCGTCGCCGCGGTGAAGAGGACCGCGGCGACGGGCATCATCCATGCTGTCCAGCCCACCCAGGGTGATCACGCCGTGGAAGGGCGCTCCCGCCCGCCGCGTACGAGAGAGGACAGCGTGTGAGCACAGGTACAGCTTCGCCGGTCTTCGCGGAGGACGCCTCCGCGGGGGACGCGTTCCACACCCCGCCGGTGCCGCTGCCCGACGGCATCCCCGGCGACCCGATCCGGGTACGCCGCCTGGACAACCCCGCCGCCGCCGTACCCGGCGGGGAGAACTGGCTGGTCCTGCACCGGTCGGAGGGCGCGGACGGAAGCCCGGTCGCCACCTCGGGGATCATCGCCCTGCCGGACCGCGCCGCCCACCCCGTCCCCGAGGGCGGATACCCGCTGATCAGCTGGGCCCACGGCACGGTGGGCGCGGCCAACCGGTGCGCGCCCTCGCGGGACCGGGGCGACACCGGGGCCTCGCCCATGAACGCCCACCCGCGCACGCTCCTCGGCCACTTCCTGGACCAGGGGTGGGCCGTGGCGATGACGGACTACGAGGCCCTGGGCACGGGCACCGCCGGGCATCTGCACCCGTACCTCTGCGGCCGCTCCGAGGCCATGGGCGTACTCGACATCGTGACGGCCGCCCGCAGGCTGTTTTCCGGGGAGATCGGGGAGCGGTACGCCGTCGTCGGGCACTCCCAGGGCGGTCAGGCGGCCCTGTTCGCCGCCCATTACGCGCCCGGCCGGGTGGCCGGACTGGTCGGCGCCGCCGCCATCGCCCCCGCCAACCACCTCCTGGGCCTGGTCCGGGCCGGAGCCCTCCTCGGCCAGGTCAACAGCGGCTTCGCCTTCACCCCGCTCCTCCTGGCCGGAGCCCTCGGCGGCGACCCCGCGATCGACCCGGAACAGGTCCTCTCGCCCCGGGCGTTCGAGGAGCTCTGGCCCCATGTGCGGCAGCGCTCCCGCGCCGGTCTGAGCCGCCCCGACTCCTGGGGCGGCATCAGGGGCGACGAGCAGTTCAGGGCCGGGTATCCCGCCGCGCCCAACGCCCACCAGGCGGCGTTCGACCGGCAGCTGGAGGCGATGAACCCGGACCTCCCCATCACCGTCCCGGTCCGTATCACCCAGGCCGCCGACGACGAACGCGTCCGCGCCGACCCCGCACCCCTGCCGGGCACGGACGCCCTGGTCGCGGAGCTCACCGCGACGAACAGCCCGCGCGGGAACATCCACTACCGGCGGTACGGGCCCGGCGCCGTCCCCGCCGACGAGCCGCTCGGCATCCACTTCGCGACGATCGACCACGACACCCCGGAGCTCACCGCGTGGCTCGCGGCCCTCCTCGCCGACCCGGACTGACCCGCCACCGCACACGCCGGGCGCCTTCCCGGCCCTCTTCCGGCCCGTTCCCGGCCCCTTCTCGGCTCTCTCCCGACCCTTTCCCGGCCCGCTCTCGTCCCGTTCTCGTCCCGGGCTGTGCCGCTCCGTCCCGGAGGCCGCCGGGACGCCGCTGACCAGCGGACCAGCCGTCCCGGGAATTCCCGGGAACGCCGTCCCGCCCGCCCGGGACGGGCTCCGCCTGCCAGGGTTACCGGCGAGTCGGGAAGCGGCCGTCGGCCTGCGCACCCGGCCGGTACGCCGTCGGGCACAGGCTGCCCGCGGGGGATTCGCACGAAGGGGAAAAACGTTTTGCTGACCAAGAAGCTGGCCGCAGGACTGTCCACCGCCGCCCTCATGGGAGTCGGCCTGTTCGGAGCCCCGGCCGCCACCGCGGCCCCGGCCGCGGCAGGTGGCCAGGTCGGTGTGATGACGGTGAAGGGCTGCGTCTACGCCGGTACCCACCCGGTGGTCAAGTCCGGTGACAACAACCGGCACGTCAAGCACGCCCAGTGCCTGCTGAAGAAGGTCTACGGCTACAACGTGGACATGGACGGCAGCTTCGGGCCGAAGACCAAGAGCGCGGTGATCAAGGCCCAGAAGCGGTGCTACCCCAAGAGCCCGTCCGACTGGGACGGCATCGTCGGCTTCAAGACCTGGTCCTGCCTGCACACCAAGGTCTGACGGACACCCGGCGAGCGGTTCAGCGGCCGGCCGCCACCGGTGAGCTCCGGCGGCAGGCCCACCACAGGGGCGCGAGCAGTACCGGCCCCAGGCACCAGCTCGCCAGGACGTCCAGCGGCCAGTGATAGCCGTGCAGCACCAGACCGACGCCCGTCGCCGCCGTCAGCAGCACAGCGGCGACGGGCGTCAGCCATGCGCGCAGCCATGCCGGGCGGGGGACGGCGAGGAGGAGCAGCGCCGAAGCCCCGTACGCCACCGCGGCCGTCGCCGTATGGCCCGACGGGTAGTAGTTGACCGCCTCGGTCAGCGGCCCCTGCCGGGCGGTGGCCACCTTCAGCGGGATCACCAGCGCGGGTACGGCCGCCATGGTGAGGGCCGCGTACACCGGCAGCCGCCGGGCGCCGCGCCACAGCGCGTACGCCATCGCGCAGACGAGCACCGGGAGCGCCACCGGCACCCCGCCGAGGTCGGAGAGGAACTGGGTCAGGGGAGCCGGACCGCGCTCGAAGAGGTGCTCGCCGACGCGCTCGTCCAGCCGGACCAGCGGGCCGTCGGCCGCCACCTGCCAGGTGATCAGTGCGAACAGCGCCACCAGGGGGCCGAGAACGAGAGAGGCCGGCCACCCGGGAACAGGGGGGGTTGTTCCGGGATGGCCGGCGGGACCGGGTCGCCGCGCGCCCCGGGGGGTGTGGGGCGGGCGGCCGTCCGATCGGTGAGAAGTCCCGGAGCCCGAGGCTCCGGTGCCGTGCCCGAAGGCACGCCCGGGACGGTGCGGGGAACGCCCCGGCCCGGAACCGCCCGCGGTTTCCCGGGGGCGATGTGTTTCTCTCATCTGCAGAAACCGTACGGCAGCGGCGGGGCCGCCGACAGCCGCAACCGCGACCCGCCATCGGCCCCGCACACCTTCTTCACAGGCCCTCACCCGGATGCCGTACGGCAGCGGCGCGGCACCGCCGCCGTACGCGCCCGGGTTCGAGGAACCGGAGGGCGCGTTCGAAGGATCAGAGAGTGCCGAACGCCTGCTCGATGACGTCGAGGCCCTCGTTGAGCAGGTCCTCACCGATCACCAGCGGCGGCAGGAAGCGCAGCACGTTGCCGTAGGTGCCGCAGGTGAGGACCATGACGCCCTCGGCGTGGCATGCCTTGGCGAGCGCGCCGGCCGCCTCCGGGTTCGGGTCCTTCGTGCCGGACTTCACCAGCTCGATCGCGATCATCGCGCCACGGCCCCGGATGTCACCGATGATGTCGCCGTTCGGGAGCTTCGCCCGCATCTCGGCGAGGCGGCCCTTCATGACCTCCTCGATGCGCTTGGCCTTCCCGTTCAGGTCCAGCTCGCGCATCGTCTCGATGGCGCCGAGCGCACCCGCGCAGGCGACCGGGTTGCCCCCGTACGTACCGCCCAGACCGCCCGCGTGCGCGGCGTCCATGATCTCGGCGCGGCCGGTCACGGCGGAGAGCGGCAGACCGCCCGCGATGCCCTTGGCGGTGGTGATCAGGTCCGGGACGATGCCCTCGTCCTCACAGGCGAACCACTGGCCGGTACGGCAGAAGCCGGACTGGATCTCGTCCGCGACGAAGACGATGCCGTTCTCCTTGGCGAACTGCGCGATCGCCGGGAGGAAGCCC